>NZ_JBQHXR010000001.1:0-812484 GCF_052063365.1 Blautia sp. HCP3S3_G3 | reverse complement strand
ATTTGTAGGGTGTGATGAAAAGGAGATTGACCGACTTTTTGGGAGAAAATGCTTGTAAGCAGAGGAAAAAAGAGGTAATATAAATGAGAAGACAGCAGAAATACTGTTGTTATACCTTACCTATGAGGAATTGACACCTTTCATCTTTGCTGCGTGTCTAACTGCGGAAATAACGTTGTACCTTACCTATGAGGAATTTCAAATTCAAGAGGTGATATTTCGAATGTATGTAATATTGACTTATGACGTTCAACAGTTGCGTGTTGCAAAGGTACATAAAGTATGTAGAAAGTATTTAAAGCATATTCAGCGTTCGGTATTCGAGGGAAATATTTCTGAGGCGGGTTTAATAAAATTGAAAGAGGAATTGTCTTCGTTGGTTTCACCACAGTTTGATTCTGTAATTATTTATTGTCTTGATTCTGTAAAATATGCTTACAAAGAACAGTTGGGATTGGTTCATCCGCTTTCGAGTATTATATGAGGTGAAGTATGTTGACAATTGAAGAAGTTCTTTCACAAAGTAATCAGAATAGAGCTTTTGAGCATTTGAAAACCAAGCGGGATGGACATGGACCAGATGGAATGTGGTTATCTGAGCTTGAAGAGTACTGGAAAATAAATGGAGATGATATTTGCGAGAATATTATAAAAAGTAGTTACCAACCGGGAGTAGTACAGATAAAAGAGCATTTGAATAAGCGTGGTAAGAAAAGAAGTATATCTTGTATAAATTCAATCGATCGTTTTATTTTACGTTTGTTAGCGCACATTGAGCTCAGGGGCAAGAAACTTTTGATAAACGAAATATAAAAAATACATAAAGAAAAGAGAAGGAGCTGGTTTCGAAAGAAGCCAGCTCTTTTTGGAAATTTATAACAATGCCATTTAGATAAGCGTTCGATAAAGTGTTCGGGTAGAGAATTCGAACAGTTGGCCTACAAAATGACTAATTGAATGGATGATATTGTGAATTAATAAGCTCAGGGGCACGAGTTAATAAGCTCTGGGGCAAGAAACTAACCAAATCGTCACCCTGTGACGATGGCTTGATTTACTTTTTTCTCTTAATATTAAGGCTATCTCTTGCCGAGGTAGTCTTTTTTGTATACTCTATTCTTGTAACTGAAAATTAAGAAATGCGGTACCTGTCACCATAAAGCAGGTATATTCCCAGGGATCTTCCCGGTCGGCAAAATAGGTATTGATCCGTCCGGGTTCGATGAGAAAGCCGGAACCTGATTTTATTTTATATTCAGTGGAATGATTAGATGTATCATCCACCAGTAATGTTCCCTGTCCTGAGATTACATAATGGAACAAATAATTGTTGCGGATGTATATTCCGCGACCACAGATCAGGGTTTCCGCCAAAATTGGGTTCTTCCGCAATTGCCCACATTGGTGACAGGCACCATAAAAAAAGTATAAATTGCTGAAAATCTGTTGACAAGAGAACATCGACAGATTTATCATAAGGCAATAAATCTGAAAGAGATGTAAGAAAAGTCTACATAAGAAAAATCTATGAAAATCTTTAGTCAGTCGCAAGAGAGCGACTGACTGTCATAAAATAATCCCGATGTATGAAAGAAAATTATGACGAAGTGCGGTACCTGTCACCATAAAGGTATGATGAAAAGCCTAAATAATCGTAAGTAGGAAAAAACCCGTACCTTAAATTTTATATTTTTTCTGATACAATACTCTCCAGATAATGGAGAAGGAAGATGTTAGGAGATAAATTGGTAACACTTCGTAAAAAGAATGGTCATAGTCAGCAGGAACTTGCAGATAAACTACAGGTTACAAGACAAACGATTTCTAATTGGGAGCTGGGACAAGGTGCCCCTTCTCTGGATAAAGCAATGGAACTGGCAAAAATCTACCATGTCAGTTTGGATGATCTGGTAGAAAATCGGGTGGAAATTGTAGTTAAAGAAAAGAAGCAGGGAAGTAGCAGATTATTGAAATGCCTGGAAGGAAAGAAAGTAAAAATCAGCGGTTCAGATTTGGAACTTCTTCTTGAATCGGGTCTGGATTGGGGATATAACGCTGCGGTAAGAGTCCTGGAAGTTACTGATGAATGGATGCGTATCGAATATACCAGAACAAAGGAGAACCATCTTGTGAAAAAAGAGACTGTGATCAAGCTGATTGATATCAATATGATCAATGGCATTGAAATTGTGGAGGAAGAGTAATGACAGATATTTTATTGATCATCATTATTGTCATGATGGCGTATATGATTCATATCCTGAAAGAACAAACAGGAAATGATAAAAAAGAGGAGAAAAAAATATCCTATCAGAAAGTGCTTCCAGAGTATTTGAACAAAATGTGTGAAATCACTTTAAAAGAACCATTGGCAGCACTTGATATGATGTTTTCAGCGAAAGGTGTTCTGGTTGATCTGGATGAAGAATGGGTCATGCTGGAAGTTGAGGCTAAGAAGAAAAAAGTTTTAAAGATGTTTCGCATCGATAATATCAGCAGTATCAAAGAAATATTGTAAAAAGTATTCTTTGATAATACATCCTCAGGTGTTATAATGACGCATATAAAAGAAAAGGGATGTGACAAAATATGTATCGTATTTTGATTATAGAGGATGATCGTGGTATTGCAGAAGCAATCAATGAGCAGGCAGGGATGTGGGGACTGGAAGCAGAGAACGTAAGGAATTTCCGAAATGTTATGGCCGAGTTTTCCGAATTTGACCCACATCTGATTCTTTTGGATATTTCACTGCCATTTTTTAATGGATATCATTGGTGCAGTGAGATCCGCAAAGTCAGTAAAGTGCCGATTATCTTTATTTCTTCTGCCTCAGATAATATGAATATTGTGATGGCAATGAACATGGGCGGTGATGATTTTATTACAAAACCATTCGACCAGAGTGTGCTGATGGCGAAGATACAGGCTATGTTAAGACGCACTTATGATTTTGCACAGGCAGTACCGGTACTGGAGCATCGTGGTGCGATACTCCATACAGGAGATAACACATTAACGTATCAGGGAGAGAAGATTTCCCTTACAAAAAACGAGTATAAGATCTTATTGACGCTGATGGAACATAAAGAAAAAGTGGTCAGCCGGGAAAAATTGATGGAGGTTTTGTGGGACAGCGACAGCTTTGTAGATGAGAATACGCTTACTGTAAATGTGGGAAGACTCCGTAAAAAGCTGGAAGCAGCAGGACTTACGGATTTTATTACGACTAAATTCGGGGCCGGATATATCATAAAGGATTAGGAGTGGAACAGATTTGTTATTAAAGTATTTAAAACAGAAACGCAAATTGTTTTTATTAGCAGTTATATGTGGCTTGATTTTTGTCATCTGTTTTTCTTTATACCATCTCCCCATAAGTGCCGTATTGTATCCGGTAGCTTTGTGCGGACTTGTATGCACGGGATTTCTCATTTCTGATTATCTCAATGTCAGGAGAAAATATCAGAAGCTGGAATTGATGCAGTCAGATGGGAAAATCAATATGGAATATCTGCCGGAAGCAGACAGATTAGAGGAAGAGGTATATCAAAAATTAATCCATGTTATGAATGAAAACCAGCAGGAACTTTACCGTTCGATGGAATACAAATTTACGGAAATGATGGATTACTATACGGTATGGGCACATCAGATCAAGACACCGATCGCAGCCATGCGCCTGAATCTGCAGAATGAGGATTCTGCATTATCCAGAAAACTGATGGCTGATTTATTTCGTATAGAGCAGTATGTGGAAATGGTGCTGATGTACTTAAGACTTGATTCGGAGTCTACGGATTATGTGATCAAAGAGCATGAAATCGGAGGTATCGTAAAGACGGCTGTTAAAAAGTTTTCCGGGGAATTTATCAGTCGTAAGATTTCGCTGGATATGGGGAAAATGGAAGGAACGGTTATTACGGATGAAAAATGGCTTTCCTTTGTGATTGAGCAGGTCATTTCCAATGCACTCAAATATACGCCGAATGGGACGATTTCCATTTATATGGAAGAACCAAAGATGTTGTGTATCAAAGACACCGGAATCGGAATTGCACCAGAGGATCTTCCGAGAATATTTGAAAAAGGATATACCGGGTATAATGGAAGAGTAGATAAAAAGGCAAGCGGGATTGGTCTTTATCTGTGCAAAAGGATCTGTACCAATTTGGGACATCAGATTCTGGCGGTATCAGAACAGGAACAGGGAACGCTGATCCAGATTAGTCTGCAGCAGGAAAGACTGAATGTGGAATAAAAAATGAAATGTGACAAAACTGTTAGAAATGAAGGGGAAATTGTAAGGAGATTCGATGGAACTTACAGTTTCCCTTTTGTTACAATCAGGACAGAAATTCGAAAGGAGAGTTTTTGTTATGAGTATACTAGAAGTAAACAGGCTGAAAAAGACATATACGACACGTTTTGGTGGAAATAAAGTGGAAGCCTTGAAAAATGTATCATTCAGTGTGGAAAAAGGAGAGTATGTTGCCATTATGGGAGAATCCGGCTCTGGCAAGACAACGTTGTTAAATATTCTCGCTTCGCTGGATAAACCGACGGGAGGTTCTGTTTCTTTGGATGGAATGGATTTGTCAAATATTAAGGAGTCACGCCTTGCGGAATTTAGAAGAGATAATCTTGGATTCGTATTTCAGGAATTTAATCTTTTGGATACGTTATCCGTGGAGGATAATATCTATCTTCCGCTGGTACTTGCAGGGAAATCGCATGTGGAAATGGAAGAAAAGATTAAAACTATTGCACAGAAACTTGGTATTATGGAGCTTTTAAAAAAGTACCCATATGAGATTTCCGGAGGACAGAAGCAGAGAGTTGCAGTGGCAAGAGCATTGATCACAGATCCTAAACTGATCCTGGCAGATGAACCAACCGGGGCACTTGATTCCAAGGCAACGGATGAACTTCTTCGTCTGTTTGGTGACATTAATTTTGATGGACAGACAATTCTGATGGTTACCCATTCCGTAAAGGCAGCCAGTCATGCAGGCAGGGTATTGTTTATTAAAGACGGTGAGGTATTCCATCAGATCTACAGAGGTAATAAGACGGATGAACAGTTGTATCAGATGATTTCGGATACGTTGATCATGTTGGCGACAGGTGGTGATCGAAGATGAGAGTGAGTTTATATCCGCGCCTTGCATGGGAAGGAATCCGTAAAAACAAGAAACTTTATATCCCGTATATTCTTACCGGCAGTGTGATGGTCATGATGTATTATATCTTAAGTTATCTGATTGAGTCCCCTACGCTCATGCAGATGATTGGCGGTTCTTATCTGACAATCATGCTTACACTTGGGTGTATTGTGATTGCTGTGTTTTCTCTTCTGTTTCTTTTTTATACCAATTCCTTTCTGATCCGCCAGAGGTATAGGGAATTTGGTCTTTATAATATTTTGGGAATGGACAAAAGGAATATTAGCAAGCTGATGGTATGGGAGAGCATTTTTGTTGGTGTTTGTGCCATTGCGATCGGACTTTTTGCGGGGATTGCATTATCAAAGATTGCCGAACTCATCATCTTAAATATCCTTCACATGGATGTCACCTATGATTTCTATATTGGGATAATATCGATCAGGCAGAGCCTGCAGATTTATGGGATTATTTATCTGATTCTTCTTATCAATTCTCTTCGTAAGGTAAGAAAAGCCAGACCTTTGGAACTGATGCAGAGTAACAAGGTCGGGGAGAGGATTCCGAAAAGAAACTGGATCTATGCAGCAGTTGGGATTGTTTTACTGATAACAGCATATTATCTTGCAGTGACAATCGAAGAACCGTTGTCAGCATTTACCATCTTCTTTGGAGCAGTTATTTTGGTTATCATAGGAACCTACCTGCTTTTTATGGCTGGTTCCGTTGCGTTCTGTAAACTTTTACAGAAGAATAAGCGGTACTACTACAAACCGAATCATTTTGTATCTGTTTCTTCTATGATCTATCGAATGAGAAGAAACGGAGCCGGTCTTGCATCCATCTGTATCCTTCTTACTATGGTGCTAGTCATGATATCTGCAACAACAAGCCTGTATTTCGGAACAGAAGATGCCCTTCATAACAGATATCCAAATGATGTAAATGTCTCTGTAATGTTTGACCAGGCAGAAGGAGTCAGTGATGAAAATATAGAAAAGATTCGTGAAAACATAGCGCCTTATTGCAAAGAAGAGACAGATTTAACCGGAATCCGTTCTTTTAACACCTCTGGATTGATTACAGAAAAGGGGATCACGACCCAGATGAGCACTTCTACTATGATTGGGTTTGATACGTATGATAATGTGGGCTATTTATCAATTCTTTCTTTGGATGATTATAATGAGATGGAAAATGAGAAAAAGAGCCTTGGAGAAAAAGAATGCCTGATTTATTGTGATCGTCTGAAATACGAGTGGGATAGCTTTGCGATAGAAGGAGCGGATGCTTACACGGTAAAAGAAAGGCTTCACGAGTTTCCAACAGATGGAGACGCAGAAGCAATGATTGCACCGACAGTATATATGGTGGTAAATGATCCGTACACATTTATTGAACCGGTAAAAGATCTTGCGAATACGATTGGTGATTCCATATTTGTATATGAATGGCGATTCGGAGCAGACTTTGATACAGAAGAAGCAGAAATAGAAGCTACATCACAGATCAGAGAAACGCTGAAAAACATGTATATGGAAGGAGAATACCATATCAGCTCCTTATCAGCAGAAAGCAAGGCGGTACAGAGAGACGGGTTCATGGAATTATATGGAAGTCTGTATTTTCTTGGTATCATGTTAAGCATTGTATTCCTGTTTGCAGCGGTGCTGATCATCTATTATAAACAGATATCCGAAGGTTATGAGGACCAGGCCAGATTTGAGATCATGCAGAAAGTAGGAATGACAAAGAAAGATATCCGAAGAAGTATCAATTCCCAGATGCTGACGGTATTTTTTGCACCTCTTGTTTTTGCGGGAATTCATTTAGGTTTTGCATTTCCATTTATCTGGAGGATGCTTATGCTGTTCGGTCTCAATAATCTGAAAATGATTCTTGTGGTACTCGTCATATGTTTTCTGTTGTTTGGTCTTCTGTATGCATTCGTATATAAGATCACCTCAAATTCTTATTATGTAATTGTAAGCGGCAGGAGGGAAGCATAGGATGAAGAAAGTGATTGCAGGTACTTTGCTTATTTGCGTGCTGACCGTTTTGTCCGGCTGTTCAGCTTGGAACAATAATTCTGATGGAATTAAAATTATAGAGCAGGTAGAAAACTGGACTGAAGCACTTGGAAAGAAACAGATTACAAAAGATTCTGATTTATGTGGAGAAAGAACTTTGGAACAGTCAGGCGACTATTATTCAGGAAGTTACAATGCTCAGGTAGAACAGATGACTGGACGGGATGTAGTATTTGGTGGTGCTGGTGTAGAAGAGCGAACGGTTATTTGCAATGGTAACATTGAAACGAAATCTGGTAGTGCAGAGATCCGTGTACGTATGAATGAAGAAGTAGTCTATATTTCCCCTGATGATAACGGTTATTTTGAAAAAGTGCTTTCTTTTGAAAGTGGGGGAAATTATATCATGGTTGACTATGAAGATTTTACAGGAAGCATTGATTTAAGATGTACAGGAGCTGATGGAGATGAAGAATAAGATTTGTTCCTGGCTTATGACAATAGGACTTTGCATTGCACTGATTCCAATAGGATTTATTTTATTGATATTGAATATCTTGTGGAGCACAGTGAATCAGGTTATCAGAAAAATAAAAGAATAGAATAATCTAAATGATTGGTCTTGTATTGAAAGATACAGGGCCATTTTTTTGTTCAAAATTCATATCTAAACATCTCAATTCTGCACTCGCAGAAAAAATTTCAAAAAAATTTTAAAAAATCACACCAGATTGGCAATTTTCCGTCCCCACCAGAAAAGTAGGAGGGATTGAAACCTTCCTGAACCTTGAAAACAGAATACGCAGCATTCCAGTTTATATCCGTTTGGATGGAGCAACGATGATTCTGGCGCGAGGACCTGTTTTTACAGCGAGCGATCAACAGAGATCGGAAACAGATCGGTGGTGCGGTCTGATTGCCATGAAGTCTGAATTGGGATAATGATACTTCCGTCTAGTCACGTACATGATGCGTGGGCGGCTCGGTGAGTTCCACGGAGAGGTGAGAGTCCTATGAGTACCGACCAGGTACGGGCTGGAATGTTCCCATTGCAATCAGGGAAGTCGGGGACAAGTTTGATTCAAAAACATTAATTGTGAAAATATGTGGCGGAGCCAAAAGTTCCGCCATATCCTTTTGCAATTAAGTCTGCAAATGCTTTTGTCCACACCAGAAGTGTGTGCAGAGAATTGTAAAAATAAAAACTTAGGAGAATTCAAAATGAGTGAAATGAATAAAGAAGCCAGGTATGCAGATGATAAACCAAAGTCATGTGATTATTGCTATTGGTGGGATGATAAAAATAAGATTTGTGTGTTAGGCGAAGAGAAATGCTATTACTTGTTACCAGATAAACCGAAGAAACCGGTTGGTCCATGTGACGGTTGTCCTTATGGTCGTAACAATCCATGCATCGGATTTTGTATGAAAAAATTGTTGGGGCAAAAGTCATGAGAGGTAACATGCGAGGGCATCTGACGTTTTATGAGCAGATGATGATGCAGGTGCCTGGCAAGAAAGATAACATTGATGAAGAAAAAATGTGTACAGGCTGTCAGTATCACAGAAAGGACTTCGCGTACCGATACTGCTTACATACCAAGTATCCTTATCTGAAAGGTCATAAAACATTTAGGAAGGAGGTGTATAGGATTGGCAGCAAATAAAAGATATTATTGGTTGAAGATGAAGAAAAGTTTCTGGGACGAACCTTCCGTACTTTTCCTTAGAAACCTTCCCAGCGGAGATACATTGGTGATCATTTATCTGAAACTGCTCTGTATGAGCTTGCAGAATAATGGAATTATTTATTTTGAGGGAACTTATGGAACAGTGGAAGATGAGATTGCACTCTCGCTTAGAGAGGATAAGATGATGGTTCAGATGATGAAAAGGAGATTGACCGACTTTTTGGGAGAAAATGCTTGTAAGCAGAGGAAAAAAGAGGTAATATAAATGAGAAGACAGCAGAAATACTGTTGTTATACCTTACCTATGAGGAATTGACACTTAAATGTACTACGTGGTCCTAAAACTAAGTTGGACATATTGTCCTGTTATACCTTACCTATGAGGAATTGACACTATATGTCCCTGACACCAAATAACCTCTTGACTCCGTTATACCTTACCTATGAGGAATTGATACCGTTGGAACCTCTTTTCAATTATAAATGTGCATTTTTCCTCTATTTTTTGACCTGAAATCTATATAAATAACAATTCATTTTTTCTATAATTTTTATCAAAACGAATATTGATATCAAAAGAAGGTCGCCTTCATTCCCCAATCAGAAAAGTATTTCAAGTTCATAATGAATCAGCTGGTAACAACCGGATATAAAAGATAAAAACTGTTTATTCTCTATACTGATTGAAATTTGATACGATTTATATTAAAATTAATACAAAATATACCCTTATATGCGGTATCACTATGTCAGAACGATAGGAGGTATTTCATGAACATCAAAAAAGCCTTTACACACGCCGGCAAATTTCACGCTGATGATGTGTTTTCAGCGGCACTGCTCCGTATCATGAATCCCGATGTGATCATTGAAAGAGGGAATCAGGTTCCCGAAGGATATGACGGACTTGTTTTTGATATTGGGTATGGGGAATTTGATCATCATCAGGCGGATAGTCCTGTAAGGGAAGATGGAATACCATATGCATCCTTTGGTCTGTTATGGAGAAAATTCGGGAAAGATTTTCTTGCGGAAGATGCAGAGGAATTTGAAAAGAGTTTTATTGAACCGCTTGATGATTCTGATAATGGCGGAACGAGAGACAAAATTGCGGATATCATCAATGACTTTAACAGTCAGTGGGATCTGCCGGAGAATCAGGATGACCAGTTTGAAAAAGCAGTGTCTTTTGCCACAGTCATTCTGGAAAACAGATTCCGGATCTTCCGCAGTCAGAAAAAAGCAGAAAAAATTGTACAAGATGCCATGAATCGATCGGAACATGGAATCGTGATCCTTGATGAAGGAGTTCCATGGAAAAATATTGTCCGTGAAGATGGATACTATTATGTAATATACCCCTCTTTCAGGGGAGGTTTCAACGCACAGTGTGTTCCGGTTTCTGTGGATTCCTACGAAAACAGGCTGAGTTTTCCGGAAGACTGGAGAGGACTTGCGGGAGTACAGCTTGAAGAAACAAGCGGAATAAAAGGACTTACCTTCTGTCATAAAAACGGATTCCTGTTGGCAGGAAATGACAGAGATACTGTAAAAAATGCCTGTATCCTGTCTCTTAGAAGAGGAAACAGATTCAGATAACAGGATGAGCTGTCAAAAGCCCTGGTTTCCAGGACTTTTGATTCCGAAAATGATTACAGCAAATCGGAGGATGTGATATTATGGGGAAGAAAATATTGTTTTCAGCGGTCAGTAATGCAGATCCGATTTCAAGAATGCAGGACGGACCGATGCTGCATCTTTGCAGGCATGAGAGACCGGATGTGGTATACCTGTTTCTCACAAAGATTTTTGTACAGTATCATCAAAGTGATGACCGGTACAGAAAAGCCATCCGCCTTCTGGAAGAACAGATCGGACATAAATTTGAAGTACATGTGATCGAAACAGACATTGAACATGCACATTTGTTTGATTCTTTTTATGATGTATTTGAGCAGCATTACAGAAAGATTTTTGAGCAGTATGGTCAGGATTCGGAAATGATCGTGAACCTTTCATCCGGAACAGCCGCCATGCAGGCATGCCTGATCACGATTTCCGTAAACAGTTTCCGTAAGATCAGACTGTATCAGATTCCGGAAGACCGAAGCAGGGTCAATCAGAACAGAGAGCTTCCCAAAGAGTTCCAGCTGGAAGAATACTGGGAACTGAACATGGATAACGAACCGGGTTCCGCCAACCGCTGTCTGGTAGTGGGCAACAGTGCTTTTAACCGCCAGATGCAGAAAGAAGCCATTGTGGAACATATTCTGTCCTATGATTATCAGGAAGCGCTGAAGATCGCGGATACCATCAAAAACAGTATTCCGGAAGAGGTATATATTCTGCTTAAAATTGCCTGCCAGAGAATACAGCTGAAAAGAAACGGTCCAGACGGTTACCTTACGATCATAAATGACCAGAAGGATAAAGAGCATTACCTGGAATTATATGCGGACATCATACCTTTCCGTGCAGACGATCAGGTGCTCCTTTATGAATATCTCCTTTATCTGAGAATCAAGCAGAAACGGGAAGAATACGCGGAACTTGCCAGAGGAATCACCCCTCTTCTGTATGAATTGAGCAAATACGTATTAAAAAACGTGGGCAAAGTCGATATTGAGAAAAAATACTGTACAAAGCGAAATGGAAAAGTATATCTTGACAGAAACAAACTGGATAGTGATGAAAAAGGCAGAGAATACCTGGGATACCTTCAGGAAAGTACAAATTCTGTTTATACAACAGGCTTTCTTGCCAGCTGGCAGATCATATCCATTATTGCAGGAGATAAGGGAATCCAGTCGGAGAAGCTGAAAAAACTTTTCAAAGAACTTCGTGATAATGTGGAACAGGGAATCCGGAACATTGCAGCTCACACCATAGTTGCAGTTACGGATGATGAAATCAAAAGAAAAACAGGGCTTCATGCAGAAGAGATCATTGAAAAATTCCGACAGATTTTCCAGAATTCGGGCTTTAAGGTTACAGATGAAATCTGGGACAGTTATGACAGACTGAATGAGAAAATCATACAGCTGATCAAGATGTGATGAGAAAATACCAGATATAATGAAAAAGTTTAAGATGTGATGAGAAAATTACAGATATGATGGCGTAATTACAGATATGACGAGAAAATCCTGTAATAACTGTAAAAAGAAAGGAAAGGGAAAATGACGCAGGAAAAAACAGAGACAAGAATACTGGCGATGTATGATGTACGTGGAATCCAGAAGTATATTTACCGTACAGCCAGAGTAAAGGATGCCATGGGAGCTTCCCTGCTGGTGGAAAATATCATATATGATGCCCTGAAGACAGCAGTGGGTTCAGTTTCCCCCTGGTGTGACAAAAATGGCCCGCTCCCTTATCAGGATAATTCCAAAAAGGAAGTGGAAGTTCTTTTTATCGGCGGCGGCAACGCCTATGTACTCTATGATTCTCTGAAAAGATACCGGGAAGTCAGCCGAAAAATGTCACGGTATGTCCTGGACAGGACATATTCCCTTCAGCTTGCGGCAGCCTGGGTGGAAAAAACAGAGGATTATGCAGACGATTATCAGAAACTGAAAGCAAAAATGGGACAGGTAAAAGCGGAAATGATCCTTTCCCGTCCATACGGAGCGCTCCCTGTTATGAAAGTGGAACGGAAAACAGGATATCCGCTGGTGACAGAGAAAGAAAGTACGGAATCCAGGAACAAAAAAGGTTATAAAGACGCGAAAGCCCAGGAAAAAGAAGAAAAGATCTTTGATAAGCTTGCCCAGCAAAAGGGTGTGGAAAGTACCCTTGCCGTAGTACATATTGACGGAAACAATATGGGCCTTGGCATCCTGAACCTGATCAAAGGGGAAACTGCATATGAAAGTGCAGTGAATACGATGCGCCGGATATCCTGGCAGATCAGTCACAGTTTTCGTACGGTATTTGATGAAATGTCAATGCTGTTTAATGAAAAATCATTTTACCTGAAAGAATTTGAAGGAAAGGAATTCCGTCCATTTATCCGCAGAATCGTGACGGCAGGTGATGATATCACTTATGTCTGCACTGCCAGGATAGCCCTTGCGACTGTACAGTATTTCTTTGAAAATATTTCGAAATATACACTGAACGGGAAGACAGATCCCCAAAGCCTTAAAGACTATGGATTCAGTGCCTGCGCAGGGGTGGCTTACATGGGCAGCCATTTTCCATTTTCCATCGCGTATGATGTTGCAGAAAGCTGCTGTGAAAACGCGAAAAGTCTTGCAAAAATGCCGGAAAACAAAGACGGCCTGCGTGTAGGAAATTTTGTGGATTTCCAGATCTGTAAAAATATCAAAACAAGAAATCTGGAAAATGTACGAAAAAATGAATACGAAACAGCGGACGGCAAATCCCTTCTTCTTCGTCCGTATTATATACCCGGAATGAATCCGGAAGGTTTTGAAAGACTGGAAAAAGAACCATTCCATTTCCAATGCTTCAGAGACGCTGTTCAGTGGATCACAGATGAAAGAAATATCCCCCGTTCCTTTGCAAAACAGCTCCGAAACATGTACAGTGAAGGTGAAATGCCCCTGGAAACATGGAATCTTTTTCTTAAATCAAGAGGATGGATGATTCCGGAAAACAATGGAAGGGTATTTTTCAGCGATTCGGGAAAGGCCATCTGGTACGATGCACTGGAAATGATGGATTATTATCTGGATCTGGATAAATTCACAGATAATACCACCTGTTGATGCGTAAAGTGGAGGTAAAAAATGCAGAAATATCAGATTCTGATAAAATTACGAAGTGATCTATGCGTATCTGACGGAGGTATATATAATTCCGCCATTGATACGGATGTCTGTTATGACAAAAACGGATTTCCCTATATCCCGGCAAAGCGTCTGAAAGGATGCCTTCGTGAAGCTGCCCTGGAACTGAAGGACTGGGGGCATAAGCTCAGTCCTGACAAGATGTTCGGCTGTGAAGGAAACCAGACGGGCAGCATCCGGATCGGAAATGCTTATCTGATAAACCTCAGTGAATATGAGGCACTTGTAAATAAATATAAGGGACATATGCTCCTTCATTCACAGAATATCCTTGGACAATTTACTTATGTGAGAGTACAGACCTCTGTTGACCGGGAAACAGGTACAGCAGAAGAGAATTCTTTAAGAACCATACGAGTAATCAATAAAGGATGTGTTTTTACAGCTGAAGTATCCATGGATGACAGACAGGCAATGGAGGAAGTGCAGTTCCATTCACTGGAACTCTGCTGCAGGGCGCTCCGTCATATGGGAATCTCCAGAACACGTGGTCTGGGCGAAGTAGAAGTGACCCTTCAAAAAGCTGCAGATCATGGGAAAGATTTAAAGGATGCAGACGGATTAAAGGATGCAGATGAATCAAAGATTGCAGATGAATTAAAGATTGCAGATGGTGAGGGCGAGGAACCGGAAGAACAGAAAAGTGATTTTCTGGAATATGAAATCTACCTGCACGAACCTGTGATCTGTAAGAGCGTTAACGGAGAAGAAGAGAACACCATGGACTACATAGATGGCGGAAAAATTCTCGGTCTTCTTGTGAAACTTTGTAAAGAACGTTCCGAAGCAGATTTTCAGAAGCTCCTTTCCGAGAAAAATCTGAAATGTTCCAATGCCTATCTTTCTGATGGAAAACAGCGTCTCGTTGAAGTGCCGGCATCGCTGTACAGTGTGAAAAATGAAAAAAAACTGTATGCCGACAGAAGTGTTCCGATTCCGGACGGTGATGATGCCCCAGGAGAGATCCGGCAGTTAAAGCCGATGAAACACTGCTATGTTTTCCGGGACTTAAATGGTGTTCTTCATACCAGAAGCGTGGAACTCCAGGAAAGCTGCCACCACCGCCGTCCTGAAGACAAGTCCATCGGGCGGGCTTGCGATGAGGAAAGCGGAAACAGCACTTTTTATCAGATTTCCTCGATCACACCTGGACAGAGATTCCGTGGATATGTAATGGCATCCCCGGATATAATTAAGATTATTTCGCAATGTATCCGTGAGAATCCGGATATCATGCTTGGTTATGGCCGCATCGCAGAATATGGCTCCGCATCATGGCAGATTATAAAAACAGAAGAAAAAAAAGAAATAAGAAAACAGACCGTCAGGGAGTTCATGATAAAACTGGAATCCCCGGCAATCATTTACAGCAGCAATGCCGCATATACAGCAGACTGGCATATCCTGGCAGAGGAAATTGAAGCGTGTCTGAACATCAGAAGTGATGTGGTGGAAGAAAGGCAGAAATTCATCAATTATACGACCGTAGGAGGTTTCCAGGTAACCTGGGGCATGAGAAAACCTGCGCTTGAAGCGTTTGATAAAGGAACCGTTCTCTGCTATAAGTGCAGAGAAGCCGTGGAAATCCCGGTGGGAGAGACCATATGGCTCGGTGAAAGATGCGCGGAAGGTTACGGAGAAGCCACTGTAACAGCCATTGAGAAAAGCGAAAAACGTGATTATTATTGTGAAAGAATCACGGAAACACAGGACAGTGACGTAGTTACCTGTAATCCGGACAGAATCCCGGACACCAATCCGGAATATCCGTTAAAGGAACTCTCCGCATCAGAGTCATCATTTCTTTGGAAATTATGTATGGACAAATTTGAACAGTATGTGTATTTCACTGCAGGCAGCAATGCATGGAACGATATCCAAAAGCCGGACTGGGATAAAGAGGTACTAAAGCCAACAGTAAGTAATCTTCTGTTAATGTGTTCAGAGAACAGCAGCAAACAGGAAGTGGATCTCGCAGCCAGAGAACGCTTTAAAAAGAAAGCAGAAGGAAAAAAGGATAAGGAAACATCATGGAATCAGATAAACAGCTGTGTCTGTGAACAGGCGAGAGAACTTCCCGGTCGTTTCATGAACGAATATGGAGTAGAAGATTTTCATATCGATCAGGAATTGGTTGAATTTTTCTATCTGAAAGAATATCTGAAGCAGTTAAAATATGCCCTCAGACATGAAAAGGAGGGAAAAGATTCATGATAAACAGAATTGTGAAGCGGATCTACACCGTCTGGAAGATCAGGCTGGATTCCCCGATGAATATTTCCGGAAGTGAAAATACTCTGACTGATTCGGACTTTATTCGAAACGGAAGCGGTGAGCTTTTTATCCCGGGAACTTCTGTTGCAGGAGCTTTCCGCAGTTATCTGAATCAGAAAAAGGATGAAGAAGGGATTTTTGGATATTCATCCGGTGAAAAGGGATTTATGAGCAGTGTTTTTTTCTCGGATATCTATTTCGATGAAAGTATAAGTGTCTCGGTGAGGGATGGAATCCGACTGGATGAGGATAAAATTGTACAAAAAAAGCATAAATTTGACACGGAAATACTGGAAACAGGTGCCTGTGGAAAGCTTTATATAGAATGTGTTATAAGAGAACGTGATCAGGAAGCGAATTTTTATGAGAGTCTGCACAGGATTGCGGCAGGGATCCAGAATGGAGAGATCCGATTCGGTGCGAAAAAAACAAGAGGTTTCGGAAAAATCCGTATTACGGAGATTTATGAAAAATCCTTCACAAAAGAAACAGGAAAAGAATGGACAGAATTTCTGAAAGACCAGACGAACCTCAGTATTTACGATAATGTCAGTCCGGAGGAATACCTTCATGATCTTGGGGAAACAGAGCGAAGATATCTGAAAATCACGCTGCCTCTCCGACAAAAAGGCGGGATCAGTATCCGTAAATATTCCGCGCAGCCGAATAAAGCAGATTACGAACATATAACCTGCAGAGGTGTTCCTGTAATTCCCGGTTCCAGCTGGAACGGGGCAATCCGTTCCTTAGCAGAACGAATACTGGAGGAACTGGGATGCCCGGGAAGAAATACACTTCTGGACAAATGGTTCGGCTATGTTCTGGATAAAAACGACAAAAATATCATGCAAAGAGAAAAAGCCCGCAGATCCATGGTGACAGTGGGGGAGAGTGTCCTTTCTGATCCACGGGGCGACAGGTGCGTTCAAATACCGGTCAGCCGTAACCGCATCAACCGGTTTGACGCATCTACGGTAAATGGAGCATTATATTCAGAAATTGCATGCTTTAACGGACATACAGAACTGGAAATTTATATAGAAAAAAAAGAAGACTGGACCGCACTTACAGCACTACTCTGTCTTATCATGAAAGACATCCGGAACGGTTATCTTGCAGTCGGAGGACAGACTGCAATTGGCCGCGGTATATTTACCAGTGACGGGGAAATCCGTTACAGTGAACCTGTGAATGAAGCACAATGTATGGAAGAGCTCTGCAGGGTTCTTGATGCCGCAGAATAAGGGAGGATAAAGCATGAATATAGCAGATTGCAGCCGTATAAAGGAAGCGCCTGAAGCGGGATGGATGCTTGTGTATACCCGTTTTGAAGTGATTTTTGAGCCCTATGATTCCCGCGAGCTGGCACAAGAACGTCTGAAAGGCTACGAAATCCTGGAAGTGCATTTATTTGACCAGAACACAGAATACCGGTGTCTGGAATCCAGAAGTCCCAGGTTTGACGGCAGAGCAGAGACAGTTGCAAGTTTTCCTGATGATGAAAATGTGTACCGGGAGAGCGTACTTCTGGAAAAGCCATGGGAGGACAGAAGACTCATTATTTTGAACCATATCTCTTATGGCAACGATTCAAAAGACGATGTTATGGGACATATCGATAATTATCGTCTGGTTATGCAGGAAACGGTATAAGTATCCGGGAAGGAGAAGAAATGTCGAAGTACAAGTTTGTAAACCCATATAATTTTATCCCGCTCACATCCGGTAAAAAGGAAAGCAAAGCCAGGGACAGTGAACTGTTAAAAGGAGTGATCCACTATTCTGTGCTGACAAAAACTCCGCTTTTTATCCCCAATACCAGCTGTGACAGAGCACTCGTCCGCCCGGAGGAGATAACTGATGAAAAGAATCGGGAACACAAATCTTTTGATTTTTTTGCTTACGAAGATCTTTCCTGCAGGCAGGCCCCCCCGGAAAAACCTGTGTGCCGCCCTGTGATCCCCGGAAGTGAATTCAGAGGCATGTTCCGGAACTGTTATGAAATACTGACGGAGTCCTGTCTGTCTGGACTGGATGAGAAAGCGGTCCTCAGCAAACGGACAAACGAAAATTTCAAACCGGGTCTCATCAGAAGAAAGAGTAATGGTTCTTATGATCTGTATCAGGCAGAAGATTTTTTATGGAGAACAAAAGGCAAAAACAGCCAGACGGATGAGTTGTACTGGAAGGGCGAGTATTATGACCGGGAATGCTACATCCAGGATCAGATACCGGAAGGATCACTGGTATACTTTGACAGAGATACGAAGCGAAGCCAGAAATATAAGCCCCTTGCAAGAAGAGTCAGTATGACAAATAACAGCCGGGAACTGGAAGGGTATCTGATAAAGGGAGAAGAAGGACCGAAAGTAAAATGCAAAGGAGATCCGAATGTTGGACGGCCTCCTGCACAGAAGCACTGCTGCCATATATTTCACCGCATTCCGGTAACAGGAGCTTTTTTGACTGATGTTTCGATTAAGACTCTTTTGACTGTGCTTGATGAATACGAGAAGAATAAGGAACACCTGTATACCGAATATAAGAGAATGCTTCAGCAGTTCCTGAAAGGACAGGGGGAAGAGTTTTTTCCGGTATATTATGATGTTCTTCCGGGAACGAAGGCGGAACTGATGCTTTCTCCGGCATGCATCACCAGGGAGATTTATGGAAATACGCTGGGCAGTCTGGCAAAAACGTTTCAGCCCTGTTCTGACAGTGAACATCTTTGTCAGGCATGCAGCCTTTTTGGAACAGTGAACAAAGGGCTGCATGTATCATCCAGACTCAGGTTCAGTGATCTGGAGTGTATATCCGAAGCAGAGACAGAAAAACTGTATGATCCTGTGGTAACTCTTGCCCCTCTGTCTGGTCCAAAGCTTAACAATATGGAGTTTTATGTGGAGAGGCCGGCTTTGGATGCCTGGTTCTGGACATATGATTATTACGTTGATAAGAACGGAAAGCTGCATCCCTGTACACCGAATCTGGCAGGAAGGAAATTCTACTGGCATCAGATGAATCCATGTCTGCCCAAAGATATACCGAAAACGAATCTGAACATAACGATCCGCCCGGTTTCCGCCGGAGTGGTATTTCGTGGCTCTCTTTATTTTGACGGTATTACGGAAAGAGAACTGCAGCAGATTCTCTGGATTCTGGAAAGCGGCGATGAAAACAACACGGAGCTGAATGAAAAAAAGTACGGATACAAACTTGGTTCTGCAAAACCCCTGGGGCTTGGAAGTATTGCCTGTGCTGTGGATCAGGTACTGCTCCGGAAAATCATAAGAGATGGCAATATGATTTTTTATCAGGAAGTACCTTATGAGAGAAAACAGGAATCGGAGCTTTTTGATAGAGAGGTACAGGAAAACTTCCATAAGATTACCGATTTTGAAGCAGTTTCAGGAGAGAAAGTCAGCTATCCGGGGCTGCAGAGCGGAGAAACTGAGGAAGGATTCCAGTGGTTTGTGGACAATCACAGAGGGTATGACCACAGGAAGGAAAGAATCATCGGAATGCCTGCCAGCCGACTTCAGATGGCTTATGCACAGTATATGAAACCTATGACTCCCGGGCTTATGAACACAACGGATGTTTTTATGCCGGTAGGCGCAAAAAGTAAAAAAGATCATTTACAGGCACAGGAAAAGAATTTAAGTTCAGACACCGGATTTGTCAGGAATAAAGTGTATACGGCTGTTGTAAGAGGATTATCAAAAACCGGTAAATCCCTGAATATCGAGGCAGAGGGAATCCGTGGAAGTATTCCTCATTTTCTGGCAAAAGGAAAAACACTGGATTCTTATTCCCGCGGAGAAAAAATAGAAGTAGTTTTTGACGGTGAAAAAGTATTTCCGGATGGAAACAGGATAAAGCAGTTCCGTATAGATGGATGATGATTTTGGAGGCAGAATAATGGAGCTAAAAGAAACCGGAAAACGAAATAAACTTTTCATAAGCCATTGTTCGGAAATCGATCAGACCGCTTCTGAGATTGCGGAATATTTTGAAGCGGAAGGAATTGCGTGCTGGATTGATCACAGGGATATTTCCAGTGGAAAAAATTATATGGAAGTTATCAAAAGGGCAATCAGCAATGAATGCTTTGGAGCCATTTTTCTTTTGGAGGAACATGCCGTAAAATCAATCCAGATCAAACAGGAACTAAGTCTCTCAAACGGAGAGCAAAAGCGGGGATTCCTTATTTATCCGCTCTATCTTGCGAATGTCAATGCCGAAGACATGGATTATGTATTTACAAATAAACAGAAGACAAATGCACCGAATCCAAGATTCCCCTGGCATGAACTTGAGAAAGAGCAGCTGCAGGAATTAAGAAGCACAGTTTTCGCGGATTATGAAGCATTACAGAATAATAACGACAGGTGCGGCAGCCGGAATAGTGCAAATGTCAGCATGGCACAAAATCAGGAGGTGTTTCGTGAGCTTCGTGAGGGAATCCGCAGATTTTATGCCACAGAACATCAGGTGGAAACTGAACTCTGCAATTCAGAGCTGATCATCCCGAAAGTCAGGGAATTTGATCACTGGCTCGGGCTGGATGAGCCTATATCTTTCGAAGAAAGTGTCAAAGCTTTATGGAAGCAAAAAGACTGGAATTGTCTGTACATCGGTAAAGGAGGATCCGGAAAAACTTCCTGTCTTTATCAGTTAATGAAGGACTTTATCAATTCGTATCCGGAAAAGATGGTCTTCTATGTAAGAATCGAAGAATGTCTTTCTTATGGTGCCAGCGGCATTGCACGATATATTGAGAAGAATTATATACGCAGATTTGACAGGATGTGTTCTCTTTATGAGATCAAAAACATGCTTTACAATTTTGATTTCCGGAAGGAAAAAGAGCCCCGGATCATCCTGATGCTGGATGGACTTTCTGAATGTTCCGGCAAGAACTGTACCACACTTCAGGAGGAACTGGACAGAATTCGGATTAACAAAAGTATTCAGCTTTTGATGACTTCATCCGGTATCTCCCAGCCGTTTTATATAGGCAGTGCGGCTGTACAGAGATTTCAGATTCAGGAACTGTCAGAAAAACAGATTGATTCCTATCTTACTCTGAATCACTGCATGCCTGATACACGGCAGAAAATCCCGTATAATATTGTTTCCAATCCTCTGATGCTGACCATCTATGCCAATACAAATACATTTATCCGAAAAGGTACGGATCAAACGGAATTTCCCTGTTATTTCAGGGAAGAAATTTCGTCCGATGCTGATATCCTGTGGAATTATCTTGAGATGACTGTGCATCGCTATTCAGGTAAAAGAGTATGTGAAGAAAGTCTCAAAAAATCGTTTCTTCTGAAGTTTATATTGCCGTATATCGCAGCATGTATGGAAGTAAATACTTCCTCCTCTCATAAAGATCTGGATGAGATACATTCTTATGTGGCACTTGATAATCCGAAAATGTTTACACAGAATGAATTTTTCCGATGTGTGGAACGTGCAGTGGAAATGCTGAAGGAAAACGCATTTCTTAATGTTTTTTCAGAATTTGACACGGAAAGATGGACAATATCTTATTCCCGTGAAGAGTGTAAAAGGATCCTGGAACATGATCTTATGCGGAAACCGGAGCTTCTTTATAAAAACGGATACGGGCGTTATTGCTTTTGCAGTACCGTCTTTGCGAAATTTTTAGCTGCTGTTCATTTTTATCATTATCTGAAGGTCCGGAATTCTGTAAAGGAACGTGCTTCGGATCTGGAGATTCCTCAGTTCAGCAGTGAAGTTTCAGTTTATCTCGGAGAATTGTGCCAAGAGCAGAAAAACCGCCCATATAAAGATGAAAATGGTAACTGGAGATTCCCCGGAATCCGGACAGAGATCACAAAAGCGCTCAGATATTACCGCCGTCAGTATGATCCCGGAGCCAAAAAGGCAGTCACAAACCTGATCCAGATCATGAAAGATACAAGAAAAAATGATCTGAGTGGTCAGGATCTTTCTCAGCTTGATCTGCGAAGAGCAACCTTTAGTCATGTGATCTGCAGCAGAAAAGGTGAAAGCAGGATCCTCGCTGCAAAGTTTGACGGAAGCATTATCGATAAATGGATCTTCCAGGCAGCAGGCTACAGCAGGGATCTGGCATCCGTGCGTTTTTATGAGGGAGGAAACAGCATTTTCTACACGGTAAATGACACGATTATTCTTGCAGATGTAATGACCGGTAAGGTTCTTATGTCATATGAAATGGACGGGGGATATGTACAATCCATAGATATTTCTGCGGACGGAAAATTCATTCTTGGAGCAGCCCTGGACAGGGGACTGCGGGAATGGAATATAAATACCGGAGAGATTACATTGAGTCTTGAGCAAGAGACAGGGATTCTGCTCAGAGAAGCAGCGTATCTGGATGAAGAACGGATTGTTTATGTCACACGGAACCGTTTTCTTTATCTTTATGACAAGGAAAAAAAAGAAAGAAAAAAGCTGGCTGATGTGAATGCCAATGGACTGACGGTAACTGAATATGAGCTGCTTATTCCCTCCAGAACAAGAGAAATTTATGTGTATGATCTTGAGGAAAACTCTCTTTTAAAAAAGTATTCCTGTGAAGGGACTGCAGATTCTTTTCTTATGAGAGCTCGAGCCGGTGCATTTGACGATATTGTTGCCGGATGCAGTAAAGATGGATTCTTGCTGGAATGGGAAAGGGATAAGACTGTTCCATCCAGAGCTTATAAAGTGGCAGAAGAGGTTAATGATTTTGTTTTATCAGAAGAGGAAGATGTTATTTACTGTGCTGCCGGCACGGATGGAATCCTGAGAATTGACAGAAACCGTATCGGGAATGAAGATGGAATCGAAATAGAAATACAGGAACCGCAGGGATTCCTATGGGCAGGAGTGGATCTCTATGACAATGCTCTCCTGGCTGCAGTCAGTCTGGAAGGCTGCGTCGCTGTGAAAGATTTATATACAGGAGAATATCGTATATTGAATCAGGCAGGAGAACGATACGAACCTCCATTTTTACACCTGGAAGGATGTTCATTCAGAAGGCTGAACCCTCTATCCAATTTAAATGAAAGTCTGCTGCAGATACTTCGTGATCAGAAGGTCATTCTTGATCAGAATAATTGATACATGGAGAAAAAATCATGGAAAACTTCGAGAGGAAAGCAATATGCAGTTGTTGTTATATATAAGGCCGGAACATCCGATTTCTTTACCAATTAATTATAATCATATACTTCAGTCAATACTTTACAGAAATTTATCCTGTTCTCCGGATATTTCAGAGTTTATGCATGATACAGGATATGCCTTTAGGGACCGACAATACAAAATGTTTCAGTTCAGCCATCTGCAGGGAAGATATCGTATCAGTGAAAAGAAAATAATTTTTGATGAAGCTGTTACTTGGGAAATCAGAAGTCCTGAAAACCGCGTGATTCGGCTGCTTGCACAGACGATTAAAGAGCAGGGGATATGGTTTGGGCAAACTCACTGCAAGGATATCGATGTGGAATTGAGGGACTATACAGTTGAAGAATCAGATATTCTGATCCGAATGATGACACCAATCACTGTATATTCAACGGACGAAAAAAATGGCAGTACTTATTATTATACGCCGGATGAAGATATGTTTTATGAAAAAATCCGAGATAATTTTTTTCGCAAATATTATGCCTACTATGGTGTGACGCCTTCATCTGAAATCACACTTCAGCCATTACGCATAATAGAAAAGGATAAGTTCGTTACACGGTATAAAAACAGTTACATAACCGGTTGGTATGGAACTTATCGAATATCCGGGAAACGGAAGTATCTGGATTTCCTGTATCAGGCTGGCCTTGGCGGAAAGAATTCTCAGGGATTTGGGATGTTTCAATTGCTGTAGCTGACAGCTGTATCAATATCATACAGATAATAATAAACAGTTATTGTACAAAATACAAACAGCTATGGTATCAAAAACAAACAGTTATCGTACAAAAAATTCTTGACATTCATTTTACACTGTGATAATTTAATTAAGTGAAGTGAATAGAAACCGGAATTTGAAGGAATTCTGAAGTATGATACGGCTGGATGCTTACAAAGACGTGGGTGCTGGTTGGTTTTATGATGCGGACCTGTCGTCATATTATGTAGGTAAGTGAGAGGAAACAGAGATTGATTTAGACAGGTGATTTTTTATAAGTCACCTGTTTTTTTTTCGAAACTGGCGGCATAAAACAGTTTTGTTTCCCCATTTCCGTCTGCTATGGGAATATCCCGAAAACAAGGTATCCATTCATGGATTGTCCAACACAATAAAGAGGAAGAGGAGAGAACGTTATTATGATTGAAATGATTACCAATATCAACGGTAAAATCAATGGTTTTGTCTGGGGACTCCCCATGCTGGTTCTTCTGGTTGGTACCGGCATCCTGATGACAATTCTGACAAAGGTATTTCAGCTTTCCCATTTCGGATACTGGATGAAGCACACCCTTGGAAGCATATTCACTGATAGACACATTACAAAACATACCGCTTCCCATGACAAATCCATTTCCCAGTTTCAGTCCCTTTGTACCGCACTGGCTGCAACTATCGGTACAGGTAACATCGTAGGTGTGGCTTCCGCACTGATCGCAGGCGGTCCCGGAGCAATTTTCTGGATGTGGATCGTGGCATTTTTCGGAATGATGACAAACTACTCTGAAAATGTTCTCGGTATCTATTACCGCAGAAAAAATGCAAAAGGAGAATGGAGCGGCGGTGCCATGTACTATCTGCGCGATGGTCTCGGTTCCAAAAAGGGAATGAAACAGGTAGGTGCTGTTCTTGCAGTTCTGTTTTCTCTGTTCTGTCTGCTGGCATCTTTCGGTATCGGCAATATGAGTCAGATCAATTCCATTGCCGGAAATATGAAAGCAGCTTTTGGAATCCCGAATATCATTACCGGTATCGTCCTGATGATTCTGGCAGCACTTGTTATTCTTGGCGGAATCAAACGAATTGCCTCTGTAACAGAAAAACTTGTTCCATTTATGGCAATCATCTATATCATCGGTGCACTGATCGTCTGCATTATCAATATTGATCAGTTTGGCGCAGTTTTCGGAGCTATTTTTAAAGGTGCATTCGCTATGAAAGCCGTTGGAGGCGGAATCGTTGGTTCCGGTGTCAAAATGGCAGTTACCTGGGGTATGAAACGAGGCGTTTTCTCCAATGAGGCCGGTCTTGGTTCTTCTGTTATGGTTCATTCCAGTTCCAACGTAAAGGAGCCGGTTCGTCAGGGTATGTGGGGAATTTTCGAAGTATTCGCCGATACCATCGTTGTCTGCAGTCTGACTGCATTTACCGTATTATCTTCTGGTCTGGTAGATCTGGAAACAGGTGCAGTCGTCAGCTCATCAGCAGGTTCCGCACTTGTTGGTGAAGCATTTGGTACTGTATTCGGCAGTGCGGGACCTGCTTTCATCGCTCTTGCCATATTATTATTTGCATTTTCCACAGTACTCGGATGGAGCCACTATGGAACAAAAGCATTTGAGTATCTGTTCGGTTCCAATGCGACTATTATTTATCGTGTGATTTTTATCGTATTCATCCTTGGCGGTGCAACCATGAGTCTTGACCTCGCATGGGATCTGTCTGACACCTTTAACGGTCTGATGGCAATCCCCAACCTGATTGGTGTCATTACGCTTTCTCCGATCGTTATGCGTATCACCAAAAACTATGTAGACCGTAAAATCAAAGGTGTAAAAGAAAGACCGATGCTTTCCGCTTTCCCGGAAATCCAGAGAGAACAGGAACAGGGTCTGGACGGAAGTGACTGAATCGTTTCTTAGCATAAGAGACTTGTGAAAAAAACATATTTTTCACAAGTCTTTTTCTTTGCCGTCAGTCATTGAAATAAAAGGTACTTTTATGCTAAAATTCATTTGTATACATTCTTAGGAAGGATACCCCACTTTTTTCATGATAAAACTAATCACATTTGATCTTGACAACACCCTGGCAAAACTCGGAAAAGGTATGACGGAAGAAGATCTGATTCTTTTAAAAAAAATCGAAGAACAGGAAGTGACTGTTGCCGTCTGCTCCGGAAAACCCACCTATTATCTCTGTGGATTTATGCGGCAGGTGGGACTGAAACATCCGATTCTCGTTGGCGAAAACGGAGCGGTCATTCAGTTCGGAGTAGATCTGCCTCCTGAAAAGTTTTATATGCTTCCTTATTCTGAAGAAGCCAGACAATCACTTTCTTTTTTAAAAAACAAAATAAGCAAATTGCTCCCTGACATCTGGTTTCAGCCCAACCTTACAGGAGTCACCCCGTTTCCATCCAACGAAAAAGAATTTGATATCATTGAGCAATGTCTTGAGCAGGAAAAGAGTCATATAAAGGATATTGAAATCTATCGTCACAATGATTCCTTTGATCTGGTTCCTGCAGGACTTAATAAGAAACGGGGAATGGAAGTACTGGGAAACATGCTTATGATCAGGCCGGAAGAAACCATTGCCGCCGGTGATGGGGTAAATGATTATCCCATGTTTGAATATGCAGGCTTCTCTGTCGGTGTGAATGTACCTGACGAAACAAAAGTAGATCAGAACTTTCCCTCATCCACAGAAATGCTTCGCTATCTGTTGGAAATTGTAGAAAATCAAATAAACACTCTGGAGGAACAGATATGAAATTTTCAGAAATGCCCTACACCCGCGTGGATATTCCCGCAGTAATGGAACAGGGAAAACAGCTTATTGATCAGGCTTCTCATGCAGGAAGCGGAGAGGAACAATTTGAGATTCATCAGAATTTCAACCAGCTTCTCAATCATGTAAACACGCTCTGTATTATTGCCGGTATCCGGAGAGACGGAGACGTAACCAATGAATTCTATGAAAAAGAAAAAGAGTATTATGATGAAAAAATACCGGAATTTGAAGCAGTGGTCAATGAATACCGCAAGGTGCTTTTCCAGTCCCCTTATCTGGATTTTGTAAAAGACCGGATTGGAGCTGCAGCGATAAAATCCATGGAATTGTCCATGAAAGCATTTGATGACAGTCTGATTCCTCTCATGCAGGAAGAAAATGCACTTTCCACACGCTACAGCAAACTGATCGCATCTGCCAAAGTGGACTGGGAGGGAGAAGAACTGAATCTTTCCCTTCTTCGCAAATACATGCGGCACGAAAATCGCAAGATCCGCAAAAAAGCCTGGGACACCTTCTCCGTTTTTTTTGAAGAACACCAGCAGGAAATTGATGAAATCTACGATCAGCTTGTAAAAAACAGAACAAAACAGGCCAGAATGCTGGGCTTTGACAATTATATCGAAATGGGATACTGCCGCATGAACCGCAATTCCTATTCCCGGGAAGAAATTGCAGAGCTTCGCGAGCAGATCAAAAAAGTATACGTACCTTTTGCCACCAAAATTCATGAAAACCGCAGAAAACGTCTTGGCGCAGATCAGCTTTGCTATTATGATGACGGTGTTTATTTTCCTCAGGGAGATCCTGCCCCAATCGGTACACCGGAAGAAATTCTCGCTGGCGGTCAGAAGATGTACTCGGAATTATCCGAAGAAACCAACGCCTTTTTTCAGATGATGATGGACTGTGAATTGTTCGATGTACTCGGACGCAAAAATAAAGCCACCGGCGGATATATGACAGAAATTCCGGATTACGGCGTTCCCTTTATTTTTGCCAATTTTAACGGAACAAGCGGTGATATCGATGTCATTACCCACGAATGCGGACATGCCTTCCAGTATTTTATATCCGGCAAAGACCCCATCAGCGACCATAACCGCTTTATCACCATGGATATTGCAGAAATCCATTCCATGTCCATGGAATTTTTTGCCGAACCATGGATGGAACTGTTCTTTGGAGAACGTGGAAACGACTATCGCAAAATGCATCTGGAAGATACCATTGCCTTCATTCCCTACGGAACGATGGTCGATGAATTCCAGCACATCGTATATGGAAATCCGGATCTGACACCCCGGGAAAGGCGGCAGGCATGGCTGAAACTGGAACAGGAATACCGCCCGCACATGGATGTGACCGGCTGCGGATTTATGGAAACAGGGGCTTACTGGCAGAGACAGCATCATATTTTTGAAATGCCTTTTTATTATATTGATTATGTACTGGCACAATTGTGTGCATTCCAGTTCAAAATAAAAATGGATACGAATTTCCAGGAAGCCTGGGGACAGTATATGCAGCTTTGCAGACTTTCCGGAAGCGGCTTTTATCCGGATATGCTGAAAGAATCCGGCCTGAACATACCATTTGAAAAGGACTGTATCCGGGAAATTGTAAACGAACTTGAACTTCTTTATCAGAAGATGTAAGTTTACGAAAAAAAAGCTTTTATCTTGACTGAAAACGGAAGAACCGTAAGGTTTTATCACAAAAATATGCAAAAGTCTTCCCTACTTTTCTGATTGTAAATACTGTATAGACGTGATAGAATGAATAGCAGATTTTATCGGGAGGGTATATTGGGATGAATAAAAAATACCAGTTAGACACAAACGAAAACAAAGAATTCATGGACCAGATGTGCAGAGACCTGCTTGCTTTCGGACATCAGTTTCCGTCACCGGGCGGAAGTGCATGGTATCTGAAAGAAGACGGAACACCGTGGCCGGAACGCAACAGAGAAACTTACGAAACCGCACGTATGGTTCATGTATACAGTATTGGAACGTTCCTTGGCCATAAAGGCAGCGAAGAACTGGCAGATGCTGCACTGAGAGGACTGCAGGAGGAATTACATGACAAAAAGAACGGCGGATGGTATGTGGGAGTAACTCCGGATAACACCAATCTTCCGGATAAATTATGTTACGCCCATGCTTTCGTAATCCTTGCAGCTTCTTCCGCACTGACAGCCGGACGTCCGGGAGCACAGGAGCTTCTAGATGAAGCGCTGAAAACATTTGAAGAACGGTTCTGGGATGAAAAAGAAGGACTGACCTTTGATACCTGGAACACAGAATTTACCGTACTTGATGATTACCGTGGCCTGAATGCCAATATGCATACAGTTGAAGCATTTCTCGCAGCTGCCGACTGTGCTGGAAAGGAAATCTACCGCGAGCGTGCCGGACGTATTATCCGCCGTGTCATCGGCTGGGCCAAAGATAACAACTGGAGAATTCCGGAACATTATACCAGCAGCTGGGAACCGGATCTTGAGAAAAACATTGAGAAACCGGACGATCCGTTTAAACCATACGGAGCAACACCGGGACATGGACTGGAATGGGCACGTCTGATCACTCAGTGGGCAATGTCCACTTTCAAAGATGACGAAGAGGGTCGTGCGCCATTTCTGGAAGCTGCGGAAAATCTGTTCCAGAGGGCAGTCGCAGATGCATGGAATGCAGACGGAGCACCGGGAATCGCCTACACCACCGGCTGGGATGGAAAACCATGTGTCCATGACAGAATGCACTGGACTCTTGCGGAAGCGATCAATACTGCAGCTGTCCTCTACCGTGTGACAGGAAAAGAATGCTATGCAGAGAGATTTGCGGAATTCCTGCAGTATCTTGACGAAAAAGTTCTGGATCATGTTCATGGTTCCTGGTTCCATCAGCTGGATGAACACAACCAGGTAAAAGAAACCGTATGGCCGGGCAAACCGGATCTTTATCATGCACTGCAGGCAACACTGATTCCATATCATCGTGTAGATTTGTCCATTATCTGTGCAGTAAAAGAGCAGCAGGGAACTGAATGAAATTCTGACAGAATTGCCTGTTGAAGTATCATGAACGTACATAATTAAAATAATACCGGAAATAAGCATGGAGAAATCCATGCTTATTCTGACATATATGATTTCCGTATAGGATACACATAATTCTGTAATATTGACACAAACAGGTATAAAAATCACTTATATACAACCGTCATCCTCATGTAATATATCCATGTAAGCTTCTTTCAAAGTATTTTACTGATAAAAACCATAAATGCAACAGATATTTGACAGGTTGACAGCCTGACATGGTAGTATGCAACTGAAAAACAGCGTATAATGCAGTTATGAAAACATAAAACCTGATGAAGGGGAGGAAAAACAAAATGATCCTGGCAGAAAAGATTACAGAAGAAAGAAAAAAGAATGGATGGTCGCAGGAAGAACTTGCAGATCAGCTCGGAGTTTCCAGACAGGCAGTATCAAAATGGGAGAGTGCGGGAACAGTACCGGACCTGCAGAGAATCATCCAGCTGGCAGAATTGTTCGGTGTAAGCACCGATTATCTTTTGAAGGATGAAATGGTACAGGAAACTGTTCCTGTCTATACCGGTGAAATTTCAGAACACAGTCAGCCGCTTCGCAGAGTGTCCATGGAAGAAGCAAATTCGTTTCTCGATATGAAACGCAAAGTTGCTCCTAAAACAGCAAATGCAACCTCCATGTGCATCTTAAGCCCGGCTCTTCTGGTTATTCTTAGTACAATGGCTGATAGCCGTATATTCCATATAAGTGAAGCACTGGCAGCAGGTGCAGGTTGTGCAGCTCTGTTTGGAACGATTGCAGCTGCAGTATTCCTGTTCATTACCTGCGGAATCCGGGAAGACCATATGGCACATCTGGAAAAAGAGAATTTTGAAACAGAGTATGGTGTTTCCGGTATGGTCAGAGAAAGAAAACGTTCCTATGAACCTGTATTCGCAAGAGGACTGGCAGGCGGTGTGGTTCTTTGTATTCTCGCAGTGATTCCCCTTATCGTTGCAGGAGCAATGGAGGCACCGGATTTTGTCTGCGGTATCTTTGTCGGACTGTTGCTGCTGATGATTGCAGCAGGAGTTAACATGATTATCCGTGTAAGTATTGTAAAAAGCAGTTATGATACTCTGCTGCAGGAAGGCGAATTCAGCAAAAAGGAAAAACGTGTAAAAGGAAAATTAGAGGCATTTTCCGGTATCTACTGGTGTCTGGCAACAGCCATCTACCTTGCCTGGAGTTTCTGGACCATGCGCTGGGATTACACATGGATCCTGTGGCCGGTTGCAGGTGTATTATTTGCTGCAGCTTCAGGAATTATGAGAATGGCGGTTGGCGCGGAAGATTAAATATTCAGGACAACTCACAAGAATAATGAATTTCGAGGTGTTTCCATGAATTTATGCATGGAAATCCCGGGAAGAAATAAAAACTGGCTGTCCCATCGGTCTTGCAACTTTCGTTTCCGCATGGTATGATAATCAATGTTGCCGCGACAGCATCGAAATAACTCCGTGCTATCGCATATAGACTTTCTGAATACTTCCGGATATGTCAAACCTTTACAATAGAAATACGACATAAGAAAACATAAGAAAGAGGTATGCTGCCTTTGAGTATAAATAACGAAAACACAGAAAAGAATCCAAACGGGCTCAAAACTGCGAAGCCTAAAACGCAAACCCGCACAAGCACTGAAGTTTCGTCCAAAACACCCAGGATGTCACCAATGATGACCGAGTATCTGAAAACAAAGGAGCAGTACAAAGACTGTATCCTGTTTTATCGTCTAGGTGATTTCTATGAAATGTTTTTTGATGACGCTCTGACTGTAACAAAAGAACTGGAAATTACTTTAACCGGTAAGGACTGTGGACTGGAGGAACGCGCACCCATGTGTGGCGTTCCTTATCATGCTGCGGAAACATATATCAAACGACTGATTGAAAAAGGACACAAGGTAGCGATCTGCGAACAGGTGGAAGACCCCAAACTTGCCAAAGGGCTGGTCAAACGCGAAGTGATCCGTGTTGTTACCCCCGGTACCACACTGGATGCCGCTTCTCTGGATGAGTCCAAGAATAACTACCTCATGTCCATCGTTTCCATGGAAGACCATTTCGGATGTGCGATCGCAGATATCACGACCGGAGACTGTTTTCTCACAGAAGTGGACAAGCCGTCCAAGCTTCTGGATGAAATCAATAAATTTGTGCCTGCCGAAATCATCTGCAACGATGCTTTTTTTGTGAGCGGCGTAGACACAGATGATCTGAAATCAAGGCTGGCAATCTGCATCTACTCTCTGGATTCCTGGTATTTTGATGATGAAATGTGCAGACGTACCCTGAAAGAACATTTTCACGTAAATGCACTGGAAGGGCTTGGCATCAGCGATTATGACAGTGGAATCATCGCAGCCGGTGCCCTGTTCCGGTATCTTACCGAAACACAGAAAACCGCGCTTTCTCACATGACAACGATCCGTCCGTATTCTGCGGACACCTTTATGCTGATCGACAGTTCCAGCCGGAGAAATCTGGAACTGGTGGAAACCCTTCGGGAAAAACAGAAGCGCGGCTCTCTTCTCTGGGTACTGGATAAAACCAAAACTGCCATGGGGGCGCGTACGCTCCGCGGTTATGTGGAACAGCCGCTGATCGACGCAGAAGAAATCGGCCGTCGTCTGGACGCTGTGGAAGAACTGATCAAAAAGCCCATGCTCCGTGATGAGATCAGAGAATATCTCAATCCTGTATATGACCTGGAACGACTGATCAGCCGGATCAGCTATCAGTCCGCGAATCCCAGAGACATGGTGGCATTTGCCTCTTCTCTGGAAATGATTCCTTATATCAAACAACTCCTGAATGATTTTCAGTCACCTCTTCTGCAGCAGATTAACGAAGACATGGATGCACTTCTGGATGTGACAGATCTGATTAAACGGGCAATCTGTGATGAACCTCCCCTGGCTCAGAAGGATGGCGGGATTATCAGGGAAGGATTTCATCCGGATGTCGATAAATTCCGCCGTTCCCGTACAGACGGTAAAAAATGGCTTTCCGAACTGGAAGCAAAAGAGCGGGAGCGCACAGGAATCAAAAATCTGAAAATCAAATTCAACCGTGTATTCGGCTATTCTCTGGAAGTAACCAATTCTTTCAAAGAAATGGTACCGGATAATTATGTACGCAAACAGACTCTTGCCAATGCAGAACGCTACATCACACAGGAACTGAAAGAACTGGAAGACCTGATCCTCGGGGCAGAAGACAAACTTTATGCCCTGGAATATGAATTATTCTGCAATGTCCGTGATACGGTAGGACGGGAAGTTGTCCGTATCCAGAAGACAGCCAAAGCGGTTGCTGCACTGGATGTCTTTGCTTCCCTCGCATTTGTTGCGGAAAGAAACAACTATGTAAAACCAAAAATCAATCAGAACGGCATTCTTGATATCAAAAACGGACGACATCCGGTTGTGGAAAAAATGATCGACAACGATATGTTCATTGCCAATGACACGTATCTGGACAATCAGAAAAACAGGATTTCCATTATCACAGGACCAAACATGGCCGGTAAATCCACTTACATGAGACAGAGTGCACTGATCGTCCTTATGGCGCAGATTGGAAGCTTTGTCCCTGCAGAAAAAGCCAACATCGGAATTGTAGACCGGATTTTTACCAGAGTCGGTGCTTCCGATGATCTGGCAAGCGGACAGAGTACTTTTATGGTGGAAATGACAGAAGTGGCCAATATTCTCCGCAATGCTACTTCACGCAGTCTTTTGATCCTTGATGAAATCGGACGCGGAACCAGTACATTTGACGGGCTTTCCATTGCCTGGGCCGTTGTGGAGCATATCAGCAATACGAAATTATGCGGTGCCAAGACGCTTTTTGCCACACACTATCATGAACTGACAGAGCTGGAAGGCAAACTTCCTGGAGTGAACAATTACTGTATCGCAGTGAAAGAAAAAGGCGATGACATTGTTTTCCTCCGCAAAATCGTCAGGGGCGGGGCAGACAAGAGCTATGGTATTCAGGTAGCCAAGCTTGCCGGCGTACCGGATTCCGTCATCAATCGCGCCAAAGAACTGGTGGAAGAACTGAGCAATGCAGATATTACCGCTGCGGTAAAAGATCTGACTGCTCCATCTCATAAAAAGAAACAGAAGGTTGTTTATGACCAGGTGGATATGGCACAGATATCGCTGTTTGATACCGTACAGGACAATGATATTGTGGATGAGATCAAAGAACTGGATCTGTCCAATATTACTCCCATGGAAGCCATGAATATCCTTTACAACCTTCAGAATAAAATCAAAAATCGCTGGTAATTTCAGTGACTAATCAGAAATATGGAGGAATATCTTGAGAAAAATTGCAGTTTTAGATCAGCATACCATTGACAAAATTGCAGCCGGAGAAGTGGTGGAACGTCCTTCTTCCGTAGTAAAAGAACTGGTGGAAAATGCCATTGATGCCGGAGCTACCGCCATCACGGTAGAAATTACCGATGGCGGCAAGAAACTGATTCGAATCACAGACAATGGAGGAGGCATGGAAGCGGAGCAGGTTCCCCTGGCTTTTCTTCGTCATGCCACCAGCAAAATCGAAAAAATAGAAGACCTGGAACACATTGCCTCACTTGGATTTCGCGGTGAGGCTTTGTCCAGTATTGCGGCCGTTTCACAGGTCGAACTGATCACAAAGACGCCTTCCTCCATCAGCGGTGTCCGCTATATCATTGAAGGCGGACAGGAGCATTCCCTGGAAGAGCTGGGCGCACCGGAAGGAACCACTTTTCTGGTCCGCAATCTGTTTTACAACACACCGGCCAGAAGTAAATTTCTGAAATCCGATACAACCGAAGGGAATTATATCAGCACACTGATGGAACAGCTGGCTCTTTCCCACCCGGAAATCTCCTTTAAATATATACAGAATAAGCAGGTGAAGCTTCATACTTCCGGTAATTACAGTGTAAAAGATGTCATCTACAATGTCTACGGCCGTGATATTGCCAGATCCCTGCTGGAGATTTCCTACGAAAATGACTTTATGAAAATCACCGGATTTGCCGGAAAGCCGGAGATTTCCCGCGGAAACCGTACTTTTGAAAACTATTATATCAATGGAAGATATGTCAAAAATAACATTATCACAAAGGCCATTGAGGATGCCTACAAAGGTTTCCTGATGCAGCATAAATTTCCTTTTGTCTCTCTTCATATGGAGATGGACGGAAACGATCTGGATGTCAATGTACATCCCGCCAAACGTGAAGTTCGTTTTGCAAGAGGTCCGGAGGTCTATGACGGCGTTTACGACACCATCCGAAGAGCCCTTACCAGACGGGAAATGATCCCGGAAGTGACTTTCGGAAGAGACGAGCGCGTATCCAGGACAAAAGAACCCATAAAGCGAGCCGACGTGCCGGAGCCTTTTGAAGCGCAGAGAAGAGCGCAGACATATCAAAATACCGCATCTTCTGCAGATATCAGACGCCCGGGGACAGATAAACCGGAAATCAATCAAACAGGAACCGGAAGTTCCATATCGCATCAAACGGAACCCGGCAATTCGAAATCGTATCAAACGGAAGCCGGTAATTCAAAATCGTATCAATCGGAACCCGGCAATTCGAAATCGTATCAATCGGAAGCCGGTAAAATGGCACCGGAGCAACTGAAATCTGCCAAAGCAGAATCATACAGATCAGAATCCCGTAAGCCTGATAAGCTGCGGGAAGAAGACGACTACGGAATATCTGCGATCGGTCCTGCATTCACCCGTGCGGAAGAATCCCTGTTTTCAGGGACACTGCGTCACTCTGAACAATCCGAACAAAAGGAACCGAACAGCGAAGACACATCTTCCTGGAAACCGAACAAAAATACCAGCGATAAAGATAATGCCAGCCTTCTGGGAAATCCTGCAGCAGAACCATCCTCACAGAACTCTGTCACCGGAGAACAGCTGGAAATGTTCGAAGAAAAACTGCTTTCCCCGGAATCGCGGAAACACCATCAGCTCATCGGCCAGCTGTTTGACACATACTGGCTGGTGCAGTTTGGAGATGAGTTTTATATCATCGACCAGCACGCAGCCCATGAAAAAGTTTTTTACGAAAGACTGGTACGCCAGTTTCAGGAGCAGACCATCGAATCCCAGTATGTGAGTCCACCAATGATCGTAACTCTGAATCTTCAGGAGGAATCCCTTCTGAAAGCGAACGAACAATATTTCCGGGACTTCGGATTTGAAATTGAGCCTTTTGGCGGAAAGGAATACTGCATCAGTGCGGTTCCGTCCAATCTTTACGGATTTACCGAAGAGGGACTTTTCCTCGACATGCTGGATCATCTGGCAGCAGAAGGGCAGAAAGATGCGCTGAAACTGTTCACCTCACGCCTGGCTACCATGGCCTGCAAAGCCGCAGTCAAAGGAAACCACCGGATGTCTCCGCAGGAAGCGGACAGTCTGATCGATGAACTCCTGACTCTGGAAAATCCTTATCACTGTCCTCACGGCAGGCCCACCATCATTTCCATGACCAGGGCAGAACTGGAAAAGAAATTCAAAAGAATTGTATAAATCTGCATACCAGGAGGCATATATCATGCATGACAATATGTATTCAAAGAAACCTCTGATCGTACTCACCGGTCCCACTGCAGTCGGAAAAACCAGCCTTTCGATTTCTCTAGCAAAGGCTGTAAACGGCGAAATCATTTCTGCTGATTCCATGCAGGTCTACCAATACATGGATATCGGTTCCGCCAAAATCCGTCCGGAAGAAATGCAGGGCGTTCCTCATCATCTGGTAGATATCCTGAAACCGGAAGAAGAATTTCATATCGTGCGTTTTCAGGAACTGGCAAAACAGGCCATGAATGATATTTATTCCAGAGGCCGTATTCCTGTCCTGGTTGGCGGTACCGGCTTTTATATTCAGGCAGTTACCCGGGATATTGATTTTACCCAGGCAGAGCAGGAAGATGATTATCGAAAAGAACTGGAACAGACAGCCCGTGAGAAAGGTGCCGAAGCACTCCACCGGATGCTGGAACAGGTTGACCCGGTAAGTGCCGGGGAAATCCATGCCAATAACGTAAAACGCGTGATCCGTGCACTGGAATTTTATCATCAGAACCACAAACCGATTTCCGAACATAATCAGGAACAGAGGGAACACACCAGCCCCTATAACCTTGCCTATTTCGTTCTCAATGCACCGAGAGATCTTCTCTATGAACGAATCGACAAAAGAGTGGACGAAATGATGGCGCAGGGTCTTCTGGAGGAAGTAAAAAAGCTGAAGGAAATGGGCTGTCACAGAGGAATGGTTTCCATGCAGGGACTTGGATACAAAGAAATCCTTGCTTATCTGGATGGAGAATATCCGCTGGAAGAAGCAGTCCGGATTCTGAAGCGCGATACCCGGCATTTTGCCAAACGCCAGCTTACCTGGTTCCGCAGGGAACAGGAAGTCATCTGGGTAAATAAAGATGAATTTTCCTATGATGAAGAAAAAATACGAAACTATATGCTTTCGATACTGAAAGACAGAGAAATTTTACGATAAGACTAAGGAAGGATCAAAAATAAATCCATGATAAAAGAAATGTATGAACAGCTTGGGATTTCTTCTCAGGTTTATGATTTTGGACACGAAATAGAAGCTTCATTAAAAGAACGTTTTGAGGAATTTGACCGGATTGCGGAATACAATCAGCTGAAAGTCCTCCACGCCATGCAGAAGAACCATGTCAGTGCGGAGTGTTTCCAGTCCTCTTCCGGATACGGATATGACGATTTCGGACGCGACACACTGGAAAAAGTATATGCGGATACTTTTCACACGGAAGCCTGTCTTGTCCGTCCGCAGATTGCATGCGGCACACATGCCCTCGCCATTGCGCTGTTCGGTAACCTGCGCCCCGGTGATGAATTGCTGGCGCCTGCCGGAAAACCATACGATACCCTGGAGGAAGTGATCGGCATCCGCCCATCCAAAGGATCTCTCGCGGAATACGGTGTCACCTATCGTCAGGTAGACCTTCTGGAAGACGGCACATTTGATTACGAAAATATCCGCAAAGCCATCAATGAAAAAACAAAACTGGTGGAAATTCAGCGTTCCAAAGGCTATATGACACGTCCATCTTTCTCCGTAAAACAGATTGGAGAACTCATTGCTTTTGTAAAAAGTATCAAACCGGATGTCATCTGCATGGTCGACAACTGCTACGGAGAATTTGTAGATACCATCGAACCAAGTGACGTAGGTGCAGATATGATTGTCGGTTCTCTGATCAAAAATCCCGGAGGCGGACTGGCTCCCATCGGAGGCTATATTGCCGGAACCAGAGAATGTGTGGAAAATTCCTCTTACCGCATGACCTGCCCTGGTCTTGGCATGGAAGTCGGCGCTTCTCTCGGAGTCAATCGTTCCTTCTACCAGGGATTTTTCCTCGCACCGATGGTAACAAAGGCTGCTCTGAAAGGTGCTGTTTTTGCCGCAAACATTTATGAGAAACTTGGTTTCCCCGTTATTCCAAATTCCACAGAACCAAGAAATGACATTATTCAGGCTGTTACTCTCGGAACACCGGAAGGTCTTGTTGCATTCTGTCAGGGAATACAGGCAGCTGCACCGGTAGACAGTTATGTTGCTCCGGAGCCCTGGGATATGCCCGGTTATGACAGCAAGGTCATTATGGCTGCAGGTGCCTTTGTACAGGGTTCTTCCATCGAACTTTCTGCAGATGGTCCTCTGAAACCTCCCTATGCTGTTTATTTCCAGGGAGGTCTTACCTGGGAACACGCAAAAACCGGCGTTCTCATGTCATTGCAGAAGCTGGTAGATCAAAATCTTGTTTCATTGCCATGAGGGAAAACTATGAATAAAAAACGTGTTCTTATCGTCGGCGGAGGGGCCTCCGGACTGATGGCCGCGATCATGGCAGCCCGAGAGGGAGCGGAAGTGACTATTCTGGAACACAACGAACGCCCCGGAAAAAAAATCTGTGCCACAGGAAATGGAAAATGCAATCTTACAAATACCGAAATGCCCGCAGATGCTTTTCGCGGAACCGATGCCGAATTTGTACAGGATGTTCTGAAACAGTTCCCTGTTGCAGAAACGATCCGCTTTTTTACAGAGCTCGGTATATATACCGTTAATAAAAATGGAGGTCTTTACCCCAGAAGTGCGCAGGCATCCAGTGTCACAGATGTCCTCTGCATGGAAGCTCGAAGCCGGAAGGTAAAAATCAAAACCAACGAACATGTAACAAACGTTTTCCGGGAACAGGAAATCTGGAAAGTCCTGACAGAAGGATGGACCTATGAAGCAGATTCGGTAATCCTTGCCAATGGTTCCTGTGCATCCGCTGTTTCCGGTTCTGACGGCAGCGGTTACGAGCTTGCACAAAACCTTGGCCACCAGATCATCAAACCTCTTCCTGCACTGACCGGTCTTCGATGCCAGCCTTCGGCCTCTGGTTACAGCCGCAAACTTCTTTCTCTATGGGCAGGGGTCCGTACAGCAGGAGAGGTGACTGTATTCGTGGATGGAATTCCGGTATCTTCCCAAAAGGGGGAACTCCAGCTTACGGACTATGGCATTTCCGGAATTCCGGTCTTTCAGCTAAGCCGGTATGCGATCCGTGCACTGGAAGATGGCTGTGACGTAAAACTTTCGGTCAATTTTCTCCCCGAATTTTCTCCGGAAGCGCTTCATGCATTTCTTGATTCCCGCCGCAAAAACTGTCCGTACAAAAACGAACCGGAAATGCTTACCGGTCTTTTTCCGGATAAACTGATCAAAGTTCTGTGTCAGACACCGGATCTGGAAAAAGCAATCCATGAATTTCCGCTTCATGTTACCGCAGGACTTGATTTCAAACAGGCACAGGTCTGCTCCGGAGGCGTGGATACTTCTGAAATCAACCCGGAGACTCTGGAATCCAGAATTCACAAAAATCTGTTTTTTGCCGGAGAGCTGATCGACATTGATGGTACCTGCGGAGGATATAATCTGCAGTGGGCATGGTCCAGCGGTGCAGTTGCAGGTCTTCATGCGGCCGTGACGCACTGCAGCATATAAGCTCATTGCAAAATATAATTTTAATCCCCACAATTCAGGAGGAGCGAAATGATTCGAATAACTCAGCTGAAGCTTCCCATTAACCATACACCGGAGGATTTACGGGAGAAAATATCCAGAACCCTCCGATGCGGAAAGCTTCCCTTTCAATATAAAATTACCAGACAATCCCTGGATGCCCGTCACAAAAATGACAAAAAGTTCGTGTATACTGTAGATGTAACTTTCGAGGACGAAAAAAAGATTTCCCGTAGAGTTTACAATAATAATATTATGTCAATTTCTGAGAAACCTTATCATTTTCCGGAACCAGGTACGGAACCTTTGCATCACCGCCCGGTGATTATCGGAAGCGGTCCGGCTGGGATCTTCTGTGCATGGTATCTCGCAAAAGCCGGCTATTGTCCCATCGTACTGGAACGCGGGGAGGAAGCTTCCCGAAGAAAAGAAACCGTAGACCGGTTCTGGAAGAACGGTGTGCTGGATCCTGACTCCAATGTGCAGTTCGGAGAGGGCGGTGCAGGTACTTTTTCCGACGGAAAACTGAATACACTGGTGAAAGACCCTTTCGGCAGAAACACGGAAGTACTGAAACGATTCGTGGAAGCAGGAGCACACAGGGAAATTCTATATCAGCAGAAACCTCATCTCGGTACCGATGTTCTCATCGGCATCGTGGAAACTCTTCGCCGTCAGATTGAAGAGATGGGCGGAACCGTGCGTTTTCGTTCCAAAGTCACAGATCTGAAAATCGAAGACGGCGCACTCTGTGGAGTGGAAATCAATGGAGAAGAAATCCTTCCTGCAGAAATCTGTGTTCTGGCTATCGGACACAGTGCCCGTGATACCTTCCGGCTGCTTCACCGCACAGGTGTATTCATGGAACCCAAATCCTTTGCCGTCGGTCTCCGCATGGAACACCCGCAGTCTATGATCAATGAGGATTTATACGGAGAACCGGAAAATGCGATTCTTGGCGCTGCAAGCTACAAAGTCACTCATACCTGTCAGAATGGAAGAGGGGTTTATTCCTTCTGCATGTGTCCTGGCGGTTATGTAGTAAACGCTTCCTCTGAACCGGGACTGCTGGCAGTAAATGGAATGAGCTATCAGGCCCGTGACGGTGAAAACGCCAACAGTGCTCTGATCGTCACCGTTACTCCACAGGATTTTCCCGAAAACGGCCCATTAGGAGGCATCGAATTCCAGCGCAGACTGGAACGAAAAGCCTGGGAAGCAGGAAATGGCTCCGTACCTGTACAGACCTTCGGCGATTACAAGGCGAACAGGACTACCGAAGCATTCGGAGAAATCCGGCCGAATATCCGCGGATCCTATGCTATGGCCAATGTCCGTTCCATTCTCCCGGAGGAAATCGGAGATTCCATTGAAGAGGGAATTCTTGCATTCGGCACAAAACTGAAGGGATTTGACCGCGAGGATGCACTGTTAAGCGGCGTGGAAAGCCGTACCTCTTCCCCGGTACGTATCGTCCGGAATGAAGAATTTCAGGCAAATATCCATGGTATTTATCCCTGCGGAGAAGGTGCCGGATATGCCGGAGGCATCACCTCTGCTGCTATGGACGGCGTCAAAATTGCCGAAGCCATTTCTAAAAAATACAGAAATTTTTAGGAGAGAGTGTACATCCCTTTCTTTTTATGCTAAAATGGCACCAGGCATTTTATGAGAGCGGCAGGTAAAAGCCATGCCAAATTCAATACGGGAACTGCCACAGGAGCAGCGTCCTTACGAAAAATGTCTCCAGAAAGGAGCATCTTCCCTTACAGACAGTGAACTTCTGGCAGTCATTCTCAAAACCGGCACCACCGGGTGCAATTCCATTGACCTTGCCGCTGAAATACTGCGCACGACCGAACAGTCCTCTTATCCGGGGCTTGCCGGCATCCTTCATCTTTCCGTGAAGGATCTGATGACCATCCATGGAATCGGTCCGGTAAAGGCTGTCCAGCTCAAATGCATCGGAGAACTCTCCAAACGGATCGCCACATCTGTGGCGAAAACACAGCTGTGCCTTTCGCAGCCGCAGACTATTGCCAGATACTATATGGAACAGCTTCGCCATGAGGAAACCGAACGGATTTTGTGCATGATGATGGATACCCATATGCATCTTCTCGGAGAATCCGTTTTGTCATCCGGTACTGTAAACGCCTCTCTGATCACTCCGAGGGAAGTTTTTATCGAGGCACTCCGGTATCATGCAGTAAACCTGATTCTGGTTCATAACCATCCATCCGGAAGTCCTGTTCCAAGCAGTGACGACCTGATGATCACAGAAAAGATTTATTATGCCGGAGAGATGATCGGGATTCATCTGACAGATCATATCATTATAGGGGATCAGAAATATATCAGTTTCAGAGAACAGGGGATTTTTAAAGGATATCAGGATCATTCCGCAGTATAAAAAAATTGAAGGGACAGATTTATGCTGTTTAGAAATACATATGGAATAGACCTTGGAAACAGTACCATTAAGGTATATTCCGCGCTGAGAAACAAGACATTTTTGGAAAAGAATATGATAGCGTCCAGAGGACGTACCATTATCGCCGTGGGCAATGAAGCATATGAAATGTTTGAGAAATCACCAGCCGACATTTCTGTCAGTTCGCCGATGGCTTTTGGTATGATAGCCAATCTTGAGCTGCAGGAGATTACTCTATACTCCATGCTGAAGAAAATCGACCATATCATCGGTTTCGGTTCTGACATTTATTTCTCTGTACCTCTGGATATGACCGCTGTCGAAAAGCGCGCATTTTACCATGTAGCCAATGGTCACTGGCTTCGCAAAAACCGCGTCTTTATGGTAGAAGCACCGATTGCGGATGCCATTGCCATGGGGGTAAATCTTGAAAAAAATGTAGGAAGTATGATCGTAAATATCGGTGCACAGAGTACACAGTTTTCCATTATCGCAGACGGCAGGATCATCATCAGCCGAAAGATTCCCATCGGAGGACGTCAGATGAATGAAGCAATCTGTGCAGAAATCCGTAAGCGATACAGTCTCCAGATCGGTACCAGAACCGGTAAACGTCTGAAATTATTTATGGGCCGTCTCAATGACCAGAGGAAGGAAGCACGAAAAGTTGTGGGAATCGACAGCATATCCGGTCTTCCAAGGGAAGAAGTGATTTCTTCCTATGTAGTCAATGCGGGGATTATGAACTGTGTCAATGAAATTGCGGCCGAAATGAAAACCTTCCTTGAAAGAATTCCGCCGCAGATTTCCTATCAGATCGCCCGGGAAGGAATTTATCTCACCGGTGGAAGTACCAGACTTCCCTATATTGATCATTATCTTGCAAGTTATACCGGTTTTACCTTTAATTTATCCGATTTATACGAAACATCTGCCGTATGCGGGCTCGAAAAGATCATCCGGGACAGGGAGCTGAAAAAATGGGCCCAGTCAATCAAACAGCGCAAACTTTAGGGGTATGATAATACATGAAAAACCTGAAAAAGAAACTACATTTCCGAATTCATTTAAAAAGCAAGCATCTGCTTGTCATTATGACCATGTTCTGTGTAAGTGCTATCGTCGCTACCTTTGCTTCCGGAATTACCACAGCACCTCTGACGAATGCTGCAGGCATGATCCTGATTCCTTTTGAGAACAGTATCAGCAGCATCGGCAAATGGCTTGGCGATGTGCAGAAAAATTTCCAGGACAAGCAGGATCTGATCGCAGAAAATGAAAAACTGCTTGCCGAAATTGACCATCTGACCACACAGAACAACAATCTTCTGCAGGACCAGACAGAACTGGAACGTCTGAAAGAACTGTATAATCTGGATGAAGAGTATTCCGATTATCCCAAAATTGCCGCCAGGATCATCTCCAAAGATCCCGGCAACTGGTATGACAACTTTACCATCAACCGGGGTTCTGAAGATGGAGTCCGCGTGGATAATAATGTTATCGCAGGCAAAGGATTGGTCGGGATCGTCACTGCAGTAGGTCCTCACTGGGCAACGGTACGTTCAATCATAGATGACAGCAGTAATGTGAGTTCCATGACGATCGGAACCTCCGACAACTGTATCGTGACCGGGAATCTGGAACTGATCGATGAAGGCAAGTTAAGCTTTGAGCAGCTCTATGACAAAGAGGGCAAAGTTACGATCGGAGAACGTATCGTGACCTCAAATATCAGTGAAAAATATCTGGAAGGACTTTTTATCGGATATGTCAGCGAAATATGGCAGGAAACCAACAACCTGACGAAAGCAGGAACGATCGTAACACCTGTAGATTTCCAGCATCTCCGTGATGTCTTTGTCATTACCGTTAATAAACAGGACTCTGATTATCAGGGAATGAGCAGCGAAACGGAGGAAAATGCCGATGAAGAGTAAAATTGTTCTCTTTTTTACCATTATCGTCTGTTTCCTGCTGCAGTGCACACTTCTGCACACCATTTCCATCGGGTCCATCACACCGAACCTGATGCTGGTGCTTTGTGTTTCCATGGGACTTATGCGGGGCAGAAAATGTGGAATGTGGACCGGTTTTTTATCCGGCCTTCTCATTGATATGTTCTACGGGTCCCTGTTTGGTTTTTATGCACTGATCTATATGTACTGCGGTTATTTCTGCGGTTATGCATTCCGTATTTATTATGACAATGACATCAAAGTTCCCATGGCACTAACTGCTGCCGCAGATGTTTTATACAATTTTGCCGTATACGCTCTTCAGTTTCTTCTGAGAGGGCGGCTGAGCCTTGGAACTTATGTTGTACGCATCATTCTGCCGGAAATGTTTTATACTGTATTTCTGGCTATGCTCGTTTATCGGGTATTCCACTATATCAACTATCGATTTATGAATGTCACCAGGAAAGAAAGTGAGTCAATTTGGGTTCTAAAATAAAGAAATACATCAAAAAAATACGACTGAAAAGAACAACCATCCTGGCGCTGGTGTTCGTATTTCTGGCCGTGATCCTGATTCAGCAGATTTTTGATCTGCAGATCATTCAGGGTGAGGATTACATCAGCAAATTTCAGACACGTACTACCAAAACACGTGTGATCAAAAGCACCAGGGGAAATATTTATGACCGGAACAAAGAAGTAGTGGCATCCAATGTGCTTTCCTACTCATTAACACTGGAAGATAACGGAAGTTATGAGACAACCCGTCAAAAAAATCTGACCCTGAACAGCATTGCCTATCAGGTCATCAAAATACTGAAAAAAAACGGCGACAGCCTTTCTCATACATTCCACATTTATGTGGACGAAAACGGCGAATATGCCTTTGATGTCGGAGAGGGATTTACCCTGAACCGTTTCCGCGCGGATATTTATGGTCATGCTCTGATCGATGACCTTACAGACGAAGAAAAAAATGCAACTGCACAGGAAATGGTAGAGTACTTAAGCGGCAGCAAGGGATTTTCCATCGTTCTTTACGGGGACAAGGCCTATACAGCCAGTGAACTGGAAGAATACGGGCTTCCGGAACAGCTGTCTGCACAGGAGATCCTGGATATTTCCATTATCCGTTACGAGCTCAACAACAACAGTTTTATGAAATACGTCCCGGTTACTATTGCAACTAATGTAAGCGAAGAATCTGTGGCATCCATCATGGAAAATCAATACAAACTTCAGGGAATCGAAGTAGTAGAGGATTCTATCCGCCAGTACATAGATGACGAAAGCATGGGACCCATACTTGGCTATACAGGTAAGGCTTCCTCTGAGGAACTGGAATCTCTCCGTGAACAAAATTCTGCTTACACCAACGATGCGATCGTAGGTAAAGCCGGAATTGAACAATATATGGAACTGACGCTGCAGGGAACCGACGGCAAGGAAACCGTGTCTGTAGACAATATGGGAAAAGTTCTGAAAATTGACGAAGATACCAAAGTCGATCCTGTTGCAGGAAATGATGTTTATCTCACCATAGACTCCGACTGGCAGAGTGCCACCTATCAGATTCTCAAACAGCGTGTTGCAGGTATTCTGCTGTCCAACATTGAAGCAACCAAAACGTTTGATTATGATGCAGTGACAGATGCCAGCCAGATCCGTATCCCCATCTATGATGTATACAATGCTCTGGTAGAAAACAGCGTGATCGATATCACAAAATTCGACTCGGAGGATGCTTCTGACACAGAAAAAAATTTATATGCCAAATTTCAACAAAAGCAGCAGCAGGTTTTTGATACAATAACAAACAGACTTACCGGCGATAACCTTCCGGCATATAAGGACGAAGATCAACAGGTACAGGAGTATCTCAGTTATATCTGCAATACCCTCCTTCGAGACACCCTGGGTATCATTTCCAAAGATGCCATTGATACTTCAGATGCAACTTACCGCGCATGGGCCGTTGAGGAAGCCATCAGTCTCAAGGAATATCTGAATTATGCGGCAAGTCAGAACTGGATCGATATTTCCAGCATTTCTCCGGAGGGAGAGTATCTGGATTCTGCGGAAGTATACAGTTCCCTGACATCCTATATCATTGATTATCTGAAAACAGATCTTGGTTTTTCCAAGCTCCTGTACAAATATATGCTTCAGGAGGACAGTATCTCGGGGCAGGAACTCTGTCTGGTGCTGTATGAACAGGGTGTTCTTTCCAAAGACGACGGTGTATATGAATCCCTTGCCTCCGGTACCGTGGGTGCTTACGATTTTATGATCAATAAAATTGCCAATCTGGAAATAGAACCGGCTCAGCTTGCTCTGATGCCATGTTCTGCATCGGCCGTTGTCACAGATGTTCATACAGGAGAAGTACTGGCATGTGTATCGTATCCCGGATATGACAACAACAGACTGACCAATAATATGGATACTGCTTATTATTCCAAGCTTGCCACCGATCTGTCCAGTCCGTTTTTCAACAAAGCCACACAGCAGACAACTGCCCCCGGTTCTACGATGAAGCTTCTTTCTACCATCGCAGGTATGATGGAAGGTGTCATCGATGATGATACTTATATCGAATGTACCGGTGAATTTGATTATGTGGAGCCTTCCATTTTCTGCTGGAACAAAAACGGACATGGTTCCATTGAAATCCGTACAGCGATTCAGGAATCCTGCAACTACTTTTTCAATATGGTCGGTTTCCAGCTGGGTAAGACAGGCGATAACGAGTTTTCGGAATCCTTAAGTCTGTCCAAGCTTCAGCAGTATGCGTCCATGCTGTATCTGGATCAAAAAACCGGAATCGAACTTACGGAGGCAACTCCTCATGTATCCGATACAAACGCAGTTCCTTCCTATATGGGACAGGGTACTCATCTTTACACGACGACTCAGCTTGTACGATACGCGACGACCCTGGCCAATTCCGGAACTGTTTTTAAACTGAGTCTTCTGGATAAAGTGACAGATTCCAACGGAACTGTCCTTGAAGACTATACCCCGAAGATTGAAGATACTCTGGATATTCCGGATAACGTATGGGATGATATTCATGACGGTATGTACCGCGTAGTTCAGACACATGATCAGTTCAACGGTCTCGGTATTGATGCTGCCGGCAAGACCGGTACAGCCGAACTGGATCTCCGTCATCCAAACCACGGTCTGTTTATCGGCTATGCACCTGCTACAGACCCGGAATATGCCATCTGTGTCCGCATTGCCAATGGTTATTCCTCTGGTAATGCTTGTCTTGCAGCCAATGATATTTTTAAATACATCTTTGAATTAGCAGATGAAGAGTCTATTCTGACAGGTTATGCTTCCAGTGATGTCAGCACGACCTCCAATGACTAATAAAACCTTCAGAGAATACCAGAAATTTGGAACATTTTTTTAGGAGGAATGGAAAACATGAGTGAAGTCATTGTCATCACATCCGGCAAAGGCGGCGTGGGAAAAACAACCACCGTTGCAAACATTGGAACCGGACTGGCCATGATGGGAAAAAAAGTAGTAGTAGTGGACACCGATATCGGTCTGCGTAACCTGGATGTCGTTCTGGGACTGGAAAACCGTATCGTCTATAACCTTGTAGACGTAGTAAACGGAAGCTGCCGGCTGAAACAGGCACTGATCAAGGATAAACGTCATCCGGAACTGTTTCTTCTGCCGTCGGCCCAGACCAAAGACAAATCTGCGGTTTCTCCGGAACAGATGATCAAACTGACAGAACAGCTCCGCGAAGATTTTGATTTCGTACTTCTGGATTGTCCTGCCGGAATTGAACAGGGATTCCGCAATGCCATCGCAGGTGCCGACAAAGCCCTGGTTGTCACGACACCGGAAGTATCTGCCATCCGCGATGCTGACCGGATCATCGGACTTCTGGAAGCCCACGAAATTCGTGATATCCATCTGATCATCAACCGTCTGCGTCCGGATATGATTGCCCGCGGAGACATGATGTCTGTTGATGATGTGATCGAGATTCTCGCAGTTGATCTGATCGGAACGCTTCCGGATGATGAACAGATCGTCATTGCAACAAATCAGGGAGAACCTCTTTCCGGCAAAAATTCAAAAGCCGAGGAAGAATATCGCAATATCTGCAAACGTCTCCTTGGAGAAGAAGTTCCATTTATGGATATCCGGCAGAAAAAAGGAGTCTTCACAAGACTTGGAAGTATCTTCCATAAATAAAATAACAGATCAGACAGGAGGGTAACCCATGAATGTCTTTCATCATGTCAGAAAACGCTCGGCCGGGTACGCAAGAGACAGAATGAAACTGCTCCTGGTCTCAGAACGCATCGACTGCTCTCCGCAAATGATGAAAATGCTTCGAAATGATCTCATACATACGGTAAACAAGTATGTTCTGATAGACGAAGAACAGGTACACCTGAAGATCACACAGGAGCCTCCTGTGCTTTATGTCAAAATACCTGTACAGATGAAAAGGAATCGATTGGAAAATGATTAAACAGTATAAGCTTCGTTTTTACAATTTCAGACTGGTGTTTTTCCTGCTGCTGCTCAGCGGATTCGGAATCCATCTGGTTGGAATTGCTTCCTCTGACCTGAAGTCCAAACAGCTTCTCGGCGTCATCATGGGAGTAATTCTCATGGTGATCTTATCCCTGATGGATTATTCCTGGATCATGAACTTTCAGTGGATTATGTATTTTTTTAATATTTTCATGCTGCTGGCAGTTCGTCTGTTTGGGGATTCCGCAAATGGAGCTGCACGCTGGATTGATCTTGGATTTATCCGTTTTCAGCCGACGGAGCTTTCAAAAATTATTATTATTGTATTTTTTGCAAAATTTTTTATGGACCATGAGGAAGACCTGAACACCTTCCGTACCATTATTCAGGCAGCTGCACTTCTGGTTGTTCCGCTCTTTCTCATATATAGCCAGCCGGATATGAAGAACACCATTACAGTTGCGGTCCTGTTCTGTATCCTGATCTACATTGCAGGCCTGAGTTATAAAATTATCGGCGGTGCTTTTCTCATTGCCATACCACTTCTGATTGTTTTTCTCAGTATCGTGGTACAGCCCGACCAGAAACTGATCAAGGATTATCAGCGCGACCGTATTATGTCATTCCTGTATCCGGAAAACGAAGAATACTCTGATGACATTGAACAGCAGAATAACTCCATGACAGCCATTGCATCCGGAGAGCTGATCGGCAAAAGGCTCTCCGGAGAGGACGAGGGGACTTCTGTAAATGAAGGAAACTTTGTGGCCGAAAATCAGACTGACTTTATTTTTGCAGTGGCGGGAGAGGAGTATGGTTTTATCGGCTGTACCGCGCTCATTCTTCTGCTTCTTATGATTGCTCTGGAATGTATCGGAATAAGCCTTCGTGCCAAAGATCTGGCCGGTAAGATCATCTGCTGCGGCGTTGGAACCCTTGTGGCGATACAGGGAACCATCAATATTATGGTCGCAACCGGGATGGGACCGAATACCGGTACCCCCCTTCCCTTTGTCAGCTATGGACTGACATCCCTTGTCAGTATGTTTATCGGTATGGGACTGGTCCTGAATGTCGGTCTGCAGAGCAGTGCATACAATAAGGAACTACAGAAAAAGAACACCTATAAGAAAGAGGAATATCTATGAATCGCACAACATCCAAAAACAGTGCCAGAGCCGCCAGAATTCGACGTCGTAAACGCAAAAGAATCATGAAGACCATTCTTCTGCTTCTCCTTATGGCAGTTCTTGCAGGCGGAGGCGGGTATCTTGTCTATACCCTGAATATGGGAGCACTTGCCGAACTTCCGGAAACCTTCCGTGCTTCCAGAGAATTTTCCGGTTCCGATCTGTCTGTAGATCAGAAACGCGCCAAATCCTTTGCAGCAGATTTATGTGTCGTGGAAGAAGATGTTCCTCTTGATTCTGTCTCCCTGGAAAGCGGTCAGTCAGGCCTTCTCTTTGATCTTTCCAACAAGAAAGTTCTTTATTCCAATGGAACTTATAACCGTGTCTATCCTGCCAGTATCACAAAGATTATGACTGCCATGCTGGCTCTGAAATACGGCAATGTGGATGAAACGGTTACCATTACACAGGAGAACGTGACACTTGAGGAAGGTTCTCAGGTATGCGGATTTCAGGCAGGAGATAGACTGACCCTCGATCAGCTGGTCCACTGTCTTCTTGTTTATTCCGGCAACGATGCGGCTTCTGCCATTGCGGAATATGTGGGAGGGTCTACTTCCAATTTTGTAGACATGATGAATTCTTATGCAGCAAAACTCGGCTGTACAGGAACCCATTTCACCAATCCTCACGGACTTCAGGATGAAAACCATTACACCACACCCTACGACATTTATCTGATGCTGAAAGAAGCACTGAAATATCCGGAGTTTACGGAGATCACACAGCTGCCATCCTATACTGTGGAATATACCCGGGCAGATGGCTCTCAGATGGCCACCTACCTTGATGCAACGGATCATTATCTCACCGGAGAGGCAAGCACTCCCAGAGATGTTACGATCCTGGGAGGAAAAACCGGTACCACCAGTGAAGCAGGCAACTGCCTGGCTCTTCTTTCCCAGAATGCATATGGAAATCCCTATATTTCCATCGTCATGGGAGCTTCCAGTAAGGAACTTTTGTATCAGCAGATGAGTTCCCTGCTCGTTAATATCAATGGAAATTGACACAAATTCCTGAAGAATTCATCTGATCATTGACAGGAGAGAAGCAGTGCAGAAAAAACTCCATATACGTGTCGGATGTGCGGTGATCCTCTGTGTGATCACCGCTATTATCATCCGTGATTATTCTTTTTCATTTTGTTCCTGCAGAAATCGTTACCGATGCCAAAATTGAAGATTTTGCCGGTGACTGGTCTGGCAGTCAGGTATCCGCTTATGGTATGACAGCACCTCTCGAAATGATGGAAATCGAAAAACTGAAACTTGGAATCAAGGATAACCTTGTTACTTTCACACTTGGAGGTGGAATGCTTTTCGGCAAGTACGAAATTGCAGACCTGGAAGGAGAATTCAAAGATGGAGTTCTGACATTTACCACTCCGGCTGAATATGAATATTCCGAAGACAGTGTATGGAACATCCGGTTACATGAAGACGGCACATTAAGTCTGTCTTACACAGTTATGGATGAAGAATTTATTTTCTATCTCGAACCGGCTGTGGAAGAAACCGAAGAGTCTGCAGAAGACACAGCTTCTGAAGAAACAACCGAAGAAGCGACTGAAGAAGCAGCAGAATAATAGCTGCATTCCTCAATGGTCCGGATACATCTGTAAGTAAAGTTATCAGGTGATTTTTACACATTTTTACACCAGGCTGTATTGCATATTGCAGCCTGGTGTATTACTTTTATATCAAAGAAAACTACTTTGCCTTTTTTATGATATAAAAATCACAATAGTTCTTCATATCACAGGAAAATTCGTTACATTTTTCTATGACATAAAAATCACTCTCGTTTTTCATTCCACAGGAAAATCCTATACATTTTTCTATGAAAAAAATCACAATACTTTTTCATAACAAAATCATTTTCCTATGGAGAAATCTGCAAATCTATGATAGGATAAATCGAATAAAAAAATATACCACCTGGAGGAATTACAAATGAAAATTGCGGTAACCTATGACAACGGAGAAGTATTTCAGCATTTTGGAAGAACAGAACATTTTAAAGTATATGAAGTAGAAGATCAGCAGGTTTTATCCAGTACGATCATCGATTCCAACGGCACTGGACATGGAGCACTGGCAGGTCTTCTTGCAAACGAAGGAATTCAGGTACTGATCTGCGGCGGAATCGGCGGCGGTGCTCAGACTGCGCTTACGGAAGCCGGAATTGAACTGATTGCAGGAGCGTCTGGGAATACAGATGAAGTAATCGAAACTTATTTAAAAGGAGAACTCGTTTCCACAGGTTCCAACTGCCATCATCATGATCATGAAGAAGGTCATTCCTGCGGAGAAAATGGCTGCGGCGGACACGGAGAGGGCCATTCCTGCGGCGGATGCGGAAATCATCTCACACTGGAAGGAAAAAATGCCGGCAAAACATGCCGTGTACATTATAAAGGCACCTTCAACGACGGTACCCAGTTTGATTCCTCCTATGACCGCGGAGAACCGCTGGAATTTGTCTGCGGTGCCGGCATGATGATCAAAGGTTTTGATTCAGCTGTTGCTGATATGGAAATCGGACAGATCGTAGATGTTCATCTCAACCCGGAAGAAGCATACGGCATGCCGGATCCCAATGCAATCCTGACCTTTGAGATTGCCAACCTGCCGGGTTCCGAAGACCTGACAGTAGGACAGCAGGTTTATCTGACAAATGCCATGGGACAGCCATTCCCGGTAAAAGTCACAGCAAAAACAGACAGCACCATCACTCTCGATGCCAACCACGAGATGGCAGGAAAAGAACTGAACTTCCGGATTGAACTTGTAGAAGTTAAATAAAGACAAAGTGCTGATATAAATGTGCCAGGCAGGAAAAGCTTTGACATCAGTTGTCGTTGTTATTCCTGCCTGGTATCATTCAGCCAATTGAAAAAAGTTAAAGCAATCTTTTACGGTGAACAGGTTTTTATTCTAAAAATGATTTTAAACCATCTCCAGTATATTCTTCTCATCTACAAATTTCCCTGAATAACACTTCACAATATTCATCTCCACACAAAATCAGAACTGAGGATTGAAACTGAGGAATAATGATAAAAATTTAAAAAAATTTCCGTCCATTACATTAATATGTAATCAGAAAACATTCATGTCATCAGAAAGCATCCAACGGAGGTAAAGAGTATGAAGTACATCGTAATCGATCTTGAAATGAATCCCATATCCACAAAATATAAACAGGAACATCATATCTGCTCACAGGAAATTATCCAGATCGGAGCCGTTTTACTGGATGAAAAATTCCAGGAAATCAGCAGTTTTGCTACACTTGTGAAGCCGCAATTCAATAACCGAATCTGGAAAAACTATGAAAAACTGACAGGAATTACTACCAGTATGGTGAAATCTGCGCCCTGTTTTGAAGAAGCCTTAAAAGCATTCGGCTCCTGGTATTCCCATATCCACGACCAGGTTCAGTTCATTCAGTGGAGTACAAGCGACCAGACACAAATGAAAAGAGAAATCCAGTTAAAAAAAATCCAGCCGGATTCACCCGAACTATCCTTTATAAATGAAAAATGGGCAGATCTGCAGGCAGAATATGTAAATACTCTAGGAATGGATCGCAGTATCTCTTTATCTGATGCTGTTATGTTTGCAGGAGAAGACTTCAAGGGCCATGCACACGACGCATTAATCGATGCACGCAATACTGCATATGTACTAAGCGTCCTCCGAGATGAGAAGAAATGTGAAAAAACGCTTCACTCTGTTATAGATGTATTCAAGCCCAAAACAAATTGCTTATTAGGTGACTTGTTTGATTTCAGTTCTCTTTGTCTTCAATTGTAAATTTCTCTGCAAAAAAGGACAATTGCATTCGCATTATCTGATGCGAAGCATTGTCCTTTTTCTTTGGCAATTTTATGTATGTTCCAGCTACAGTGAATTATAATGCAACAGCTATTTTCTCCTGGAATGCTGCTGGAATTTCTTCTTTATCAAGAGAAATGCTGATAACGATAGATACTCCAAACTTGGTTCCAATGGCATCAAGCTGTTCAAGTGTACCGGTGACATCCTGATCTTCCAGTTTCGCAATCTTCAGGAAGCTGTCGAGATATATCTGCTCAAGGTCATGATCCTGAGAAATGATACCGCAGATAAATCCAATGAATTCATCAGAATTTTTCAGTGGATAACCGGAAACATCAATCAGACGGACCTTATTGTTCAGCTCATACATATGCTTCGTGCTCTTGTCTAAGTAAACAATGCTGCCATTTGCGTCTTTAATCGCGCCGTTCACTCTGTCTAACAGTACTTTTGTTTTGCCCTTGCCTTTCTTTCCTACAATCAGTTCAACCATCCTGTTTTTCCTCCTTAGACACATATAATATTAATTTTGAACAAATTCTTTAATTAATATGTTTCAATTATAGTGCATTTTATCTTAAAATTCAATCACTAATTTAAAAAATATCACAATAATTTTTTTACTGAAAAAAAGTGCCTGTTTTCCTTTTCTTTATGATGATTTCATCGGATTTTTACTTTTTATATATTTATACAAGCGTAATTCATATGATTTCAAATATCAAAGAAGAGCAGAATTTCTTATTTCTCCTCCCTGAGCCTTACCGCAGTGGCCGCCTGGCGCCGTCTGGCGTCGTCTAAGGCCGCGTAATGCTTCTTGGTAGTATTTACATCTCTATGGCCAAGAACGTCCGCTACAAGGTAAATATCGCCTGTTTCCTGATAAAGGGCAGTGCCATAGGTACTGCGCAGCTTATGCGGGGTAATCTTTTTGGTTGTCGTAACCTGACGGGCATATTTTTTTACCAGATTTTCTACTGCCTGAACACCGATCCGACGTCTCTGGGCAGAATAGAAGAGAGCGTGTTCATGGCCGGGCAGGGGAGTAATCCCTTCCCGGACTTCCAGATAGCGTTTCAAAGCTTTTTCTACTTCCGGCCCAAAATAAACAATCATTTCATTTCCGCCTTTTCTTGTCACCTTGATTCCATTGTTCTTAAAATCCACATCCTCAACATCCAGGCCCACGCATTCGGAAACACGGATACCAGTGCCAAGAAGCAATGTAACCACAGCCAGATCCCGTTCTTTTGTTTTTTCATAGAACACACGTTTCTGTCCGGTAAGCTGATCACCACAGTGTTCAATATAATCCAGAAGTATGGCGACTTCATCGGCATCAAGACGGATGATGCTTTTATCATGAACTTTTGGCGTATCGATCAGTACGGTGGGATTTGTCTGAATCATTTCATGTTTATAATAATAAGCATAAAAACTGCGAAGAGCAGAAATTTTTCGTTTTAATCCACGTTCCCCGTTTGTTTCGGTTTTTTCCCCGTTTTTGTAAACTTTCAGATATTCTTCGTATTCCTCGATATCAACCGCCTTGAGCTGATCCAGAACATCGACCGTGAAATCCGTCATGGAATATTCCTTAAATGCCGGATTGGAGTCCAGGAGAAACTGAAAGAAAATCCGGATATCATAGGCATAGGAAATCCGGGTTTTCGTGGTCGTAGTGGATTCCATAGCCCGAAAATAGTCCCTGCAAAACGGCGGCAAACTTTTCAGAACTTCACGTAATCTGAGAGTATTGTCTATATCAGTTTTTTCACGATAGGTCATTTTTGAATCCATAAAATAATTTCTCCTTTTTTTCTGTAATATGGTAAATCCGATAAATCTATAGAAAGTGTAGCATATCCCGGTCTTTTCTGCAATATCTATTTGAAAAACTCGGGTTTGTCGTATAGATATACTTCTGTTTCAAAAAGGCGAATTTGCCCGTTTTTTGCTTATGATAAAATGAGCCAACCTTTTTATAAGATTGACTCATCAAGAATTATGGTAAACGGACCATCATTTTCTAATGTAATTTTCATATCTGCACCGAAAATTCCATGCTGTACTACCGGAACTGTTCTGGATGCTTCCCGAATCATATATTCATACAATTCCTCAGCCTGATCCGGTGCGCCGGCCTCAATAAAGCTTGGCCGATTGCCTTTTTTACAGTTCGCATATAACGTAAATTGTGACACGATCAAAAGCTCCCCGTTCACATCACTCAGGGATAAATTTGTTTTTCCCGCTTCATCCTCAAAAATTCTCAGTCCAAGAAGCTTCTTCAGGTATTTATCAGCAATCTCTCTGGTATCGTTCTTTCCAACACCAACAAAAACCAGAAAACCCCTGCCTATTTTGCCGACACTTTCACCGTCGACTCTGACTTCCGCATGATTCACACGCTGTATTACTAACTTCATCTTCAAAATCCTCTTTTAATCATCGTGCAGTTAACATAACAATACATTATGCCAACTACACGATGATTATCCCTTTTCTCATTTTTTTCTATTATTTTATTTATCAGCCTTTCTCTCAAGGCTTTCTCTGAACTTCCGGTATTTTGCTTTTGTCTTCTCTGATACTTTTTGAAATACCTCTTCTGCCTTTCTGCAAAAGACTTTTGCCTTATCCCATAAGAGCAATGCATATTTATGAATCCATTTCCATACGATTCTTCCGCAGAGCTTCAAAATCTCCCACACTTCCAAAACAAATTTCGAAAGAATATTCCATATTTTCATAAATATCCCATCCGGATTCTTCATCCGCTTCAGTTCCAGCTCCTTCCGTCTGCGCTGAGACTCTTTCGGCATATAAATTGCTTCTTTTGTATCCAGATCAAAACAATCAATATCACAATACTCTCTGACATCAGACGGCAGCTCTTTCTCTTCCAGAGAATGCCCGAAAATCTTCCAGACTGCCGCATAAATAACCGCGCAGACCGGAACCCCTATCAGCATTCCCACAATGCCGAACAATCCTCCGCCGACCATAATCGCTACAATCACCATAAAGCTGGACAATCCTGTAGAATCACCAAGAATCTTGGGTCCGAGAATATTTCCGTCAAATTGCTGGAGAATCAGGATAAATATCGCGAAATACAATCCCTTCAAAGGATCTACCAATAAAATCAGCAAAACACAGGGAATCCCCCCCAGATATGGTCCAAAGAAAGGAATCACATTCGTAACTCCGATCACAACACTGACCAGCACTGCATACGGCATATCCATAATCACTGATCCAATATAGCAAAGAACACCTATGATTGCAGAATCCAAAAGCTTACCGCTGATAAAGCCGCCGAATGTTTTGTTTGTAAAACGCATTGCGTGAATCAGCAGATTGGCAACTTTTGCCGGAAGCACCGCATAAACGACCATCTTGCTTCTTGCGACAAAAATCTCTTTATCTGCCAGTACATAAAGCGATACAATAGCTCCAATCAGAAAGTTTTTCAGGAAAATCAGAATATCAAATACTCCTTCTGATACATTTTTCAGCATTTCCTGCATCTGAGGCAACAGATTGGTATACAGATATTCCTGGGCTTTATCCGTATACTGATTCAGCATATCGATCATTTCCGTATCCAGTTTCCAGCCTTTTTCCATAATGGTATTCAGCCAGGACTCCACGCTTCTCACATAACTCGGAAAACTGTAGATAATATTCATAATACTCCGAATCAACTGCGGAAGAATCATCATGATCAATGTATAAATAATCACAAGCAGCAAACAGAGAGAAAGTAACACGCAGATCCAGCGAATCACTCTTCTGCCGCGTTTTTCAGGTTTCTTCCCTTTCTTCTTCAAAAAGGGAAAAATCAGTCGTTCTTCCAGAAAGGTTACTACCGGAGTTAACACATACGCGATAATCACACCATAGATAATAGGTGCCATAATACTGAAAAAAATCCTGATTCCAGAAATCAGTGAACGCATATGGAAAATCCCATAATAAAACAGCATGCTTGCCGCGATCACGCAAAACGCCGTCACACCCCAATGCAGGTATTTATTTTCCCAACGAAATTTCATTTAAAATAAAGCCTCCTGTAATAGATTTCCTTTATCTTGTCCAGCAACTTTTCCCTACTAACATATTGTAAGAATAAATATCCGGTGTCATCTGATCAGTTATTTATTCTTCCATGTATCAGTTTCAGACAAATATAACATTTTCATTATAGCATAAAGTTATTTCCATGTCCCAGATAGTTTGAAAAAAAGCTGTCTTCTTTTAATCGACATTTTAATTAACATAACACAATCTTATGTCAATTATTCTGTCATAAATGATACCAATTCTACTCTTGCCCTGCTCCTGCAAACGCGCTATAATAAGCAAACAAATATTTTTTATTTTAATACATCATACACGAAAAAGAAAGGTGCAATATGAAATTACAACAGGTTTTAAGTATCACCCGCAGAGCTGTGGATGATTTTCACATGATTGAAAGCGGTGACAAAATCGCTGTAGGCGTTTCCGGTGGTAAGGACAGTCTGACATTGCTTTATGCGCTTCATGGCCTCGCCCGCTTTTACCCGAAACCTTTTACCATCGAAGCAATTACGGTCGATCTTGGTTTTGAAGGAGTATCCATGGATCCTATCCGGAAACTATGTAATGAACTCGGTATCCGCTACACCCCCATTCCCACAGAAATTTACAAAATTATTTTTCAGGACCGCAAAGAGTCCAATCCCTGTTCTCTATGTGCCAAAATGCGCAAAGGTGCACTGAATGAAACAGCCAAAAAACTGGGCTGCAACAAAGTAGCCTATGCGCATCACAAAGATGATGTGATTGAAACCATGCTCATGTCCCTGATTTATGAGGGCAGATTCCATACCTTTTCTCCTGTCACCTATTGGGACCGCATGGACCTGACTCTGATCCGTCCCATGATCTATATGGAGGAAATGGATGTCATTGGATTCCAGCACAAATACGATCTCCCGGTCGTCAAAAACCGCTGTCCTGCTGACGGAAATACCAAACGCGAATATATCAAAAATCTCCTCAGGCAGCTTAATCAGGAAAATCCAGGAGTAAAGGAACGCATGTTCACCGCCATCCTGAACGGAAACCTCAAAGGCTGGACACTTCCGGAGTAATCAAAAAGAAACCACCTCTGTGTAAGATACCAGAAGTGGTTTTCTTTTGATTCTACATCTGCAGTCTGGCAGATGTTCTTTCTATATTTGCTATTTTTTCTATATTTATGTTTCTATATCACTTTATTTTTCTTATTTACGTCAAAGATCTCAATTGCTTCGATAATGGCTCTTACTGCAGCATCAACACCAAATTTACTGCTGTCAATACAGAAACTGTAGCTTGCCGCATTTCCCCACTTCTTATTGGTGTAATAATTATAGTAGCTTGCACGGCTCTTGTCCGTCTTATTGATCATATCCCGGGCTTCTTTCGGGGATTTATGATACTTGGCGGAAATTCTGTTTATTCTCCAGTCAAGGTCTGCATGAATAAATACACTGAAACAATCAGGGTTATCAGCGAGGGCATAATCTGCACAGCGGCCTACCATAACACACGGACCTTCTGACGCAAGCTTCTTGATCGCATCAAACTGTGCAAGAAATACTTTGTGATTCATCGGCATATCTGAAAAACCTGAAGAATATCCAAAAGAGTAGGTGTCCATGACCAGTGAATATAAAAAACTGTTCGTCGGTTTTTCGTCATGATTCTCAAAAAGCTCTTTACAGATACCGCTATCATTGGCTGCATGTTCAAGAAGCTCTTTGTCATAACATTTGATTCCGAAGTAATTCGCAATCTCCTGTCCGATCTGTCTTCCGCCGCTTCCGTATTGACGACCGATAGTAATAATAGAACTTGTGCTGTTGTTCATAAGCTACACTCCCTTCTGCGATAAATCTCTGGAAATATTATACTATATTTTCGGCAATATTGCCAACTATTTTCTTAATTTATCCAGCAATTTAACGAAATACTCCGGCAGCGGTGCTTCAAATTCCATATATTCTCCTGTATGCGGATGCACAAAACCCAAAATCATCGCATGAAGTGCCTGTCCCTGCAGATGATAGGCATTCTTTTTATCCCCATACACTTCATCTCCAAGAAGCGGATGACCGATACTAGACATATGAACACGGATCTGATGCGTGCGTCCTGTTTCCAGACGGCATTCGATATAAGTCGTGTTGCCAAAACGCTCCAGAACCCGGTAATGTGTTACCGCATCTTTTCCATTTTTGTAATTGATCGCCATTTTTTTGCGGTCCGTCGGATGGCGTCCGATCGGTCCTTCCACCGTTCCCTCATCTTCTTTAAAATTACCGTAAACCACTGCACGGTAACGACGCTTGATACTGTGAACCTTTAGCTGCTCCGCCAGATCCCGATGCGCTGCATCATCCTTACAGATCAGAAGCGCCCCTGTAGTATCTCTGTCAATTCTGTGCACGATTCCCGGCCTGAGCACCCCATTAATTCCGGAAAGCTTTCCTTCACAATGAGCAAGTACTGCATTTACCAGGGTACCCTCCATATGTCCGGCGCTCGGATGCACCACCATTCCCTTCGGTTTATTTACCACAAGCAGATAATCATCTTCATAAAGAATATCAAGAGGAATTTCCTCTGCAGTAATATCCGGTTCCTTTAGTTCCGGAACCATGACACATACAGAATCCCCTGTCTGTACTTTATAATTTGCTTTTGCTGGTTTATGATTCACTGAAACCTGCTGCTCCTTCAGCAGTTTCTGAAGATAGGACCGGGAATATTCCTCCATTTTTTCCGTAAGAACGCGGTCAATACGTATCCCGGAGTCTTTTTCTTCAATAAAAAATTCAAACTGTTCCATCATACAAATTTCATCCTTTAACCCGGTTATCAACAATCTGAATGTCTGTGAAGAAAAGCAAAATCTTCTTCCTTATATTTCAGACAAACAAACAGAACAAGTAACATGCTTCCGCACACCACATATATATCCGCAAAATTAAAAACAGGAAAATCAATCAGGCTGAAATAAATAAAATCCACTACATAGCCGCGCCATACACGATCAATAAAATTCCCGGCTGCTCCGCTCAGCATCAGAAATAAAATCAGAAAGAGCGGAATAAAATAGGTTTCCTTCGGAATTTTTATAAACAGATAAACTCCAAGAAAGAAAAAAAGGATACATATCACCAGAAAAAGTACTCTTTTTCCCTCCAACAGCCCAAATGCAATTCCGGTATTTTCCAGATATTTCAGTTCCAGAACCCCCTGAATCAGTACATGGGAAGACCTGTCTGCAAGAAATCTCTGTGCCAGATACTTCGTATATTGATCCAGAAAAGTAAGAAGAAGCACTGACAGGATTCCCGTCAGTGCACAAATACCTGCGGACAATGGCTTCTCCCTTTTCATCATACAATCTCCCTGATGGCTTCTCTCAGTTCCTCATCCGTTACCGTACGATCAATAAAGCTTCTGCCCAAACCATCCATCAGAATAAACTTAATTTGTCCGTTTTCCATTTTTTTATCTTTTTTCGTCGCGCAGAGAATCTCTTCCACCGCAAGTCCTTCTACATGTTTCGGAAGGTCAAAACTACAGCACCCCGCAACAATTTCCCGGTATTCCTCTTCTGTCAGGAGACCTCTTTTCAGCGAAAGAAAGGCAGCAGCAATCAGTCCAATTCCCACACACTGCCCATGAAGGAGCTGAAAATCCTTCAGCTTCTCAACTGCATGTCCCACAGTATGACCGAGATTCAGAAGTGCACGTTCTCCCAGCTCTTTCGGATCACGTTCCACAACTCCAGCTTTGATCTCACAGCAGCGCCGAATCATTCCGGTAAGCAATTCCGGGTTATTCCGGTCTTTCAGAGCTTCGTGATCCGCACATACACTGTGAAACAGATTCTTATCACAAATCAGTCCTGTCTTCAGAACTTCTCCCATTCCACAGGCAAATTCGGATGCAGGCAAAGATTTCAGCGTACCCATGTTCATGTAAACAAGCCTCGGCTGATGAAATGCACCCACCATATTTTTGTACTGCTGGAAATCAACCCCTGTCTTTCCTCCCACACTGCTGTCCACCTGGGCAAGAAGCGTAGTAGGCACCTGAACAAAATCAATGCCGCGAAGATAAGTCGCTGCTCCAAAACCTGTCAGATCACCTACTACACCGCCTCCAAGAGCAACAAGCAGACCTTTTCGGTCCATTCCGCTCTGAATCAGTCTGACATAAAGATCCTGTACTGTATTCAGATTCTTACTTCGTTCACCGGCCTCAAACACAAACGTAATAATCTCATCAGATACTTCCTTCAATTCTTCCTGAACTGCCTCCAAATACAGAGGCGCAACGTTCGTATCTGTTACGATACACAGCTTTCGTCCCTGAAAGCCTTCCTTCTTCATTACTTCTGAAAGCCTGCTGAAATCTTTTTCAAAATAAATCGGATAGGAGAATTCTCCATCCCGTTTTACATGCAAAACATTTTGCTCCATCCTGTGCCTCCTTTATATATAACGCATGATTCGTACTGCGCATCTTCCCTTTTTGGTCTTTCCGGTCGTTCCTTCAAACCGGAATCTTCCCTTTCCACGGACCGAGATAATATCGCCTTCTTTTGGCTCATAGCCATTGGAAGTCACCAGACGTCCGTTCACAAAGACAGATCCGCCCTCAATAAAGGATACCATATGACTTCTGGACTCCTGAAAAGCCAGAGCAATCAGAGCATCCAGACGCACAGAAGCACAGGTACCGCTAACCGGCTGAAGAACCGGCTCCGGAAGTTCTTCCGGATTATCCACTTTTGTGATCAAAATACTCGTGTGTCTGACTCTGCATAAATTTTCGAGAAAAAAATCTGTCATTTTGTGATGGCAGAAAAACCAGGCTGCATCTTCCTTCACAAGGATATCACCAATCACACTTCTCTCTACGCCAAGATTCAAAAGAGCCCCCAGATAATCTCTGTGTGTAAGCTTTTCAGAAAATTTAACTGCCTTCGGCTCTATCTTCAGGCAATCAATCGGATATTCCCATGGAAAGACAAGAGCATCAGGATGAAAGGCCACCATCTGACGCTCTGCATTTTCATAACCTCCTGACCACTCCATAGAAACACCAGGAAACTGGAAATTACGGTTATTGATCATATTCTGTTCATTCAAATTCAGGAAATCTGAAAACGTAACAATATCCCTCTGATACGCGGTATTCGCCAGTTCCCGGATTCTTCTCTGAAAAAAATCATCCCGTTCCATGACTGATCAGTATCCTGCTCTTACAGAAGGAGCAGATCCTCCGAGGATATTCTGAAGATCACCGGTAATATCTACATTGGAAGGTCCCAGCACAAAAATATAACTGGATACTTTCTGCAGACTTCCTCCAAGAGAGTAGCATGCACCGGATGTAAAATCAATGATGCGCTGAGCCATTTCCACATCAATGCCCTCAAGATTCAGAATGACCGTAGAATTGTCTACAAGTGTATCGGCAATCTCTCTGGAATCTTCCATGGAAGTAGGCTTGATCACACAGACTTCCATATTGGATGACTGATTCTGCCGTCTGCTGCTTCTCATAGGTGTGATCTTGCTGGATACAGACGGACGAACCTGTTTCTCTTCTCTGGAAGCGGTTTTGGATGCAGCAGCAGTTCTGACAGGTTTTGCAGCCGGTTTCACCGGTTCCGGATCATCCAGTTCCTCATCAAAATCATCAAAATCGTCTGCTTCCTCTTTCTTACGGCTGAATTTCTGGAAGAAATTCTTCTTCGGTCTGTCCTCTGCTTCATCATCCAGAAAATCATCGTCATCTGCTTCATCTAAAAGGTCGTCATCAAGGAATTCTTCCTCATCGTAATCATCATTTAATTTGATGGCATCTAAAAACTTGTCTAAAACGCCCATTTTAATCTCCAATCTTAAATTTTAACTGAATCAAAAATAATTTCTTTCTCCGAAGATACCTGTACCAACACGTACCATCGTTGCGCCCTCCTGGACAGCGACCTCATAATCTCCGGTCATACCCATGCTGAGAACACTCATAGTAATATTATTAATGTTTTTATCAGCAATGTCAACACTTAATTTTTTTAATTGGCGAAATATTTTCCGATTTTCTTCCGGATCTTCCACATAAGGAGCAATGGTCATCAGTCCGCGGATCTCCAGATGCGGAAGCTTGGATGCCTGCATAACAAACGGAAGTACCTCGTCCATTTTAAGACCGAATTTACTGTCTTCCTGTGCAACATTCACTTCTACCAGAACAGGAACACGAATCTCATGTTTCGCAGCCTCCTGTTCAATGGTCTCCGCAAGACGCATGGAATCCACAGAATGAATCATCGCTACCTTATCAACAATGTATTTTACCTTGTTTCTCTGGAGATGCCCGATCATGTGCCACTGGATATCTTCCGGAAGCCGGTCATATTTATCCATGATCTCCTGTACTTTATTTTCCCCAAAGACACGTGCCTGTGCATCATAAGCTTCTTTCAGCATCTCTACCGGTTTTGTCTTGCTTACTGCAACAAGAGTTACCTCTTTCGAATCTCTTCCCACAGCCTCACAGGCTTTTCTGATGTTCTCTCTTACCTGCTGCAGATTTTCTGCTATCATTTATAAGCCTCCTCGTCATTTACAGAACTTTTCTTATCTGTAAAGAATTCATAATTAATCAATCAGTACAAAATCTCTTCCTCATCTACCACTTCTGCATTTCGTACAATATGGTCATATCGTGCCAGACCGTACGAGGTATTTTTAGACACGATTGCATACTCCTCATTCTGGTCAAGAATTTCAATTCTGCGAAATACTGCATAACCTTTATTGATACAGTAAACCCCTTCCAGAACACCCACATCGCCAACAATGTATTTACCCTGATTTTTCTGGCTTACAATCGCATCTCCTTCATTAAAATCACTCTTATTTACGTAATACAGATAACTTGGTTCTTTCTCTGAAGAATCCACGTCAATGGAATTGCCCGTTTTGATCTCTGTCTTTGCATAAATTGTGGAATTCTTAAAAAACGTTGCTTTATCTCCGTTTTCATCTCTTCCCTCTACCATAAAACCAACTTCCTGACTTTCTTCATTGACAGTAGAATATTCGGAAGGAATCGTATAGAACTCTTTCGTCACAACGGAACTCAGCGGAATTTTAAGCCCTGTTACCGTATTGGTAACAAGCTCGATCTCAAGGAAACGTTCTGTCGCATAACGGATGATTCCTTTGTTAAAATCAATCTTGCCATATTTGACACCATCTACCTGAATGATAGAAAAATCACCGCTCTGGGTCATATCATCCTTCAGAAATTTCACACGGATAACCGTACGATCCGCAAGCTTCGCAGCCTGTTTTTCACTTAACGGAATCAGCAGGCTCCATCGTTCATCTGTGATCAGGGTATAAATATCATCACCCGCTTTTACAGAGTTTTTTGTTTTTAAATCTGTTTCATGATAGGAATTCTGGTCAAAGTCTTCACTGGTGACTGTTTCTGCTGTTTTTCCTTCATAACCGTCCTTGCAGTAAAGAACAATTCCATCTGCAGGTGCCTTACTGATGGTCTGATTGCCCAGTGTTGCAGACGTAAAACTTACAAGAGAAGAATCTCCGGAGCTGCTGTCCGAAGATGAAGCCGTTTCATCTGTCACTCCCGCATACTGCAGAATACTTCCCTCCAGCTGATATTTAAAACTGTAGGTATTATTAAACTTACTCGGATTAAAACCCTTGGAAAAGCTCAGCATCTCGCTTCGGATCTTTGCCAGATCTTCCTGACTCAATACGGTTTCCGACTCCGGTACCTGTGTGCTGCTGATTCCGTAAACGGCACCGGAAGCATTGATCTTGCTTCCTTCTCTCGCATAGTAAGTCACATATCCGTTGGCTTCCGCCTGATAAGTTTTCTCTTCACGGATCACAAGTCCTGTATATGTTTCATTTCTGGAAAGCGGACCGGAAATAACCTGATAGGAATCAATACGATCTGATGTCAGATAAATGACTGCACTGCATATCATATAGATCAGGAGTGCACCAAACATAATGGTTCCTATATTCAGTCCGAAAATATTGCGGATTCCTGAAAGGAACCCTGTGAGCCTGCCGGGCTTTTTTTTATTCTGATCAGGCAATGAACTGCCTCCTTTGCGCTATTATTACGATTTTCCTATTATATCATCAACTTCCATCAAATACAAGACAGGTCACCGAATCGTCACTTTTTTGATCACCCATTTGCCGTATACCTTTGTTTTTCCATACATGGTATATGCTCTGACTCCCAGATAATAGGTACCCTTTTTCAGATTACTAAGGCTGATGCCCGCATATGTTTTTCCCGTATAATACTTATATTTAGAAGAAGGACTCAGTGTTGCAGCAGAAAAAGCCTTTGTCGTCAGAACATATTCATACCGATAGGCACTGGAAGCCTTGGTATAAGTAGCTTTCAGAGTTCCCTTCCCCGCTGTGACGGTCTTGAATTTCGGCGTACCGGGAGTAGTACCTGCAATCACTACCTTGACTGTAGATGACCAGGCACCGCATACCTTTGACTTGGAGGGAGTCAGATTATAGGCTCGAACAGCCACATAATACGTTCCTTTCGGAATATAGGCAAAGGTTGTACTTGTTTTCGTAATATTTACAGACGTTTTATAATAGGTGCCTGTTTTTGTAAAATCAGACTTCTTTCCAATGGCAAAGTCGTATCCGCTTACTTTTGCAGAGGAAGAAGCGACCGTAGCAGTGATATGATTGCCGTTGGTAACTTTCACAGACGAAAGTTTTCTTGTGGAAGGAAGTCCCACAGTTACTGTGATTTTTTTGATATCTGACCAGCTGCTGAACGCTTTTTTCCCGTTGGCATCCAGACGATATGCATGAACAGCCACATAATAGGTTCCTTTTGCAAGTGACGTAAATGTAGCCGTTCCGGTCGTATTATTCTTTACAACCTGCTTATAGGTTCTCGTTTTCAGGAAACTGGAAGACGTTCCGATCACAAAGTCATAGCCGTCCGGTTTATCTGAGGCACTGTTCAAAGCAGCCGTTACCTTTGTATAATTCGTTACTTTCACAGAAGAAAACGACGGCTTCTGCGGTGCCATGGAAATGGTGTCACTGGTTTTGGTTCCGATTGCCTTAATGCAGATATTACAGTTATAATTCAGTTTTGTCATATCCACCCAGGCAGTTCCGTCATAGAGATAACTCTGACCGGCCTGTACATCATACGCTCTGTTGTTTGCCTTTTCATGCGGAACATATCCATTTTTATGATTGAACTGCAGCTGGACAGCAAATTTTTCCCCTTTGGCAACAGGTATGGATTTCGTCAGATCTACCGTAAAATACCCTGCATACTGTGTACTGCCGTCCTGACTGTGTACCAGAATACCGGTATCCGGTGAGGATTTCACATATCTGTATATGGAAATGGTATAGGATATCGGTGCGGCAGCCGCATAAAAACTCACCTCATTGATATACTGAGCAGTATCTGCAGTAAAAACATTGGCACCTGAAATACGCAGAGTGTCACTGGGCTGTGCCGGCTTGATCACAGAACCATAACCTGTTCCGTCATACTGATGAATCACCTCATCCCCCGAAGATCCAAGAGGAGAGTTTTCCATTTCATAAAAGGACGGAGATTTTATTGAGCGATCTTCATACGAAACCCAGAAAAGTCCATTCTCACCGGCTCCATCTCCCCAGCTGTTCTGCATCAGAAATGCACCTGGCGTGGAAGCCTTTGTTACTTTTTCATCATCCCATCCGATCAGTGTTACCGAATGGTTCGGTGTCACCGCATTTTCGGAATAAAAACTATTGGTCTCCGCATCATAAGGTGCAGAATAGCTGTTTGTATAAAGACCGACCTCCACCGCACCATAATTCATGATAAATTTTTTGATATCATTCACTCTTGCGATTCTTGCCGAACCGGTGACAGAATTCAATTCATAAAGCCAGTAGCAGTTTCTGAGTCTGGAAACAGATGTCCGTTTATCCTGGTCAGTAATCACGGCATCCAAAATGCTGAAAGTACTGGATACACTGTCGGCTGCATCTGCCTGGAATGTCAGATCCAGCGGATACATGGATTCATAAACCGGTCCGTAACCACGTCCCAGGGTGGCAATACTGTAATAACGGTTTCCTCCAAGGCGCGTCCATCGCTGATTATTGATCTGCAGGAATGTTTCATTTGAAGTAGGATCACTGCTGTCAGACGTCGTTCCATGAAAGGCACTGTACGCAAGATGTGTTTCTGACAGGCTCAGAGAAGAATCCGCCAAACCTTTTTTGATCAGTCCGGTTTCAATGGATTCCAGACAGCTGAACGCCCAGCAGGTTCCCAGGTTTTTCTGATTTTTTACAGCAGTATTGTATCCGTAATCCGTAAGACTGTAACGTACAGGAAGTCCTGATGCCCCATACAGATTTTCCGTCTCTGGTTCTTCATCCGAAAAAGCTGAAATCGTATTTTCTGCTTCCGTAATCTCTTCCGTCACAAAGGCAGAAGCGGAATCTTCAGATACATTCTCCTCCCCGTCGCTAAATGAGGAACCATCATCAAAAACAGTTCCTTCCTCTGCGGAAGAATTGTCATCAAGAGAAAAAACAGCCGCAGATCCGGTTTCCTCAGAAAACGAATCTCCATCACTGAAGGAATCCTGTGATTCTTCATTCACTTCTTCATCCGGAAGAATCGTTTCTCCTGTCAGTTCTTCCACCGGATCCATTGTCGGAATATAACCGCTCTCTGAAGGCGTTCCTTCCACAAGCTCATACATTTCATAAACCGTAGCAGCTTCTGTCACCGTTGTGCCTGCCAGACATAATGCAAGAGCCGCACAAAGACAGGCGCGGAATCGGTTCCTTTGTAATCTTTTTTTCATTATTCCCAACTCCAGATTTTTTTCAAACATGCTCTACCATATAGCTAAATTATAAATGTTCCTCCACAGATTTGCAACCGTGAACTTTTCATCGTCTTTTCAAACAGCCGAACATATTTTCCGAATATCAGTTTGCATTTCCAGTATGTTTGTGATATACTGATAAAAACGAAAGCGAATAAACGATGGAGGTATCGTATTATGGCATATGGCAGAATCAGTAAGAAGCAGCAGGAGATACTGGACTATATCAAGAATGAAATTCTTAATCGCGGATTTCCGCCGGCAGTTCGTGAAATATGTGAAGCAGTCAATCTCAAATCCACCTCTTCCGTGCACTCTCATCTGGAAGCACTTGAGAAAAATGGTTATATCCGCAGAGACGCAACGAAGCCGCGCGCAATCGAGATTATCGATGACAACTTCAATCTTGTACGCCGTGAGGTTGTAAATGTTCCTCTGATTGGAACGGTTGCAGCAGGACAGCCCATTCTTGCGGTAGAGAATATTGAGAGTTATTTTCCTGTTCCAGCCGAATTTATGCCTAATGAACAGAGTTTCATGCTTCGTGTGAAGGGCGACAGCATGATCAATGCCGGAATTTTTGACGGCGATCAGGTTCTTGTGAAGCAGCAGTCTACCGCTTCTGACGGAGATATTGTAGTAGCCCTCGTTGACGACTCTGCTACAGTCAAGACGTTCTATAAAGAAAAAGGCTATTTCCGTCTTCAACCGGAAAACGATACTATGGAACCGATCATCGTTCACGGAGACCTTCAGGTACTGGGCAAGGTATTTGGCGTTTTCCGTTTTTACTCATAAACATATTTTTCCATGACAAAAAACTGCCGCAGGTAAAGACTTTTTTTCGAAAGACTCTCTGCGGCAGTTTTGTATCCTCTCCATATAATCAGGCTGAATTATACAGGAAACGTTTTCTTATTCCCCAAGGAATTCTTTTACATCCAGAACCTTTCCATCTCTCCAGATTCTTTCCAGATCATAGAAAAGGCGGTTTTCCTCATCAAATACATGAATGATCAGATCGCCATAATCCATCAGAATCCAGCTGGAATTTCTGGTACCCTCTATCTGTTTCGGCTCAAATCCGGCTCTTCCGAGTTTTTCTTCCACGTTATCTACCATGGCCTGAACCTGATTCTGATTGGAGGCGCTTGCAATAATAAAGTAATCTGCAATTACAGAAACCTCATGAATATCAATCACTTTAATATCCATACCTTTTTTTTCATCCAGTGCCTTGCATGCCAGACATGCCATTTCCTGTTCTCTGCTCATCAATATACACATCCTTTCCTTTATTCTGCTTTTTGATTATGTAATTCTTTATAATAAACGAATGCATCTTTCGTAGTACTGTCGATGTCTTTTGGGTTCTCTTCCAGATAAGCCAGCGTATCTTTCAGAATCTCATACATACATTCATCCAGATCCTCAAAAGCCAGTTTGCGTATCTGCGGAAGATGTACTGCTTTATCACGCATCGGCTCAATGTAATCCGCAATATAAACAATTTTCTCAAGAACGCTCATTGCAGGACGTCCGGTTGTATGATAAGTAATCGCTGAAAGTATTTCCGCATCTTTGATGCCGTATTTTTCTTTGGCGATATAAGCACCAAGCTTTGCATGAAGCAGGAAAGTATGTTCTTTTTCAAATTCTGTTACCGGAATCTTATGCTCTTCACACATTTTCAGCTTCTTTTTAGCCGGAATGCATTTGGCACTGTCATGAAGCAGACCTGCAGCCTGTGCATCCTTCAGATCATACCCGTGAACCATGGCAAGCGCCGCACAGGTATACATCACTCCCATTGTATGAGCCATACGATCTTCATCCAGATATTTGGATAATTTTTTCTGTATCTTTAAAAAATCATACTGTGCCATCTATGCTGATATCCTCTCTTACGGAATGGTAAATATTATTCTGATAGATATACTGGATCACATCATCAGGAACATAATAACGAAGACTCTTTTTTTCTTTCAGCCAGCCTCTGATCATTTCGCTGGAAATGTCAATATTCAGCGTGTCCAGTCTCAGGAACTGTCCTCCATACTGTTGGGAAAGAAACGTCATTTCTTCATCCAGTTTTCTAACAGAAGTGTGATCTCTGGTAGCCACTACCATGGTACAGGCATGACAGATTCTTGCCGGTTCTCTCCAAGTTGCAAAATTATACAGAGAATCCGCCCCAATGATAAAATAATAATCCGTATGCGGATGTTCTTTTTTCAATGTTTCCAGCGTACGATAGGTATAGGAAAAACCTTCCTTCTCCATTTCTGATAATGAAAGTTCAAAATGAGGGTTTCCTGAAATTGCCCTTCGTACCATCTCCACTCTCTGAGCGTCGGTAGCTCTTCCCTCACGATTTCTTTTGTGAGGAGGGTTTCCTGCAGGCATAAAAAGCACTTTATCCAGACTGAGCTGTTCGTATGCCTTTTCACCGAGAATCAAATGGCCTACATGGATCGGATCAAATGTTCCTCCCATGATACCGACTTTTTTCCTGACTGCGTTCTCCATAGATTGACCTCCACAGTTTATGGAAGAATGATTTTTTTCTTTTCGTTCTTACCTTCACGATATAAAACAATTTTTCTGCCAATCACCTGAACTACCTGTGAACGTGTCCTTTCTGCAAGGACTTCTGCCATCTCACGGATATCATAAAGACAGTTCTGAAGGACACTGATCTTAATCAGTTCTCTTGCCGTCAGAGCCTCATCTACAGCTGCTGTATTTTCCGGTGTTACACCGCCTTTCCCCAGCTGAACGACCGGATCCATTTTCATGGCAAGACCTTTTAAATATGCTCTCTGTTTACTTGTCATAGCTGCTCCTCTTATAACGCTGTCCGGCAGGGAGTCTCTCCGACAGTGCCGGACAGCTGCTCATTATTTATAATAATCAAAATCAAAGCCATACATACGCACGGTATCGCCTTCTTCTATGCCGGCTTTTTCCAGCTCTTCCAGAATACCGCCATCTTTGAGGAATTTCTGGAAAAAGGCAAAGCCCTTTTCTGAATCCAGATTGGTGTATCCCAGCATTTTTTCGATTTTCGGTCCCTCCACGATAAAGATGGACGAATCCTCCTCACTGCGTTCTACCGTATATGGCAGATTTTCTTTCAGAAGAATATCTTCCGGGAAAAATTCCTGTTCAAATACGATTCGTTCCTGTTTGGTGTTTGCCAGCATTTCTTTCACATAATAAAGAAGTTCTTTCACACCCTGACCGGAAACAGCAGAAATCGGGAACACACGGATTCCCTTCGGTTCAAATTCATCTTTGAGCCGCTGTACCGGACTCTCTTCCTCATCAAAAATACAGTCAATCTTATTTGCCGCAATCACCTGCGGACGAGATGCGATTTCCGGATTGTACGCTTCCAGTTCCTTATTGATCTTATAAATATCATCTACAGGATCTCTTCCCTCTGTAGATGCCGCATCCACGATATGGATCATAACTCTTGTACGTTCAATATGGCGCAGGAATTCATGTCCAAGCCCTACACCTTCTGATGCGCCTTCGATCAGTCCCGGAATATCTGCGATGACAAAGCCTCCGTTTTCTGTATCTACCACGCCAAGATTCGGACTTAATGTTGTAAAATGATAATTTGCGATTTTCGGCTGTGCATTGGTTACCCGGGACAGAAATGTAGATTTACCCACATTCGGAAATCCCACCAGACCAACATCGGCGATCACCTTCAGTTCCAGAAGAACATCCAGTTCCTGTGCCGGCTGTCCGGGCTGCGCGTATTTCGGCACCTGCATGGTAGGAGTTGCGTAATGCTGATTTCCTTTGCCGCCTCTTCCGCCTTTCAGGATAACCTGTCTTCGATTATCCCCGGACATGTCCGCGATCACCTTGCCGGATTCCGCTTCCATGATTACAGTTCCTTCCGGAACTTTCAGAATGATATCTTCTCCATCCGCTCCATGGCAGCGTCGTTTGCCGCCTTCATGGCCATCCTGTGCCTTGTATTTTCTTTTGTACCGGTATTCACCAAGAGTATTCTGTCCTTCGTCAATTTCAAAGATCACGTCACCGCCATTGCCGCCGTCACCGCCATCCGGACCTCCATTCGGAACATACAGTTCTCTTCGGAAGCTTACATGACCATCACCGCCTTTGCCTGAACGGATACTGATTTTTGCTCTGTCTGCAAACATATCCCACCTCTTTTCAATCTGTCAGACCATGCAGAAAATGTGCAGCAGCACCTTTTCCACATTTCAAGTATATAAATATATCCAAAGAAAGGCTCCAAACCTGTGCGATTTGAAGCCCCCTGAGTAACTGAATTATTCTGCCTCTACTGGAACGATAGAAACCTGTTTCTTATCGCGTCCTTTTCTGGTGTATCTTACAACACCATCGGTCAGTGCAAATAAAGTATAATCTTTACCGCATCCTACGTTTTCACCCGGATGGATCTTGGTTCCGCGCTGTCTGTAAAGGATGTTGCCGGCTTTTACGAACTGTCCGTCTGCTCTCTTCGCACCTAATCTCTTGGATTCGGAATCACGGCCGTTCTTGGTAGAACCAACACCTTTTTTATGTGCGAATAACTGAAGGTTCATTTTCATCATTGTGGTTACACCTCCTTGACTTTTACTGTCAAATATCGATTCTTGTAGCTATAAGAAATATCTGTTAATCCGAGAACCAGGGAATCCATCAGAAGTGTTCCCTTTTCTGTAACCGGCTTCGTAAAATGAAAAGAAACATATCCGTCCTTTTCTTCTGTCTCTATGACATCATCCGTAAATTTCTCAATGGAATTCACGGTATTAATAATCAGCGCTGATACGGCAGCACAGATAATATCCTGTCCTTCTTCCGCATACCCTGCATGTCCGCTGGAAACAAAACTGACATACGAGCCTTTTCTCTTCTTAACTGTGATTTTAATCATAATGACACCAGATTAACCGTTGATCTTTTCGATTTTCACTTTTGTGAACTGCTGTCTATGACCGTTTTTCTTGTGATATCCAGTTTTTCTTTTGTATTTGTAAACGATAACTTTTTTCGCTTTACCGTTTTCAATTACAGAAGCGGTAACACTGGCATTTGCTACATCAGCACCAGCTTTTAATCCGTTATCGCTGACTGCGATTACGTTATCAAAAGTAACGGTTTCACCAGCTTCAACACCGAGTTTCTCAACTCTGATCACGTCGCCCTCGGCAACTTTGTACTGTTTACCACCTGTTGCAATAATTGCGTACATAATGGCACCTCCTATGAACTTTACTCGCCAAATATGGTGGCCTTGCGGCGCTTAAACCTCTTTGTGCGGCATACTTGATTATAATAGCATGGTCTTTTCATTTCGTCAATATGTTTTTTGCAATCTGTTTATTTATTTTTGCATATTTTTATGCAGGAATGCAGAATGTTTTTATCTGACAGGAACGATCTCGATCCAGTATCCATCCGGATCTGTGATAAAATAAATTCCCATAGCCGGATTTTCAAAAACAATGCAGCCCATCTCTTCATGGTGTCTGTGCAATTCGTCGTACTTATCTGTATCAAAAGCAAGATGGAACTCACATTCGCCAAGATTATACGGTTCTGTCCTGTCACGAAGCCAGGTCAGTTCCAGCTGAAAATCCGTTTCACGGTCTCCCAGATAAACCAGTTTGAAGGAACCGTCCCCTGCTTCTTTTTCTCTTACCGGCTCCAGTCCGAGTGCATCTTTATAAAATTTCAGGCTCTTTTCCAAATTTAATACATTAAAGTTAAAATGTGCAAATTTAATCATAACAACCTCCTATAACTACTTCTTCATAAATTATATGACTGCCACATCTGCTCTGTCTGTTTTCCAGACAGTACCTCTCATTGTGACGCGCATCTGTCGAAAAGCAATTTTCAAACACGCTCCAGTTCCCGGATATCTTCCACTACAGGTCTGCGTACCTTTTTGCGGGTCATCTCCAGAATATTCAGAGGAGTAATATCCACAGCCCTGCATTTCACGGAATCCCTGCGCAGATATTTCTGTAGAACATGAAACAGCTCCTCTCTGTGGTCCGGGTTTTCCATATTAATAAAATCAACCAGAATAATGCCGGAAAGATTACGCAGACGAACCTGTCTGGCAATTTCCTGTGCTGCTTCCAGGTTAATCTTCCGGTAAGTTTCTTCCGCTTTCTTTCTACCCGTATACTTTCCGCTGTTTACATCAATAGAAACAAAAGCTTCTGTCTGCTGGATCATAAGAAATCCGCCGTTTTTCATCCATACTTTTTCTCTCTGGATTTCATCGAGAACAGATTCCAAACTGTACAGCTTATACAGCGGCAACAGATCATCCTGATACATACGAAGTCTTTCTGTCAAAACCGGACAGTATTCTTCCAGATATTCCTGTATTTTCCCGTAAACTTCCGGAATATCTGTAATGATCTCGTCAATTTCATTGCTGTACGTATCACGGATTGCAGAAAGATAAAACGGTTCTGCTTCATGCAAAAGACTGTAGCATGTCCGATTTCGTCCGAGAACTGCCGTTTTTGTGTATATTTTTTTCAGATACTCCAGTTCCCTGACAATTTCTTCTTTGGACGCATCTGCAGCATCCGTCCGGACAATGATCCCGTATTCCTTATCCGGCATTGCCGCTTCATCCGCCAGCCACTTGCTGAGCCTGCTGCGGTCCTCCCCCGACAGCTTTGAGGAAAGTCCGAATTTTTTATTTCCGGTAGTCAACACCAGATATTTCCCGGTAAAACTCAGATTCGAAGATAATGCCGGAAGTTTTCCTTTCATCGCATCACGGCTTACCTGAACAAGAATCTCATCTCCTGCATGCAGAGGACCATTTCCCCTGCGGCCTGCCGTATAGATAACGTGAGCGGCCTCCTCCAGAGGAAAATAGCCATTTCCTTCTGCGCCAAACCGCACAAATGCCGCCCGGATATGATCGGCAACTTTCTCCACCTGTCCCACATAAATATTTCCAAGAAGGGAATTGCCCTCCACAGGAGCCAGACGCATTTCCATGACCCCTGCATCTTCTTTCAGTGCATAGACCAGACAGGAGCGGGCTTTTATTTCCATTTCCGTAATGATGATCTTACTCAATTTTCTCACCCAAAGCTTCCAGAGGAACAAATCTGTGTTCTTCTTCATTTCCCGTATCCGCATATACTTCCAGTCTCTGAACCTGATAGCAGAATGGCTTCGGTTCGCAGCCGAGCCATCTCTGGAACGTATCCATCACAAGTTCCGGTTTTGTATAATTGGCGCTGGCAGATGCAAGTTTCAGAAAGACTTTTTTTTCTTTCCATTCCATCTGATAAATATAAGGACGGATGTCTACCTCTTTTTCACTGCGTTTTGTCTTCTTCATAACCGTAATCGACGGGAGAGCGGCAAACTCGCTGATTCGTTCCTTCCATGCAGCTTCCGGTGCTTTGCCTTCGCGGAATTCCACAAAATAATCTGCTGCAGCAACAAGCGCCATCGCTTTGCTTGTCTTGCCGTCTTCCACGGCTCTTGCGCTGAGTACACGAATTCCCTCCACCATGGTGCTGTTCAGTTTTTCCTCAATAGCAGCAGTCGGAACGGTCTCTGTCAGTTCCAGATCAAAATACTCCCCTAGACTTGTAGTACCCACTCCCAAAGGTGCCGCAAAAGACATAATCATATGAGGACTGTATCCTCCGGAAAAAGCAACCGGAAGTTCTGCACGGCGAAGTGCTTTCTGAAAATAACGCATGGTATCCAGATGTCCCACAAACTTCATCGGACCTTCTTTGGAAAACTTAATTCTTACTTTCATAGCATACACCTCCACCGTATTGTTTTACACCGCAGCCGGAACATCTCTGCCTGCAGTTGGGCGTAACCGTCTCTTCATGCGCATGTTTCCATTCACGGATCAGGAAATCTTTGGAAACCCCTGCATCGATAAAATCCCATGGAAGGATTTCTTCTGTATTGCGCTCACGAAGGGTATAGAAATCAGGATCTATTCCTGCATCCGCAAAAGCCTCTTTCCAGAGGTCATAACGGAAACTCTCTGACCACGCATCATAAAGAGCCCCCTTCTGATATGCTCGTAAGATCACATCTGCACACCGTCTGTCACCTCTTGCAAGGAATCCTTCCAGAATAGTCACATCCGGTTCGTGCCAGCTGTATTTAATGCTCCTCTGATTCAGCTGGGAGCGGATCTCATTTTTTACGATTTTGGCTTTTTCCACAAAATCCGCCTCACTGTACATACCGGCCCACTGGAATGGGGTAAACGGTTTCGGTACAAAGAAAGAAGTACTGACATTGATCTGCACTTTGCCATTTCTCTGATCCTTCGGGACTTCATAGTATTCCTCTGCAATTCTTTCGGCAAGATGTGCGATTCCCTTCATGTCTTCTTCCGTTTCAGTAGGAAGACCAAGCATGAAATACAGCTTCACACGATTCCATCCGCCGTGGAATGCTTCTCCTGCTCCACGAAGGATATCTTCCTCTGTCAGACCTTTGTTGATGACATCACGCAGTCTCTGGGAACCGGCTTCCGGTGCAAATGTCAGGCTGCTTTTCTTTACATCCTGCACTTTGCTCATCACATCCAGAGCAAACGCATCGATTCGCAGAGACGGCAGAGAAATATTCACTGCCTTATCCTGGAATTCCTCGATCAGAAAATTCACCAGTTCTTTCAGCCCGCTGTAATCACTGGAGCTTAAGGAACTGAGAGAGATTTCCTCATGTCCGGTATTTCTGAGCATTTCTCTTGCAGACGCCTTTAACTGTTCTACATCGCGCTCACGGGTGGGACGATAGATCATTCCCGCCTGGCAGAAACGACAGCCGCGAATACATCCTCGCATCACTTCCAATGTCACACGATCCTGTGTCGCTTTGATAAAAGGAACCACAGGCGCCTCGATTGCACGGTACTGACTGTCCATATCGATGACCAGCTGTTTCCGGACTTTCGCCGGAATTCCCTCTTCTTTCGGCTCAAAGGAGGAAATTGTCCCATCCTCTCCATATGTGACATGATACAGAGAAGGAACATAAATCCCCGGTACCTGTGCAGCTTTTCTCAGAAATTCTGCTCTGGTACCGCCTGCTGCCCGGTTCTCCTTATAAGCATCAAAAAGCGCATCGTAAGATGTTTCTCCTTCTCCGATATAAAACATATCAAAAAACGGCGCGATCGGTTCCGGATTATATGCACAGGCACCTCCTCCGATTACCAGAGGATCATTTTCCCCGCGTTCCGAAGCCATAAGCGGAATTCCGCTTAAATCAAGCACCTGCAGAATATTGGTATAACACATTTCGTATCCCAGTGTAATTCCGAGAAAGTCAAATTCGCGGATCGGGTCCTGTGATTCCAGTGCAAACAATGGCAGCTGCTCTTCCCGCATAATCTTATCCAGATCTGTCCACGGAGAAAATACACGCTCACACCAGACATCCTCTCTGGCATTGAACATGTTATAAAGAATCATCATACCCAGATTACTCATGCCGATTTCATAAACATCGGGAAAACACATGGCGAAACGGATATCCACCTTTTCCTTATCTTTCATGACAGAGTTTACTTCCCCACCGATGTAGCGGGCAGCCTTGTCAACTTTTAGTAATATTTCATCATTTAGAGCTAGTTTCCGCATAAAACTCCTTTCGTTTTTGTGCATTATATATAAAAAAACTTCTATTCTTCGTTCTCGGTCTTTTCGAAAAACAGCCTGTTTTTTTATGACTTTCAATCAGATTTGAGAGTGTGAAATGTACTGTTTTTTTCCTAGTTTTTGCCCCTGCGTAACAAATTCACTTTTTTTCTACTGCGCAGCACTATGCATAATTATACACTGTTTTGTGCTCCTGTATAAAGATGCATAGCACTGAATAGCATTATTTGATAGCATAAAGCATGCATTTTTGATGCATATCTTCAAAAAATATGTTCTGCTTATAACATGTTATATAAGAATCTGATATTGCCTGATATGAAACAGCAGAATCCATTCTTAAACAGCACATCAACTCACCATATTGTAAGCTTTTGGAGGAAGGAATTCAAGCAAATCTTTTTCTGGAATACGAATATCCAGTATAAGATTTGTTTTTGGAAGAATATCTGCCATAAAGGCAGTCATTTCTTTTTCGCAATCGTGTACAGTTTCTTCAGTAATATTAATATACACAGTCTCTGTAACGGTTGTTCCATTATGCCCCACGCATGAAGAAATCGCTTTTAAGCTAATATCGTTTTCTTTTAAAACAGTCGCATAGGTGTGTCTTAAATCATGCCAGCGCATATCAGGCAAATTACAATCGTTCAGAAGTTCCTTAAAGGATTTCCTGAAACTGCTTCTGTGATATGGCAAACCATCTTCTTTGAAACATACGAAATCCAAATTCTGAAAATCAGGATTGGATTTCTGCATTGTTTCATACTTATGACGTGCCATAATCAACTCTTCTATTACAAAATTTCCCAAAGGGACATTTCGATTTCCTGAACGAGATTTTATTTTTACTTCTTGCGTACATAAGCGCTCCTCATCTGCACCGTCATTTGAAAGAGTTCTTCCAAGCTGCCGTCTGATTTGTAATTCTCCCTCCCACCAATCTATATCGGAAAATTTTATTGCAATTACTTCAGATATTCTTAAACCTGTTGTTAAGGACAACAGCAATGGTATATACATTTCCGGTTTTGTATTTTTACACCTCAGCAAGAGCAAGGATATCTGTGGAATAGAGAGAATCGGGTACTGTTTTTTTTCGTATATCAGTGTACCGTCTTTCAATGCCTGGTTAATGGCCTTTTTTACTGCTTTTTTCTTCATACGGATTGCAGTGATTGTAGGATTTCTTCGTGTAATCTATGGAGGTGACTATTGATTTTAATGAAAAACTTAAAATCAGCAATGACCTTGTATCTTCCAGTACGAACAGGAACATCGGATATTTCTTCCTTCAGCAACTTTACCATCAGTTGGATATCAGTTCCTTCTTCAAAAATGTAACCGCTGATTCCAGGATCACCTTTGATCCGAATCTCGTGAACCGCTTCCTCACTTTCTCAAGGATCCTTGAGCCAGATTCAAAACTGGGTACTTTTGAACATCTTGACCATTATTATGAAGAACCTGAGTTTGACTACGTCCATATTTTAAGGACTATGGACATCATGCAGGAACATTACGAGGACTACATCAGCCATCTTTATGAAAAAAGCTGCAGTATCGTGAAGCGCAATACAGCTGTCTGTTATTATGACTGCTCAAACTACTACTTTGAAATAGAATCTCCGGATGAGGATTACGTGGATGAGGTAACCGGTGAAACCATCAAAGGCCTGCGTAAATACGGTCTTTCGAAGCAGCACCAGCCTGCCCCTCTCGTAGAAATGGGTCTGTTTATGGACGGGGACGGCATCCCACTTTCCATGTGTATCACTTCCGGTTCAGACAACGAACAGACAACTGCTATCCCTCTGGAAAAGCAGATCACAAAAATGTTTAAAGGAAAAAAATTTATCTACTGCGCTGATGCTGGTCTCGGCTCTTTAAATATCCGGAATTATAATTCCATGGGCAGTCGTGCATTTATTGTTACCCAGTCCATCAAAAAAATGTCCGATACTTTACAGAAGGCTGTGTTTAACGATTGTGATTACCGGCGTCTTTCTTCGGATGAAGAAGTATCAATCGAAGCACTGAAAGCGTTTGATAAAAATGATCCCGAAAACAAAGAACTGTACTCAGACAAGGCTTACAAGATCATCACGGCAGACAAAGCATTTGACCTTGGCTTTTATGAAGAAAAGATTATGAAAAACGGACGCAAGTGCAAGGTAAAATCAAAAGCAACCGTAAAGCAGAAGATCATCATCACGTTTTCCAGAAAGATGATGGAATACCAAAGATTTATCAGAAATCGTCGGATTGAGCGTGCAAGAAAACTCCTTAAAGGACTTGATCCTGAAACATATAAAAAGGGACCTCATGATGTGACACGTTTTATCAAGCGGAGATCCTCCACCAAATCGGGAGAATCTGTGACTGACTTATACGAAATTGACCAGAGCATCATTGATAAAGAAGAAAAGTACGATGGCTATTATGCTGTAGCAACAAATCTGGATGACCCTGCAAAGGATACTGGAGAAAAAGCTGGATCAGCAAGGGACTCATTTCACAATAGAGAACATCGTGGAGACTTTAAGAAATATGGAAGTTGCAAATATTGAGGACATGTGCTATATGTCAACCTATACCTGTTCCCAGGTCTGCACCGCACTGAATGCAGCCTTTGGTCTTGGACTTGACAGGAAATATTATCAGCCTAAAGAACTAAATAAAAAACTAAAAAAAATTTTTTAAAGAAGGATTCCCATACAACATTTCTAAAATGCTATAAAGGGCGACAAATCGCATATCTACGCGGTTTGTCGCCCTCTTCTCTTCTTCTAACTGTCGAAAACGGGATTATAACAGAAACTATCCTTTCGTCCAAAAGTAAAATCCATGGTACCACAACTCTATTCACATAGACAGCGACAGCTGCTGCTCTTTCTCCCGTCCCTGCTCAAGAGCTTTTTATTTCCTATGCCCCTGATAGAATTCCTTCAGATCTGCTTTCACTTCATCTGATAGCATTGTTTTCTTTACTCCCTGAATCGCTCCCTCAAGTGCCAGCAGACGATGAATGCAGGCGGATTCATCTATCTCCTGAATCTTTAGCCACGCTGACTTGGAGCCCATCTGTTTTAATTTATCAATAGACTCAATTCCAGCCTGTACCAATTGTTCTTCCACTTTTTTCCCAATGTTGGGAAGCTTCGATAATTCTCCCATGACCCGTTTCCCCTGTTCCTATTACGCTTCATTATTCAGATCGTTTTATTTTTTCCATGCTTTTCCCTTTGGCCAGTTCATCCACCAGCTTGTCGAGATAGCGTATTTCCTGCATCAACGGTTCCTCTATACTTTCTACCTTTACACCGCAGATACTTCCCTTGATAAGCTTCCGGTCCGGATTCAGCATCGGAGCATTCTGAAAAAAATCACCATAGCGTACTTGATTATCTGCTGCCTTTTTGATCTCGCTCTGGCTGTAACCGGTCAGCCATGTAATGATCTCATCTACCTCTGCCTGTGTTCTTCCTTTTCGTTCTGCCTTCGCCACCAGTAAAGGATAAATCCTGGCAAAGCTCATTGAATATATCTTTTCATTATTCATAGTTTTCCCCCTGAAACTATACTGATGGTACCATTATTTTTTCAAACATCTTACCTACTGCAATATCTTCCAATGATTTTATTGCAGTCTCATACGGAATCTTCTCTTCTAATAAGCTTTCCGTCAAATTCAGATAATCAGCTCTATATGCTTCCTCTTTTATAATCCTCAACAATAATTCCGAAATATCTACATCATCCGTTGCAGAAGGACAAACAGGTGAATCCTTTCTTACTTTTCTTACTTCCTGCACCAGTTTATGATATTCCTCATCCTGTGGAACCAATGGCAGTAACTTGTAGATATCATATATATGTCTGGAATGTTTTTTTACCTTATCCTGCAGATAATAATCACAAACAGCAAATACTTTATCTGCCAGCGTCCGATCTAATCCCTGCACTTTCATTTCAAATGGGGCAAGACCATATATCTGAACAAATTCAGGTGCCTCTGTTTCCATCATCTTTCCTATATAATTGCTCACCGGCAATACTACCGTCGGAAATGATACTGCTGTATATGATGTTTCTATCAACACAGCTGGCTGTACTACAATTCCAGTCTCTGGCAACACGGATTCATACGCTATAACATATCTATTGTAATCCCGACGGCTTCTTGTTTCCTCAAGATTCGTAATCTTTAATCCCATCGTTTCAACAATTTCTACAATGGCTTCTTTCACCTTCTTCTTCTGCCCCTGCGATAATGACATATCAATTGTCACATCTATATCTTCCGAAAAGCGCTTTATAACGTGATGACATTTCGACAGCGATGTTCCCCCTTTGAAAACAACAAAAGAAAGCTTTTCTGCCAGATTTTTCAGAATCATTGTGACATAATAATCTTTTTCCACTGCCTCTGCCGATATACCGGTTTGATATACAACCAGATCTACCGCTTCCTGAAATCTCTCTTTATCATTATGAAGGTATTCCATATAACAACCTCGTTTCAAACAAATTTCTATATATCTTATCCGGATAATATCCTAAGTATTTTTCCAGATCCGCAAATCGGATCGAATTGGCTTCGAGATATGCACAAAGGCATTTCTGCAATTCTTCACCTGTGACTTCTGCAAAATAATCAATATCCTTCATTAAATCCAGGAATTGCAAAATCCGATAGTTTTGCTCATTAACAGGAGTTCTGGGACGCCGAATAATCACCCTTGAATTTGCAAGGGTAATTTCTCTCCGGTCATTCGTTGCTTTATTTGTAACAACCTCACATATCATGGAAACCTGTGTAGTGATCCCCAGTTGATTGGCAAAAGCTACTCCGCTGACGTATCCGCATCGTTCATTCTTATCCTGTAAATATTTTCGTTCTATAACTCTATTCATAGAAAGCTGCGTTCCAGACTTAAATATACTTTTTTTGGGTATGAAATAGATTCCTGTATCATATCTTTTGAGTAATCCGGCATCTGTCAATTTTTTCACCTGCTGACGAATATAATTATCCGACATTCCATTGTATTCAATATCCGAGACAAAAATAGGTTCATTTTCACCATATGTTTCTCTTAAATACTCAAACAACACATTCATCCCTCCAATCGAAATATTTCCGAATTATTATTCTTCACTTTTATTATATCACTATTTCTAATAATTACAACGAAAAAGAAATAAAAAAGGCCTCTGATTTTTCATCAGAAGCCAATGACAGTCCTTTTCGTTTATGGGAAAAAGCATCTCGCCTTTGTATTATGATTTAATTATTTTGAATAATATTCCTTTGAAACTTGCCATTTTTCGTAACAAATTCAAATGGAACAAACATCCAGGCCGTTTGTAAATTCAATTTTATTGCAAAGCATCACTTCCGGTACAGCTTCACCAATTTATGGTGATACAGAATCATAATCGGCAAAGGAAGCACAACTCCGCCACACATAGGGATCACACACCACAGGGTATCTCCGATTATCACACCTATCCCATACGACACCAGGATAATGAGTCCATAAAGCACCCACATCCGTCCATGCTTTTGATTCCATGCTTTCACATCAGACAGCTCCTCTTCTCCGGGTGATTTCTCACCAGAATAGAAGGCGACTGGTTTTTTACTCCTCAACTGTGAAATTCCAATACCTATCATGAAACCAGCTACCGCCAGATAGATCACCAGACCTATTATATTTTCCATTTTTCAAATATCCTTTCTACCTGTAACCTGCTATAAAGTAAACTGCAATCACTCTCCTGATTATTTCTCATTTTCTTCCAGTTTTTCAGCCTTTCTTATGGTTTCATATAGGTAATGAAAGCAATGCCGGAATATCAAAGGAGTTATTGGGTAACCGCCTTGTTTTTCCAGTTCCCTTTCACATAAAAAATGCAGGTTATCGCGGTAGCAAGAAGCCATGCCGCCAACAGGGAGATAAAAATACATTCCTGTCTTCCGTTAGGGTATTCTGCACTTCTTGTCAGATAACACATAAGATATGCCAACGGCACACGTAAACCTACTGTCTGTACGATAGAAATCCACATAGGAGTCACGGTATCACCGGCTCCGCGCATCACACCGGACAGACTCTGCAGCACTGCCATGGCAATATAGCCAACCGCCAGAATGCACATCATGTTCATACTCAGCTCCACCAGTTCCGGTGTATTGGTGAAGATTCCCATCAAATGTTTACCAAATAGCAGAATCATTCCTGTAATCACCGCAGAACAGCTCAGTGCCAGAATGGTTCCCTGTTTTGCCCCCTGCGACACTCTGCCAAGCTGCTTTGCTCCCACATTCTGTCCTGCATATGTGGTCATCGCAGTACCAAATGAGAAGTTGGGAAGCATGGCAAATCCATCCACACGCATAACAACTACGTTGGCTGCGATAAATATTTCACCAAAACTGTTTGTCAGAGACTGTACTGCGATCATGGACATAGAAATGATCGCCTGCGTAATACCGGAGGGGATTCCAAGCTTAATAATTCCCATGGCGTATCTTTGGTTCCAGCGAATATACTCTGACTTCATATCAAAAAGAGTTTTCATAGAATACAGCTTATGCGCACACATAATGGCAGATACTGTCTGAGCAATGGCTGTTGCATATGCCACACCATCTACTCCCAGGCCCAATTTTGCCACGAAAACCAGATCCAGTACAATGTTTAATATACTCGCTGCCACCAGATATATCAGCGCAGAGACAGAATCTCCCAGTCCCCTTAGAACACCGCTCAGAATATTGTAAAATGCCAATCCGGCAGCGCCGATAAACAGAATTCTCAGATAAGAAGTACACCAGTCAATGATGCTTTCCGGGGTATTCAGAAGTTCCAGAAGAGGTCTTGCCGCAAGCGTTCCCACGACCATAACAAATACAGACGCTATGATCGTCAGCACGATACAGTTGCCAATCGTATGAGACAACCCTTTTCTGTCTTTCGCTCCGAAAAACTGAGAAACCATAATGCTGGCGCCCATACTGATTCCAACAAACAGAACAATCAGAAGGTTTAAGATCGGTCCCGCACTTCCAACAGCTGCCAGAGCATTATCTCCCACGTATTTTCCTACTACTACACTATCTACCGTGTTATACAACTGCTGTGCAATGTTTCCCAGCAGCATGGGAATGGTAAACAATAGTATCTTTTCCCATGGCCTTCCGATGGTCATATCAACCGGAGCAAATAATTTCTTTGCAAACTGCATATTCCTACCTCTTTTGTCTTGTTAATTTTACTTTTTGACCTCATCATCATGATATCATGGGCCATAGATATTTACAAGTTAATGATACGTCACGTGACCATAAATTTCCTGATAACAAACAGCCGCTTTAACGAAAAACAGCTGTTTTAAACAAATATCGTATCTTGCCATGATTATGAAAACGCTTTATAATATAAAAAATGGGCGTGGAAGGGCAGCTGGTGTGCCCCCTGGTCTTCAAAACCTGTGTTGGGCGTTAACCACGTCCTGGGTGGGTTCGATTCCCACACTCGTCCGCCAAAAAATATTCCATCTGTTTTTTCAGAGTTCTGCCATTTTCCTTCCTGATCGTAAATCCTGTTTTGTCAAAATTTTCCAGAAGTGCAATTGCCATTTTTCTCGAACACCCGAGATGATCACGAAATTCTCCTGCCTTTACTTCCGACTGATGCTCTGCCAGTTCCAAAAACAGCTCTTTTGCTTTTTCATAAAAGTCAATATGCATGCAGTACTGTTCATTCACACGTATCAGAACTTTTTTATTCAGCAGAGCATAGAAAGTGTTTTTGATTTTTGAGGAAACATCCCATTCTCTAAGATAATTGTCTGAAGCAGGTGGTGCAAAACCGGCTTTCTGATAATCTTCTGTAATTTTATGGAGTATCATCTCTTCCTCTTTATCCGGAATATTCTCAAAAGAATACCTGCTTATTCGTCCCTGTTTCTCTTTTATCACTTTATGTTTCTTCATCACGTTCAGAACCGCATCTGCATACCGTTCATTTTCTTTCAGATTTATACGGCTGCGCACTTCTTCTTTTTTCATTCCTTCTGAAAGAGGGAACATTTTGTGATATTCCTCCAGGAAACCGGAAACTTTCTTTTCATAATAAAGCATTTCGTCCCTGTGTATAAACGCATGCCCGGTAAGTCGGATCAGCCTCTTCTGCTTTTCCAGCGATTCTGCTGTTTTTCTGATGTCACACACAGATCCCCTTATACCACATCTTCCGGCAAGTTCTTCCAGTGTATAAAAACATCCCCAGTGTTCTCTTGCAGCAAGTTCCAGATTTTCTGCTGCAGTTCCATTCTCTTTTATCCGGAAACTTCTGACAATTTGTCTGTCATGTCTCTTATGCTTCAAAGGACACGCATCCAGCACCACACCGCCTCCTACCGTTTCCTGCGGTGAGTAAAAACGAAGGACAAAAGTATCCCCCTTTTTTACAGCGACTTCTTCTTCCAGCCGAAGCTGTGCATAGCTTTCTTCTCCGGCTTTTAATTCTACTGCTTCCGTACCAAGCAAAATCACTTTTCCCAGAAGTTCCTTCGTTCCCAGATAAATGTGGAAACGTCCGCCATCCTGTATAGTACGGCTAGCATGTGCAAGCGCTTTCACCCGGACATCCAGCATCCGTGTGGAATACAGACTTTCGGAAGAGGCAAGGACATCCCCCCTCATGATTTCTTCTTTTTTCAGATCCGCAAGATTGACTGCTGCACGCTGTCCCGGGCAGGCTGTTTCTATGTCTTCTCCATATACCTGAACATTTCGGATCCTTACCGGGATTTTTCGGGGATATAATACTGCTGTCTGATTCTTGCATAAATATCCATCCAGCAGGGTTCCCGTTATAATTGTCCCGAATCCTTTTAATGAAAAAACACGGTCAATGGGCAGGCGAAATGCTCCGGTTTCTTCCCGTTCCGGGAGAGAATCACACATTGTTTTCAATTCACTGCACAGCTGGTTCATTCCTTTGTTTGTACAGACAGAAACCGGGATGACCGGAGCTGTCTCAAGAAAGGTTCCTCTGACAAGACTTTTGATATCCTCTCTCACCAGTTCCAGAAATTCCGGTTCCACCAGATCCGTTTTTGTAAGAACCACGATTCCTTTCTGAATCCCGAGAATCGACAGAATATCCAGATGTTCCACCGTCTGCGGCATCACACCCTCGTCTGCAGCTACTACCAGTATGGCTGCATCCATACCCCCTGCACCGGCCAGCATATGTTTTACAAATTTTTCATGACCGGGTACGTCCACAATTCCTACTCTCTGTCCGTCCGGAAAGTCCAGATAGGCAAAACCGAGCTCAATCGTGATCCCACGCCTTTTTTCTTCCGCCAGACGATCCGTATCCATTCCGGTCAATGCCCTGATCAGGCACGTTTTTCCATGATCCACATGCCCGGCAGTACCGATGATCACATGTTTCCGATTCATTTTTTTGCCTTTTTTTCATTCATCTGCAGCAGGAACTCTTTCACCGCATCTGTGACCATATCCAGATGTCTGGCATAACAGTGATCGTCTCCCGGAATGGTCACAAGCTTTGCATCCGCATAATCCTTCTGAAGCTTCACCGCACATGCATAAGGAACCAGTTCATCCGTATCTGCATGTACGACCAGTACCGGTTTTTTGAAATCCTTTACTGCATCTTCAAAAGGCAGAAGCCGGCATACCCTCATATAATTGGCAGAAATTGCATGGGTACCAAACAGCAGGATTTCTTCCGGATTATCCGGGTTGAAAGCCGTATTTGGAAGCTCTCCGGCACGTGCTGCATCTCTGATCATCATTGCAGGAGAAAGCGGCATAATGGCTTTCAGGGATTCCTGTTTCAATGCTGCTGCAAGAACAATCGATGCTCCTCCCTGTGAATGTCCTGTCAGATAAATATCTGTTACAAAATCCAATGTTTTCGCGTAATCAATGACACGCATGATCTCCAGCATCCAGTGAAGTACTGTATGATTTCTGAATTCTCCCTCACTTTTTCCGTGACCGTACATATCCACCCGCAGACTTGCAAAGCCAATGGAATTGCAGGCTTTGGAAACCTCGACAATATGTCTTTCCTCCATATGTCCTGTCAAACCGTGAATGATGATCACAAGCGGATATTTTTCGTTCTGGTCCTCCGGAAAATCCAGTTTTGCATGAAGGGCGATTCCATCACAATTGATATAAAATTCTTTATTATCCATATTTTTCTCTCTTTCTAAAAAATATACAATTAGTATCCTTTTGAAAAATGGATGCTCCCTGACGGAAGCATCCATTATCTTAGAGAATTACTTCATTATCGAATATCTTAATTATTTACTGGTCCTTTTCCTACCAGGTCAGTTCCAGATAAAGATCTTTGTACTGTTTTGCAGAATTATCCCAGGAAAGATTTTTGTCCATATCTCTCTGAACCATTTCATCCCAGCACCATCTGTTGGTAAAATACAGAGTCTTTGCACGGTTGATCGCATCCAGGAGCCAACCGGCATCATATTTGTCGAAAGTAAATCCGTTACCGGCATTGGTGTACATGTTATATGGCTCTACGGTATCCTTCAGACCGCCTGTTTCACGAACGATCGGAATCGTACCATAATGCATGGCGATCAGCTGGGTCAGACCGCACGGTTCAAACTGTGACGGTACAAGAAGAGCATCTGCACCTGCATAAATTTTGTGTGCTCTTGTTTCATCATACATGATATTGGAACATACATTTCCCTTATATGAATTTTCATAATAGCGGAAAGAATTTTCGTAAATATCATCTCCGGTACCAAGAACTACGATCTGGGTATGTTCATCCATTACATACGGAATAATGGCATTTACAAGATCCAGACCCTTCTGGTCCGTCAGACGGGAAATCAGGCCAATTACAAATTTATGGTCATCCTGAACAAGTCCAAGTTCCTGCTGCAGGTTGCGCTTGTTTTCTTTTTTCTGCGGAAGAACATTGGTAATATCATATTTCGCATATAACCGCGGATCTGTTGCACTGTTCCAGATATCATAGTCAATACCATTGACAATTCCTCTCAGTTTATTGGAATGATATCTCAGATGTGCATCCAGATGTTCTCCGTAGTAAGGAGTCTGAATCTCACCGGCATAGGTATTGCTTACTGTGGTGATCACATTGGAATATGTAAGACCGCCTTTAAGCATATTGGCATCATTATAGCCTTCTTTTAATGCATCTTTATTGAACACATAATCCGGCAGTCCTGTCCAGTAACTCAGAGTCGGGATATTATAAATTCCCTGGAATCTCAGGTTATGGATGGTCAGGATCGTTTTTGCAGTAGATAATCTGGTATTTTCAAATAAAGTTCTTAAATATACAGGAACCAGTGCAGCCTGCCAGTCATGACAGTGAATGATGTCCGGAAGCCAGTCCATATAATTCAATGCAGCCAGCGCAGCTTTTGCGAAATAGCAATATTTCGGAATATCATCGATCAGATTGGTATATGGATTTCCGCTGCCGAAAAATTCTTCATTATCGATAAAATCGTAAACAACGCCATCCCAGACATATTCCATGATTCCTACGTAGAAAGATCTGCCGTCAGAGCAGAGTTTCATATCAAAAGAACCTCTGTAGACCATTTTTTCCTGATATTCCCACGGGATACATTTGTAACGCGGAAGAATAACTTTCACATCGCAATTCTGTTTCACCAATGCTTTGGGAAGTGCGTACATTACATCTCCAAGACCTCCGGTCTTTACGAACGGATAGCATTCAGAACCGATGAATGCAACACTTCTTCTCGGAGATGTGTACACTTCCTGTTTCGGTTCTTCTACAGGAGCAGATTCCTCTGCTGTTACTTCTTCAGTTTTTACTTCTTCTGCCTTTGATTCTTCGGCTTTTACTTCTTCAACCTTTGGCTCTTCGGCTTTTACTTCTTCAACCTTTGGCTCTTCGGCTTTTACTTCTTCGGCCTTCGGCTCTTCGACTTTTACTTCTTCGGCCTTCGGCTCTGCAGCTTTTGCTTCTTCCGTTTTCAGTTCTTCAGCTTTCGGCTCTTCTTTTGTTTTACGGGTCGTTTTTTTAGCAGTCATTTTTCTTGCAGCTGTCTTTCTTGTCCCGGCAGCTTTTTTTGTCTTTGGAGCTTCTGTTTCTGCTTCCTCTTTCTTTATTTCTTCTGCTTTTTCCTCTTTTGGCTCTTCAGCTTTCACTGTTTTCGCAGCCGTTTTTCTTCTCGTCGTTTTTGCTTTTGGAGTTTCTTTCTTCGGTTCTTCCTCTGCAGCTTCTTTTTTCGGTTCTTCGGCTTTCACTTCTTCTGCATTTGCAGTTTCTTTCTTCGGTTCTTCCACCTTTACAGCTGCTGCCTTCGGCTCTTCTGCTTTCGGTTCTTCCACCTTTGCAGCTGCCTCCTTCGGCTCTTCTGCTTTTACTTCTTCAACAGTCTCAGCTGCATTCTCAACAACAGCAGTTTCGTTCACTTTTTTTACCGGGGCTTTTTTTCTTCCGGCAGTACTTTTTGTTGTAGTTTTGGTTGCTCTTTTTCTTGCCATACGATACCTCCAAATTTAATCATAATGCTTGGTTCTCTATAAGAAATCTCTGTCATTCAAGAAGCAGCATTACTTCATTTCAAAGATGTCTAAAATGATTTTCATAGATCGCTTTGCATCGTTCTGAACAGCAATTAAGCTTTTTCATGGAAATTATATCATAGTTCTTCCTTTCACGCAAACGTCAAAATAAAAAGATCACCAAAGGGCAAAAGGACTCTTTCGTGTGTTCACTATTATTTTCCTTCTGTCATTTCTTCAATTTTCTGCAGAATCTCGTTTCTTAAACTTTCGGGATTACCTGTTTCTTTGCGAAGTCCTGCTGCACCTGCATGTCCGCCTCCTCCAAACGGAAGAATCAGTTCATTGACATCGATCCATTTCCCGTCTGAACGGAACGAACATCTCCAGATATCCGGTTTCTCTTCATACATGGTAAAGCCCATTTCCAGATCATCACAATCTCTCAGGATTGCTGCAACAGGATGAATATCCTCATAGCTGATACCATATTTACGAACATCTTCCTGATCGATACATACATAAGCGACCTTTTCATTCACCGCGCGTTTTGCCATATGAAGAAGCATTCCCTGTTTTTCCAGATCTTTCAGCGTCTGTGCATGCGTAGTACGAACGATTGCCCGATGATGCACTCCCATTTTAAGCAATTCCAGTGCTGCCTGAAAAGTTGTTGTTTCTGCTCTTTCAAAACAGGCGGTGTCATGGACAATACCCAGATAAACATAATCCGCCGCATTCGGATGCTGACTGCAGTCCGTCGCTTCCTCTGTTTTTTTCCATCTTTCCCAATCAAGCATACCATATACATTTTCCGCACATGCTTCAGAAATCTTCGTATAATTCACATCTCCGTATCCTTCATCAGACGCATGATGATCAACCACAATGGATGCCGCGGCTTTTTCATACAGGTCAAAACCAATGATTCTTTTTCTGGTTGCAGTATCACAGACGATTACTCCGTATTTTCCAGTTTCCTCCAACTCTTTTTCAGGCTTCTCAAAGGGAGAAAATACCTGATCCTTTACCACCAGTTTTTTTGGTCCTTTATCAATGGTATCCGCAAGATACGGGAGCACACGGTACTGCGGGTAGACTGCATGGATATAATGCGCAAGTCCCATCACACTGCCCGCTGCATCCCCGTCCGGATTCATGTGTCCCAAAATGACTACTGTGTTTAATTGATGACTTTCCATCATCTCCTCAAAGTGTTTATTAAAATCAAATTCCATAAAAGGCTCCTTTCTAAATTCCATGAAAATATCCTGTTTAAATTCACTAAAACATTCTAATGCTAATTTTAAATAAATATCTGTCCGCATCTTTTTCCATGGTTAATTTTATTCCGATATACCGTGAACCGTCCCTTTCACGAATCAAATGTGATTTTTGAATCGGCTTTCCATCTGATTCTATTATACATCAGAATTTTATTTTTAAAATATTTGTTAGGGTATAAATGCAGCTCCACAAAGTGCATGATCAATGTGAGTATATTTTCTTTCCAAAACACCTTGAAAGCTTTCACTGTATTTTCCAAAATCATGCAATTTTCCACATAATTCAGCTGTTTTTCTACTTCCAATCTGCTCTCCAAACACTCCGGCCATCTCACTTACTTTTGCCAGATGATCTCGAAGCAACTCCTGGCTTCCATCTTCGCGCTTTGATTTCGCATAATAATGATTTTCCCTCATCTCTTCAAAGTGTTTATTAAAATCAAATTCCATAAAAAGCTCCTCTTCAAATATTCATCCATTCCAGAAATAATTCTTCTCCGTTTCATCATCTCATCCATGTTTAAGGCAGAAACATTATTTCAGCAGCTCCTGATAGATGTCAAAATCTCTTCTGCCGAAACATACGAAATGCACAGTCAGTTCATATCCTCCATGTTTTTTCATCCATTCCCTTACCGTCCGGACTGCAATCTCGGCAGCCTCCTGTTTTGGATATCCGTAAACTCCTGTTGAAATTGCCGGAAAGGCAATCTCGTGAATATGATTCTCCGCTGCAAGATCCAGCGAATTGCAGTAGCAGCTATGAAGAAGCATTTCCGGATGCTCATGAACCGAATAAATCGGTCCCACTGTATGAATCACATAGTCCGCTTTCAGCCGATAACCTCTTGTAATTTTTGCCTCACCGGTCCGGCAGCCGTGAAGTGTTCTGCATTCCTCCAGAAGTCCAAGACCTGCTTCCGCATGAATCGCACCGTCCACACCACCGCCTCCAAGCAATGACTCATTGGCCGCATTCACAATACAGGTACTGTAACCTGTAATATCCCCGATCTCACATGTCAGTTTCTGATGATCATCCAAAACACATTCCACTCTGTCTTGTCTTTCCAATCTTTCATTGATTCCCTTGCTCATTTTTCTGATTCCTCCGTTATAAAATATTCCTTTCTGAATACAAGTAATCACTACGCCAGAACCAAACCGCCTTATGACTCCGGCATTCTTCAGACGATAAAAACATCATAAAATTCCATGAAAATCCTGTTTAAGTTCGCAGAAACATTCTGATACTAATTCTAAGCAGGTACCTGTCACGAATCAAGTATTTATTACAAAATATATAATCTTTTCAAGGTACTATAGAAGGCTTTTGACTCCGACATCAGTCTGTAAGGTTATCTCATTTATTGTGACGAACAATATTCTTTAGAAAGATTTCATAAATCCCCACCACATTTCGACAAAATTTCCGCGAGATATTTTTTATACTGATTGCATCAACGATAGCAAATCGACTATACTACAAGAAAGGGTGCAATCATTAAGTATTTGAATGACTGGAAACTTGATGACTGCAAAAGGAATTAATGCCTATGCAGGATGAGATCAGAATAAACAAAAAGCACAAGGATCTGCTGTTCCGCAAAATTTTTAAAAAGAAAGAGGATCTGCTTTCTCTGTATAATGCACTGAATGGAAGTGATTATACAGATCCGGAGGAACTTGAGATCTACACAATGGATAGTTTTGTGTACATGGGAATGAGAAACGACCTTTCCTTCCTCATTGATATGACTCTGAATGTTTATGAGCACCAGAGTACATGCAATCCCAATATGCCGCTGCGAGGATTTTTTTATATGAGTTCCGCATATCAGAAATATGTGGCATTGAATAAGCTGGATATTTATTCCAGCAAACAGATCCCGCTTCCTTTACCGAAGTATTATGTATTTTACAACGGAACGAGGAAAATGCCGGACACAACAGCGGGATTATGAAAAAATGCCCGAAACTTTATCAGTATTCTCTCTTCACAGAGGAGATCCGGATGAACCAGAAGAAGGGAATTGCATTAAAAAAAGCTGTGGAACAGGCAGTAGACAGTTGTATCAAAAAAGGAATTCTGACAGACATCCTGCTTGGAAACAAAGCGGAGGTGACGGATATGATCTTGGAAGAATATGATGAGAATCTGCATATCTCAAACGAAAAAGAAATCAGCTACCAGGAAGGTCTGGAGCAGGGGCGTAAGGAAGAACAGGAGAATACTCTGAGAGAAAGACAAAGAGCAGATCAGGCAAGTCAACAGGCAAAGGAAGCCAATCAACGTGCTGCAGTATTTCAGCTGAAGGTTCAGGGAAAGTCGGAAAAAGAGATCGCGGAAGCGATGAATCTGCCTTTTGAAAAAGTGCAGGAGATCCTGAATTTTTGCTAAATATATGCATTATCAAACACCCTCTGGAAATCTCTCATACAATCTGCTACAATAGTACGAAGCAATAGTGTAATAATAAACAATCGATCTCTGTTTCTGCACAGACATCGTCATTCATCCATTAAGGAGGTAAAAATATGTCATCTATTTTTGAATCTGCCAAACAGCTGAAAGAGGATTTGATCGAAATCCGCAGAACCATCCACCAATGTCCGGAAGCCGGCCCTGTTCTTCCGGAAACAAAAGCTTTCGTTATGAACAAATTAAAAGAATACGGCTATCAGCCGAATGAAATATGTGAAAGCGGTATTGTAGCAACCATAAAAGGCGAACAGCCGGGCAAAACCATTCTTCTCCGCGCAGATATGGACGCACTTGCAATCAAAGAAGAAGCTCCTGTTCCTTTTGCATCAAAAAACAATTATATGCACGCATGCGGCCATGATATGCACACAACCATGCTTCTTGGCGCAGCCAGATTACTAAAACAGCACCAGAATGAAATCAAAGGAACCGTCAAACTTGTTTTTCAGCCTGACGAAGAAGGCTTTACCGGAGCAAAATCCATGTTAAAAGCCGGTGTCCTCACCAATCCCACCGTGGATGCAGGAATGGCTCTCCATGTAAATTCCGGCACTCCATCCGGCATGGTTCTCTGCGGACTGGGAACCTGCATGGCCGGCTGTACCCTTTTCCGTATTCGTGTCAAAGGCAAAGGCTGTCACGGTGCCATGCCGGAAACAGGAATTGACCCGATTAATATCGCTGCTCATATTTATCTTTCTCTGCAGGAAATCATCGCAAGAGAAGTGGCTCCTGTAAAGCCCGCAGTCGTAACCATCGGCAAATTCTCCGGCGGAAAAGCTCCCAATATCATTCCTGAAGAAGTCATTCTCGAAGGAACCATCCGTACTCTGGACAGAGACCTTTCTGCTCAGATCTATCAGCGTATCGAGGAAATCTCCACCCTGACAGCCGCACTCTTCCGTGGTGAAGCTCAGGTTACAGAAATTTCTTCTGCACCGCCTCTTCATAATGATGAAGAAATGACCAGTACTATCGCAGGTTATCTCAAAGAAGCCTATGACCCCAACAAAGTAGTTGTATTCAATCAGGGTGGTATGGGTTCCGAGGATTTCGCATCCTATACGTATGAGATTCCCTGCAGCTACCTGCTTCTCGGAGCCGGTACCGCACAGGAAAACGAATTGTATGGAAAACCCATGCACAATGACCATGTGGTATTCAATGAGGATGTTCTGCCACTGGGAAGTGCCATTCTGGTATACAGCGCATTGAGATGGCTGGAGGAACACGCATAAAATCATTACTTTATATTCTGTTAGCAGGAACACGGAATTTGTAACCCTTCACAGCAATACAGCACTTTCAAAAATACCATAATTCTCATTTTCCATATTCCCATATGCTCTCTCATATGCTAAAATAATCGAAAAAATGAGAGAGGGAGAAACAAATGGAAACACGTAAGATTATTCAAGTTGAAGACAAGGTACCCGTTAATCTTCTGATTCCGCTGAGTATCCAGCATATGTTCGCCATGTTCGGCGCGACAGTCCTGGTACCGTTTATTTTCGGGATCAACCCTGCCATTGTTCTGTTCATGAACGGTGTCGGTACACTGATTTTCATCGCCATCACCAAGGGAAAGGCGCCGGCTTATCTCGGTTCCAGTTTTGCATTTCTGGCACCTGCCGGCATCGTCATCAGCCAGATGGGGTATGAATACGCACTTGGCGGTTTCGTAGTGGTTGGATTCTGCGGATGCGTGATCGCACTCATTATTTACAAATTCGGTTCTGACTGGATCGACGTTGTCCTTCCGCCGGCTGCCATGGGACCGGTCGTAGCACTGATCGGTCTGGAATTATCCGGAAGTGCCGCAGGCAATGCCGGGCTGCTGGATGAGACTATTAATCCGAAAAATGTGATCGTATTTCTTGTAACACTTGGAGTGGCAATTTTCGGAAATATCCTTTTCCGTGGATTTTTGTCCGTCATCCCGATTCTGATTGCAGTAATCGCCGGATATATCGCAGCACTGTGCTGCAAAATGGTGGATTTCAGCGCAGTCGCATCTGCTCCTTTATTTGCACTGCCGAATTTCCAGTTTCCGAAGTTTAACATGAATGCGATCCTGATCATCCTTCCGGTCATTCTGGTCATCATTTCCGAACATATCGGACATCAGGTTGTAACCAGCAAGATTGTAGGAAAAGACCTTCTGAAAGACCCGGGACTTCACCGTTCTCTTCTCGGAGATAATTTTTCCACAATGCTCTCCGGTCTGATCGGTTCCGTTCCTACCACCACTTACGGTGAGAACATTGGCGTCATGGCAGTCACAAAAGTATACAGCGTAAGAGTTATCGCAGGTGCAGCTGTTCTTTCCATCATCTGTTCCTTTGTCGGAAAGCTTTCCATGCTCATCCAGACCGTTCCGGGACCGGTTATCGGCGGAATCTCTTTCCTGTTATACGGTATGATCGGTGCTTCCGGTATCCGTATTCTGGTAGATTCCCAGGTGGATTTCGGTCGTTCCAGAAATCTGACTCTGACTTCCGTGGTATTTGTCACCGGTTTATCCGGAATTTCCGTGAAATTCGGAAATGTAGAGCTTACCGGTATGGTCCTTGCCTGTATCGTGGCAATGATCTTAAGCCTGATCTTCTATATCCTCGACAAGTTCCAGCTTACCAATGACAGAGAAGACGCATGATCATCCTCCCTGTATTTTTTAAAACAGAAAGCAGGATACATCACCAAAAACAGAACGCACTTTTTAAACACGTTCTATGGTATAAAACAAAAAATGTCCGGGCAGCAAATCTTATGATTTGTCTGACCCGGACATTTTTATATAAAATTTCGATATTGCACACAAGATGTGATCATTTCAAATCTTTATTAAGAAAAACCCTTTCCGGATTTATTTTGCCGTAGCCTTCGTTCCATCTTTGCTGTACAGGACCTTCAATACGATCGGTGTAGAGATCGAGGATACCAGAATCAGGAAAATGACTGCTGCAAAATATCTGGACTCAATCATTCCTACCTGCAGACCTTTCTGGGCAACGATCAGAGCAACCTCTCCACGGGTCATCATTCCGACACCGATTTTTAGTGCATCTGATCCGCGGAATCCCAATACCTTGGACATCAGACCGCATCCGATGATTTTGGTCAGAAGACCTACGATCACAAAGAGGATACAGAACAGAAGCAGGGATGGCGTTACCTGATCAATATTTGTTTTCAGACCAATACTTGCGAAAAACAGAGGTCCGAAAATCATGTAGGAGCTTACGTCTACCTTTCTTGCAATATACTCCGAATCATCAATGCTGCAGAGAATGATACCCGCTACATAAGCGCCTGTAATATCTGCAATGCCAAAATATTTTTCAGCTACATAAGCCATGGCAAAGGCAAGTACAAAACCCAAGATCGGAATACGGCGTGTATGCGGATAACGCTTATCCAGCCATTTAAATCCGCGGTAAATAATCACACCCAGCACTACCGCCAGAACGAAGAACAGTACTGTGCTGATAATCACAGATACCGGTTTGCTGTCCGGATCTTTCATTCCGACTACAAAAGTCAGTACAATAATTCCAATGACATCATCAATGATCGCCGCACTCATGATGGTGGTACCGGTTTCGGATTTCAGATATCCCAGTTCTTTCAGCGAAGCAACCGTAATACTGACAGAGGTTGCAGTCAGGATCACACCGGTAAATACCGCAGAATAAAACTGGCTTGTTCCGCCCGGCGCAAATCCATAATAGCAGCTGTAAAGCAGATAACCACCCGCCAGAGGAACAAATACACCCGCACATGCGATCAGAAGTGCTTTCCATCCTGTTCGCATCAGATCTTTCAGGCTTGTCTGAAGACCTGCAAAAAACATCAGCAGAACCACACCGATCTCCGCCATTCCCGTAATAAGTTCTGTCTGCTGTACAAGGCCCAGTACGCACGGCCCGATCAGAAGTCCGGCAATAATTTCTCCCACGACCTGAGGCGCCTTCAGTTTTGCCGCAAGAAGTCCGCACAGTTTAGCAGAAATCAGAATAATCGCCAGATCTTTAAAAATTTCATAAGTTTCCATCTTTCCAGTCCCCTTTGTAATATGATAAAAGCATAATGATAAAAACATATACGGCAAAGAAGCTCTGCCGCCGGTACATCGTACCGAAAAATTTTCCAGACAGGATTATAGCACCGTGGATATCTCTGTGCAAGTAAAGGAAAAAACTCCATAATCTGGTTGTTTTGGTTAAAATGACGAAAATCAGGAGTGGATTTTTCATAGAAAAATCGAATTTCTACTTGCCAACTGCTTCCAATTTGCATATAGTTTAAATGTACATTAAATTTTCGTAAAATGTATGTAAAGTCACATTACAGATAAGGAGACGAAAACATGAACACAATTATTACCCTGGTTAAGCTGCTGGGCGGATTAGCCATGTTTCTCTATGGAATGGAGATCATGGGGGATGGCCTGAAGCAGGGTTCCGGCGAAGCACTGAAGAAGTTTCTCGGCAAATTAACACACAATGTCTTTCTCGGCCTTCTCACCGGTACCATTGTCACGGCGATCATTCAGAGTTCCACAGCTACCATCGTCCTGACCGTCGGTCTGATCGGAGCCGGCATTCTGAACCTGAGACAGGCAGTCAGTATTGTACTTGGTGCAAATATCGGTACCACGGTTACCGCACAGATCATCCGACTGATGGACATCGACAGCTCCGGCGGTTCTATTCTTTCCTTTTTCAAACCGGATTTCCTTGCGCCGTTTGCTCTGGTCGTCGGTATTATCCTGATCATGTTTATTAAGAAAAATGCTACCAAAAACGCAGGTATGATCTGTCTTGGATTCGGTATTCTCTTTACGGGTCTGATCTCTATGACAGCCGCAGTAGAGCCTCTGGCAGAATCGCAGGCTTTTGTGGATATTCTGTCTTATTTCACAGACATTCCTATCCTTGGTATTTTTACAGGTCTGATTCTTACCGTCATCATTCAGAGTTCCTCTGCTATGGTCGGTATCCTTCAGGCACTGTCCTCTACCGGTGTCATGACTTTTAACCTGATCTACCCGATCATTATGGGTATCAACCTTGGAACCTGCGTAACAACCGCCATGGTCTGCTCCATCGGTTCCTCCAAAGACGCCAAACGTACCGGTGTTGTTCATATCGTTTTTAACTGTATCGGTACCGTGCTCTTTATGATCGGAATGTCTCTTCTTCATAAGGCAGGAGCCTTCGGCGGTCTCTGGGACAGTATCGTTGACAGCGGCGGAATTGCAAACTTCCAGACACTATTCAATCTGATTACGGCAGTCGTACTTCTTCCATTTACCGGTGCACTGGTCAATCTTTCCTGCAAAATCGTCAAGGATGATCCGGTAAAAGAAGAAACTTATCCGGAACTTGCCGCTCTTGATCCGAAGATCATGATTTCTCCGGCGCTGGCGCTCAGCGAAGTAACAAAGACGCTCGCCTACATGGCAAACATCGCCAGAAACAATGTGGAAATGAGCCTTGCGCAGTTCCATCAGTACGAGGAAGAACACACAGATACCATTAACGCCTATGAAGAACGTCTTGATGTGTTTACAGACAAAGCAGACAACTATCTCATCGAGCTGTCCAAAAATATTGAAAACGAATCGGACAACCGACAGCTGAACATGCTGATGCAGTGTGCCCCCAACGTGGAACGTATCGGAGATTATGCTACGAATTTTGATGAAATGGCAAAGAAATTAAAAGAATCCGAACTTACATTTTCGGATGGTGCACAGAAAGAACTGGATATTCTCGGAGATGCTGTCCTTGAGATTCTCCGCCTTACTGTAGAGAGTCTTGAGACAGAAAACGAAACGGTTGTACGCCGGATTGAGCCTCTGGAAGAAGTTATTGATGATATGGTCCTTCTTCTCAAGAACCGTCATACCACAAGACTCTGCCAGGGCATCTGCAATATCAACTCCGGAATTATTTTTATGGATATCCTGACGCATCTGGAGCGTGCCGCTGACCAGTGTTCCAGCATTGCCATGCTGATTCTTGGTCTGAACAATGATGAAATTATGCAGAATCATCACCAGTATCTGCAGGAACTTCATTCCAGAGCAGACCAGTCTTATCTGGCAGAAGAGAAAAACCGCAGAGAACAGTATCTTGCTCCTCTGGAAAATATTCAGTATAACTAAAATCAGTATAACAAAAAAGGAATACGCCAAAAACAACAGGAGTCTCCGCAAACCGGTCAGACTCCTGTTGTTTTATATTCCAGGAAAGCTATTATTTTATATTACAGGAAAGTGCTTCGCATTCTCCTGTAATATAAAAATACCTTTCTGTATTTCTGTTCTTTTAGACTACTCGACTTCCCGAAGCAGCTTGTCGATCTTTGCCTGCTGCTCATACGGAACATTGGTAAACGGTCCGTTCATCAGTTCCTGCAATGTATACAGCTCATCCTTAAACGGAAGTTTCTTCACTGTTGAAAAATATTCCCTGTCAAGAATATCTTTCGTCTTTTCATTTGCCTCCAGCTCTGCCATCGGAGAATTCACAGAATAAATCTTTCTGCACGGCACTGTCGGCTCGTATACGAAGCTGTAAGAGCCTGCAGCGGCTGTTATTTCCACGTTACCATTTTTCTGTACCACAGACAGGATTCTGTCATTTCCGGCCGTCTGAGAGGCTATTACGGCTTCCTCCGCATCCGGCAGAACGATCACTGCCTGTGCATCAAACGGAACCGTAAAGCGGAAATGAAGTTCTTTGCCTTCGATGGACCATTCACTTTCAATCGTTCCTGCCGCAGAACGAAGGGAACCTTTTGCCCACCGCATCTGATAGTTCGGTGTCGGAGCAAGAGTGAATTTCTTAAATCCTGCACCTTCTTCACAAGGACGGATTCCAAGCATATAGCGGTACATCCATTCCACAATCGAACCATAGGAATAATGGTTGAGGGAATTCATACCCGTACCGCTGATTTTGCCATTGGGAAGTACGGAATTCCATCTTTCCCAGATCGTAGTAGCGCCCATCAGTACCTCATAGAGCCATCCCGGGAATCCCTTTTCCATCAGAAGCTGATATGCCAGATCATTCATACCATTTTCGGAAAGAACCGGACAGAGATACGGAGTTCCTACAAACCCGGTGTTCAGATGATATTTATTTCTCTTCAGCAGTTCCAGAAGTCCCGCACAGGTCTTTTCATATGCAAAATCCGGTGTAAGCCCCATATAAAGAGCCACTACATGAGCAGTCATGGTATTGACACACAGACGTCCGGACGGTGTAAAATACTCATTGACAAATGCATCGTGAATCTTCTGTGCAAGATCTGTATAATAGGCTGCATCCTCTTCTTTTCCAAGAATTCCGGCTGTCTTTGCCACAATATCCGTGGAATAGTAGTAATAACCGGAACAGATCAGGAACGGGTCTGTTGCGCCATAAACACCGCCTTCCACGTTGCCGTCCAGCGCCAGCCAGTCTGCATAATGGAAGCCGCTCTGCCACAGGTATTTATTGCCGTATTTTTCATCTTCCCGTCTCATATAGTCGACCCAGGCTTTCATACTGTCATACTGACGGGCAAGAATCCCCTTATCTCCATAATGAAGATATACGTTCCACGGAATGATGGTTGCCGCATCTCCCCATGCAGTTGATGCATCTCCCTGATAATTGGCAACCGGAACAACATCCGGCACGCTTCCATCCAGTTTCAGCTGCTCTGCATAAACATCCTTGCCGTATTTCGTATAAAAAGCATAGGTATCCATGTTAAAGCATGCGGTACCGCTGAAAATCTGCGCATCTCCCGTCCAGCCGTAACGTTCATCTCTCTGCGGACAATCGGTCGGCACATCCAGGAAATTGCCTTTCTGTCCCCATTTGGCGTTATGTACCAGCTGATTTACCAGAGGATCGGAAGTTTCGATATGACCAAGTTCCTCCATCTCGGAATGAATCACAAGTCCCCGGAAATCTTCCGGATCCGGCTCACCATCCCATCCGGTAACTTTGACAAAACGGTAACCGTAGAATGTAAAATGCTGTCTCACGACTCTCTCCGTACCATCTGAAATATAGGTAAATTCCTCTTTCGCGGTACGTAAATTGTCATTGTAGAAATTGTCATCCTGAAGGATCTCGCCAAACTGGAAGAACAAGCGGGTTCCCTTGGGGGCACTACACTTAAAGCTCAGCCAGCCTACCATATTCTGCCCCATATCCAGAACCGTTTCTCCTGCGGGTGTATGGATGACCTCAATCGGTTTCAGCTGCTCATGAACCGTGATTGGCGGGCTTAAACGAGGGCTCAGTTTCTCTTTGTCAAGGCCGATGACCTCTGTATCAAAAATCTCGCTGGTATCCAGCGTTGTATCATAAATTTCTCCCGGATAAATACCACTGTAAACCACCTGGCTCTTACGTGCTTTCCAGGTCGTATCCGTACCGATCACTTCTTGCGTTCCATCTTCATAAGTGATATGGATTTCCGCGATTGCCGCAAGACGGTCGCCATAGTTCTCAGAAGTCTGTCTGAGACCATACCAGCCTTTGTACCAGCCGTCTCCGAGAACAATTTCCATATGATTCTGTCCCTCAGAAAGCTCCAGTTCATAGGTCTGATACTGAATCCATGTATCAAAATCACAGAGTCCCGGCAGAAGTACTTCATCTCCCTGTTTCTGTCCATTCAGATACAGTTCATAAACACCCAGTCCGACCACATACATCCGTGCTTTTTTCACAGGTCTGCTGATTTCCACATTCTTCATCAGAACTGCCTGTACCTCTTTCGGAAGCGCCGGTGTAATCCAGTCTGCCGTCCATTCCCCGGCTTTTGCCGTCTCAAACCATGCAGCTTCGCTCTCGGCAGTTTCTCCGTTATCTGCCCATACACGGACTTTCCAGTAATATCTTGTCTCCGGTTTCAGTTCCATCGGAAGAATATATGCAGTACTTACAATTTCTGCAGACTCTCCGGAATCGAATACCATTTCCGCAAACTTCTCATCCAGCGCCACCAGAACCTGTGCTCTTTCCTGTCTGACTGCCTGTGTTTCTTCCACAACATAGGAAATAGTCGGCTCCGCCAGGTCATAGCCCAGCGGATTCACCAGATGATTCACTTTCAGATGATTGATTTTCATAGTTCTTATATGCCTTTCCGTATTCTGTTTTATATCACAGGAAAATGCCAGAGCACGTTCCTGTGATATCAATCATTTATCTCTTCTTCAAAACAGGTGCTTTCAATAAACCTACCGGCTTCACCTGATACTCGTAGGACCACTCTTCGTTCACTGTACGCCATGCATTCGGTCCGAACCAGGCCTCTGTCTGATTGCAGTTATGTACCGTACCAAAGGTATTAATCCGGCTTCCAAATACCGTAATCTCCAGAACATGATCCCCCTCCGGAACCATTCCAAGATCACAGCTGTACGGAGAAAATGCGATCCATCCGGCACGTTCTCCATCAACAGCTACGCTGATAAACGGAGTGCGGAACATGGTTGCATCTACTTCATACTCGCCTCCCTCTGAATGGAACGGAATCTCATAAGTCACATTACCGCCGTAGAATGGATAGCCCTGACGGGTGATATCGCCAAATGCAAGAACGTCTTCTGATGGCTTTAACATCTGCCGGCTGCCGCGGATATCTACGGTAAAATCACCCAGAAGGAACATGTTTTCAATGTTTGTTCTGCTGTTATACGGAATCTCCACCTGCAGAACATGACTGCCCTCATTCAGTACAGGAAGCGGAATCGTACGGATACAGTGGTCTGTATACCATCCGTCTTCATTGTTGGCAACTTCACTTCCATCCAGAATGATTCTGGCTTCCGGTCCATTCTCCATGGCAAGATGGCAGCCCTCCAGCATACAGCGGCAGTCCAGCGTATATCTCAGAGAAAGGGTATGTTCCAGCGGCTCGGAAGCACTTCTGGTCCATGGCTGCGCAAACGCTTCCATACGCATCGGATAGCCAAGTTTTTCCCGGAAAAGATTATCGATGCGAAGAACTTCCTCTTCTTCCTGCCATGTGCCGTCATCAAACCGATATTCGGCAATATCCAGCAGACTGACATTCGGTTCAGAGAATTTCACTCTGTTTTCTCCCGGAATACGAACCGGTGTCCAGCCGGCTTCTATGCCGGACATTTTTGCACTGTCTGAAGATGTTTCATAGACATTTTCGATTCCTTCCGCAATTCCACCTGCTTCCAGATGAAGAAGCAGAGAATCCTGGTCATACATCGTTTTATAAAGAATTGTATTGCCGTTCTTATGACACACAGCTGCTTTATAAATTTCTCCGGTAAGTGTATCATATACCGTCACATTCCACTCACCGCGAATCCTGATTGTCAGGTCTTCCTGTACCGGAAGATCCACATTTCTCTTTCTGGTCAGCGCACCGGAGTGGTCAAAAATCGCACTTTCCGGATTTTCCGTACGGTTTGCATGAGCAAGGAACAGCCAGCGGTCTGCGCCTTCTTCACGCATCTGGTAAATAATATTTGTGCTTGCAGTTCCGTCCGCCTCCAGGATCTCAATTTCCCGGAACACATCCAGTGCCTCCAGAAGCTGTACACGGCCGAAAGAAACGATTTCTGTTTTTTCTGCAAGCTTTCTTCCTCTGTCAGAAGGACGCGCATCTTCCAGGAACGGAAGCTCACCGGTAAAAATCACACGGCCGCCTGCTTCTGCAAATTTTTCCAGAACATCCAGCGTTGTGCTGCGAAGTGTACGGCAATTTGGAACAAGAACAACATCATATGCCATTTCACCGACTTTCAAAGCCGTATGGCCTTCACCAGCCTGAACTCCATGATCCGGACCGGTCAAAGACGGCAGCAGGGACTCGCACAGGAAATCAAAATCCATGGTATTGTATAACAGCCAGTCTGTCAGGTGACGGAAATCTGCATCCATCTCCTCACGGATACCGGAGGTCTGTTCCTTCGGTCCCCAATACAGCCAGTAGGATTCTACCGGATGCACTACTCCGATACGGACATGAGCTTTTCCTCTGGTCATTGCGGCATTCACACGGGCAAAATGATCCTCCAGAAGCGAATATTCCTGATACCACGGAGACTGATAACCAATCGCAGCAGGATAATCACGTTTTGCCTCTCCTGCCATAGAAGTCCAGGTCAGATGCTGTACACGGACGGTTACACCAAGTGCAGCCTGCCAGTCTCCCTGCAGTTTGTGTCCGCGGAAATCAAAATCCCAGTTGGTAACACCATACAGCTCACTGAGCATCCCTTCTCTTCCAAACTGATGAACCGCACTCTCACACTGTTTTGCCGTATTTAGTTCACGACGGTCACAGAGCATATCAATTCCCGGAATATCAAAAGAACGATAGGAACGCATTGCCTCTCCAAGTGCTGCGGTCTGAGATTTCAGTGTCGGTTCCTCCATCATATGTCCGGTCAGGGCGATTCCATGCTCTTTACACCAGCCGCCGATCTGGTCAGCAAACGCATTGGCAAAACGTTCTGCTATATGATCATGGTATTCATAGCGGATTACAGATACCTGTCCGTCCGGAAGTTCCCAGAACAGTTCCGGAAGATGTTCCAGAAGGCTTTCTCCATAAACTTCTGAAAATGTAGTTTCCAGATCATCTGTATACGGAATCACGACATCTTTTTTCTGTTCTGCATAATCCAGACACTGTTTGTGGCAGAACTGCGGCTCATCTGTAAAAATTGCCGGAACATTGCCGCCAAACTGGTCACCAAGAAGTTCTGCATATTTTTCATGAGTCACTTCGATAAACTTTTTTACAGAAGCCGGATCAAGCGTATTCAGATACGCCTGGTCATTGAACCATGGATTGTCACCGGAAATCTCCAGATAGGCATACCATTCATTCCATCCTTCTCTGACCGTTTCTCCATCTTTAAGCACCGCATAATCTTTCAGATATCCATTCTCCAGCAGCACCTGATAACGTGCCAGCAGTGTCCGTTCACTGCTTCGAACTGCCTGACCGCTGGATCTTTTTTCACTTTCTTCAAACACCTTTCCATCCTGACATTCCGGTGTAAAAATCAGGAAACGGATCCGGTACTGATGATCTCTGGTCACAAGACCGCCGCCTGCTCCGGAAGGCCAGCGGTCTTCATCATAGAGCCAGGTCAGCATGTTATTTTCAGTAAATTTCTCATTGGCATACTTAACCATTCCCAGGAATTCCTCTCCCATATATGGATGATCCATTCCTGTACGGCAGTGAATGTGACCGCCGCCCATTCCCATATCCTTTAAGGATTCGATGGTACGGTCAATGTTTTCTTTGTCCATGCGGCAGTTCCATGCCCAGAACGGTGTTCCCCGGTACTCACTGCCTGGATTCTGAAAGACTTCCTGTGACAGTTTTTCGGATTTTTTGTACAACATAGTTTTTTCCCCTTTACATAATATTTTTCAAAAGGCTTTTCCCTTTTGATATAAGGATTTCCCTGCCATTATGCAGCAGAAATCCGGTAAACCCATAAGCTTATCCCTTCTGTTTCCCTTCTATATTCAGCCCTTTCAGAAACTCCGACGGGCTTTTTCCTGTATAGGAACGGAACAGACGGCTGAAATAGAACTGGTCCTCATATCCCACAATGGAAGCGACATCCTTGATCAAAATATCCGGCTTCTCACTGAGCAGCTTCTTCGCCTGTGTCATACGCAGTTCCGTAAGATACTGATTGAAGGAATTTCCCGAATATTTCCGGAACAGACGGCTCATATATGTCTGAGAAATCCCGAAATGATGGCAAAGATCCGGAAGCGTAATCGTTTTGCCCAGATTTTCTTCCAGATAATTTCTGATTATATCAAAATATTCCTGAGAATCGACTTTACTGCAGCATTCCTCCTGCTCAAAATCCAGAAACACATCCACCAGACTGTCCGCCAGTGTCTGGATGGATGTCGCATAAAAGAATGCGTCATTCATCAGATATTCACTTTCCTGCGTGGAACGTTTGCACAGATTATACTGCCGCATGATAGCCAGTACTTCTCTGGTAAAATTTTCCATCCAGAGCTGAGACGGATGATCTTTTTCCAGAAATTCATAACTGAGGCGGATTTCCTGTCTGATCTGTTCCGGATTTCTGGTTCTGGCAGCTGTTTCCAGTCTTGTCAGAACTTTGCTTTCGTTTTTGTGGAGCTCTACCGTTGAAATGGTACGGACGTTCTGTTTTTCCGCAAGATTCAGAATCTGTGTCACCCCCACACTGCTGCGCTGATCCAGCTGCTGGTAAAGATTCTTGATCTTTTCCTGCAGTTTTTCTTTCGTAAACGGACGGCTGTCATAAATCAGGGTATAGTAATTGGAAGCATTCTGCTGTTTCTGAAGCTTATTCAGATAATGCAGGAACTCTCCCTCCCCGACCAACTTCCCGGGAATCAAATACAGGGACTCCATTTCATCCCGTCCAAAAATCATATAGTTTTCATAAATATCTGAATAAATTTCTCTTCGTCTGTCCATGGAGAATCGTCTGGGAAGCCCGTTGGTTCTGATGATCGCACCATAATACTCTTCATCCGGCATATAACGTTCCAGCTTCGCCATATCTACAGATTCTCCATTGCCAAGTGCCCGGAGAATTCTGTTTCGTTCCCGGTAGTGGATCTCACTGATCTTTGTTTCTGTGTATTTCAGTGTTTTCAGCAGTTCCGCAGGAACAATAGGTTTCAGAAGATAATCCGTCACCCCTGAGCGGATCGCACTTCTGGCAAATTCAAAGTCCTGATAACCGCTGATAATGATAAAACAGATTTCCGGAAGTTCCTCCCGTATCACGGAAGACAGCTCCACTCCTGACATCAGAGGCATTTTGATATCACAGATAATCAGATCCGGTACAAGGTTTCTCGCTTTTTCCAAGGCTTCCTGACCATTTTCGGCAGTATCTACCACCCTGTAATTTTTGCTTCTCTTATCTATAATGGAACAAACCGACTTCTGTGCAAGCGGTTCATCGTCTACGACCAATACCCGATACATCCTCTTATTCTCCTTTTGTTTTTTTATCCGCTAATCGTTCCCCGATCTTTACTTCCACACCTCTGGAAAGATTCTCAATGGAAAAGATTAAATCGTCACTGTACAAGAGGAAACATCTGGCATAGGTATTGATAAGCCCCATACCGCCGATTTCCAGTTCCATGTTTCCACTGCGTGTTTTTATTCTTTCACGTACTTTTCTGAATTTCTCTGTGAGCTCTTTCAGTTTTTCTCTGTCAAATCCTTCACCGTTATCTCTCACACAGATTTCCCAGCGATCCTCATACATTTTCCCTACGACACAGATTTCCATCGTCTGATCTGTATGATTATATCCGTGATTCAGAGTATTCTCAATGAACTGATGCAGAGTCATTTTTGGCAGAATCTGGTTCCGGACTTCAGGATCCATCGTAATGGAAAAACGAATCTTGTCGCCATATCGCGCTTTCAGAAGATACAGATAATTATCCAGATACTGAATCTCCGAATCCACACGCGCATAACGCTCTTTGTTGTTCGTAGAATAGCGCAGCATGCTGGCAAGTGCTCCGCACATATCACAGATCATATCGTCTTCATCTTCGATTCCCCGGCTGGAAATGATATTCAGCACATTATACAAAAAATGCGGGTTGATCTGTGCCTGAAGCGTGTCAAACTGTGCCTGCATCTGCAGCATCATGGATTTTTTCTCATTGCTGACTGCCTGACTCAGGCGTTCTGTCATGGCCTGATAAGAATCCGCCAGCATCTCCACTTCATCCAGCCCGTAGCTGGTCTGCACATTCTGTACATCCAGATTCTCCAGATTGGTATGCTCGATCATTTTTCGCAGTTCCCGTATAGGCTGAGTCAGCTTATACGACCAGATGGAAATCAGAATCAGACAACATGCGAACATTACAAGGGCAGACAAAGTAGACATGATCAGCATCGCGACCCTTCCGGATTCTGCGATTTTCTCTCTCGAATAAGCCACCACACTGAACGGAAAAACATCGGATGTGGTTTTGCAGGAAATGATTCCCTGGATTTTCTCGGAAATGCCATCCTCCATCTGCGTCATCTGTTCAAACTCGGTTCCGTTTTTGTAATCTACGCTGCTGGAATAGAGAAAATCTGCATGATCGGTAATAATGAGAAATTCTGCTCTCGGATCTGCAACCTCCAGCGTACCAAGGCTTTCCACGGTATTTTCCACCTCAATGTATCCCATCTGGAAGCCCTGAAGTGCTTTCATAACGGAATAGACCACCGGCCCTTCCGTTCTGCCCCATTCATCCTTATGCGCACCAATCAGAACGGTTTTTCCTTTTGCCAGCTCTGCTTTTCTGAGATAGGAATAATCCCCGACGTCAAAATCCTCCGGCAGGGAAAGTGCCTCCATATTAGAATTGTAACTGCTGACCAGATCTCCCAGCTGATTATAAAAAACGGTACGATAGGAATTCTGAATGATATACTCCGTATTAAAGCCGATTCCAAGCTGCGTCAGAGCATTTAACGCATAAGAACTGGGGACCTTTCCTTCAGAAACTTTCCCCAGTGTCTCGATTCCGCCCAGCATATCTGTATCAGACAGAATGTAATATATGATGGCATCCATTCTTTTCAGCCGTTCATCCATCTGGGAAACCAGCTGTGCAGATGTAACAGACAAACTTTCCTCCTGTCGTTTCACCTCATAATCCATACTGATCCTGTATACCGCAATTCCCAGCGTCAGACTGAGGATGAGGGCAATTGTCGCATAACATACTGTTAATTTGGTCTGGTACTTCATCTGTCTTATTCTCCTTCGTATGTCATCTCAACGCTGCTGTATTTCCCAGAGAACTCCCGATGTACTAAGTACAAATCTGTCAACTTATCCGTGGATTCCTAAAGCGTATTTCAAAATTGCATTCCGACAGGAATGAATTTTCAAACATGCTGTAAAAAAGAATTCACCACTGCGATGCGATCCAAAGAATCCCCACATACGAAAATCTCTGCAGATTCCCGGCATGAAACCACACCGCGGAATCCGCAGAGAAAGTAGTATGTTACTGTGCAAATCCGTTCACAGCAACAGAAATATCAGCCTTTGACAGAACCTGCAACCATACCGTCAACGATTCTCTTATTAAAGAAAATAAACAGAATCAGCATCGGAATGGTGATCAGGATGATATCTGCAAACAGCATATTGTAGCTGCTGGAGAACTGTCCTTTATAGTTATACAGTGTCAGCTGAACAGTGGTATTGTCCGCACCCGGAAGGAAATACAGCGGATTGGTAAAATCATTAAACGTTGTTACTGCTGTTAAGATTATAACAGTTGCACGAATCGGTTTCAACAGCGGATTAATGATCTGGATAAATACCTGCCACGGATTACATCCGTCAATTCGTGCCGCCTCTTCCAGTTCTGTCGGAATAGAAGCCATATATCCGCGGAACAGCATAACCGTAAACGGGGTCTGCAGCGCAATCTCCACCATAACCATACCAAACATCGTCTTATAGATATGAAGCTTCTGCAGAAGGTTAATGGTAGGAAGAATTGCAGCTGGGATCATAAGACCAAGCATGATGACCCAGGAAATGGTTTTCATTACACGGTCGTTACGTCTCTGGATAACATAACCTGCCATAGCACCGGTAAAGATCAGTCCGATAACCGTAAACAGAGTCAGAATAATACTGTTCTTATATGCAGTCAGAAGCTGATAGTTTGCATAGGAAAATACTGCTGAATAGTTTTCAAAATGCAGTTCAGAAGGCCATGCAATATTTAAAAGGTTTGCTTCCTGCTGTGATTTCAGAGAATTCACAAACATGAAGTAGAACGGAATGATAAAGATAATCACAGTTACCAGCACACCGAGAATATCTGCGATCAATAATCTTCTTTTTTCTCTTTTCATTATTGAATTGCCTCCTCTCTCTTCATAAGGAAATGCTGAAGCGGGAATGCAATGCACGAAATCAGTACCAGCATGATTACGTTACCCGCAGTTGACAGTCCATAGAATCCGTATGCATATTCTTTGTAGATAACGGATGCCATAACGTCTGTTGCAAATCCAGGACCGCCTCCGGTCATTGCCCAGATCAGGTCGAAGGTACGGAGACCGCCGATCAGGGACAGAATGATAATGGAGTTCTGGGATGGTGCAACCAGAGGAAGAGTAATGCTTTTCAGCTGCTGCCATGCACTTGCACCGTCAATGGAAGCTGCCTCATAATAGGTCTTGTCAATGGACTGCACACCTGCAATGTAAATAACTACAGAAATGGAAAGACCTTTCCATACATCTGTTGCAATAACACTGTACAGGGCAAGATTGATATCTCCCAGGAAGTTGATCGGAGAAAAACCAATTGCCTGAAGTACGACATTAAAAAGACCCTTGGTAGGATGCATCAATGCACAGAAAGTAAGACCGACTGCCATGGTGGATACCAGATTCGGGAAGAACACGCAGGAACGGATAAATCCCTTCGTACGAATCTTGCTGGTAAGGAAAATGGCGATAAAGAAAGCGATCACAACCTTCAGACCACTGGTCAGGAAGGCATAGATCAGCGTATGTACAATAGAAGAACTCAATGAGTTTTCCGAGAAAAACATCTTATAGTTATCCAGTCCGCAGAACGTTGCCGAATCAAAATTCCATACCGTCATACTATAGTAAAGAGAAGTAACGATCGGGTACAGGAAAAAGATACAGAAAATGGCAAGTGATGGAACTACAAACCAGAAGGAGTATAAATTACTTTTTTTCGATTTAGATTTCATAACATCCTCCTTTATAAAAATGGCCGTCTGTATTCACAGGCGGCCAGTGCTTTGCACAGTTTCAGTCAGGAATTATTCCCAGCCAAGGCCCTGCTGTACTGCAGATTTCTTGCAGTCATCATCATACATCTGAGCTGCTGTTGCGCCATCGATCTGGCCAAGAGCTGCGGATGTGGTGATCTGTTCACAGGTAGAACCCTTTACAGGTGTAAGGAATTCCAGTGCCGGAGCTGTTTTTCCTTCATCAAAATAAGCCTGCATATCTTCACGGATTGCCGGTGCTACGCTGTCCGGAAGGGTATAGCCTTTGATACAGGATGGTCCGTTTGCACCATAGGTGTTGATGTAAAGATCCATGTTTTCTTCCTGATACCAGAAGTCAAGGAATGCAAGTGCAGCTTCTGTATTTGCGCTGTCTTTGTTAATATACCATGCGTTCGGCTCCCATACGGTAAGACCTGCATTCTCAGCGTCATCTCCAGGTACTGCAAATACACCGATGTTCTCTTCTGCTTCCGGATGAGCCGCGATCATAAGCGGAACGACCTGTGTCAGAATGAACCAGTGTGTAGCCTGTCCGGTTGCCATTGCTTCCAGACCGTCTTCATATTTCGCTGCTGTGGAATCTGCATTGTAGAAATCTACCAGGTCTGCATATTTATCCCAGCTTGCAAGAGCGCCTTCATCTGTAGCAAATTTTGCGGTACCGGCAGTAAAATCATCTGCAAAGGAAGGATTCTTTGCCAATACGTTGTAGTTGTCACCAAGGAACAGAACCTGTGTGGTCCAGGTATCTCCGCCGGAAAGATATACCGGTGTTTTGCCTGCATCTTTCAGCGCCTGACAGTTGGATACAAATTCATCCCAGGTCTTTGGAACTTCCAGTCCCAGTTCTTCATAATCCGGTTTCCAGTAAACCACTGCTCCTGCCTGAGTAGTGGTAAATGGTGCACCGTAAACACGGTCATCCTGGCTTACGCAGCTGAGGAATGTATCATCAAATTTCTGAGTCATCTCTTCGTCTGTGATATCAAGGAAGTGTTCCTTCGGATTCAGCGCGGTAAGCAGAGATCCGGAGTTGTAGTTGGTGATATCCGGAAGGTCACCGGATGCACATCTTGTTTTGATGATATTATCACCTTCGGTACCACCCGGGTTGATCTCAACCTGGAATTCCATACCCAGTTCTTCGGTCGCTTTTTCCATAACTGCTTTGGTACCGTCCTGATATTCGGAAACGCTCATCCACATGTTGAGGGTAACTCCCTCATATGGTTTTGCTCCATCCTCTGCAAAAACAGTGGACGGTACAGAACCAAGTGCCATAGCTGCAGCAAGAGATACTGCTACTACTGATTTTTTCATACCAAAAATCCCCTTTCTTTCTGCACAGTTTCGTTCATTTTCTTCTGTGCTTTGTCTCGTTATGCATTCATTATACAAAAGTGAACAAATTATGAACATAGAAATTTCAAAACAAAATAATAGAAAATCCACCAGCTCTTTACAGAAAAACAGCCGCCCGAATTTATACGGGCGGCTGTGCCTTTATTTTATCATGTCAGCAATCATTCAGCTGTCCGCTACGGGATTATTCCCAGCCAAGACCCTGCTGTACTGCGGATTTCTTGCAGTCATCATCATACATCTGAGCTGCTGTTGCTCCGTCGATCTGGCCAAGTGCTGCGGATGTGGTGATCTGTTCACAGGTGGATCCTTTTACAGGAGTAATAAACTCAAGTGCAGGAGCGGTCTTGCCTGCATCGAAGTAAGCCTGCATGTCTACACGGATAGCCGGAGCTACGCTTTCCGGAAGTGTATAGCCTTTGATACAGGACGGTCCGTTTGCGCCGATTGTTTCAACATAAAGGTCAAGGTTCTCTTCCTGGAAATAGAAGTCAAGGAATGCAAGAGCTGCTTCTTTATTTGCGCTGTCTTTGCTGATGTACCATGCGTTCGGCTCCCATACGGTAAGTCCGCAGTTCTCGGGATCATCACCAGGAATTGCGAATACACCGATATTCTCTTCTGCTTCCGGATGAGCTGCGATCATAAGCGGAATAACCTGGGTCAGCATGAACCAGTGAGTAGCCTGTCCGGTTGCCATTGCTTCCAGACCATCGTCATATTTTGCTGCAGATGCGTCTGCATTGTAGAAATCTACAAGGTCTGCATATTTGTTCCAGCTTGCAAGTCCGCCTTCGTCTGAAGCGAATTTTGCTGTGCCGGCTGTGAAGTCTTCTGCAAAGGATGGATTCTTCGCAAGTACGTTGTAGTTATCGCCGAGGAATACCAGCTGGGTGGTCCAGGTATCACCGCAGGAAAGGTAGATCGGTGTTTTGCCTGCATCTTTCAGCGCCTGACAGTTGGATACAAACTGTTCCCATGTTGTCGGAACTTCCAGTCCCAGTTCTTCATAATCCGGTTTCCAGTATACAACTGCTCCGCCCTGGGTAGTGGTAAACGGTGCACCGTAAACACGGTCTTCCTGGCTTACACAGCTGAGGAAGGTCTCATCAAATTTCTGGGTCATTGCCTCATCTGTAATATCCAGGAAATGTTCCTTCGGATTCAATGCGGTAAGCAGAGAGCCGGAGTTGTAGTTGCTGATATCCGGAAGATCACCGGATGCACATCTCGTCTTGATGATGTTGTCACCCTCGGTACCGCCCGGGTTGATCTCAATGGAGAACTCCATACCGAGTTCTTCTGTGGCTTTTGCCATAACTGCCTGAGTTCCTGCGTTATACTCTGTGTTTCCGATCCACATGGTGAGTGTCACGCCCTCATAAGGTTTTGCAGCTTCCTCTGCAAATACGGTTGCCGGCACTGTTCCCACGGTCATTGCTGCTGCCAGCATAGCTGCTAATACTGATTTTTTCATTTCCATGTCTCCTTTCTCGTTATCATGCACAATTCTGTACATTCTCTGTTTTTTAATGGAGTAATTATATCACATGCATTGGGATGTGAACATGGATTATTCAAGCTTTTTGAATAGAAAAATTAGCAATTATTGTTTGTTTCTATATAATATACACAAATAAAACATGCTGTCATATACAGTTTTGTATAAATACATTCAAAAAAGCAGCGAAATATTGTGCTAAATATGTCAAAATTGTTCAAAGTACCCGACAATCAGCTGTTTTCTACCTTCAGCATCCGGTAGCCAATTCCGATATGGGTCTGAATATACTGCGGCGAACCCGGAGTACTCTCCAGTTTTTTCCGCAGTGTTGCCATAAACACGCGAAGAGATGCCACATCATTTTCCCAGCTGCTGCCCCAGACACTCTGGGTAATAAACTTATGTGTAAGAACTTTACCGATATTGCGTGCCAGCAGGCAGAGGAGTTTGTATTCAATCGGCGTCAGATGCAGTTCTTCATCTCCGAGAAATGCACAGTTTGCCGCATAATCAATCCGCAGCTGTCCATTGACAAATACGGCTTCCTGCATCGTGGTGTTCTGCATCAAAACCAGTCTTCTCTGAGTCACACGGATCCTTGCCAGAAGTTCCTCAACAGAAAACGGTTTTGTCAGATAATCATCCGCACCGGCATCCAGCGCATCAATTTTGTCTGTATCCTCACTTCTCGCACTAATCACAATAATCGGCACATTGGACCAGCTGCGGATCCGTTCGATCACTTCGACTCCGTCAATATCCGGCAGTCCCAGGTCCAGAAGGATAATATCCGGATTATGCGTAGCCGTTTCCATTACCGCACTCTCTCCTGTCACTGCGGAGATAAAACGGTAATCATGTGCTTTCAGGGTTGTCGTGATCAGGTTGCGCACAGGCGCGTCATCTTCCACTACCAGTATCTGATATTTACTCATGCAGTATCAGCTCCTCTCTTGGAAGGGTAAATCGGAAAACGGATCCATGCGGAACGTTGTCTTCCACAGAAATCTCCCCTCCATGTGCTTCCACAATCGATTTGCACAGGAACAGCCCCAGGCCCAGACTCCGGCGGCTGTCTGCTATCTTGTTGGAACCACAGTAAAACTTCTCAAATATTTTTTCTTTATCTTCATCGGAAATACCGGGACCGTTGTCCGATACCAGAATTTCCGCCATGTTGTCTTTCCTGCTGATCGTAATATTGATCTCCGAATCCGGCTGCGTATATTTCATGGCATTATCTACCAGATTAATGATGACCTGAATGATCAGTTTTGCATCCACCTTGACCAGAATCATATCATCCTGGCAGTCAACATTCAGCTTATGGGCATTTACTTTGCGTCTGCTGTATCTGACCGCTTCCTCCACAATCTCGCTGAGCAATTCCGTGGAGGTCCGCAAAATCATCCGTCCTTCTTCAATTCTTGTCGCATAAAGCAGGTTTTCCACAAGATTGATGAGCCACATGGAGTCATCATAAATATCCGCATAAAGTCTCTGCTTCGTCTCTTCATCAAAACGGTCTCCATTGCTCATCAGATTGCTTGCATTGCCCGAGATGGAGGTCAATGGGGTGCGCAGATCATGGGAAATGGTACGAAGAAGATTGGCGCGGAGCTGTTCGCTTTCCGCAAGGACTGCCGCAGCTTCTTTTTCACGGGCATTTTTTTCATTCTCCAGAGCCAGGGCACATTCTCCCAGGATGGAAAGCAGAATTCCATGCTCAGAATCATCAAGAGGATGTTCCTCCACGTCAATACCGACCACACCGTACACCCGGTCATCCACATGTAGCGCAAAGTACAGAAATCGTGCATCCGCAAAGTTATCTGTGGTAGCACCCGCAAAATGGTTGTTTTTCAGAACCCAGTCTGCGGTTTCCATTTCTTTTACCACATCATACGTTTTTGCTGTAACTTCACTTATCGGATCTTTTGCCTGAAAAGAACGAAGATTGGCCAGTTTCCCATCCACAACTTCAAAGATCACAATGTTTCGGTTCAAAAGCCGTACAATCTGCCCGGCTGTAACGGTCAGGATTTTTTCTTTATCCTTTGCTTTCGCCAGCAGCTGGTCTGTTTCAAACAGGACCTTGGTCTGATGGGCAATCTTGGCAGATTCTCTGGCCTGCTCTTTATAGCGGATAGCAAATGTACCCGTGATAAAAGCAGTCAGAAACATGACCACAAATGTCACCGGATATCCTGTACCGTAAGCAGCAAACGAAAAACGCGGCACAGTAAACAGATAGTTAAAAATAAAAACACTTGCGACCGAGGACACCAGACTGTATACCCGGTGTGATGTTGCAATGGAAGTCAGCAACACACCAAGAATATAGACCATGATAATATTCGCATCCGTGAAGCCAAGCTGATGAAACAAAAGGCTCAGCAGTGTGGCTCCTACAAGGATTGCGGTACTCTTCGCAGTGTTTTTCAGTATACGATTCATGACATTACCTCCGAATTAATCAGGATGATTTTAACACACTTACCCTGATTAATCTATGGATAGATTTGTATTTTTTGATGACCATTTCACCATGCAGAATCCCTGTCTTATGAACATTCCACCATGCAGAGCCCCTGTCCTATGAGCATTTCGCCATGCAGAAGCTATTCTTCAATGCAAGCACGAACCAGTCACGTGCATGTGACGGAATTTCTTTGTTCCAGAGAAGATACACATCCTGATTATCATCCAGACTGTGAACTTTCAGGCCAAACACCTCTGTTGCATCTGTCTGCTGTATACAAGAAAGCCGAACAAATTCAAAATTCTGTTTATTTTCCAGTGCGCTCTTTTCTGAGAGTAGTACAAGATCTGCGGTTCCATCGGAAAGATTCCGCAAAAGCTTTCCGCATTTCCCGCTGCTTACTGCAAATTCAATATCCGCATTGGTATCTGTACAGTATTCCAGTGCTGCAGCAACTGCGTTCAGCAGCATTGGAGTTTCTGCAGCTATTTTCAGCAGATGTTTGTTAGGAAGCTGCTCTTTTTCCAACATTTTCAAGTTGTTTTCCATCATCATATCTACTCGTCTGGCAATAACATATCCAAACAGAAACATTGCCAGAGTCGTTATCATCAAAATCAAATCTTTCACAGAATCACCTTCTTATTTGTAACTATTTTATCACTGTATTCCGGATAAACGAATCACCAGAGCAGTCTTTCCTGCATGGTGTTAAAACAGTTTATGCAGCATCATGTTAAAACAGTTTTCTGGCATTATATTTTAAAACACTTCTGGATTGCCTTCAGATGGCCCAGCACAAGAATCGATTTGGTTCTTGTCAGAATCGTGTCCGGTGTAACATTCATATTCAGTTTTCCCTCTTCTCTGACGCCAAGAATATTGATGCCGTATTTTTTGCGGATATCTACCTGAATGACCGATTTTCCGCACCATTCATCCGGCACTGCAATCTCAAAAATAGAATAATCCCCGTCCAGTTCAATATAATCCAGAATATCGTTGGAGGTACAGCGGATCGCCGTCCAGGAAGCAAGCTGTTTTTCCGGATAAACCACTTCATCCGCTCCGTTTCGCAGAAGAAATTTCTCCTGAAATCCGGTAGACGCTCTGGCGATGACTTTTCTGGCTCCCAGATCTTTCAGAAGGCATGCTGTCTCCAGCGAATTCTGAAAATTGTCTCCGATTGTTACAATACACACATCATAATTACGGATTCCCAATGAGGAAAGAAACTCTTCGTTCGTGCTGTCTCCAATCTGTGCATTAGTCACAAAGGGAAGGGCTGCATTGACACGCTCTTCATCTACATCCACTGCCATAATCTGATGATTCAGTTCATTTAGTTTCATTGCAATATGTCTGCCAAACCGGCCAAGACCAATCAATAATACGGTTTTCATAAGTTCCTCCTGTGCTATGTTGTATTATCCTGCAAAATAAATATCATCCAACTGTCATTTTTTCCTGCGGAAATCTTGCAGTATTCCCCACTCGCTTCGACAAAGCAGCAAATACCAGAGTCAGTCCTCCCACCCTTCCGAAATACATCAGAATAATCAGAATCACCTGTGAAATTAGTCCAAGCTGTGTTGTAATTCCAAGAGTGAGTCCGACAGTGCCTACTGCCGAAGCCGTTTCAAAGAGACACGCCATCAGAGGAAGCCCTTCTACCCGGCTGATCACAAAAGCTCCTGTCAGATACAGTGTCAGATACATAGTGAGAATCGTAGCCGCATTCCGTACAGTATCCTCTGTAATTCTTCTTTTGAAAAACTGGGTGTGCTCTTTTCTGCTGAATACTGCAATCGATGTAGAAATCAACACTGCAAATGTTGTCGTTTTCATACCGCCCGCCGTCGAGCCAGGAGAACCGCCAATCAGCATCAGAATAATGATAATGGCAAGACCCGTTTCACTGAGCAGCGTCAGATCCACAGTATTAAATCCGGCTGTTCGAGGTGTAACTGCCTGAAACAGAGAATTCAAAATCCGTTCTCCCATGGGCACTTCCGAGAATTCCAGAAAGAAGAAATACAGAGCTGGAATCAGTATCAGAAATGTCGTCGTTACCAGTACGACCTTGCTCTGCATCCGGTATTTTTTCAGGTGGTGTCTGTTTACTTTTATGTCATCCCATGTGACAAAACCGATACCGCCGATTATGATCAGAGCCATAATCGTAATATTGATCACCGGATGGCCGGAATAAGACGTCAAAGATGAAAATGGTGTCCTGCATCCCATCAGATCAAAGCCGGCATTACAGAATGCAGAAATCGAATGGAAAACTCCATACCAGATTCCCTTTGCAATTCCGAATTCCCTGCAGAACACCGGTGCCATCACCACTGCACCAGCCAGTTCAAAGAAAACTGTCATTTTCAGAATAAAACCGGTCAGCCGGACAATACCTCCCACTTTGTGCGCGGAAATCGCTTCCTGCATCGTACTTCTCTGCTTCAGACTGATTTTTCTTCCGGAAAAGATGGTCACTGCCACAGCCATTGTCACAACTCCCATACCGCCAATCTGTATCAGAATAATAATCACCGCCTGTCCAAAAACAGACCAGTACGTTGCCGTATCCTGAACCACCAGACCGGTTACACATACAGCGGAGGTTGCGGTAAATAATGCATCTGTGAAAATCGCTCCCTTTCCATCCTGCGTGGACACAGGCAGCATCAGAAGCAGACTTCCGATCAGGATCACCGCCGCAAATCCGAGAATAATGATCTGCGCAGACGATAAGTGCTTTTTTATCCCTTTCATATGTACAAAACCTCAGTGTTTTTTGTTTTTATTATCTCATCCTGTCCATAAAATGTGTGTTAGGGCATAAAATGCGGCGTTAAGATTCCATTAAGATTCCGTTTTCATGCTAGCCTGCCCGGAGGGCTTTCCTGTGATACATGAAAACAGCCGGAAGAGCTTCTCTGAAGAAGCTTCCCGGCTGTATTATCACATCGTAAATGAAATAACTGATCAGATTTCTTTTCTGTTATAAATGCGAACTGCCAGAATCCATGATCCTGCCAGAATGACTGCATCAAACAGCAGCAATACCAGAACGGCCCCGATGCCTGTTATCGACAGATTTCCTGCTGCCGCTATTCCCGCATTTTCCTCCATAAATCCAAGGATTCCAAAAAGTGATGCAACCAAAATCAGCACTGCATAATAGATCACCCGTCCTTTTTCAACGCCAAGACGAAAAACAGACGGAAGAAGGATACAAGGACTGACCAGACCGGCACTTGGCATAACGATCATCAGCATCCCGTAGGATCTCCAGTCATAATTCCCGGATAATCCCATTTTAACCAGCATGGCGATTCCGATTACCAGTGTCCCAAACGCGAGAAACAACAGCGCAATGATATATTTCACAGAAACCAGTTCTTCCTTCGAATAAGTAAATACTCCAGCATAGACATTCCATTTGCTTTTCTCATCATAGGAGATCAGACTGATGGGAACCACTCCTGCCATCATGATCGGGTAAAACAACAGGAACAGATTATCACTGAATACGGCACCTGCTGCAAAAATAAAAATCAGCAGCATATTCATGCGGCAGTATTTCATTGCCATGTAAAAATCTTTCCAAAGCAAGCCCTTCATATCACTCTGCCTCCTTTATCATAAACACAAACAATTCCTCGATAGTAATCGGGCTGAGCGTCCAGCCGGAAGGTACAGCATCGCGTTTCACGATTGCTTCCGCTCCATACGCAGACTCTTTTTTCCCTTTTACTGCAGAAGGAGGTAATTCCCGAAGCTGTTCGCAGGTACAGTGAACCACACCATATTCTTCCAGAAGAATATCCTTTTCCTCACAGAGAAGCAGTTTTCCCTTATGTAGAAAAGCGATGTAATCACAGATTTTCTCCAGGTCGCTGACTATATGAGATGACATCAGAATGGAATGGTTTTCATCTCTTGTAAATTCATTGAACATGTCAATGACTTCATTTCTCACAACCGGATCCAGTCCGCTGGTGGCTTCATCCAGAATCAGAAGCTTCGGATGATGCGACATGGCCACTGCAATAGAAAGCTTCATTTTCATTCCGCGGGAAAATTCTTTGAATTGTTTCTCACGTGGAATGGATAATTTTCTGAGATAATCCTCAAAAGCTGCTGTGTCCCAGTTATGATAGGTATTTTTCATGATTGTATTCACTTCTGCAGCATTCAGACATTCCGGAAATCCCGCTTCATCCAGAACAACTCCAATATTCTCCTTCAAAAGACGGATATTCTCCAGATGATCTTTCCCCATCACACTGATAAATCCATCATCTTTATGGATCATATCCAGAATCAGTTTAATGGTGGTTGTTTTGCCTGCGCCATTTTCACCGACCAGTCCCATAATGCACCCGGACGGCAGAGTCAGGTTCAGATGATCCAGATAAAAACCAGGGTATGTTTTTGTCAGATTTTTGATTTCGATTGCATTCATTGCATCGTGTCCTCCATGATATAACGAAACATTTCTATGACTTCCTCCCTGCCAAGATTGCAGGAAACGGCAAGCTGTACGATTTTATCCATGTAATCTTCGATTTTGCGAAGATTCTCTTCACGCAGCAGCTCTACATTTTTTGGTGCCACAAAGCATCCTTTGGCAGCTATTGTATAGATAAATCCTTCTTTTTCCAGTTCGTCATAGGCACGTTTGGTCGTCACCACACTGATCCGCAAATCCTTGGCCAAGCTGCGGATGGAGGGAAGCGCTTCGTCCTCCTGAAGCGTACCGTTGATGATCTGCGCTTTGATCTGGGTGTAGATCTGATCATAAATCGGAGCTCCACTTTTATTGTCTATGAAGATGTTCACATGATCACCTCGTTTGTTTTACTGTATATGTACAGTATATACAGTTATAACAGTTTTGTCAATATAAAATAAAGCTTTGTATGATAAGATTCCCGTATGTATATGCAAAACCACAGATCAATAAAAAAAGAGACGACTCGGAAGGATTCCTGTTATCGTCTCTTACTTTTTTAACTATAATGTTTCTTTTTCACTGCTATGCTTATTATTGACTTTTTTACTAACAACTTTTCTTCTGTTCATGTAGCATTATTACTGCTATAAATCATTTATTTCCGTTGTGGGAGTAACTGCTTCTATTTTCTGTCAAATACATACAGGCTGAAAAAGCATGCCATCGTTCCGCCCCATTCCATCTCCATGTTACAGAGCTTCGCCAGTTCTGTGGCATTGATACAGTATGCGGACAGACAGGACGTGCGCATATCCTCATGAGGACACGGTTTGTTTTCTTCCATTGCACAGACAGCACAGAAATTACATGGTCCGCACATAATAGCAAAACCATCCATTTTCATTCCATCTTCCGCCATCTGTTGCATAGCTCGACGAGTCTGCTGAATATGGCGTTTCTTAATCGGTTTGGTCAAAGACGGATCCATCACATCCGTTACCGGTGTTTTTGACTGAAACACAACGGCCTTTCGATACTGCATGACTCTGCCCTGCATTTCCTGCGGCGTACCGCATGCCGGCGGACAGCCATAATTTTTTCCATAGTTCCCGCAGTCATTTTCTTCACACAGCACACGGAATTCCGGTACAAACTGCAGATCCTCCGTATTGATCACTGCCGCATCTTCAAATCCTGCTTCTGCCGCAATTTCATAGATTCGATTCTTATCTGTCATTGTATCACACATGAGATTACCTCCTGCTTATACTGTGAATGTTCCTGCTATCTTCTTGCAAGCTCTCTGGTAATATCTTCCCAGGTCACTCCCTTTTCTGCCATTAATACCATGACATGATACAGGAAATCAGAAATCTCATATTTGATTTCTTCTTTATCCGGGTTCTTGGCCGCAATCACGATTTCGGTACATTCTTCTCCCACTTTTTTCAGAATCTTATCAATTCCCTTATCAAAAAGATAGTTGGTGTAAGAACCTTCTTTCGGATTTTCCCTGCGGTCCAGAATGACATCATATACATCCTGGAACACACGCAGCGGATTCGTATCATCATATTCTTTTTTCATCAGCGGCTGGAAGAAACAGCTTCTGCTGCCGGTATGGCACGCAGCACCGACCTGTGCCACTTTTGCCAGAATCGTATCATTGTCGCAATCCAACGTCAGCGATTTGACATACTGGACATGCCCGGAAGTCAGCCCCTTGGTCCAGAGTTCCTGGCGGCTGCGGCTCCAGTAAGTCATTTTTCCGCTTTTCAGCGTTGTACGGAACGCCTCTTCATTCATATAGGCAACCATCAAGACTTCGTCTGTTTTGTAATCCTGCACCACCACAGGGATCAGACCGTCACTGTTCAGCTTGAATTCTGACCATGGAATACTGCTTTCAAATGTATTGACCGGAATCCCCGCTGTCCGGCATACTTCTTTAAAGCCAAGAAGCTCGGTAGATGCCGCACTTACATAAGCGCCGCTTAATCCCCTGACAGAATTGCTTCCAAGAAGGGAAAGAAGGCTGCTTTCTTCGCTCTCATCCGTATGAAGAATGACCGGAATGGAAGAACCCCCGGCAATCGCATCCTGAACAGCATCCAGCGCCAGTACAGCTCCTGCATAATTTTCGATCAGTTCTTTATGATCCGTAAATTCTTCCACGGAAGAAATGCTTACCATCATTTTATCTTTGCCAAAACGTTTGGATACCTCTTCCAGAAGTTCCACATTTCCCTGTTTGGAAAAATTCAGCACAGTTTTGGCACATCCGGCGTAGATCAGTTTTTTGACATCCTCCATACGTTTGATGTTGCCGGCACCGATCACCGGGATTTCTGATGCTGCACAGATTTCTTTGATTTTTCCAATGGCTTTTTCGTGTTCTTCATCCCCGGAAGAAAAGTCAAAAACCAGAAGCTCATCCGCTCCGTTATCACTGTAGAATTTTGCCAGCGCCTCCACATCCCCGTCACCGAACAGATTTCTCTGACCGAACCCGGTCACTGCCTTGCCGTTCTGCAGATACACACAGGGAATCATTAATTTATTTGTCATAATTTTTTCTCCTTATGCGAGACTCCCCTTCGTGGAGAGCACGTCTGTAATTCGCGGATCATATGAAACAGCCTGATCCAGGGCTTTGGCAAAGCTTTTGAACATCGCTTCCGCCACATGATGATTGTTTCCTCCGGAAAGGACTTTGATATGCAGGTTCATACCGCTGGCATAAGAAATGGCATAGAAAAATTCTTTCACCATTTCTGAAGACATATCTCCGATCTTATCACTGGTAAACTCTGCATCCCAGGCAAAATACGGCCGGCCGCAAAGGTCTACGGCACAGAGTACCAGAGATTCATCCATAGGCAAAATACAGCTTCCGTAACGGCGGATGCCTTTTTTATCTCCGATTGCCTGCTTAATAGCCGTTCCCAGTACGATTCCGGTATCTTCGATCGTATGATGGTCATCCACATGCAGATCTCCATGCACACGGACACAAAGGTCAAACAGTCCGTGTCTGGTAAATCCGTCCAGCATATGGTCAAAAAATCCCACTCCTGTTTCAATATCCGAATAACCGGTTCCGTCAAGAACCAGCTTCAGCTTGATTTCTGTTTCTTTTGTATTCCGTTCTACCGATGCTTCCCGTGCCATAAACTCCTCCTACTCTTCCTCATTCTCAAACCGGACTGCAATAGAATTCGCATGTGCGGTCAGCTGTTCAGAAACAGCAAACTGTTCGATATCTTTGTGGATTTTTTTCAGCGCATCTCTGGAATAATAAATAATGCTGGATTTTTTTACAAAGTCATCTACCGAAAGCGGGGAGAAGAATTTCGCAGTTCCATTGGTTGGAAGAATGTGGTTCGGTCCTGCAAAATAATCACCCAGCGGCTCGGAACTGTATTCCCCGATGAAAATCGCACCGGCATTGCGCACTTTCATCATCACCTCAAACGGATTTTTCGTCACAATTTCCATATGTTCCGATGCAATAGCATTGGCAGCTTCAATTGCTTCGTCCATATTTTCCGCAATCAGGATGTAGCCAAAATTATCCAGAGATTTCTGTATGATTTCCTTACGGGAAAGGACTTCCACAAAGCCCTGCACTTCCTTATCCACTTTTTCTGCCAGTTCTTCACTGGTGGTGATCAGAATCGCGGATGCAAGCTCGTCATGTTCTGCCTGAGAAAGAAGGTCTGCCGCAACATATCGCGGATTCGCCGTCTCATCAGCCAGAACCAGAATCTCGCTGGGTCCTGCAATGGAATCAATGCTTACGTGTCCGTAAACCGCTTTTTTCGCAAGAGCCACGAAGATATTTCCAGGGCCTACAATCTTATCTACTTTCGGGATGCTCCCTGTTCCATATGCAAGGGCTGCAATGGCCTGTGCTCCTCCGACTTTGTAGATCACATCAGCACCCGCCTCTTTTGCTGCAACCAGAGTAGCCGGATTTACTTTGCCATCTTTTCCCGGAGGAGTGGTCATCACGATCTGATCAACGCCTGCAACCTTTGCAGGAAGTACGTTCATCAGAACAGAAGACGGATACACAGCTTTTCCTCCCGGTACATACACGCCGACTTTTTCCAGGGGTGTTACTTTCTGGCCAAGCATCGTTCCATTGGATTCACTGGTGAACCAGCTGTTCTGTTTCTGTTTTTCGTGATAGCTGCGGATATTTACCAGCGCCTTGCGAATTACATCGATCAAAGAAGGATCCACCAGATCATATGCTTCCCGGATTTCCTCCTCTGTAACCTGAATATTTTCTGCAGTGATCTCCACTTTGTCAAACTGTTTCGTATAGGAAAAAAGAGCTTCATCTCCCTCTTCCTTTACTTTTGCAAGAATCTCTGCTACAGCAGCTTCAAATTTCCCATAGTTGTTCGGGCTTCTTTTCAGAAGATTTTCCAGAATCCCTTTTGTACTTTCTTTTGTAAGCGTAACTTTACGCATCTGTCTCAATCCCTTCTGCTATATTCTGACACTGTTCTATTCTAATGCTGTTCTATTTTAATCAGCTTAAACAACCTCCCGAAGCTGCTGAATCAGACTGCGGATCCGCTCGTCTTCCATCTTCATGCTGACCTGGTTGACTACCATACGTGCAGAAAGAGGACATACTTCCTCCAGCACCTTCAGACCGTTTTCCCGCAGGGTGGAACCTGTTTCCACAATATCCACGATCACTTCTGACAGACCTACGATCGGGGCAAGTTCAATGGAACCGTTTAATTTGATGATCTCCACAGTCTGATGTTTCTTATTGTAAAAATAATCCTTGGCAATATTCGGATATTTCGTGGCAACACGGATCAGCTGGTTGTTATCCAGAACTTCTCTGGCACTTTCCGGACCACAGACACACATTTTGCATGCGCCAAATCCCAGGTCCATAACTTCATACAGCTTACGGCCTTCTTCCAGAATCGTATCCTTGCCGACAACTCCGATATCCGCTGCACCATATTCCACATAAGTCGGTACATCCGGTCCTTTCGCCAGGAAGAACTTCAGTTTCAGCTCTTCATTGACAAAAATCAGTTTTCTGGAATCTTTATCCCGCATTTCTTCACAGGTAATGCCGATTTTTTCCAGCATATCCATCGTCTTATTGGCCAGTCTGCCCTTCGTGAGCGCAAATGTCAGATATCTCATTCCTCTTCTCCCTTCTCCAGACGTAATGCCACACTCTTACCTTCCATACGCATCTTCTGCGCCTGTCTGATGGCCTCTGAACGGTTTTCTTTCCGGTATGCGATCACTGTCACTTCCGGTTCATCACTAACAGAAATTTTCTGTCTGGACAACGCTGCCATCAGGCTGTCGACCACAATGGCAAAACCGACAGCTGCTGCAGGTTTGCCGAAATGTTTCATCAGGGCATTGTAACGGCCGCCCTTGATCAGCGGTTCACCTGTTCCGTATGTATATGCCTGAAAAATAATTCCTGTATAATAACGGTATTTGCTCAGCATTCCAAAATCAAAACTGATATAATTCTCACAGCCGTAAATTTTCAGAATCTCGTAGATTTCTTCCAGTCGCGCCACTGCTTTCAGCGCGTTCTCATTCGTGGTCAGGGAACGTGCTTTTGCCAGTACTTCACTGGAGCCAAAAAGCTGCGGCAGTTCCATAAATACGTTCGCAAGCTCCTGAGAAATCTTTTTTTCCTTCACAAGATCTTCCACACCAAAGTAATTCTTCTGTGAGATCAGAGCACGAAGGCTCTCCTGTTCTTCTTCATTCAAACCGGATTCTTCCAGAAGGGATTTAAAATAATCCACCTGGCCCACACTCACCTGAAATTCTTTCAGTCCGGAGGCTTTCAGGCATTCCACAGTCATAGCCAGAAGCTCCGCATCAGCATCAGCCGATTCATCTCCAAAACGCTCCACGCCCATCTGCGTGGTTTCTTTCAGCCTTCCCCGGAAACTGGAATTATTAATAAAAGTATTTCCCGTATAGCAGAGACTGACCACTTCTTTATCCGGATTAAAATAAGACGCACATGCTCTCGAAACAGAAGGCGTAAAGTCCGGCCGTAAAACCAGTGTATTTCCTTCTCTGTCAAAAAACTTATACAGTTCTCTGGACGGAATGGTTCCCACTTCATTACTGAATACCTCAAAATACTCAAAGGTCGGTGTTTCTATATTTTCATAACCATAACTGCGGAACACTTCCTGTATACGCTTCTGAAGATTCCGTTTCTGGCTGCATTCTCCATTATAAATATCTCTGACACCTTCCGGTGTATGAAAGATACGCTGCATACGATTTTCCTCCTCATCATACGTTTTTCTTACGCTTTAGCACGTTAATATGCTGCCATATTACCATACTAGCGCGCAAAACCATTTAAAATTATAGTAAATTCCCTCTTTCTTGTCAATCCCATTTTGAGGAAATTTCTGACAATCCTTAATAATCTTAGATTGCTCAGAACAAAGTAAACAGCAATAATACCATTTCTTTCTCTTCATTCACACAAACTATCGGTTATCCAGGTCACGCTGGATTCCCTCCAGATAAGGAACCAGAAAACCGCTCTTTCGTTTCAGATAATAATCCGCATTCAGTTCTTCCCTCCGGAAGCTTTTGCGGCCGCCCTCTTCCATTCGTTTCCAGAAAACCAGCAGTTCTCTGAGCGGAAGATAATAAAACAAATCTTCCATACTGTAAAAAACAAGAAAAAATGCAACACCTCCCTGTTCCTCAAAAGCTTTCATAAATTCCACCTGATGAGGATGGATATTGCTTAAGGGAAACGTGTCCGTACTGCATTCTTTCGCATCGAAGCAGACAGGAATCCCCTGCACTGCCCCGATATAATCCACCGTACTGCGCTGCTCAAAATAGGCCAGCGTAATGTGCCGGTTTTCTTTATCCATTCGTACGGGAGTAATCGGGGTCGGAATCTTCTGAATCAGAGCCAGCCCCTTTTCCCTGTACTGTTCATTTGTTCTGTTGACCAGTTCCTCCAATGTGGAACCGCGCAATCCCCGGCTGCTCCAGGTCGCCATATCATCAAACTCCTTCAACCTTCATTCTGCAGAAATTGATATGTTTATCAGAGGTTTATTTTTTCGTCAGAAGTTTCATGGACGGGAAGTAACGGATGATCGCCTTGCCCACAATCTGGTCAAAGGATACAAACGTATTCTTCCAGTATCTGGAATCTCTGGAATTCTGCCGGTTGTCACCCAGCATAAAATAGTGATCTTCCGGAACCACATAAGGACCGAAATCTCCCAGCGGAGTCTCCGGAACAAAGCTGTCATCCAGTGGTTCCTCAGAGCCATTGATGTAGACCTTACCGTCTCTGATCTCAACCGTTTCTCCGGGAAGTCCGATCAGACGCTTGATAAACAGCTGGCTCTCATCGTCCGGATATTTAAAGATAATAATGTCAAATCTTTCCGGATCTTTGTATTTCTTCACATACTGATGTCCGAAGAAATCCAGATTAATACCATAAGACAGGCGGAAACCAAAAATCCGGTCACCTGCCATAATCGTTTTTTCCATCGATTCCGAAGGAATCTTCGCATTGATCAGAATCACATTATTCACCAGTGTCACTACGATTACCACAATGATAATCATCTTTACATATTCCCACAGCTCTTTCCAGATTTTCATAATAACTCTCCTCTAAATGTTCCTTCTTTATCATGTAAAAAAAGTTCTCCGGCACAGGTGCCGTAAATACCTTCCGGGATAAGCCCGCAAGAACTCCCTCCATATCAGGGAATTCCAGTCTGTATGCATGAAGCAGCTGATGCTTCAGTTCGTACGTTCTGCAAAGTTCCCGGTTGAATGGTTCGCTTCCGTACTTCCTGTCGCCGGCAATCGGATGACCGATGCTGGCAAGATGTGCACGGATCTGATGCGTTCGTCCGGTAATCAGTCTTACGGAAAGAAGTGTCATTCTTCCGTTGTCACCCCACGGAAGATACCGTGTCTCAACAGGAAGTGCCTCTTCCGGAATCCCTTCTCCCCGGTCAGAATGATATATTGTTACTTTATTACATTTTTCGTCTTTATGCAAATATCCTTTGATATATTTTTCATTTTTTATGACACCTTCTGTCAGACAAAGGTAATCTTTGCGAATTGTACGGTCATGAAAAAGCGCGGACAGCTCCTGAAGCCCGGCAAGACTCTTTCCTGCTGCAACAATTCCGCTGGTATTTCTGTCAAGGCGGTTGCAGACAGCCGGCTTAAACGTTTTCAGGCTTTCTTCCGTAACCTCACCTTTTTGCAGAAGATATCCGATCACATATTCCACCAGAGAGGCTTCTCTGCTCTCCGATGGCTGCGACAGCATCCCGGCAGGCTTATTGATCAGAAGGATATTCTCATCCTCATAGATCACATCCAGACGGCAGACCGCTCTGGCTACCTCCCTGTTTCCGGCAAACTTCTCAAACGTCTCATCACTGAGGAACAGTTTCACCTCATCTCCCGCGGAAAGCTTTTCATTTCCTGTGGCCTTTTTGCCATTCAGAGTGATGTTCTTCTTCCTCAGCATTTTGTAGAAAAAACTCTTGGGCGCTTCTTTCAGAAGCTTTGCCAGATATTTGTCAAAGCGCTGCCCCGCTTCATTTTCTCCGATGATCAATTGTTTCATGAACTCCTCCTACAGACAGATGGCAAGCAATGTGTGTCTGATCAGTTCATTTCTGGAAAGATCCGGATATTTTTCATCCGGGGTAAACCGAATGCCTTCTTCCAGAGACTCTCTGTGTTCATTCATGGAATCCAGACGTTCCAGATAAGGGCGCAGGTCTCTGACAATTTTTATATTCACCTTATATCCATTCTTGCGTACGATCTTCTGTGCTTCTTTTGCCATAAAATCAGTATCAATATCCGGATCACTGCTGTATCCCACCACTTCATTGCCGCAGATGGCAAAGGCATCGATATATGCGCTCTTTTCATAAAACGTCATATACATCTCATAAGCCATCACAAGACTGCCGGCATGCGAATGGATCTCTTCATACAGATTCCGGTCCATGGGATGCCGCATCAGAATCATGATCAGATTCACCATGGAACGGCAGGCAGGAAGGCATCCTACCACACATCCCACTGTCCAGATCGTCATACGCGTCTTCAAAATGATCCATGCAGCAAAGAACACACTGAGAGGAACTGCAAACAGGATTGCAGTAACAGCCAGACGGTGCTTTTTCTCTGATGCAAAATAGCCGAAATTTCCCTTGGAAATCCGTTTTTTACGTTTTGTACTGCTCATCAAATGCTCCTTTATCGTTTATTTTGTTTTTTCTTGTGTATATTGCGGATGGTTTTCTTCCTGTCCTGTGGTTTCTGGCTGTTCTTCGGACTTCCGGCGCCTGTCCGGCTTTTTTCCGGTCTTAACAGGCACTGCTTTCCATATCCCACCAGATCCATTCTTCCCGCGATCTTCAGCCCCTCCAGTACAAGCTCCCGGTTGGCAGGATTTTTATACTGCATCAGTGCCCGCTGAATTGCCTTCTCGTGGGGACTGCGCGGAACGTAAACCTTCTCTCCGGTAAGCGGATGAATTCCTGTATAATACATACAGGTGGAAAGAGTGGACGGTGTGGGATAAAAATCCTGCACCTGCTCCGGGGTAAAGCCAAGATCCCGCACATATTCCGCAAGTTTTACTGCTTCCTTCATGGTACATCCCGGATGGGAAGACATGAAGTACGGTACTGCATACTGCTGCTTTCCTGTTTTCTGATTTGCTCTGTCATAAGCTTTCAGAAAGCTTTCGTACACTTCATGAGATGGCTTTCCCATAAATTTCAGTACCTGGTTGGAAACATGCTCCGGAGCCACGCGCAGCTGCCCGCTCACGTGGTGTTCCACCAGTTCCCGGAGAAATTCCGGATTCCGGTCCGCCATCACATAATCAAAACGGACTCCGGAACGGATAAATACTTTTTTTACTTTGGGCAGTTCCCGCAGTTTGCGAAGGAGTGCCACATAATCCGAATGATCCACTTTCAGATTCTTGCACGGTGACGGAAATAAACACTGTCTGTTCTGACAGACGCCCTTTGTCAGCTGTTTCTCGCAGGACGGCTGGCGAAAATCTGCCGTCGGTCCTCCCACATCATGAATATAGCCCTTAAAATCAGGATCCTCCGTCATTCGTACTGCTTCCCGGAGAATCGATTCATGACTTCGTGTCTGAAGGATCCTTCCCTGGTGAAATGTCAGCGCACAGAAACTGCAGCCGCCAAAGCAGCCCCGATTACTGGTCAGACTGAATTTTACTTCCTCCAGAGCCGGGATTCCTCCGTCTTTTTCATACATCGGATGGTATTTCCCGGTATAAGGAAGATCATAAACATCGTCCATTTCCTGCTGCGATAACGGTCTGGACGGAGGGTTCTGAATCACATACCCCTTCGTCCCGTAAGATTCTGCCAGCGGTTTTGCCGTAAAAGGATCTGTATTTTTGTACTGTATGGCAAAACTGTCTGCATAAGCCTTCCTGCTTCCCTGAAGTTCTTCAAAGGAAGGAAGCACAATTGGATCGTAGGCTCTGGAAAGATCTCTGCATTTATAAACGGTTCCCGGAATGTAAGTCAGTTCCTGCACCGGAATACCGCTGTTCAGAGCATCTGCAATTTCCAGAATGGAATGTTCCCCCATGCCATAGGAAATAAGATCTGCTCCCGAATCCATCAGTACACTGCGGCGTACTTTATTCTGCCAGTAATCATAATGGGCCATTCTTCGAAGACTTGCCTCAATGCCGCCCAGGATAATCGGCGTATGCTTATAAGTCCTGCGGATCAGATTACTGTATACAATGGTGGGCATATCCGGGCGAAGACCCATCTGGCCTCCGGGCGAATAGGAATCCTTTTGTCTTCGTTTTCCGGAAACACTGTAATGATTCACCATAGAATCCATATTACCCGCTGTTACCAGAAAGCCCAGACGCGGTTCTCCGAATACCCGGATGCTCTCCTCATTGCGCCAGTCCGGCTGCGGAATCATTCCCACGCGATAGCCGCGGCTCTCCAGCAGTCTGCTGATGATCGCCGCGCCAAAAGAGGAATGGTCTACATAGGCATCTCCTGTCACATAGACAAAATCTACCTGATCCCATCCCCGTTCTTTCATTTCTTTATTGTTGACCGGTAAAAAATTCTGCATCTATAATTCCTCATATGTACCTGCCAGGATCTCATCATAAGACCGGATATAATAATCGGCAGTTTTTCTTTTTTCTTCTCTCTGGGGGATACTGTAATCATCTTCCACTGCACATACCTTCATCCCCGCTGATTTGCCCGCCAGGATTCCCGGAACAATGTCTTCAAATACCAGGCATTCAGACGGGTCTGTCCGAAGCCGTCTTGCCGCTTCCAGATAAACATCCGGTGCCGGTTTGCCTTTTTTTACCTCACAGGCAGTGATAATGCAGTCAAAATACTCTCTGATTCCATGACAGACCAGTGCAGACTCAATCAGTTTCCTGTCATTGCTGGACGCAACAGCTGTTTTCATTCCCTGTGATTTTACATAGTTCAGAAAATCACAGACTCCCGGTTTCAGAGGGATTTTATAACAATACTGTTCCATAGCCATATCCTGCCATGTTTTTTTGATTTCTTCAATGGAATCCGGTATGTGAAACCGCTCCTTAAAATAGACAGCCACTTCTGTAAATCCCATTCCTTCGATAGCCGGTTGGAGATCCTGCGGAACCTCATACCCCAGCCTGCCAAGATAATCAATATCGATCTGATCCCAGACCCACATGGAATCCACCAGTGTTCCGTCCAGATCAAAAATCATTGCCTTTTTATTTTCTAACATGTGCCTCCTGTCTCTGACTCTGCCTACAGGTCATGGGTAACCGCCTGTGCGCGATATCCTTCAGCGATAATATCAAGCTGACGGTGAAATCTCTCCAGCTGCTTCAGATCCTTGGTCTTAAACACTCTCAGAAACTCATCCTGTATTTTCGTGACTTCTCTTTTATTAGAAAGCTTGTACAGATTCTCAATATTCAGCAAAATATCCCGCACCAGATTAGACTGCATCTGGGAGGAATTCTGTGCATCCATAATCTCATTGCGGACAGAAGCCATTTCCTTGTCAAGGGAAATAATGGCATCTGCAGCCTTACTGAGACGTTCAGCCACATGTGCGGGCATATCGCCCTTATATTTATACTGAAGAGAATGCTCAATGGTTGCCCAGAAATTCATGGCCATGGTACGGATCTGAATCTCTGCCTGCAGTTTCTTTGGTCCGTTTATCGTATCTACGGTATAATAAATAATCAGATGGTAACTCCTGTAACCGCTCTGCTTAATATGTTTCAGGTAATTTTTTTCGCTCTTGATGACCATATCTGAACGATTCTGGATAATGGAGGCTACGGTTTCGATATCTTCCTCAAACTGGCAGATAATCCTGACTCCTGCTATATCCTCCACTTCTTCCTCCATCCGCTCCATGGGAATGTGCTTGCGCTGCATCTTCTCCAGAATACTGGACACGCTCTTCACACGTCCGCTCACCTGCTCGATGGGGGAATACAGATCATTCAGCTTATGTTCTGTGATAATATGCTCAAATTTCACGGTCAGTTCTTTGACCGCAAGTTCATAGGGACATAAAATGCTTCTCCACAACTGTATTTCCATTATTACTCGCTCCTTGCATTTCCATACGTTTTTCATTATAGCACAAAATCAGGAGAAATTTCTATTAATATGAATAGTTTATGATATTTTTATGAATTGCCCGCAAAACCCAGTAGGGATTAACACTCAGCTCTTCCCCGGAAGAAGTGTTGATATAGATTCCAAGATGCAGGTGCACCGGAAACTGCCCCACGGTTCCTTCTGCCCCATATCCGGTATTTCCCATATAGCCCAGAATATCTCCCGCTTCTATCTGTTCTCCCTCCCTGAAATCACGTTCATATTCCGATAAATGGGCATAATAAAAATATCCGCCATGGTCTGACCGGATTCCGATACGGTATCCTCCAAGAGGGAGCCATCCAATCTGCTCTACCGTACCATCTGTCATGCTGATCACCGGATAATATCCGGGTATTTCCACTTTTCCAAACAGATCCGCTCCCTCATGAAAGCGATTCCCTCCATAATCTCTGGAATCCAGCCATGTATTTTCATAAGAAATATCTCCTGACGGTATGGGAAAATATACGAGATCTGCCCAGACAGCCTCATAACAGCTTTTCAGAAAATCAAATTCTTTCCTTTTATAGCGGTAATACGGTTCTCTGTCCGTGCACACTGTTTTCGGATGAAAATCCCCGTTCAGCATTGCTGTTGTAAGAAGTTCTCCAAAGGATCCTCCTGACCTGGAAAGCTTCCGGATCTCCTCATAAACCTCCGGAAGCAATTCCTGTTTTCGAAAATCTTCTCCCTCACAGGTGTTCATTTGCAGAACAGACGCCCGACTTCTTTCATGGATTACTGTCAGAAGATACATCACTGCTGTCAGAAGAACAAAATATACAGGAATCAATTGTTTCCATCCGGACTTCATGCTCCGCCTCCCATACCGTGTACCATTCCATCGAATAAATGGCAGTTTATTATTCAATGTACCAGATATTATATGTGGCTGCACCCTTCTTTAGAATCAGAAAATACCGGTCATTTCTAATATAATAAAATGGAGCCTCCCGCAGACAGACAAAATCATCTATCCTGCAGAGGCTCCTGCGTATCATCAGTCTTTTAAAGTTTCCAAAGTCTTAACAAGGTATTCCCACACACGTTTTGTGGAGGCTATATCCAGAACTTCTTCCGAAGTATGGATATCTTTCATATCCGGTCCAAGGGAAACACAGTCCAGATTCTCAATTTTTTTGTAGAACAGTCCGCATTCCAGTCCTGCATGAATCGCCACAACCTTCGGTTCTTCACCGTACATCTGGCGGTACACTTCCACCATCTTGTCTCGGAGCGGAGAATCTTTCCGGTATTCCCATGCCGGATATGCTCCCTGCACCTCATATTCACCGCCAAGAAATTCTGTCAGATATTCAATTTTATCAGCCAATGCATCTCTTGCCGCCTCAACGGAGCTTCTCACACTGGAAGATGCAAAGAATTCCTCTTCTCTCAATTCCACAATTCCGATATTGGAGGATGTCTCCACAAGTCCTTCAATCGTTCCGCTCATCTTCTGAACGCCAAATGGAATCTGCATAAGATAGAACAGCACCTTCTCACGGCTGATCGGATGAAGAACTCTGGCACTGGCAGCGCCTTCCTCTGTGATTTCAACCGTAATTCCTTCATCTGTTCCTGTATATTCATCACGGAGTCCTGCCTGGCAGACAGCTGCATATTCCCGGATTGCAGCAATTTCTTCCTCTGTTGTAAGAATTTCCGCATTTGCTTCTTTTGTAATAGCATTGTCCTTCTGTCCGCCTGCCAGAGATACAATTTCATAATCTGCATGCTTTTTCAGTCCATACAGAAATCTTCCCATCAATACATTGGCATTGGAGCGTTTTTTGTCAATTTCCGCGCCGGAATGTCCGCCCATAAGACCGCATACTTTTACATGAAGTTTCTGTCCCTCTGCCTCGACTCTCTTCACCGGGATAAAACTGTTGGCACACAGACCTCCTGCACAGCTGATCCACAGACTGCCTTCCGCTTCTGAATCCAGATTGATCAGACGTTTGCCCTTCAGGACACTGCAGTCAAACCCTTCTGCTCCAAGAAGACCAATTTCTTCATCTACAGTAATCAGTACTTCCAGAGCCGGATGTGCAAGATCATCACTGTCAAGAAGCGCAAGACCATAAGCTATTGCAATTCCGTCATCGCCGCCAAGAGTGGTTCCATTTGCAGAAACACATCCATCTACAACAGATAGTTTCAATCCGTCTTTTGTGAAATCATGTTCCACATCCGGGCGCTTTTCACAGACCATATCCATATGTCCCTGAAGGATGACTGTCGGAGCATTTTCGTATCCCGGAGTTGCCGGTTTGTAAATCACGACATTATTCATCTCATCCTGTACATATTCCAGGCCACGCTCTCTGGCAAAATTCACAAGATAATCACTGAGTTCTTTCGTGTTTCCAGAACCGTGCGGGATTTTACATATTTCCTCAAAATAATAAAATACTTTCTTTGGTTCGCAATTTTCCAAAACTCTCATTTTATTTTCCTCCAATTCTATGGTTTTTTTTATTATTCCCATATGAATATTCTATACACCAGTCCCATATAGTAAAAAAAACGGAATTGATCATGAACAGAATAATCATCAAAAAAATTCTGACACCTGCCGGAATTCTTTTTCTTTTGCTCTTTTTACTGACATATCCGCAGGAATCTCTTTCTGCTGCACAGGACGGCATGAAATTGTGGCTGAACACCCTTCTTCCTACACTTCTTCCGTTTCTGATTCTGACAGGACTTCTCATACGGACAGACTGCATCGAAAAAGCCCTGTCACCGTTTCGTAATTTCTGGCGTATTCTATTCGGGCTGTCGCCGTCCGGCGCATATGCGTTTCTGCTGGGAATGCTCTGCGGTTATCCCATGGGAGCCAAGCTTGCATCAGACCTCTATTCCTGCGGCAAAATCAGCAAAAGGGAAGCCGAATATCTTCTGACCTTTGCCAATCAGCCAAGTCCCGCATTTCTGACAACTTATCTTGCGCAGATCTGCCTTGGACAAAAAATATCCGCCGGAGAGATTTGGGGAATTCTTCTGTTGGCAGATGCTGCATGTATGCTCTTTTTCCGATTTCTGATTTTCCATGGACATACCCGTTCCGGGAACTCATCTCCTTCAGAAACGTCATCAGGCAGACAAATCACTTTAAAAAAAGAGACATCTACTGCCAGCTCACCAGGAAGCATCATAGATGTCTCTATTATGAACGGATTCGAAACCATCACCCGTCTGGGCGGTTACATTCTCCTGTTTTCACTGATTTCCGCCTGCATCCGTCACTGCTGGAAATGGTCCGCAGATCTGTGCAGTCTGATCCTGGGAACAATGGAACTGACAACAGGACTTCACCAGATTGCCCTGTCTGATCTGCCATTCGAAATACAATATCCTGTCTCCATGGCGCTGACTGCCTTCGGCGGCTGCTGTATCATGGCTCAAACCAGAAGTGTCACTGACAAACGCCTGTCATTCCTGCCCTTCCTAAGTGCAAAATGTCTGAACAGTCTTCTGACGTTCCTGTTCGTATTAGTTTTCTCCAAGCTCATCTAACATGGTATCATCGTCTGCTGCTTCCGGTTCTTCATGATAAGTACCGGACATGGCAGCTGCCTGTGCAGTCTGAGGAGCCAATTCCTGACGGTTATGATTCACAACCTCGAGGCAGGCCTGCAGAGCTTCGATAAATCCTTTGTATTTGCCGCCTGCATCTTCCAGAGTCTGATTAAGAACAGCCCCGATATTTGCCATCATGTCATCTGTATAAGTAATGGCACTGAGACGGATGCTGTTGGCATCCTGTGTTGCGGAATCAAGAATTTCCTGTGCCTGTTTATTCGCTGCATTGATTGTCTCATTTGCCTGTGCATAAGCTTTCTGCATAATCTCATGCTGGGTAACCAGTTCCTGAGCCTTTGCCTGTGCATCTGCGATCAGGCTGTCTGCCTTCACCTGTGCATCTTCCAGAATGGCGTCCTTGTTGCTGATGATCTTCTGGTAACGTTTGATCTCATCCGGAGTTTTCAGGCGGAGTTCTCGTAAAAGTTCATCAATCTCTTCTTTATTTACTACGATCTTAGTCGTTGATAACGGCTGAAATTTACAGCTGTCTACATATTCCTCGATTTCCTCAATGATCTGTTCAATTCTGCTGCTCATAGTACACTCTCCTTATTTTCTCTATTTTTCGTACATCTTAGCCTTAACTGCTTCGATAATCTCGGGCGGTGCGAATTTGGATAAGTCTCCGCCAAACTTCGCAACCTCTTTCATAATTGTGGAACTTAAATATGCATATTCCAGACTTGTCGTCAGAAATACGGTATCGATATCCGGTGCCAGAACACGGTTGGTCTGGGCCATCTGCAGTTCATATTCAAAATCCGTGACAGCACGAAGCCCCCTGACAATCACCTGAGCCTGATTCTCTCTGGCAAAATTTACCGAGAGGCCATCAAACGGCTTCACAATGACATTAGGGAGATTTCTCGTCGCCTTTTCCAATATATTAACACGTTCTTCTACAGAAAACAACGGACTTTTTGCAGAATTATGCAAAACTCCAACAATTACCTGGTCAAAGGAAATACTTGCCCGGCGGATAATATCAAGATGTCCATAAGTAGCCGGATCGAAACTTCCAGGATAAACGGCTGTTACCATCGTATAATCTCTCTTTCTCTTACGGTAATTTTTTCAGGAAAACATGTTTATTGGTCTTGTACTCCTTAGAACGGAGAAGACAATACCCCAGATCCTCTGCATAAGAAAAATCCGTCTTCAGATCCGCTTCCACAATGATCAGCGTATTTTCATCAATAATACTGCTCTCCCTGAGATATTCCAGAACCTGTCGTTCCAGTTCCTGCTGATAAGGCGGATCCATAAATACACAGTCAAATACACCTTTATGCTCAAGGGAACGAAGGGCCTGAAGAACATCCATGTTCAGCAGTTTACCATTTTCTGCGAGTTTTGTAAATGAAAGATTTTCCCTGATGCAGGCACATGCTTTGGGATTTTTTTCCACAAAGACAGCATACTGAGCACCGCGGCTCAGCGCTTCGATACCAATACCGCCGCTTCCGCTGAACAGATCAAGGAATCTGCAGTCCAGAAGTTCCGGCTGCAGGATATTAAACAGTGTTTCTTTGATTCGGTCGGTAGTTGGCCGGGTATCCAGTCCCGGTACGGTTTTTAACTGAAGGCGCCTGGCCTTTCCTGCAATCACTCTCATCTCAGATTCAGTCTCCAATCAAGGTCTCCACGGGCAAGTCCCAGAATCAGAAGTTCTGCCGTAGCAATATTGGTTGCCACCGGAATATTATACTGGTCGCAGCGTCTTACAATTGCCATGATGTCCGGTTCCTTCGGATCGATCATAACCGGATTGTAAAAAAGAATCACCATATCCAGATTCTGACGTTCCACCATTTCCATGAACTGTTTATCTCCACCAATACTTCCGGCCAGGAATTTGTGTACATGAAGACTTGTCACTTCTTCAATCCTTCTTCCTGTAGTTCCGGTCGCATATACCTCGTGTTTCGCCAGAATGTTCTTATAAGCGATGCAGAAGTCTTCAATCAGAACTTTTTTGCTGTTGTGTGCAATGATTCCTAAATTCATAGTCCACCTCTCCATACATTACATTCTATTTTTATTGTGCTTATATCTCTATTATTATAACAACTTGCCAAAAGAAGTGCAACTAATTCTTGCAAAATATACAAAATTCATAATTTGTTAATGTTTTGCCATTTACTGTTTTATGTAATAGTCCTCCGAACATCTATGATACAAAAACTCACAAAAGATGACAATCCCATCAATACCCTCTTGGCCTCGTTTCAATTACCATGTATCATATTAATAATAGCCCTTTTTTATGGAGTTTTAAACGCATTTCTTGAAAGGAGATTCCCCATGAATCCAATTATCCTCGTTGCCGAAACCGGCTCGGATCTTACGCCTGAGCTTGCTTCCCGCTATCACATCCGCCTGGCTCCCATGCACGTTTCTTTTGATACAGAAACTCTTGATGATGGTTCTTTCCCTGTACAGAAAATCTGTGATTATTATCATGACACAGGCAAACTTCCAAGAACCAGCGGATGCTCACCGGAAGATTTCATTCGTGTTTTTGATGAAATCCATGCAGAATATCCTGATTCACAAATTCTTTATCTTGCATATTCTTCCATAACCACCTGTTCTTACCAGAGCGCACTTATTGCGGCAGAGGACCGTGATTATATCACCGCCATAGATACCAGACAGGTTTCCATCGGTCAGGCTGCAGTCGTAACAGAAGTCGCAAAACTTCTTGAAGAACATCCGGAAATGACCATTCAGGAAGCTGCAGACGCTGCAAACACTCTGACCGAACGCGCCAGAATGTGTTTTCTTCCGGATAACCTGGAATTTCTCCGCGCAGGCGGACGCGTCAGCAACGTGGTATGTCTCGGCAGCCGGATTCTGAATATCCATCCATGTATTGAAATTCTGGACGGCAAACTTGTCGCAACCAGAAAATACCGCGGCAAAATGAAAAAGGTCATCACGAAGCTTATAAAACAGCGCTGTCTTATAATCCTTATGATTATAAAGCAGCGCCGTTTTTTCATCCTGGCAATTTCTTTATTCTACTTTCGTATTTATGCGGATAATTCCATCATTATCGCACATACTATCGTATCGCCGGATATTTCAGGATTACATCTGGCTCATTCCACCCTGGCCCTGGGACATCTGTCTTTCCTGTGCCTCAATCATTTTTTTCACCATATATCCACCAACAGAACCATTCTGTTTGGAGGTCAGGTTTCCGTTGTATCCATCCGTCAGCGGCACACCCAGTTCACTTGCCACTTCAAATTTGAAACGGTCTAAAGCGCCCTTGGCTTCCGGTACAACTGCTCTGTTAGAAGAAGAATTTGTATTTGACATGATTCATTTCCTCCTTGGTTATTTTTGTTTGGTTGGATGTTACGATGTTATTATGTGGAGTAACGGAAATAATACACTAGAAGTTTATTCATAAAATGGCATTATTTGATCCATATACCCAAAACCATCTGAAAAATAACCAACAAGCATCCATATATCATGGAAAAATACATATTTTCATAATGAAACGGTATTTATCAGCAGCCAGACTATTTTCAACCACATTCTAAAACAGTCTGGTTGCTATCCTCTCAGAATTTTTATTTGGAAAATGACGTAGCAACTACAGGAATTCCTGTACCTGCAGTATTTTCCAGCACTACCTGGCCAATTTTAACCGGGCCTTCCACAACCAGTTGCTTCAGTTCCTTTACGCAGTCCAGGATTTTTCCCTTCGGAATATCTTCTTTTGTTTTGACGGAAACAACACCACCGTTTTTGAGACGTACGGTTGTCGTGACAATTCTTGTCGGATCCGTCACTTCTTTTCTTGCGTAGGTATCACCGCGTTTGCAGGTGTTCCCTGTCACACTTTTTACTATTTGTCCATCCATTTCTACCTGAAGCGTACATCCCATGGGGCATCCGATACAGGTCAGTATCCTGTTACTCATTGCCGTTCACCTCCCGGTCATCCTGTTTTGCCTGTTCCAGTACGATGCGAATCTTCTCCGGTCGTCCATATTCCTGGAAAAATTCTTTTTTCAGAACCATTTCCTCCATTTCTCCCGGTGTAACGATTTGTCTCTTTTTTCGCTGGATACGTATGTCATCCAGATATAAACTGATATAGCAGTTTGTGTAAACATTTCCCACACGGAAACGTACTTTCACCGGCTCATGCATACGTTCCGGCTCAACAACAGATGGTACGGAATAACGGATGCCGCCTTCTGTTTCTACCGGAATTCCCTGTGACTTTTTCTCTTCCATATTGCCGCTGATGTAATCCGCTGCATTTCTTCCGGCAACTGCTGCCTCCTCAGAAACAAAATCCACCAGATCATGAACATGGAGTACATTTCCGCATACAAACACGCCAGGAATACTTGTCTCCAGACTTTCGTCTACGACTGGTCCGTTTGTTACAGGATTCATGGCAATTCCCATTTCTCTGCTCAGTTCATTTTCCGGAATCAGACCGCAGGACAAAAGCAGGGTATCACATGCATAATACTCTTCTGTTCCCGGTATCGGGCGATTATGCTCATCCACACGGGCAAGCGTTACACCTTCCAATTTTTGTTTTCCCTTAATTTCAACAACTGTATGGCTCAGTTTCAGCGGGATTCCAAAATCATCCAGACACTGTACAATGTTTCTCTTAAGTCCGCCGGAATATGGCATCAACTCTGCAACGACTTTGACCTTTGCACCCTCCAGTGTCATTCTTCTTGCCATGATCAAACCGATATCACCGGAACCGAGAATGACTACTTCTTTGCCTGGAAGAAATCCATCCACATTCACCAGTCTCTGCGCAGTTCCTGCAGAATAAATCCCCATTGGACGGTATCCCGGAATATTCAGGGCACCTCTCGGACGTTCCCGGCAGCCCATGGCAAGAATCACCGATTTTGCCTGAATTTCCATCACGCCTTCTGTACGATTGATCACAGTCAGTTTTTTCTCAGGGGTAATATCCAGCACCATGGAACCGGTCATATACGGAATTTCCAGTTCCTCCGCCATTTGAATAAAACGGTACGCATACTCCGGTCCGGTCAGTTCCTCGTGAAAAGTATGAAGACCAAATCCATTATGAATACACTGGTTCAGAATGCCTCCCAGTTTTTCATCACGTTCCACAATCAGAATATCATTGATTCCGTTCTTTTTTGCCGCAATTGCCGCAGCCAGTCCCGCCGGACCGCCGCCAACGATCACAAGGTCACACTGTTTCACTGCGCATCCCTCCTTCCGTTTTTACGGATATCTTTCAGTTCCAGATGAAGCTCTTTCGCCAGCAGTTCCATTGTTTTCGGCGTGCAGAAACCGGCCTGGCAGCGTCCCATTCCTGCTCTTGTACGACGCTTGATTCCATCCAGAGTCCGGGCTCCCAGCGGTCTCCTCACTGCATCCAGGATTTCTCCCTCCGTAATTCCCTCACATCGGCAGACGATCCGGCCGTAAGACGGATTTTTCCTGATCAGTTCATTCTGTTTTTCCATAGAAAGTTCCTTGAAACGTGTAATACCTTTTCTCGTCTCGACAAACTCCTTCTTTTCTTTTAATTCCATGATTCCGGCTACCATATCCCGTACATAAAGTCCCACTGCAGGAGCGCTGGTCAGCCCTGGCGATTCGATACCTGCAACATCGATAAAGCCTCTTGCATCCTCCGGTTCTCCGATGATAAATTCGCCCTGATCTTCATGCGCACGGAGGCCTGCAAAAGAGGTAATTACCTGACGTGTCGGAATATTTTTCACTGATCTGACACTTTTTTCCATAATCTCTGCAAGTCCTGCTGCCGTAGTAGCTGTCGCCTCTTTATCCTCAATGTCAATCGCTGTCGGCCCCAGAAGAAGGTTTCCATGAATCGTAGGGCTCACCAGGATTCCTTTTCCTTTTTCTGTAGGAAGCTGGAAAATCGTGTGGCTCACATGACTGCCTGCGGTCTTGTCCAGGAGACAATAATCACCTCTTCTCGGTGTAATATGGATTTTCTGTTCACTGACCATATTATGGAAAACATCTGCATAAACACCTGCCGCATTAATCACGCAGGCTGCCTCCATCGTTCCCTGATCTGTATGAAGGCGAAATCCTTTTTCCATTTTTTCAATGGACTGTACTTCCGTCTCCAGGCAAAATTCCACTCCGTTCTGTGCTGCGTTTTCCGCATAAGCGATATTCATTTCAAAAGGACAGACAATTCCGCCGGATGGAATATGAAGCACTGCATATACTCCGTCTGCCAGATTCGGTTCCAGCTCCAAAGCCTGCTCTCGAGTCAGGATTTTCATCTCCTGTACTCCGTTTTTCACTCCCTGTTCCAAAAGCTTCTCCAGCCCGGAAACCTCTTCCGGTCTTTCGCAGATGACCATAGAACCATTTCTCTTAAATGGAAAATCCAGGGTTTTGGACATTTCTTCCATCAGGATATTTCCCTGCACGTTCAGTTTCGCCTTCAGTGAACCGGGTTTGGCGTCAAATCCGCCGTGTACGATACCACTGTTTGCCTTGCTTGTTCCTTCACATACATCGCTTTCTTTTTCAACCACGCAGATATCCAGTTCATATCTGGACAACTCTCTGGCAATTGCACATCCGGAAACTCCGGCACCTATAATGATGACATCTCTCATTTGAGACTCTCCCCTTTCTTCTTTTTTCAGAGCAGCATAATGAACAGAACCGCTTGTACATTAGAATAATCCACAAAACGACTGTCCTGGAGCGTGTTTATGCAAAAAAGAGCAGAGTAACCTATAGTATCATACTATATAATCACTCTGCTCTTCATCTCTCAGTAATTATGTATGAGGAAATTATAGCATTAGAGTTATAAAAAAACAACCTTTTTGTGAATTTTTTTGTTGGAATTTTTTATGGATTTTTTGTTGGAATCTTCTATTCTGCATTTCTATATACTGCACAGAATCTTAAAAGATCTTTCTGCTTTCTCTTTTTATGCATTCGCATTTCCTCTTTTACAATTTCCTTATAATTCCCAGATTGTCTGATTTGTGGAAGAAATTGCTGCTGCACCTGCACTCAGCGCGCTGATAATGTCCTCTTTGTCCGAGATCAGTCCTCCGCAGATCACCGGAACCGGAATCTCTTCCACGACCCTTTTTGTAATTTTCGGCATGATTCCGGGAAGAATCTCTACCATATTCGGTTTTACCTGTTCATACTGTCTGCGGATTCCATTCAAAGACATAGAATCCAGAATAAAAGAACGCAGCACCGTAAACATACCCAGCTCTTTTGCCCTTTTCAGCAAAGTCGTTTTCGTGGATATAATGCCGTCTGCTTCTGTCTGATTTCTGATAAAATCCACCGCCACATCTTTGCTTCCGATCCCTCCAAGAAGATCCATGTGTACAATGGCAATCTTTCCATTCTCTTTTATCCTTTTTACAATCTCATGAATATTGCAGATATCTCCAAACAGAATAAATACCACCCCGGATTCCGCCTTCAGACAGGCTTCCAGGCCACTGTCATCTTTCACCGCCGTGATGATCGGATTATCTTCTATCATTTCCAGAATGGCACTGGTACCAGATGGCGTATCCTGTTTTTTTTGCAACTGATGTTCCTGCATATTTTTCTCCTCTTTTTGATATATCACAATCGCTTCTTTCTTTGAAATCCCCACGTGCACGTGAGCCAAAAAGAATCACTTTCTTCACCTCATATTTTTGAGCCATCTGTATGATTTCCTGTAAAACTACAGGTTTTATTCCTGTTTTTTCAGATAATTCTATCATTTCAGTTATCCTCACAACATTCTCAATCCTTTTTATTCCAAAGAACAGTTACTGCAGTTTTATTCCACAGATTTCACAGTCCCTCGTTCCGACAACTGCATAATTGTTGTATACTGCAGGGGATGCCTCGATTGCACCGTCACTGAGCTGAAGGATATCGCATACCTCCCCCGTTTTTCCATCCAGAAGATACATTTTTCCCGCACAGCTGCAGTAGAGGACTTTGCCGCTTCCATCGGAATTATAAACACAGACTGGTGAAGACCAGGCGTAATAAGCTTTATGTTCCCATTCCACATTTCCGTTTTTCTTGTTGATGCAGGCAAGCACGCCATCATACGACTCTCCTGTTCTTGCCACTGTCACATAAATATAATCCGACAATTCTTCCCTTCCAGTGGCAATCGTAGACTGTACGCCTCCCGATACTCCATCCTCCGTGTAACACTCATAAGGAGTTTTCCATACAATTTCTCCTGTCTCCGCATCAATTTTCCAGATGGGAACTTCCGCTGTATCATAGCTTCTCCATCCGAGGCGGAACGAAGTGCTGACATACAGATAAAGATGTCCGTCCTCTACAGACAGAACCGGTGTGGAGTTGGAATCATCCAGCACATCCTGTACCCATACCAGTTGAAGCGTATTCAGATCTATGCACATCAGGTTTCCACCGTTGTCCGCAATAAAAAGATAACCGCCGTACACAGCTGCACTGTCTTCCATTCCAAGCCAGTAGGAGCCCATGCTGGAGCGAATTCCATTGTAATGCCATTTGACAACCGTCGGAGCAATCGAAAGAGTTCCGGCAGCTTCGTCATAACTGGTATTCAGTTTCACCAGATAAAGAATTCCGTTCTCTCCCGGATAAATCAATGTGTCCGTTTCTACATCCACAAGTGCAGAAGAATCAAAATAGCTCAGAGATCCTCTTAACGAAAATTCATCATTATTACCAAAGGTATACATCACGCTGCAGTCGATCAGATTAATGATAAAGGCTCTGGCTGTACCTTCATAGCTGTCATAGCCGGCGCCCACATACATAATCGGATAACCGCGCGGATCCAATGCTCCTGACCCTTTGCATGTATATCCCAGATAAAAAGCATCACGGGTAGGCTTTCCTGTTTCGAGATCAAGGAAATAAATATAACCGTCCATACACGCATAGATTACTTCCACCAGATCCTCATCCTGTTTTGCCCAGTCATACATATTCATGGCAGCTTTCGTATCTATCGGCCATTTTGCCATCAGAGGCTGGCCTGTCCATCCGCTTCCTGTCCAGCAGGCATCCCCGTAAGTAAGAGAACCTGTCTGATGTGACCATTCCTGTTTCAGCTGAAAATCTTTCATTTCCGCATAACCATAAGTAGGATCATCCCGGAAATTATTTCCGCGGAACGTTACAATTCCCTCAAGCTTACTGTAGTCGTTTCCGATTCCAAAAGACAGTACATCTGCAGATCTGTATTCGGATATATCGTTCAAAGTATTTCCATTGATGTTGATTTCCGTATACTCAATCAGACTGGAAGGTATTGTCTGTTCCGTACAGTGAGGAGAAAAATCCAGTTCCGACAATTCCTCTGTCTGAGCCATACCGACCACATCTCCATCCGCACTCACAGCAATTTCATCAGAATCTGCCGAAACCGCATCTGTTCCATGTGTTTTCACAACAAATAATATAATAAATGCAAGAATGATCAGAAACGCTTCTGCCAAAAACATGATCTGCACAACAGGTATTTTTTTCTTTTCCTGTCTTGTTCCGGGTTTTGTTTTTCGTTTTTCTGTTGCTTCCGGTTTTCTTTCTGATTTTGCTTTTATTACAGGTTTTGATTCGTTGTTTCTTTCCGGCTTTGTCTCTGGCACATACATCACATTCCCTGTGGGTCTGGCACTTTTTTTATTTTTTACTCTCTCTTCCATATGCTCCCCCAATAAAACAAATACTGCATACAGTCTATAATACAGAACAAAGTTATGTCCCGCTTCCTCTGACAAACAGTTTTCTCCGCACAATAAACCACCGCTTTACCAATCCATTGTATCATTAGCATTTACATATGACAAGAAAAACAAGCCGGCAATAAGCATGCAAAAATCAAAACAATCATAAGAATATAATAGCACTTTCCAGGAAAAACCCTGTTGTATCATAAAAAAATACCGAATACCCTTCTATAATGCAAAAGACCCGGGGAAGCGACTGCATTCCTGCAATTGCCTTCCGGGTCTGCTTTCTTTTTCTTATAATCCGATGAAACCAGTAATGTCATTGTTAATGACATAATGTGCACCGTTATCTTCTGGTTTGATGTATACTTTTAAGTCTGTAATATCTTCTTCTTTGTTGCCCATCTCTTCCGTCCAGATATTTTTGATACTTGCTACAACGTCCTTCGCATATACTTCCTTGCCCCAGAACTGTACATACACTTCTGTATTAACCTCAGATTTTTTTGTTGTTCTTCTTGTTGCTGGTTTTCTGGTTGTTGTCTTTTTAGCGGCTGGTTTTTCGGCTGTTTTCTCAGCAGCTTTAGCAGTTGTTTTAGCTTCAGCAGCCTCTTCCTTTACTGCTTTTGCTGTTGTCTTCTTAGCAGGAGCTTCTTTTACTGTTGTCTTCGGCTCTGCTTTTTTTGTTGCTCTTGTAGCCATATATTAGCCTCCTTACAGGGTAAAAAATGATTTTTAGTTCCATAGGATAATACTACGATTTCCGCTTTTTGGCAAGTTTTTCTTTGACGGAAATGCTCTGTTTATGCGGGTTTTCGGGAAATCTCCCCATATTTCCGGACACTTTTTCCGGCAATTATTCAGTACATATTCATGAAGTTTCGTTGCTTTTTCATCTGACTTTTATTACTTTTTCATCAGTTATCATTTACAGTCATCTTAATTTTCGTGATTTTACCGTATTTATTTTGCCGGGTTATACTGAAGAATTCTGGTTACCGGGTTTCAGTGAACATCACAGTCCCAGATTTTCCAGATCATCCCTCATATAGGAGATCAGTTTTTCTTTCAACGCTGCATGCTGCGGCAATGTCAGATCCGGATCAAGCGCAAGGATTTCTCCTGCTGCTTCACTGGCTGTTCTCAGGATATCTGCATCCTGATAGATATCTCCTATTTTAAATTCCAGCAGACCGCTCTGCCGGATTCCAAACAGATCTCCCGGACCGCGAAGCTTCAGATCTTCTCCGGCAATAAAGAATCCGTCATTCGATTTATTTAAGATTTCCAGTCGCTTTGAGATTTCTTTCACATCATTTCCCTGTATAAAAATACAATACGACTGATATTCTCCCCTGCCGACGCGGCCCCTGAGCTGATGAAGCTGTGCAAGACCGAATCTCTCTGCATTTTCAACCATCATTACGGTAGCATTTGGCACATTCACGCCAACTTCCACCACCGTCGTGGACACCAGAATCTGAATTTCCCCTGCCGCAAATGCTTCCATTACCTGATTTTTTTCTTTTGGTTTCATTTTTCCGTGAAGATGGGAAATTCGGATATCTTTTGGAAAGATTCCCTGCAGTTTCTTCGTATAATCCAGTACATTTTCCGCATCCAGACCTTCACTTTCTTCCACCATCGGACAGATGATATATGCCTGCCTGCCTTCACGTACCTGTTTTTCTATGAAAGTATATGCTTTCGGCCTGTAAGATGTGCCTACCACACAGTTTTTTATGGGAAGTCTTTTGGCCGGCAGCTCATCAATAATGGAAATATCCAGATCTCCGTACAGAATGATGGCAAGCGTTCTGGGAATAGGTGTGGCGCTCATGACAAGCACGTTGGGGGGATTGCCTTTTGTCGTCAGTGCTTCTCTCTGTTTGACACCAAACCGGTGCTGTTCATCGGTAATCACCAGACCAAGACGCTGATACTCGATTCTTTCCTGAATCAATGCATGTGTTCCGATAATGATGTCTGCCTCCCCAGAAGCGATCATGGCATATCTTTCCCGTTTTTCTTTCGCTGTGTTGGAACCTGTCAGAAGAATAGCAGTACATGCAAGACCATACTCTTCTTTCAGCTTCAGAAACGCTTCATAATGCTGGCGCGCAAGCACCTCTGTTGGTACCATCAATGCAGACTGGCATCCATTTTCCGATGCCATTATCATGGCAAGAAAGGCAAGAATGGTTTTTCCGCTTCCCACATCCCCCTGTACCAGTCTGGACATCAGTGCTTCACCGCAAAGATCCCGTTCAATTTCATGCCAGGTATTCAGCTGTGCGTTTGTAAGCCTGTACGGAAGATTTTCTATAATCTGTTCGGTCGTCCATGTTTTTTTCATGGAAAAACAATTCGGTGCCTCCTCTGTTTTTTCTTTTAACAGCTGCACAGCCAGAATAAACAGGAGAAATTCATCGAAAACAAGACGCTTTCTGGCAATCAGAAGCTGCTCTCTGTTTTTTGGAAAATGAATCGCAGAAACAGCAAAATTAGCATCTGCCAGCTGATACCGTTCCCGATATTCTTCAGGAAGATATTCCATCTGAAGGTTCTGCTCCGCCAACAGAGATTTCAGCAGTTTAACAATGGTTTTTCCGGTGAGCCCGGCAGTCAGTCCATAAATCGGCTGCAGACTGTGAAGAACCTCCTCATAAGCAGCCGGTGTAAAAATTTCCGGATGTTCTATCTGGAGGTGTTTCTGTTTCCGCACAACACGTCCGCGAAAGATCAGTACGCTTCCTTTTTTCAGAGTATTGCGAAGATAAGGCATATTAAACCAGACGACAGGGATTTTTCCACTCTCATCAGCTGCCGTAATGGTTACCACCTGAAGATTTCTCACCTGATTTACATAAACGCCCGTTGTGACCGTTACGCGGACAGCCGCTGCAGTGCCTTCTTCCAAATCAGAAACCGGCACCGGTTCTTCATAAGAATCATAAGTTCTCGGATAATACCGCAGCAGATCATCAGTATCACTGATACCGATTTTCCGGAATAATTTTTCTGTTTTTTCTCCAACTCCCTTTAATTCACGCAGTGCTCTTTTCATTTAATCAACCTCTTAACTCAAAGAAAAAAGCGGAAGTTTCTTCCGCCTTTTTCGTCATGTTCTTTTTATTCCACTGAAATCACATAATAGTAAATCGGCTGTCCGCCCATATTCAGCTCTACTTCACAGTCCGGATATTCTTCCTCCAGGAAAGCACACAATTCTTCTGCTTCTTCCTCGGCAATATCGGCACCATAGTATACACTGATGACTTCCGCTTCGTCGTCCATCATTGCCGCAACTGTTTCTTTTGCAACATCTGCACGTTCCTTACCGACAGCAAGCATTCCACTGTCACCGATTCCCATGATATCACCCTCATGGATTTCTTTGTCATCAATTCTTGTATCGCGTACTGCATAAGTAATCTGACCAGTCTTCACCTTGGAGACTGCTTCCATCATGGCTTCCGCATTCTCTTCGGCGGATTTCTCAGGTACAAAACTGATAAGAGCAGTAATTCCCTGAGGAATCGTCTTGGTAGGAACAACGATGATTTCTTTATCTTCTGTAAGGTCTCTTGCCTGATTTGCTGCAAGTACAATATTCTTATTATTCGGGAAAATATAAATGGTCTTTGCATTTACCTTATCAATGGCATTGAGCATGTCTTCGGTACTTGGATTCATGGTCTGTCCGCCTTCGATCAGATAATCCACGCCAAGTTCCTTGAAGATCTCTGTAAGGCCCTTGCCGACAGATACGGAAATAAAACCATAATCCTTCGGCGGCTCTGCAGCTTTTGCTTCTGCTTCCTGAGCGGCCTGTTCTCTGGCCAGCTTTTCGGCATCCTTGATCAGTTTTTCCTGATGTTCTTCTCTCATGTTATCAATCTTCATGCGGGAAAGTGCGCCATAAGTCAAAGCACGTTCAATCGCCTGTCCCGGATGATTGGTATGAACATGAACTTTCACAATCTCATCATCTGCAACGAGTACGATAGAATCGCCAAGTGATGTAAGGAATTCTTTGAAGGAATGTTCCTCTTCCTCCGGCATCGGCTGATTCAGAAGAATGATAAATTCTGTGCAGTAACCGAATTTAATATCTGCTTCTGCCTGCGGAGAAATCTTCGTTACCGCAGGACCACCGGATGCACTGAAACTGGAATAATCAATCTCTTTGCCAAGGAATCCGTCTATTGCACCTCTGAATACTTCCAGAAGTCCCTGTCCGCCGGAATCCACAACACCGGCTTCTTTCAGAACAGGAAGCATTTCCGGTGTTTTTTCAAGAGTTGCCTCTGCATGAGCAAAAACTTCATTGAAAAATGTTTCCAGATCTTCCACATCTTCCGCAATTTCAGAAGCTCTTGCAGCTGCTTCTCTGGCAACTGTCAGAATCGTTCCTTCCTTCGGCTTCATAACAGCCTTGTAAGCTGTCTCTACGCCTTTCTCCATAGCAGCTGCGATATCTTTTGCAGTCAGTTCGCTGCTCTTGCGAACGCTTCTGGTAAATCCGCGAAGGAGCTGAGAAAGAATAACACCGGAGTTTCCTCTGGCGCCTCTCAAAGAACCGGAAGATATAGCCTTGGCCAGTGTCTCCATATCCGGGTCCTGCAGAGAGCCGACTTCCGCAGCAGCTGACATAATGGTAAGGGTCATATTGGTTCCGGTATCGCCGTCCGGCACCGGGAATACATTCAATTCGTTGATCCACTCTTTTTTCGCTTCCAGATTCTTGGCACCTGCCAGAAACATTCTGGAAAGTATCTTGGCATCTATGGTTTTCGTATTCACCACAAGTTCCTCCTATAATTTACTAATCTATCGCACGCACGCCTTCGACGAAAATATTGATCTTCTCAATCTCCAGTCCGGTGAAGGCTTCGACTTTATATTTGACATTGCTGACAAGGTTATCCGCAATAGCACTGATATTTACGCCATATGCCACGATCACATGGAAATTCAGGCGAATCTTGTTTTCTTCCGTAATCATTACACTGATTCCATGCTGCAGGCTCTCTCTGCGAAGCAATTTCACGAGTCCGTCTTTCATACTGACAGCGGCCATTCCGATAATTCCGAAACATTCCACTGCGACACTTCCCGCATAGGTTTTGATGACATCTGTATCAATGACAATCTGTCCCAATCCGGAATCTATACGTCCATTCATATGGTTACCTCCAAATTTACAGTTTAGTATGTATGTATTATAACCTGTTTTTACAGAAAAAGAAATATTTATTTTACAATTTTCCTTTTTTTGCTTGCAAAAGACTATTTCATCTGTTAAAATAAAGTCTGTTGAAAAAAAGCGTCAAGGAGGTGCTATCATGGCTAAATGCGCAATTTGTGAAAAAGCTGCTCATTTCGGAAACAATGTGAGTCATTCCCATAGAAGATCCAATAAGATGTGGAAATCCAACGTAAAGTCCGTTAAAGTTAAAACAGCAAACGGCGGATCAAAGAAGATGTACGTATGTACTTCCTGCTTAAGATCCGGAAAAGTTGAAAGAGCATAAGATTCCACCTGCCCTCGCAGTCCTGCGGGGGTATTTTTTTGCCCAAATCACAAAAGGCATGCAGGTTTTCCCGCACGCCTTCTATCTGCAAAAGAAATGATAACCACACAGCAGGCAGATTGCTGCCAGTATGATTATAATTACAGTTTCTGTAATCAACATTCCTATGATCATGCCGATTCCAACACAGAACATTACAAGCCCCAGCAGTCTGCACACGAACCATCCGTCCAGTTTCTTTGGTTTACTATAGTTTATGCAGCAACAGCCCCTTCGCATACCTGTTCTGTATCTGTATAATCGTTCATATATTCATTTTTGTTCATACAGGCATGTGTTATCATGCCTCATTCTTTCCTGCATCAGATTGCATCTGTATCAGCAGTATCTCCCTCACTGCCTGCCGTTTTCGGTGCAAAGCGGTCTACAAAATCAGGAACCATATCCAGAATCTTTGTAAGTCCATCCTGATTCTTGATGTTGACAAGCTTCGTAGTTCCATTCTGAATTACCAGCACTGCACACGGGGTAACCTTACCGGTCATACCACCGCCGCCATTGTTTTTCTTTTCTCCCGCAAAAGCGCCTGCTCCCATTCCAAAGGTCACATCAACCAGCGGAAGGATAATCGTATCATTCACATGGATAGCATCCCCTACAACCGTCTTTGCAGAGATAAATGCATCCATTCCCTGAAACAATGAACTCACAGTGTCTTTAAAATTGTTTTCGTATTTGTCTTCGTTTGTCATAACGATTCCTCCTTATGCTTCCATCGGCTGATGACATATTTGATATTTTTATTAAAATAAATCTGCACTGCAGTAATGATCAGAACAATTCCGTAAATTCTGCCGCACAGCTTCACTTCTCCTTCTAAAGAATTCTCTCCGTCAAAAAGAGGATGAACTTCCAGACAGTTCTTATGAAATGGAATCGTAATTCCCAGAATTGCCAGCACTGTTCCGGTTACCGACGGATCTTCACATCCAAACGTCACCTGACCCCGGATCTTGACCGGCAAAAGATGTTTCAATAACCGCCGGATTCTCTGCCATGCAAAAACGGCAGCTTCTTTCACCTCTGTCTGTGCAAAAAACTGTTTCCAGTAATCCAGCTGAGCATATGCCTTCTGTATATTTTTCTGAAAATTCCGGATAAATCCGGGGATTCTTTTTAGTCTGTCCAGAATACCGAAAATCTTATTCCTGAATTTCTGAAAAATACCTGTTTTTTTTCTCAATTTTACCTGTGATGCTGTTGAATCTTCTCTGTCATCCTGAAATGCTAACGGAATATTAACTTCATCCTTCCCGCAGGACACTGAGGAAGTTTTTCGCTCTTTATTACTTGATACATGCGGTATTTCTCGATCTTTCTGATGTTGCACTGATGTTTTTTCGCTGTCTTTCCGATAAGATACCGGTAAATCCTCCTCATCTTTGGACTGCGGCACCGCTAAATCTTCTGCATCTTTGGACTGCGGCACCGCTAAATCTTCTGCATCTTTGGGCTGCATCATCGGAGAAGGTTCTTTCTCCTTATTTTGTGCTTCTGTCACTTTATCCGGTTTCTTCTGCTTCTTCCCCTCAGAAAGCACGGTTGCAGGAGCTTTTTTCTTTGATGAAGCCTTTTGCTTCTTATCTGCTCCACCTTTTTCTGCAGTTTGGGATGTTTTCCTGAGATGCCTCAGCTTCTCCAGTGAGATTCCAAGAATCCGTATCTCCTGCTTCGGATTACCGTCCCACAGACACACGGTAAAACGTATACCGCCAAACAGCCAGCTTACAGAAGCACTGCCATGCGCTTTCTTCCACTCTTTCATGCTTCCGGCTGCCTGTACCCTGTAACATACCGGACAGAACAGAAGAAGCAAAAGTGCAAGTACCACAAGCCCCAGAAGAATCCCGATCACGATCAATATGAATTTCAAAATCATCCACAGTATATGTAACATGTACTCACCTGTTTTTCAAATATTCTTCTATGCCAAAGGCACCTGTCTCATCATATGCTTCCATCAGAATCCTGCATGCCAGATCAATGGCTTCCTCTTTGCTCCCCGCCATACCGAAAATCACCGGACAAAGTTCCCGAACAGGTCTTTGTTTTAATGCCACTGCCGGAATAATCTCCATCAGATGATGGGGATTATTGGAAAATGTCAGAAGATATATTCCGGGCGTCAGTCTGTTCTCATCCAGTCTGGTACGTATTTTCTGCGCGTCATGGATTCCCTCATCTACATAAACGTGTTCGTGCCACTTCAGCATGCCATATCACCGCCCTTTCCCATCTATCTTCTGCCAGATCTGCAGAAATCCTTTTCTACTCGCTGCGGTTCTTATCTGGAGGATTCCCTTTTCTTCAGAATTTAAACAGGACTGCGTTAAAAAAACACAGCCCGTTTACCTTTCAATAATACTTATGCTGTTTTCCCCAGCTGCCTTCACTTCTCATCTCCAGATACTCCTGATATGCCTTTTCCACAATCTGTTTCTCATTGGAAAAACGGAGCAGATGATAAATTTCGTGAAACTTATAATAACCGGAATCCACGAAAAATTCCTCCCGCTGAGGTTTACTATGATAATTATCAGCAGTCATCAGATACCAATGTACTTCTTTTGTGACCATATCTTCGGGTACCGTAAAATTATATTGACTCTTACCGATATACTTCACGATGGAAGCTCTCACATCCGCTTCCTCCCGAACTTCCCGCAGAGCAGTCTGCTCATACGTCTCTCCCGGCTCCACAGTGCCTTTTGGAAGAACCCATCCTTCATAACGGTTCTTATAAGACTTGTATAACGCCAGTATCTTTCCCCGATGAATTACCACACCGCCACAGCTTGTTGCTTCTATCATACTGCAAATCCTCCTGTAATGCGTGTGTATTCAGAATCGCCGGAATCTGCCTCAGTCAATACACGGCAATTCTTCTGAAAAACCTGTATATAGTATACCTCTTTTTACAGGTCATGGCAATAGAAAGTTGACCTCGTTACTGTCCACCGGAAATATCCCTCCATGTGTTTTCATACATTTATGCAGGAAAATCCATTCACAAATCTGTCAACCACCATAGTAATAAGCGTCAAAAAGCTGCCCTGCAATCGGAACAGCAGCCTCGCTTCCGGTTCCGCCATTTTCTACTATGATCGCAACCACAAGATCCGGATCATCCGCATTGCAGTAACCGATAAACCAGGAATGACTGGATCCGTTTTCGTCAAATTCTGCAGACCCTGTCTTTCCGGCTACGGTATAGGCTCTTCCGTTTAATGCCGATGCTGTACCGTTCGTTACAACATTTTTCATGAGTTTTCCAAGAAGATTCGCTTCATTATCCGTCATCAGCCGCTTGTACTCAACAGGTTCCGTAGTACTTACTGTCTCGCCTGCATTATTCTGCACCTGATCGATCAGATACGGCTGCATCAGAATTCCGCCGTTCGCTATGGCAGAAGTGATCAGGGCCATATGGAGCGGGCTCACAAGCGTATTTCCCTGTCCCATTGCAGTCTGCATAACCAGCGCTGTCGGTGAACTTTCGTCCAGCGTAAAACTGCTCTTTCTGGAATTCTTAAGCGGAAGTGATTTATTAAACAAAAGATCTTCACTGGTCTTTCTCAAAGATTTACCGCCAAGCACTGTCCCGATTTCTGCAAATGCACAGTTACAGGAATTTGCAAATGCTGTATAAAAATCCTCCTGCCCATGAACGGTAGAATTATAACAGCGTATGGTATGGTCTTCCATCGTGATACTGCCCTCGCACAGATAGCTGTATCCTTCAAAACTTCCCTTCGTACGGAAATAATCCAAAGCTGTCACAATTTTAAACGTCGACCCCGGAGGATACTGTCCCATTGTCGCACGATTCAGAAGGCTGCTGTTGGTCTCGTCACTGACAAGAGAATCCCAGTTCTCTTCAATATCATTCGGGTCAAAATCCGGCTTGCTTACCATAGCCAGTATCTTACCCGTGGAAGGCTCAATGGCGATTACGGCTCCTTTCCTGTCACCCAGGGCATTATACGCGGTAGTCTGAAGGCTGGCATTCAAAGTGGTGATCACATTATCTCCCGCATTCTTTTCGCCCCGGAATTCATTCTTCATCTGTTCCAGGAAAAAAGCATGAGAAGTAAGCAGCTGGAAATTCGCCTCGGACTCCAGACCGCTCTTGCCGTTAGAATCATATCCCACCACATGAGCAAATATATTGCTGTATGGATACACACGTTCCTCTGTACCGTCCTCGCTGACATTCGTCTGAGCCAGCACTTCTCCATCAGAAGAAACAATCTTTCCCCTGACCACACGATCCGAAAACGTATCCTGACGGGTATTGTACGGACTGTTAATAAACGTCTCACTCTTTACTGAATTAAAATAGATCAGGTAACCGATCAGGCTCACAAAAATCAGGATAAAAAAGGCAGAAACAAAATTATATTCGCGATTTCTTGCCTTCCGCTTCTTAATAATTTCTTTCTCCCGCCGCCTGCGCTCCTGCTCCAGCTCTTTTTGCCGCTTCTTTTCTGCGTTTCTCAAATTCCTCGTCCTCGTCTTCTCTTAAAATATACAGTCCCTGAATGATCGCCAGCATCAGAATCGTACTCATAACGGAACTTCCGCCATAGCTCACCAGCGGAAGTGTGACGCCGGTCATAGGGATAAATTTCGTTGCTCCGCCAATTGTAAGGAATACCTGAAAAGCGTATTCGGTACCAAGCCCCAGCGCAATCAGCTTATAAAAAGGATTTTTGATCTTAACAGCAATATTTACAATCATCAGGAAGAAGCTCATGCATACCAGAATCAGGCAAATAGCAAAAATCCCCCCGAGCTCCTCACAGATCGCGCTGAAAATAAAGTCGTTTTTTACAACCGGGATAACTTCCGGAGATCCCTGACACAGCCCCATTCCGAACCAGCCGCCTGTACCGATAGCAAACAGTGACTGCACGATCTGATATCCCTCATTCTGATATACAGCCATGGGATCTTTCCAGGCACTCACTCTCTGACGCACATGTCCGAAAAGAAAGTACGCAATCACTGCAGCAACAGAACCGCCTGCCAGTCCCAGTCCCAGATAGGACTTTTTCTTCGTAGACACAAAAATCATAACCAGGTAGGCTGCGAAGAAAATCACCGCGCTTCCCAGGTCTCTGGACAATACCAGTATGCCCACATGAAGACCTGCGATCACCGTTGCCTTTACAACCGCCGAAAAACTGGTATCCTTCGACAAAAGAGCAGCCATAAAGAATACAAAGGTGATTTTTATGACTTCCGAAGGCTGAATTCCCATGAGAGAAAGCTTTGCTCCATAGCTTGTCTGCGCAAGCACAAGTACTGCCGCCAGAAGAATTACGCCAAGGCCTGCATAAAGCCATGTCAGCCTGCGCAGAAACTTCATCCTGCGAATCATCACCGGAATAATCAGGGACACAATACTTCCTGCCGATGCGATCAGAAGCTGGCGCGTAGCTGTCGCAATATCCAGCCTGCACAGCATGATAAATCCCACACTCAAAAGCATGCACATATTGTTCACAAGCAGCAGGGATGCTTTTCTGTAACAGATGCGGTACAAAATCTGTATCACAGCAAAAAACGCCATCATCTCCATATAGAACTGAATCACCTTAAAATCCAGCGTCTTCAGATAGATCACGAGAAAAGCCGTAAAATCTATAAAGAAGATCAGCATCAGCTGCTGGTGCAGCAATTCATTCTTTTCTTCCTCGCTCTGACGGCGGACCATATAAAAACAATGAAACGTATAGACCACCATCAATGTCAGGATAATATATTTGGATAACTCAACAATTACATTAATCATATACCTTTATTCGGCTCCTCTTTTAAAATGACCTTTGGTAAATTCTCTCTGTCCCGGCGTACCGCCATGATGATATATATTCAGGAATTCCTCAAGAACCTCTTTCGTTTCTTTTGCATCCTCTATGGTGAACATCAGCCGTAATGACTGCATCCCCAAAGCCAGAACCCTTGTCTTCTCACCAGGCAGCCCGAAAGGAACACTGTTATAGATCATATTATAACAATATTCCGGATTGCCCGTATTTTTTATTTTCCATGGATGACAGCAGCACACCGCCGGAAATACTTTCTCATAACGGTCTTTCAAAAAAATACATCCCTCAGCCGCATCGCATCCGTACAGATTTTTCCTGACGCACTGTGCAGAGATCATCACAGGAAGATATCCATAAATCACCATCTCAGTTCCCTTATTGTCTCTGTGTAAAAGTTCCTTTTCATTCAATTCCAGCGGAGCTGTATTCTTCAGAATTCCCTCTTCTCTCCAGAAAGTCACCGCTTCATCATTCCAGGTATACATGGAATGATCCAGCACACATCTTTCCTTCCAGCCGTTTTCCTTTATCAAAGCATAGGATTCCAGATTTCTGATCAAAAATCCCTTCATCCCCTGTTCCAGCCATATCGCTGCCTGTTCGAGATAACCTTCCGGCACAGCACCTCTTGTCATATGAGGAAGAGAAAGATACAGCTCTTTTTCCTGAGCCACTCCCCTGTCCATAAAGGTTTTCATCACATCAAATGGCAGATAAAGACCCTGTATTTCTTCATATTCCATCACTGCTTCCGCCTGCGAAACAGTTTCACAGGAGACATAAAGAGGCGGAATTTCCCTGCCCGATAATCCCTTTTTTCTGATTATTTTTCCACCGGAAGGCATCTGATCTGTTTTTTCACATTCATCTGTATCCAATGTCCGCCGATAAGGCATGGTAAGAGCATCCTCAAGTTTCAAAAGGGCTTCTCTTCGAAGTTCATTCAGTACTTTTACAGGAATAAAAATCTGATCATCCATCTGGATATCCAGGTTTTCCCACTCAAACTCTGTATTTCCCAGTTTCTCCATCTGCTGCCGGATACGCAGTTTCTCCATCGGCTGGCTTCTGGCATACTGAACTTCTCCGGCTGATACCGTAATCGTTGCATCCCGGCAGGATACTTCCAGTATAGCAGGACTTCCCGGAAAAAGAATGAAATTTCCATTAATTTTTTCTTTTCTTTTTCTAATGTCCGGAGAAATTTCCCCGGTCTTTTTTTCATTGGTAAATGCCATCATAGACGGACCGTTATGCTGTTTGAAATATCCGCTGCAGGATCCTCCCCTGCTGAAAATATCCAGAAGAAAACGGCGGTCCTGCTCTTCCACCTGATACTGCTCTGCGCCGTTCTGCTGCAGCAGATCCAGATATTTACGATAAACAGCAGTCACTCCTGCGGTATATCCGGGCTGTTTCATTCTTCCCTCAATTTTCAGAGACATCACACCCGCATCCAGAATTTCCGGAAGAATATCTATCGTACAGATATCCTTGAGACTCAAAGGGCACATCTCATTTTTGCCTTTAAACCTTCTGCCGTCCATGCTCGTATGATAGGAAAGCCTGCAGGGCTGCGCGCATCTTCCGCGATTGCCGCTTCTTCCGCCGAGCAGACTGCTCATCAGACACTGACCGGAATAGCTGTAGCAAAGTGCCCCATGAACAAATGCTTCTATCTCAATGGGACTTGTCCTGTGCATTTCTTTCAGTTCCAAAAGACTCAGTTCCCGAGCCGTTACAACTCTGGACGCCCCCTGTTCTTCCAGGAATTTCATTCCTCGCGGACCGGTAACCGTCATCTGGGTACTGGCATGAAGATGTAACCCCGGAAAATGCTCTCTGATAAAACGAAATACGCCAAAATCCTGCACGATCACTGCATCCAACCCCGCTTCATAGTACGGAAGAAGATAATCATACAGCTGTTCTTTCAGTTCTCTGTTCTTCAGCAGTGTGTTCACTGTCAGATATAATTTTTTATGATGGACATGTGCAGTATGAATCGCGCGAAGAAGTTCTTCCTGTCCGAAATTCTTTGCATATGCCCTTGCTCCAAAAGCAGCACCACCCACATAAACGGCATCTGCCCCTGCACCGATCGCTGCTTCAAAGCTCTCATAAGAGCCTGCCGGTGCAAGTAATTCTATTTTCTGATGATTTTTCAAAGTCATCCCCAACTTTCTGATCTGATGAAAAAAGGAGATTACCGAAGCAATCCCCCTTCACTCTTTTACTTAAGTAATTCGTCCAGTTCCTTTTCCAGTTCTCCTACTTTTCCCTCCAGAAGATTCTTCTGTTCCAGAGCTTCTTTCTCCCGTTTCTGCGTTTCTTCAATCTGCATACGAAGAGAAATCAACTCATGTTTCAGATCATACATCTCCTGATCCTTCTGCTGAAGATCCTGTTCAAAGATCTCTGCCTGTTTCTTTGCCTTAAAGTAATCATCTGTAATGTTCAGGCTGAGCAATGTATGTTTCGTCTCCATCGGCTGCCTGGAATATCCCGGCATCGCACTGAGTTCTGAAATCTTATTATTCATATAGGATGCCACCTTCTGGAAATATTCCTCAGATTCATAGCCTCCCAAAGTAATGATCTTGCCTCCGATCACCACCTGTGCCGTGTTCTTGACTGCCATAGTAAAGCCTCCTGTATCTTTCTCGAATGGTTCTTTTATTCTGATTGGTAACAGCAACGTATCTTTCGCTGAATATACTCTCACCACATTATAATCGAATTTTGTAGAAAAGTATAGGATTTTTTTTATCGTTGCTGATTTATTTGTCAGGCATCTCATATCCAAGATGGGAAAAAGCCAGCGGTGAGGCCATTCTTCCCCTCGGAGTCCTGTGAATAAACCCATTCTGCAAAAGATATGGTTCGTATACATCTTCCAGCGTTCCCGCATCTTCTCCGATAGCGGCAGCCAGTGTCTCAAGACCTACCGGACCTCCCCTGAAATTAGTGATCATCGTTTTCAGAATTCTCCGGTCTACCTTATCCAGTCCGTACTGATCCACTTCCAGAAGATCAAGCGCAAAAGATGCTACCTCGTAAGTAATCTTCCCGTCATACTTCACCTGGGCAAAGTCCCGTACACGCTTCAGAAGCCGGTTCGCAAGTCTCGGTGTACCTCTGGAACGTTTTGCGATTTCCGCTGCTCCCTTTTCATCGATTTCCACCCCGAGAACCTGTGCAGACCGGATCACAATGGTCCGAAGTTCTTTCTGATTGTAGAATTCCAGGTGATGCATCACTCCAAAGCGGTCACGAAGCGGAGCTGACAAAAGCCCGGCTCTGGTAGTTGCACCTACAAGAGTAAATTTCGGCAGATCCAGTCGGATGGAACGCGCAGAAGCTCCCTTGCCGATCATAATATCAATCGCATAATCCTCCATAGCCGGATAAAGCACCTCTTCCACCTGACGGTTCAGACGGTGGATCTCATCCACAAAAAGAATATCTCCTTCCTGCAGATTATTCAGAATTGCAGCCATCTCGCCCGGTTTTTCTATAGCCGGACCGGAAGTCACTTTCATATGTACTCCCATCTCATTGGCGATAATCCCGGAAAGTGTGGTCTTGCCAAGTCCCGGAGGGCCGTAAAACAGCACATGATCCAGTGCATCATGCCGCTGTTTCGCAGCTTCTATATAAATTTTCAGCGTATTTTTCAATTTTTCCTGTCCAATATATTCATCCAGGCTCTGTGGACGGAGATTTCCTTCCAGAGAAAAATCCTCCTCCGTTACATCTGTCGTGATAATCCTTTTATCCATATAGTTCTCCGATACGATTTTTTATTTCTTCTCTCATCAGAGATGCTTCAGCGCAGCCTTCAGAATTCCTTCCACATCTTCCGGATCAACATCTGTCACTTTTCGTACTGCACGAAGCGCGTCTGTACTGCTGTATCCAAGTGCTGTAAGAGCCTCCACAGCTTCCTGACGTCCGTCACGAAGCGCTTCTCCCCCAACAGCAGACTCCTGTTCATGTTCCATTTTTTTCTCAAAAGCTTCTTCCAGCTTTAATTTATCCTTTAATTCCAGAATCATCTTCTGAGCGGTCTTGCGTCCGATTCCGGGTGCTTTGGAAATGGTCTTCACATCATCTGACAAAACTGCAAAACGCAATTCATCTGCCGAAAGACCGGACATCACTCCAAGGGCCGCCTTCGGACCGATTCCATTCACTCCAAGCAGCAGACGGAACATCTGCAGATCATCTTTATTCAAAAAACCATATAACTGCATGGCATCTTCTCTTACATGAAAATACGTATGTATCTTCACTTCCTGTTTCATTCTGCTCGCCTGTTCCATGGCGGAACCGGTCATAAAAATCTCATAGCCAATGTTTCCGGCCTCCACGATCACGGAGTTCTCCGTCACATCTGCAATGTTTCCACGAATAAATGAAATCATCTTCTTCACTGCTCCTGTATGCTGCATTCATTGCAAATCACAGAAAAAGCTTTCGTGCAATCAGTATTCACTGTTTTTCTCTTCCTGCTCTGCAATAGTCTTAGATATCATATCATATTCATCCGCAAAAAGCAAACACCTATTCGATAAATTATTTTCCATCATCCTGCGATACTGTCAAAATCGTCCTGTGCTTCTGTCCCTGCTCCCACTGCTTCAATCACCACTTTATTCGGAAGACAGATAATCGTTCCTCCGGACGCATCAATCGCCCGCTGATGCATGCACAGCTGATCTGGACAATTCGCTTCTGTCATAACTGCCCTTCCATCCTGAATACGGCAGATATTGGTATCGCCAATTGCAATTTCCTGATCTTCCTCCAGAGAATATTCCCCATAAACTTCTCCATCTACGGTAATTCTTATCACACTGTTATCTTTCGGCATCGCAAACTGAAGCACCATCCACACAATCAGAGCCAGACAGAGAACTCGTCCTGCCAGAATAAAGTCTTTTTTCTTCATCATCAACAAACATCCTCCATAGTAATCCTGTATTTTCATCATCGGTACATCCATGATTATTGTACCAGAAAAACATGAAGAAAAAACGAAATGATAAAAACATTCTTGTTGTTATTTTTTATATCAGGGAAAATGCAAAACACTTTCTTTGATACAAAAAAGCCAGCCGCAGAAAAATACGGCTGACTTTTCACAATCACTGTTTATCTGGAAAGAATGATTCCTCTCGGACAGGCATCTTTACATGCACCACAGTTGGTACATTTCTCATAATCCACATGCGCACAGAAATCTGTTACGGTAATTGCGCCATTCGGACATGTTTTTTCGCATTTTTTACAGCCAATACAGCCTACTTCGCAGGCAGATGTCACAGCCTTGCCTTTTGCATGAGAACCACAGCTGACAAAAATACTCTGTTCATATGGAACCAGTTCAATCAGGTGCTTCGGACATTTTGCCACACACTTGCCGCAGGCACGGCAGGCTTCCTTATCCACGCATGCCACACCGTTCACGATATGGATTGCATCAAACGGACAGGCTTTGACACAGCTTCCGAATCCGAGACATCCATAATCACATGCCTTCGCACCGCCTCCCGGAACAAATGCCATCATCTCACAGTCTTCCACACCGGTATACTCATAATTATTCTTTGTCTTATCGCAGGTACCGGCACATTTCACAAAAGCAACCCGACGGGCAGTTTCTACCACTTCCTGTCCCATAATACCGGCGATGACCTTACCAACAGCATCTCCGCCTACCGGACAGCCATTTACAGGCGCCTCTCCCTTTGCGATTGCAGCCGCAAGGCCATCACATCCCGCATAACCACATCCTCCGCAGTTATTGCCGGGAAGCGCTTCACGGACAGCAACTTCTTTTTCGTCTACTTCCACTGCAAACTTTTTGCCTGCAACACCCAGGAAAATACCGATAAAGAGGCCCACTGCCGCAACTACTACAGTCGCCATAATAATTGCTCCAATATTCATATCTACGCCTCCTTAAATCAGTCCGGAAAATCCGAAGAATGCGATTGCCATCAGACCTGCAGTCAGAAGAACAACCGGAAATCCCTGGAATGCCTTCGGAATGTCGTTATATTCAATTTTTTCACGAATACCTGCCATCAGTACAATCGCGATGGTAAATCCTACTGCAGTGGCAAATCCGTTCACAGTACCCTCAAGAATGCTGTAATTATCCTGCACATTATTCAGAGCCACACCGAGAACTGCACAGTTCGTTGTGATCAGAGGCAAATAAACGCCAAGTGCCTGATACAGAGAAGGAATACATTTCTTCAGGAACATTTCCACAAACTGTACCAGTGCTGCAATAATCAGAATAAATACGATCGTCTGCAGGTATTCCAGACCAGTCGGTACCAGAATAAATTTGTAGATCAGTCCTGTTACAAAAGAAGACAGTGTAATAACGCAGATAACCGCACCGCCCATTCCTGCCGCTGTCTCGATTTTCTTTGATACGCCCAGGAACGGACAAAGTCCCAGGAACTGACTCAGAACCACGTTATTGACAAGGGCGGAGCTTATGAGAATAACTAATAATTCTTTCATATCTGTTTACCCCCTTTTGCCTTTGCACATGCTGTTGCCGCAGGATGCACATGCACCGCCGCATGCATCCGGATTACTCGGATCAATCCCTCTTTTGGCTGCGCCGAGCTTAAACTTGTTCTGGATAGCAGAAAGCATAGCCAGTACAAAGAATGCACCGGGTGCAAGGATAAAGATCGTAACCGGTTCATATCCTGCTGTACCTGCAGCTGCATCTGCCAGCGGAAGGATCTGCCTGCCGAAGATCTGTCCTGCACCGATCAGTTCACGGACAGCACCGATACAGGTAATACTCAGTGTAAATCCAAGTCCCATTCCAATACCGTCAAACAATGATGGAAGCGGAGGATTTTTGGATGCATATGCCTCTGCACGTCCAAGAATAATACAGTTAACAACGATCAGAGGAATATAGATGCCGAGAGAATCATAAAGACTTGGAATAAAGCCTTCCAGCAGCATCTGTACAATTGTTACAAAAGATGCAACAACAACGATAAAGGCCGGCATACGTACCCCGTCCGGAATAAATTTCCGGAGCAGGGAGATCATAAGATTGGACGCAGCCAGAACCGCCATCGTTGTCAGGCCCATTCCGATACCATTTACGGCAGATGTTGTTACGGCAAGTGTCGGACACATGCCAAGCATCAGCACAAAGGTAGGATTTTCTTTAATTATGCCGTTCACCAGTCGTTCTGAAGGTGTGTTTGCTTTCATTCCAGATTTCCTCCTTCCGCATACTGAAATGCACATAATCCGGCGTTGACGCCGTTGGTCATGGCATTGGTAGTAATTGTCGCACCACTCAGGGCATCAATCTCATCATCTGCGGTCGCGCCTGTTTTGGTGTATGCAAATTTCTCAACATTTTTGTCTTTGAACTGATCTTTGAATGCGTCTGTATTGGCTTTCATACCAAGTCCCGCAGTCTCACCGATGGAAAGGATGGAAATCCCATTCAATGTTCCATCATCCTTAATACCCATGGCAAACTGAATGTCTCCGCCATAGCCTTCACAAGTTGTTACTGTAAACGCATATCCGATCTGACTGCCGGAAGCATCCAGAGCAGTCATCACTTCATCGATATTCTGTGCGCCGTATCCATTCTCATCCAGACAGGCTTCCAGACCTGCGGAAACCTCTTCCGTCAGTTCCACCTGTTCAAAAGAATCCGCATCGGCAAAAACAGCTTTATACGCTTCTTCTTTGGCTTTCTGCTGCTGTTCGGCGATCGGCCCTGCCGTAATATCCTGTACAAGTCCGAGAAGCAGTCCTGAAACAAGTGTGATCAGCGTAATCGCAATGGTATCCTTTATGATTTTATTCATGCTTTTTTGCCTCCTTTCCCAAAAGCAACAGGTTTGGTCAGGCGTTCAATAATCGGTACCAGCAGGTTACAGAAGATGATCGCATAGGATACGCCTTCTGCAGATCCGCCAAAGAGACGGAACACCGCCGTAACAATACCGAGAATACATCCATAGACCAGCTGTCCCTTCGGTGTGATCGGCGTTGTCACATAATCTGTTGCCATAAACCAGGCGCCAAGCATCAGACCGCCCCCAAAGAGATGGCTCAGGAGATAATTTCCGTCAAATCCCATTCCGGAAAACAGCATGTACAGAATCACAAAAACAGTAAAACTGCCGATATATGTAAGCGGTACTTTCAGATCGATCACTTTGAAAGCCAGGAGAATCACTGCACCGATCAGGATTGCAAGCGCAGATGTTTCACCAATGGTTCCCTGAATATTACCAAGGAACAGATTCTTAACCGGTACAGAGTTTTCTACAAATCCCTGCGCTTTCAGAGCAGCCAGAGGAGTCGCTCCTGTAACCGCATCTACCACACCGCTGTATTTCTCACCTACAGAGAAATTGGTCATTTTTCCTGCAAAAGAGATCATCAGGAAACATCTTCCTGCAAGCGCCGGGTTCATAAAGTTCTGACCAAGACCACCAAACAACTGTTTTACCACAATAATGGCAAATGCGCTTCCAAGAACCGGCATCCACAGCGGAATCTGCGGAGGCATATTCAGGCCGAGAAGAAGGCCGGTCACAACAGCACTGAAGTCTGTTATAGTATTCGGTTTATGCATAAAGTGGTCATACAGCCACTCAAAAATCACACTGGATGCAACAGAAACCAGAAGAACCAGAAGCGCATGAAGCCCGAAATTCCAGATTCCGAATAATGTAGTCGGAAGCAGGGCGATCACAACCAGCTGCATGATCCTGCTTGTGGTCATCTTATCCCTCACATGGGGATTGGATGATACATTTAACATTTGTTCCATTTTTCTACCTCCCCTTATTTCTTCCTGCGGCTTGCAAGTACCATTTTTCTCATGGACTTGATACTCTGGGTCAATGGTCTCTTCGCCGGACAGACATAACTGCAGCATCCGCATTCACAGCATTCCATTCCGTCAAATTTCTGGAATGCCTCCATATTTCCGTGTTCTGCAAAAGTAGCCAGACGAGCCGGAAGTACATGTCCCGGACAGACACTCACACAGCGTCCGCAATTAATGCACGCTGTCTGCTGAGCCTGTGAAACAGGATCTTTCTCAAGGCACAGAAATGCAGATGTGGTCTTTGTACACGGCACCTGAAGATCATACATGGCAAATCCCATCATGGGACCTCCGGAAATTACTTTGGATGCAGTATTCTTGAGTCCGCCTGCCGCCCCGATCAGCTCTTCCATACAGGTTCCGCACAATACGGTAAAGTTCTTGGGCTGCTGGATTCCATCGCCTGTAACAGTGACAATACGGCTCATAACCGGCATTCCAAGAATCACGGCCTGATAGATTGCTACTACGGTATCCACGTTGTCTACTACGCATCCCACATCAGCAGGAAGCATGGAAGAATTGATTTCTCTTCCTGTCGTCGCATAAATCAGCGTACGCTCACCACCCTGCGGATATTTGGTCATCAGCTCTTTCACTTCTATGCGCGGAATATCTTTCACCAGTTCTTTTAATCTGGCGATACAGTCCGGTTTGTTATCTTCGATACAGATATATCCCTGTGCATTATCAAAAAGTGTCAGCATGACTCTCAGACCTTCTACGATCTTCTCCGGCTCTTCCAGCATTCTGCGGTAGTCGCTTGTCAGATACGGTTCACACTCCGCACCGTTGACAAGAACGTATTCAATTTTCGCCGGGTCTTTCGGTGCAAGTTTTACATGAGTAGGGAAGCCTGCGCCGCCCATACCTACAACACCGCCTTCCTGTATACGTTTCAGTATCTCTTCTTTTGAAAGGCTTTCCAATTTCGCAGGAGTGTACTCAACTGCTTCATACTTCTGATCATTTTCAATAAAGATTGCATTGACCATAGAACCGGTTGCATTCAGATGAGGTTCGATTTTCTTCACCGTTCCCGAAACAGATGAATGGATCGGGGCTGATACAAATCCACCGGCATCGGCGATCTTCTGTCCCACAAGTACATGATCTCCCTTCGCCACAACCGGAACAGCAGGTGCTCCGATATGCTGGGAAAGTGGATAGATCATTTCCCCCTGCGGAAGATATTTCTCAATAGGATAATTCTTGGACAGTTCTTTGCCGTCATAAGGATGAACACCACCCTTAAAGGTTAAAAGTCCCATATATTTTCCCTCCTTTATTTTTACCAAAACCGCTTACCTATACTATAACTCTTTTTATGAAAAAATTCACTACCATTTTGTCAAAATCTTGTGTATAATTAGATACAATCCAAGAAAGGAACGAATGTTCATGATTGTTAAAAAAATGCCTATTTTTCAAGGGTTTCCAGACTTTGAAAGTGTTAAAAATTTATCGAAATATTGTATTTCCTGTACCGATTTCCGTCCTGTTTTTTATGATATTGAGACCACCGGATTATCACAATATTCCTCTTTTCTCTATCTAGTCGGAGCTGTCACTTACGAAGACGGGCAGTGGATTTTATATCAGTGGTTCGGAGAAAACGAATCTGAAGAGCCGGAGGTTTTATCTGCTTTTTCTGATTTTTTGACCAAAGATTCTGTTACCATTCAATATAACGGAAACCGATTCGATCAGCCGTATCTGGAGACCCGTTTTCAGGTACACAACATGTCTTCGCCTTTTCCGGGACTTCTTTCCATTGATCTGTATCAGGTTCTGAAGCCATGCAAAGACCTTCTGAAATTGCCCGGGATGAAACAGCCGGATCTGGAAGTTTTCCTGCATCTTCCCTCCCGGCTTTTCTGCAACGGAAAAGACGGGATCCGGTGCTTTCACAAATATCAGAAAACACACGATACGGATATTATGCAGGAGCTTCTCGGGCATAATCAGGAGGATCTGATGGGACTCGGCAGTGTTTTTCGCATGCTTTCCTATCTCTGTCTTTATACAGGGATGTATGAACCTGTTCATGCAGAAATCAGCGATGACCTGCTTCTTCTCACCCTTCGTCTTCCGCATCCGCTTCCTGTCCTGTTTTCCAATGGAAATTCGCAGTTCTATATCACGGGCGAAGCTGACTCATTAAGGCTGATGATTCCTCTTACCGGCGGCAGGCTGCGGCAGTATTATGCCAATTATCGGGATTATGATTATATTCCTACCGAAGATACTGCGATTCCCAAATCACTGAGCTCCTACATGGACAGAAGTCTGCGTGTTCCTGCCAGGCGCGATACCTGTTATACCTGGTTCTGCTGTGATGAGAGTTTCCTCTCCAATACTGCCAAACAGATGCAGTATCTCCGGCATACGCTTCCATATCTTCTGAGCACGCTCAAAAAATGAGAGCTTTACTTCCCGGGTCTCATAACGGGATATTGTAAACCTAAGTAAGCTTTTGTGAACTAAAGTGTGCTTTTGTTAATTAAAGAAGGCTTTAGTTAATAAAAATGTTTTTGGTGAATTAAAGTGCGCTTTAGTTTAGAAGCAGTCTTTGGGGATTCTCCGGGCTTAACTATATTTATGGCTTTCTCCGGAACTTTAGTTCAATGCGAAAAACTGTGAAGTGGGATGTGAAAAACCGTACGCGAAAGAGGAACCCCTCCAGGGGCTGCGGCGGGCATATACTTCCTGTTCCTGTGCGGGCTTCGGGGCTTAAGAAGTACTAAGGCTTTCCGATTTTCGCTAAAAGCGTGGACCGGATTCGTGGACTCGCCGTTGGCTCAGACAGCACAAATCCGGCCCACAACGCGAAAATCGGAAAGCCAAGTACTTCTAACCCCCCTGCAGAGTGCACAGAACCAGGAAGTATATGCCCGCCGCAGCCCCTGGAGGGGTTCCTCTTCCGCTGACAGTTAGCGTTTCACTGAAAGTTATGGGATGAAAAATCCGGAAGGAGATTGGAAACGGAAGACATAGATTTTTAATCGGAGAGTTAATTTTCTGTTGTTAAGGGAAATTCCTTCGTGGGCAAAGTGGACATCAAAATGATATCTTATGATGCAAGGGTCAAAAGGTCATGTGTTTCATGCTTGCATGAAAAAACATGACTTTGGAACCCGCAAAAATATGAGAAAGTAGCCCGAATAGGATGAATTTCGAATGTTTTTAGGGCGCTGAACGTTCGGTGGACGTTTGTTTAGTACCGACCGGAGCGAAGCGCAGATTTTCGGGAGCACAAAGTGCGGAGAAATCCGTGTATCAGAGGGATCAAAATACCTTTTGACCCCATCATCATCTTATAAGAGAAAGGAAATTTGCCATGTTATAAAAGCAAAACGACCCGCAAAAAATAGCCCATTTACAATCCCTTTCCGGATTTTTCATCTTCTCTTCCAGTGAAACGCTAACTGACAGCGGAAGAAAGTCCCTGAGGGCCGGGCAGACTTACCTTCGGTTCCTGTGCCTTCTGCAGGGGTATTAGAAGTACTTGGGCTGTGTATTTTTGCGTTGTGAGCGGGATTTCTGCTGTCTGAGCCAAAGGCGAGTTCAGAAATCCTGTTCACGCTTTTAGCAAAAATACACAGCGCTTAGTACTTCTTATGCCCCGAAGCCTGCACAGGAACCGAAGGTAAGTCTGCACGGCCCTCAGGGGCTCTCTTTCGCGTACGGTTTTTCACACCTACCCCCTCACAGAGTTTCGCCCTAAACGGAAGTTTCGGTGAAATCTGCAGCATAGCGAAACATAAAAAATCCTCACGGATTGCTTCTGAACTAAAGCCCACTTTAATTCACCAAATAACGCTTCGAGTATTCTCTTCTTTTTTCAATATAAAAACAGAGACCTGCATTAAATGCAAATCTCTGTTAATATATCAACAAATAATATTTTCTTTAGTTGCAGCACAAACAGTTATTTCTGTCTACAGCAGCACATAAATTATTTTTGTCTTTAGCGAATATTATTCCTCAACCGGAGCTTCTTCAGCCGGTGCAGCTGTTTCCAGAGCTTTCATGCTCAGGCTGATTTTCTTATCTTCGCCGTTGAAATCAACAACTTTTGCTTCGATTTCCTGACCGATAGCCAGAACATCAGATGGTTTTGCAACATGTTCTCTGGAAATCTGAGATACATGAAGAAGAGCATCGATTCCAGGAGCCAGTTCAACAAATGCACCGAAATCAGTCATTCTTGCAACTTTACCGGTTACAACGTTGCCTACTGCAAATTTTTCAGCAGCGGTAAGCCATGGATTCTCTTCAGGGAATTTCAGAGAAAGAGCAATCTTGTCACCATTGATATCTTTGATCAGGACTTTTACTTCCTGTCCAACTGTGAAAACTTTTTTCGGATTCTCTACTCTGCCCCAGGACATTTCGGAAATATGAAGAAGTCCGTCAGCTCCGCCAAGGTCGATGAATGCACCAAAATCTGTTACATTCTTAACAACACCAGTTACAGTATCACCAACGTTAATTCTTTCCATTAATGCTTTCTGTTTTTCAGCTTTTTCAGCAAGAAGAAGCTGTTTACGGTTACCGATGATGCGGCGTCTTCTTGGATTGAATTCTGTGATAACAAATTCAATTTCCTGATCTGCATATTTGGAAAGATCTTTTTCGTAAGTATCAGATACAAGGCTTGCAGGAATGAAAACTCTTGTCTCTTCTACATTTACACATAAACCGCCATCCAGTACCTGAGTTACAGGAGCTTTCAATACTTCCTGATTCTCAAATGCTTCTTCAAGACGTTTATTGCCTTTTTCTGCTGCAAGTCTCTTATAGGTAAGGATTACCTGTCCTTCACCGTCGTTGACTTTCAGGACTTTTGCTTCCATTGTGTCGCCAGCATGTACTGCATCGGCAAGTACAATAGATGAATCATTAGAGTATTCACTCTTTGTGATAATACCGTCTGCTTTATAGCCGATATTCAGGATAATTTCATCCTCTTTTACATCGATGACAGTACCCTGTACAATCTCCCCATTTCTGATAGTTTTTACGGAATCTTCCAGCATCTGTTCAAAACTTAATTCTGACATGTTCTTGAACCTCCTCAATTATTTTCTTTGGGGTGGACGCCCCTGCTGTAATACCTACAATACTACTGCATTGGAACATTTCAGAATCCAAGTCTACAGGTGTTTGTATATAGTAAGTATTTCCACATTCCTTTTTGCATATTTCAAACAGCTTTTGAGTATTGGAACTATGCCTGCCCCCAACGACCAACATAGTATCTACCTCTCCGGCTATCGTTCTCGCTTCTTTTTGCCGTTCTTCGGTAGCATTACAAATAGTGTTTAAAACATTGAATATATCTAAAACATTATCATTGTACCTCTTTTTGCCGAGAATTTCAACTAAATCTTTAAATTTGTTGTAATTAAATGTCGTTTGAGACACAACACAGATTTTCCTGTCCGAATCCGGCTCATATGCTTCTGCTTCCTCACTGCTTTTTATGACAGTATAAGTCCCCTGCACCCATCCGCAGATTCCCTGCACCTCCGGATGAGAGGCATCGCCAATGATGAGGATGTGCTTTCCCTCTCTGCTTTCTTTTTCCACGATTCTGTGAATTTTCAAAACAAACGGACATGTAACATCCACATACGACAATTTTCTCTCCAGAAGTTTGTCATAAACAGCTTTTCCGACTCCGTGCGAACGGATGATCACGGTTCCTTTTTCCAGATGATCCAGATCTTCTTCTGAAATCACCTGTACGCCTTTCTTCTCAAGGTCTGTTACAACTTCTTCATTGTGAATGATCGGTCCAAGCGTATAAATCGGGGTTACTCCCGAGTCTATCAATTCATAGACTTTATCAACAGCTCTTTTTACTCCGAAGCAGAAACCTGCTGTCTCTGCAGTTTTTACTTCCATTGGTTTTCCTCCTGATACATCACTTTTTCATCTCATCCGTTTGTTTTCTGAAATATCAGGACAAGATTGTATAAAACATCTTTTATTTTCCTGTTTTCTCATGAAAAATATTCTCAATTGCGCTGACTACTTCATCAATCGTCATTTCGGAAGAATCAACCAGAACCGCATCTTCTGCCTGACGGAGAGGGGAAATCTCACGGTTCATATCACGCTGATCGCGTTCTTCGATATCTTTCTGAATATCCTCTATATTGCATTCTTCCCCTTTTTCAATCAGTTCTTTGTAACGCCTTCTGGCTCTTGTAGCAGAACTTGCAGTCAGATAGATCTTCACTTCGGCATTCGGGAGAATCGTTGTACCAATGTCGCGCCCATCCATCACAACGCTCTGGGATGCTGCCAGACTTCTCTGAAGGTCCAGCAGTCTCGCACGTACACTTAGGTTCGCAGAACTTACAGAAGCCATATTTCCAACCTCTTCTGTACGAAGATATGCATTGACATTTTCTCCGTTCAGAAGTACAATCTGCTCTCCATTTCTATATTCAATCGAAATATCTGCGCCCTCACATTTGGATGCAATTTCCTGTGAATCATTCCCGTCCACATTCTGCTGCAGAAGATAATAGGCCATCGCCCGATACATCGCGCCTGTATCTACATAAATAAAAGAAAATTCCTTCGCTACTCTTTTCGCAATCGTACTTTTTCCTGCCCCGGCAGGTCCGTCAATGGCAATATTATAAATCATCGCTAATCCTCCTACTCCTATTTGTTTAAACCAGCAGCATTTGCTGCAAGATATGCAGTAGACCATGCAATCTGCAGATTATAGCCCCCCGTGACCGCATCAAGATCAAGAACTTCTCCAATAAAATAGAGATTTTTCAGCACTTTGGATTCCATTGTCCCGGGATTGATCTGCTTCACGGATACTCCGCCTCTTGTAATAATCGCTTCCTTAAATTCTCCCATCCCAATAATCGTAAATGGAAAAGCTTTGACAAGTTCCCCGAATGCCCTCCGCTCTTCACGGGAAATTTCGTGAATCACTTTCTCAGGCGAAATCCCCCCAAGTTCCATAATTACAGGCGTAAGCGAGGAGGGAAACAATACACCAATGACATTTTTGAACTGTTTATTAGGTGCCGCGTCAAACTCACGTAGAATCCTGGCATCCAGCTGCTCATGGGATAACGCCGGTTTAAGGTCCAGATATGCGGAAAGTTCTGTCTTTTCCAGCATTTTTCCAATATGCGCACTTGCCGAAAGAATCATAGGACCTGTCACACCAAAATGAGTGAACATCATTTCTCCAAAATCTCTGTACAGTACTTTTTTGCCGTTTTTAATCGTAAGTTCTGTATTTTTCAGTGAAAGCCCCTGCAGTTTCGGAATATATTCTTCCTTTGTCTTCAAAGGAACAAGAGACGGTTTTCGTTCTGTCACACGATGACCGGTATCTTCTGCAAACAAATATCCATCTCCTGTAGATCCGGTAGATGGATACGAAAGACCTCCCGTAGCAACTATCACGGCATCCGCCTGCACTTTTGCGCCTCCAGCCAACTCTACCCCATACACATGCTCATCGTCATGAAGAATTTTTTTCACCTCTGAACGCAGATGAATCCGGACACCTGCCTGTTTCAACAATTTTTCAAGAGCATGTATGATATCAGACGAATGATCTGATACCGGAAATACACGGTTTCCTCTTTCAATCTTCAGAGGAACTCCCGCCTTTTCAAAAAAATCCATGACCGCATGGTTATCATACGTATAAAAAGCACTGTAAAGAAATTTCGCATTACTCATCACAGCCGGAAAAAGCTCTTCCGTATCACAGGCGTTCGTAACATTGCAGCGGCCTTTGCCAGTAATATAAAGTTTTTTCCCCAGCTTTTCATTTTTTTCATACAAATGTACTTCATTTCCCTTTTGTGCCGCATGAATTCCGGCAAACATACCTGCCGCACCGCCGCCGATAATAATTACTTTACTCATAATGAATCCTTTGTACTAATTATTATTTCACAGAATAGTCAGAAATAGAAGTATGTTCTAATCTTCTATCTCCCCAGAGTATGATTATATCAAATTTCCAACAAAAAACAAGCCCGATGATAAAACCATCAGACTTGTTTTTCATGATTACTGATCACTTTCGTTTACAGCAACATTTGATTATTTACTTTAGAGATTACAACTCTTACCAATTACACCGGATAAGCTCCATTCTTGGTATCTGCAACTGTCTCATCCACTTTGGTCTTCTGTGCCTGACGATATTTGAAGAAGTCAGTTGCAACCTGCGGGAACAGTGCATAGGACAGAACGTCCTCATCCTGCTCTTTGTACTGAGCCATTTCGCTTTCCAGCTTATCAAGCTCGTTATCAAGAAGATCTGCAGGACGGCAAGTGATCGGCTCTGTATCACCGATACATTTCTTCTGAACTTCTGCATCAAACGGTTTTACAGTCGCACCGTATTTACCGCTTAAGATGTCTTTTGTCTCTTTTGTTACCATCTTATATCTTTCGCCCATCAGGACATTGAATACAGCCTGAGTACCAACGATCTGAGAAGACGGAGTAACCAGAGGCGGCTCACCAAGGTCTTTACGCACACGCGGAACCTCTTCCAGAACATCGTAGAACTTATCTTCTGCATGCTGTTCTTTCAGCTGGGAGGTAAGGTTGGAAAGCATTCCTCCAGGTACCTGGTACAGAAGAGTCTTGATGTTTACACCCATATTCTTCGGATTCAGGAGGCCTGTTTCCAGAGCTTCATCACGCATCGGACGGAAGTAATCAGCGATCTCTGCAAGAAGATTCTGGTCAAACCCTGTATCATATGGTGTACCTTTGAAAGTCTCAACCATAACTTCTGTTGCCGGCTGGGAGGTACCCAGAGCAAATGGAGACATTGCGGTATCGATAATGTCTACGCCTGCTTCAACAGCTTTCAGGTAAGTCATGGAAGCCACACCGGAGGTATAATGTGTATGAAGATCGATCGGGATCTTAACTGCTTCTTTCAGAGCGGTAACAAGTTCGGTTGCTTTATACGGAACAAGAAGACCTGCCATATCCTTGATACAGATGGAATCAGCACCCATCTCTTCAATCTGTTTTGCAATTGTGGTCCAGTATTCCAGTGTATAGGCATCGCCCAGAGTATAGGAAAGAGCTACCTGTGCGTGAGCTTTTTCTTTATTTGCTGCTGTTACTGCTGTCTGAAGGTTTCGAAGGTCGTTCAGACAGTCAAAAATACGGATGATATCGATTCCGTTGGCTACGGATTTCTGTACGAAATATTCCACAACATCATCTGCATATGGACGATATCCAAGGATATTCTGTCCACGGAACAGCATCTGAAGCTTGGTATTTTTAAATCCGTCACGTAATTTACGAAGTCTTTCCCATGGGTCTTCTTTCAGGAAACGAAGGGAAGCATCAAAAGTAGCGCCGCCCCAGCATTCTACTGCATGGTAGCCTACTTTATCCAGTTTATCAATAATCGGAAGCATCTGCTCGGTGCTCATACGGGTTGCGATCAGAGACTGATGAGCATCACGCAGAATGGTTTCCACGATTTTTACAGGTTTTTTTTCAATTTCTGCCATTATCTTTTTCTCCTTAATTTATTTTAACAACAAGGGAGTTCGATTCACCGAATTCAGGGCTGCAGCCTGTTTCCATTCAGTGTACCGGATCATACTCCGAAAATAGCCATGAAAGTTCCTGCTGCAACGGCAGTACCGATAACACCGGCAACGTTCGGACCCATGGCATGCATCAGAAGGAAGTTGGTCGGATCTGCCTCCGCGCCGACTTTCTGGGATACACGCGCTGCCATAGGAACTGCGGATACACCTGCAGAACCGATCAGAGGATTGATCTTGCCCTTTGTCAGCTTACACATAAGCTTACCGAGCATACATCCGCCAAACGTACCAAATGCAAATGCTGCAAGACCCAATACAACGATTTTCAGTGTATCAACATTCAGGAATGCTTCTGCACTTGTAGATGCACCAACGGAAGTACCAAGAAGGATAACAACGATGTACATCAGGGCATTGGAAGCAGTCTCTGTCAGCTGTTTTACAACACCGGACTCTCTGAACAGATTACCAAGCATCAGCATACCGATAAGAGGAGCTGTAGTCGGCAGAATCAAGCAGACAACGATGGTAATAACGATCGGGAACAGAATCTTTTCCAGTTTGGTAACCGGACGAAGCTGATCCATTTTAATCTTACGCTCTTTCTCTGTAGTACAGAGTTTCATGATTGGCGGCTGGATGATCGGAACCAGAGACATATAGGAATATGCCGCAACCGCAATCGGTCCCATAAGGGTTGTCTGACCGAGTTTACCAGCCAGGAAAATAGAAGTCGGACCGTCAGCACCGCCGATGATGGAAATCGCAGCTGCTGCCTTGCCGTTGAAGCCAAGGAAAATAGCCAGGAAATATGCTACATAAATACCAAGCTGTGCTGCAGCGCCCATCAGGAAACTGATCGGGTTTGCGATCAGAGGACCAAAGTCTGTCATCGCACCAACACCCATGAAAATCAGGGATGGGAGAATACTCCACTCATCCAGAATATAGAAATAGTGCAGAAGTCCACCTACTCCGTTGGACATTTCCTCCGGTGATGCCATAATATCCGGATAGATATTAACCAGCAGCATACCGAATGCGATCGGTACCAGAAGAAGCGGTTCAAATCCGTGCCTGATGGCAAGATATAAGAACACACATGCCACCGCGATCATCAGGTAGTTGCCCCATGTCAGATTAAAGAACGCTGTCTGATGAATCAGGTTGGACAAAGTTTCTGTTACATAAGACATTTGACTACCTCCCGTCCTAGTTCATTGTTGCTAAAGTATCTCCATTTTCTACAGAGGCACCTTCTGCAACGTCAATGCTTGCAACGGTTCCGTCCTGCGGAGCTACTACAGGGATTTCCATTTTCATGGATTCCAGAATCACGATATTGTCGCCGGCTTTTACTGCCTGGCCTGCAGATGCAACAACTTTAAGGACTTTGCCCGGTACAGATGCTGTAACTTTAACAGCGCCTGCGCCTGCTGCCGGTGCTGCTGCCTTTGGAGCTGCTTTCGGAGCTGCCTTTGGAGCTGCAACTGGTGCTGCTGCCGGTGCGGAAACGCTTCCGGTTTCTTCTACAGTAACTTCATATGCTGTTCCGTTTACGGTAATTGTATAGCTTTTCATTTTATAATCCTCCTAATGTTATTTACCATTTTCTGCGATTCACTTTGCGGATCGAACGAACAACGAATCCGTCAGTGGTTGTTCCCTCTGCAGCTGCAATAGCTGCTGCAATAACTGCGATAAGCTCTGTATCATCCACCACTTCTTCTGCTGCCGGTGCTGCAACCGGAGCAGGTACAGGTGCTGCAGGTGCTTTCGGCTCCTCTTTCTTCTTGCCTTCCACAAGTCCCGGAATAAAACGGAACAGGGAAATCACAAAGCTTAAGAATACCAGCATGATAAATACAATACCGATACCCATAACTGTATTCAGGCCGGCTCTTTTCATTGTCTCAGACATCGGGTACTGAACATCTACGGACATTGTGGCAGGTACTCCGTCAGAGCTGAACATATATACGAAATCCGCATCATAGGTCTCAAAATCAACCGATACTGTTACGGAGTACTCGTCATCATCAAATTCTACCTCTGTTTCACCCAATGCCACATATTCTCCAACTTCGTCTTTGGAGCTGTTCCAGGAAGTCATAGCCTGAACGGTAAAGTCATCATCAGATGTCAGATAATTGGCAATTTCTTCGTCTGACATTGGAATGATTGCTTCTGTCAGCCCCTCAGCAGTTGCAACAAGCTGAGCTTTTACTGTCTCATCGATCTCACTGTCAGCCGCTACGATTACTGCACCTGACACCGTCAGGGAAGCAGCGCATACAACAGCAGCACATACAGAAGATGCTCTCTTTAAAATCTTCTTCATATGCTCACCTCGCTTAGACCGTGCCATGTTTCTTGGACGGACGTTCTTCCCTTTTTGTGAACAGCATTTCAAAAGCTCCGATCACATATTTTCTTGTATCTGCCGGATTAATCACGGTATCCACATAGCCTCTTGCAGCAGCGGATTCCACACCGGACTGAAGTGTTCTGTATTCGGCAGCTTTTTCATTCAGAGTTGCAGCATCTGCTCCGGCATACATGATCTTTGCAGCCAGAGAAGCATCCATCATTCCGATTTCTGCGCTGTCCCATGCATAAACCATATCTGCACCGATTGCCTTGCTGTTCATTGCCACATATGCAGTACCATATGCCTTTCCGATAATCACATTGACTTTCGGAACAGTAGCAGAAGCAAAAGCATGTACCATTTCACCAACGGATTTTGCCATCATTTTTTCATTGCAAACGGTTGCCTTAAAACCTGTTACATTTGTAAGAGTAAGTACCGGGATATCAAAAGCATCACAGAATTTCACAAAAGCTGCTGCTTTTCTTGCACCTCTTGCAGAAAGAGTGCCGTCAAATTCTTCTGTCTTATTTCCTTCTGCATCATAAACTTCGCTTCTGTTGGCAACAGCTCCGATGGTTGCACCATTCAGGCGAAGGAAGCCTGTAACAACATCTTTTCCGTAACCGGCTTTTGTCTCAAAGAATGCGCCGTTGTCTGCGATTCTGGAAAGGGCGATTCCGGTATCTCCTGTACAGTTGGCAATATCTTCACATACACGGTTCAGATCATCTGTACATTCCTCATAGGAATCATTATCTTCACAGTTGGATGGAAGCAGGCTGACTAATTCACGGATCTGTGCGAGGATCTCCTCTTCAGTTCCGACAGCATCGATCAGTCCGGTCTCTTCACTCTGGAAATCTGCTGCTGCAGTATCGCATTTGGATACATGATTTCCTTCCAGTGCGTTCGGAGTATTTACGAACATTTTTCCATTTTTGGCTTCCATAAAGGTGAAATCTGTCAGTGCCGGAACGACTGCCATTCCACCGCCGCAGGTACCAAAAATTGCTGTGATCTGCGGAATCATTCCGGATGCCATCGTCTGTTTCAGATAAATGCTTCCGAATGCATTCAGCGCATCTGTAGCTTCCTGCAGACGAAGACCTGCGCAGTCTACCAGTCCGATTACCGGAGCGCCTGTTTTCATTGCCAGATCATACAGTGCAGAAATCTTTTTCGCATGCATTTCTCCAACTGTACCATTCAGTACAGAAGCATCCTGACTGTAAACATATACCAGATTTCCATCGATCACACCATAACCGGTAATGACACCGTCAGAAGGTGCTTTTTTTTCAGTCATATTAAAATCGGTTGTTCTGGCTGTTACACTTCGTCCGATTTCAACAAAACTGTTTGCATCAAGCAAAGAAGTAATTCTTGTGCCTGCTAAGCCTTGTGTTGCATTACTCATTCTTGTTTGCCCTCCATTTTCTATAAGAATTTTAAAGCATAACCAAAATTTTAGCCGATTATAATTCTACCCTTTTTTTCAAATTTTTTCAATACTTTTTCTAATATTTGTTAATAATTTAACCCTGAATTTAATTAATGGAAAAAGTCATGAAAAACCCGGTCGGCACACCAGAGATAGCTGATTCTGTCTATGCTTTTTTCTGCAGTCAGAGGGATACGGAGCAATTCTTCTTTTTCCAGCCAGTAAGAAACTTCTCCGATCGTCTGCCCTTTCTTTACCGGGGCTTCCAGTTTTTTTGGAAGAGACACTCTGATCCGGATCTCGTCTCCATTTTTCATCAGTACTTTCTGATTTTTTTCATCATCAGATACCGTGTATTCCCCCTTCAGATAAACCGGTGTTCCGGGAAACAATCCCTTCTCTACGCCGTTTCCGACCTGCCTTTTTTTCAGTACAGGTTCTTTCCAGAAGGTCTGATAACGGAAGTTTTCATCCCCGTATTCCAGAAGCGCAAGTGTGTCTTTCCATTTATAAGACTTGTGTCCCGGCCACCCGCAGCCCAGAAGGGATACAATAAATGTTTTTTCTCCTCTTCTGCATGCACACACATAGCAGTATCCTGCATCTCCCGTAAATCCTGTTTTTCCGGATAAAACACCTTCCGTCATATCAAGCAGAGCATTGGCGTTATGGACAGAAAACTGCCGTTTTCCGCTCAGATCCGAAAAAGAATAGTCTCTCGTCTGTGTAATATTTACAAATGTTTGGTTCCGGATGGCATAACGCATGATCAGTGCCAGATCCGCTGCCGTCGTATGGTGTGTACCCCCCTCATCTTCTGCGTCCAGACCGTTCGGGGTCACAAAATGGGTATCACGGCATCCGATTTCTTCTGCCTTTTCATTCATCATCTTTGCAAATCCTTCCACAGATCCCCCAATATGTTCTGCAATTGCCACTGCTGTATCATTATGGCTTTTCAGCATCAGTGAATACAGAAGGTCTTCCAGATAATACTGTTCTCCTTCTCTCATGTTCAGTTTTACTTCCGGCTGTGATGCGGCATTTGCAGAAACGATGACATAATCGTCCCCCGGAGCATTTTCAAGAGCCAGAATACAGGTCATAACTTTCGTGGTGCTGGCCATTGGCCTGGCAGTTTCTCCCTCTTTTTCGTAAAGAATCCTTCCGGTATCTGCATCCATCAAAACTGCCGACAACGCATACAGACTATCCGGGCCATCCTTCTTATTATAAAGCTTATCCGGGCTGTCTTCCTGCATATACAGGTTATCTGAAACACTCTCTCGGGCATACAGCTTATCCGAAGCACTTTCCTGCATATACAGCTTATCTAAAGCGCTTTCCTGCATATATATCTTATCCGAAGCACTTTCCTGTGCATACAGCATCCTATAAACAAGCAGGATTCCCATCATAAGCAGAAACATACAAAAAGAAACAGCGGCACAGAATTTCCTTCTCATAATCCACCTCATTTCAGATAATCACCAAAAAAATCAGGGGTTCTTGTCCGAAAAGATTTTCATCCTTCCAAACCGTTATGATACAGGATAATTCTATGCCGCCATATCTGTCAGATATTCGCCGTCACCCGTTATAAGTTCTGTCAAACCGTGAAGACAATTTCTTTTCTTCTCCGGAAAGTGCAAAAAGCTCCTCCAGGTACTGCGGAGATTCCTTCAGCGCTTCCATGTAAAGTTCTTTCAGCTGAGCCACCGGGCCTTCACTGTTTTTTGCAGGTTCTCTGTCCATAAAGTGATCCGTCACGTAAGTACTTTTTTGCCCGAACAGCAAACCGCCGATAAATACAAGTGCTTTTTTCCGCCTTCCATTATTATCACAAACCATGCAATTCGTAACCAGCTTCATCATCCGCAGTGACCAGTAAATCCTGAATGGCGATATTTCCGGTATGGCTTCATGGATTACTTCCGCATAAGATTTCTTAGGTACAATACAATCCGACGGATAATACCGCAAAGGATCTTTCCCTGTTTCGAGCATCAGCGTACGGTCCAGTTCCTTTTCGGAAAGTGTATGGGAAATGATTCCCTCATCATTCAAACGGTTCACTGTAGGATGACAGGTGGAATCCAGAAGATAATGACATCCGAATCCCAGAAGATACGCAAGCAACGGACGGTTTCCTGTCTCTCTGACAAGTTTCATGCCTCTCTCAAAAAACGGGCGTGCCTTCTCTTTATGCATCCGCACTCCTGCAGAGGTTGTTTTTTTATCCATCAGAAGATAAAACAGAATATCCGGTCCGTGCAGTCCGATCCGGTACAGATCTCCGTTCTCACGAATAATTTCTTTCATTTCTTCAGATAATTTTTTGTAAATGTTTTTTCCAAATAAATCATGTGTATACGTTGTCGGCATACGTTTTTCACCTCACACATCCAGCTTCAGCTGAATTTCTTCTTCTGCCTCTGCTTTAAAATCTTCAATCTTTACAGGATCCGGAACAGGAAGCTCTTCCAGGCCCTGCACCCCAAAAGAGCGCAGGAATTCTTCCGTTGTACCAAACAGAAGCGGACGGCCCGGAGCATCCAAGCGCCCGAGTTCCTTCACCAGATTATATTCTACCAGCTTGTTCACTGCATGATCACACTTCACACCGCGGATTTTTTCAATCTCTGCCTTTGTCACAGGCTGCTTGTATGCAATGATCGACAGAGTTTCCAGCATAACCTCTGTCAATGCCGGTTTTTTCGGCTGCAATGCAATGCGGATCAGAGCTTCGTAATATTCCTTTTTGGTACACATCTGATACGACTGTTCCAGTTCAATAATCTGAATCCCTCTGTCCTCCTGCTGGTAACGGTCCATCATATGACCCAGAATCTTCCTGGTCGTTTCCGTATCCTGTCCCACCGCCTTTGCGATCTGAGTCAGTTCTACAGACTCTCCCATGGCAAATAACACAGCTTCAATGGCTGCTTCTGTTTTTTTTAATTCCACAAATATACCCTCATTCCTCTTTATTCATCGGCAAACTCTGTCAGATTCTTCCAGGTCTCGGGATCCGTCACCACCTGAACCTGAATATCATCAAAAAGATGGTCCTGTTCTACCTGGATATGCCCCATTTTCATCAATTCCAGGATGGACAGAAATGTTACGATTACCTGAATTCTGGAATCCTGTGCAGTCAGAAGCTGACGGAAACTGAATTTCCGGTGAGTTGCTGCATATTCTTTCATTTCAAGCATTTTGTCCGAAAGACTGACTTCTTCTTTTTCAATCTTTCCGAATTTACTTCGAATCGGGTCAATCTTATTTTCCTGTCTGCGGATAATGGATTGGTAAATGCTGTTCAGTTTTTCAATGGTCAGCCCCTCAAGAAGCGCCTGCGGATCCACCGGTTCCCGGTATTCCATGACTTCATCCGGAATGCTGGCTTTTTTGTAAAAGACTCCCACTGCATCATCCATACGGTCTTTCAGTTCATACGACATATATTTGTACGTCTTATATTCCAGAAGTCTTGCCACAAGTTCCGCTCTCGGATCCTCTTCTTCCCCTTCCTCATTCACTTCTTTCGGAAGGAGCATCCGGCATTTGATATCGATCAGGGTAGCTGCCATAACCATAAACTCACTCATGACACCCAGATCTTCTTTTTCCATTCCACGGATATATTCCATATACTGATCTGTAATCTCCACAATCGGGATATCATATATGTCAATTTTATTCTTGTCAATCAAATGAAGAAGCAGATCCAAAGGACCCTCAAATACATTCAGTTTTACAGGAATTGCCATATACAGACCTCTTTCTAATCTCTTGTATCATCTGAATTTCCGTCTCCGGATTCCGGCTGTACCTCTGCCTGCGGCTTCATTACCAGCAGAAGAAGTTCTCTTGGATTATGAATCCTCAGAGGAACGGTGTGCTCTCCCAATCCTGCACTGACGATCATATGGCTGCCGCCCCTGTGAAAATCTCCGCAGCAAAACGGCGGAAAAAGCAGAAACTGCGGGCAGGTCAGTCCGTGATGTTCGGACAGCCGAAGCACACCTCCATGATAATGCCCGCACAAAATCACATCCGAGCCCCATGAAAAATAAGTATTTCCATATTTCGGATTGTGTGCCAGAAGAACATGGATTCCCTCCATATACGGAATTCCAATGAGAGATTCCAGTTCTGTCAGTGAAAGCATGGGAGACTTTGGTTTTTTGTAATACTGCATCGGCAATTCCAGACCGTAAAACACAAAATCTGTTCCTTTCAGTTCCATGCTGGTGTGCTCATTATGGAGAAAGCAGACACCAGCACTGGTCAGGCGGCGTTCATACTGCAGATACTGTTCTCTTGTTTCCGCGCATTCCTGCAGATACTGTTCATGATTTCCCAGCGCATAGTACACAGGAAAATACTCAGACAATTTTATCAAAAACTTTTCCGCAGGGCCCATAGTCTCCATCTCCGTGCGCACCAGCATATCTCCCAGAATCATCACTGCATCCGGCTGCTCTTCCATCAGCGCATCAAAAAGAGGCGTATTCTCCTCTCCGAATACTGCTCCGTGAAGATCGCTCAATATGGCAAGTTTTACCTCTTTTCCGCCTTTCAGTTTTGAAGTTTCTATTTCATATGTTTTCCGTCTGAATGTTTTCATGAATCTCCTCTGATCATTTTCCAAAACCGCATTCCGGGAATGTACAGGTACTGCAGTTCAGGCACAGCCCCCCTTCTCCGTATGCGGCAATTTCCTCTGCATGTATTTCATCATCCGCCATAAGACGCGGAAGAATCAGGTCAAACACGGTTCGTTTCGCATACATCACACATCCCGGAAGTCCCACAACCGGAATACGTTTTCCATCTTTTTCGTAATAGGATACCAGAAGCATCGCACCCGGAAGTACCGGAGCACCGTAAGTCACGATTCTTACGCCGGCATCTTTGATCGCACCGGGAGTACGGTCATCAGGATCCACACTCATGCCGCCGGACAAAAGCACCATATCCGCCCCGTCATCAATAAACTTCCGGATATCTACGGTAATCTGCATCCTGTCATCTCCCGGAAGTGTCTGTCCCATAACCTCCGTCGGATATTCTGCCAGTTTCTCTCGCAGTACCGGCGTAAACGTATCCTGTATGATCCCTTTCTGCACTTCACTGCCGGTGGTAATGATTCCCACTTTTTTCTTCTGATAGGGAAGAATAGAAAAAATCGGTTCCGGTCCTGCAGCTTCACAGGCACGATCCATTTTTTCTTTTTCGATCACCAGTGGAATGATACGGGTTCCTGCAATCTTATTTCCTTTTTTTACCGGAAAATCTCCGTGTCTGGATGCGATCATCATTTCACCCAGACGATTGACACTGCGAAGTGCGTCACGGCGGATTTTCAAAAGACCGTCACAATCCGCAATCAGTTCAATCTTACCCTCACTTACCTCTGTCCCATGCATATGTTCTCCTGCACAGATATGATAGAGAATCTCTGCTCCTTCATTTTCATGAAGAATTCCTTCCTGTTTTTCCCAGACAAAGAGATGTTCTTTGCCAACAGAAAGAAGCACAGAGATATCCTCCTCCTGAACAACATGGCCTTTTTTAAAGAGCACGCCTTTCTTTTTGTCTTTGATGATCTGAGTAATGTCGTGACATAATACATGTCCGACTGCATCTTCTGTTCTTATTTCTTTCATTGCAGACCATCCTCTCTTTTATAATCCTGCTTTACACAATCTTGCATAAACTCCGTCTTTTGCAAGGAGTTCCTGATGTGTTCCTTCTTCCGCAATTCCCGTTTCTGTAAGGACCAGAATCCGTTTGGCATTGCGTATAGTAGAAAGCCTGTGAGCAATTACAAACGTGGTTCTGTTTTCAGACAGGCGTTCCAGAGATTCCTGAACCACTTTTTCACTCTCATTATCAAGCGCAGATGTGGCTTCATCAAAAATCAGAATCGGCGGATTTTTCAGGAACACTCTGGCAATTGAAAGACGCTGTTTCTGTCCTCCGGAAAGTTTTACGCCCCGCTGTCCGATATCGGTATCATAACCATCCGGCATTTCCATGATAAAATTATGCGCATTCGCCAGTCTTGCTGCACGAATGACCTCTTCGTCCGATGCCCCCGGTCTGCCGTAGCGGATATTATCCATAATACTTCCTGCAAACAGATAGACATCCTGCTGCACGATTCCGATCTGATCACGGAGATCCTTGAGACGTATTTTCCGGATATCATGGTCATCCAGATAAACAGCGCCTTCTGTAACATCATAAAATCTCGGAATCAGACTGCAGAGTGTCGTTTTTCCTGCTCCGGAAGTTCCTACAAGAGCCACATACTCTCCCGGCTTTACTTCCAGATTCACATTGGAAAGAACCTCTTCTTTATTATCTCCATAATGAAAAGAAACATTTTCAAAACGGATATCTCCATCCACATGATCCAGAGAAATCGCATCCGGTGCATCTTCAATATCCGGCTCGATCGCCATCATTTCCAGGAAACGGTCATAGCCGCTGTACCCGTTCTGGAATTGTTCGGTAAAGTTCACAAGCTTTGTCACCGGTTCCGTAAAGTTGCTGATATAAAGCAGAAAAGTAACCAGATCGGTGGTACCCAGTGTTCCATTCGCCAGAAAATAAGCTCCGGAAATCAGAGCAACCACTGTGATCAATGTGGTAAATGCATCCATTCCTGCATGATAGCCTGCCATAAAGCGATAGGTGACACTCTTGGAAGATACAAAGCGCTCATTTCCGCTGTGAAATTTCTCCATCTCTTTTTTTTCATTTCCAAAAGATTTCACGACACGGATTCCCGCAAGGCTGTCTTCAATCTGGCTGTTAATATCTGCAATGCGTGCACGGTTTGCTTTAAAAGCGTTTTTCATCTTTGCATTATAAACCAGTGCATAAATCAGCATAATGACCACCACACCAAAACAGATGACGGCCATTTTGGGGTTTACATTGCAGAGAATGATCATGGCGCCGATCAGCTTGATTACAGAAATAATAATATCCTCCGGACCATGATGAAGTAGTTCACTGATGTCAAAAAGGTCGCTGGTGATCCTGGAAAGCAGATGTCCTACTTTCTGGTTATCATAAAATGCGAAAGAAAGTTTCTGGTAATGGTTGAAAATCTCATTTCGCATATCGCGCTCAATATAGGTTCCCATCATATGTCCATAATAAGTGATAAAATACCGGCTTAACAGCTGTACCAGAATCAGGCCGATCATGACTGCTCCGATCCGAAAGATCACATGCTGTGCCTGATCTGCCCCCATCGTTCCAACCTGATTCATAATATATCGAACCAGAAGCGGAATGATCAGGGATACTGCGGCTCCCAGCATGGCAAAAAACAGATCCCAGAAAAACAATGCTTTATACGGCTTATAATAACCTGCAAGAAGTTTCAGCCGGTTTTCTTTTTTCTTCCGTTGTTCCATAATTTCCTCCTGTATAGGATTTCACCTATTCATACAGGGTTCATTATAACCCTGTCCGGTAACTTTTGTCAAAAGAATCTAACCGGAAATCTGTATGAAATATTTCTGAGAAAAACGTCAAAAAAGACTCATAAAAGAGCCTTTTTCCACATTTTCTTCAGACAATGTCCATATGTAGCTTTTTCCACTGATTTTGCGATAAGAATACGGATTCTCCCAAGTTCACGGCCCTCTGCCAGATAAATCACCTCTCCGGCAGTCTCTCCTTTTTTCACCGGCGCCTGCAGTGTTTCCGGAAGATTCCGTTCTTTTTTTACTTCTGTAAGAGTCGTTCCATCCGTACTCAGATATTGAAACTGTCCTTCGTATTCCAGGGACACCGTATCTTCCATTCCACTTTTTACAGGCAATTCCGGCAGGGTCTCAGGCGTTTCATCCACATAAAGGCTGCATTTCGAAAATCCGTAATTCAGCATCGCCGCTGCATCCTTCATTCTGCTTTTGGAATCGTCTGCAGTCATCACCACAGAAATCAGCGTAATCCCATTTCTGACTGCCACTGCAGACAGACAGAACTTTGCAAAACTGGTGCTGCCCGTCTTCAGCCCCACGCAACCGTCAAATGCACGAAGAAGCTTATTGGTGTTCGTCAGTCCAAACTCACTGGTCCCCTGCCTGGTCACATGGGTCATGGTATCCATCCAGATGGACGAATACTCCAGAATTTTGGGATATTTTGTGATCAGTTCCCGGCTCATAACTGCGATATCTCTTGCAGTCGTATAGTGATCCGCGGAATCCGTCAATCCGCAGCAGTCCACAAAATGGGTATTTTCCATCCCAAGACCGGCTGCACGTTCATTCATCTGACGTACAAATTCCTCTTCACTTCCCGCAAGGTGTTCCGCCATAGCCACACTGGCATCATTCCCGGATGCGATAACAATACATTTGATCAGAGTCTCCACATTCTGTGTTTCCCCTTCTTCCAGAAACACCTGAGAACCTCCCATGGATTTTGCATGCGCACTTGTGGTTACCAGATCTTCCATCTTAAGCGTTCCCTTTTCCAGAGAATCAAAGATCAGAAGCAGAGTCATGATTTTTGTGACACTTGCCGGACTTCGTCTGGTATCCGCATCCTTTTCAAAAATAACCGTTCCGGTCTGCGCCTCCATCAGTAATCCGGACGGGGCACTGATCAGTGTCTGTCCGTTATCCGTATTTCCCTGCTCTGCAGTCTGCAGGATTTCATTTTCCTGATACAGAACCGGTGCTGCCTGCACAGCAGAACCGGCTGTCAGGCTGATCATCAACAGCAGAGAACAACCTCTTTTTTTCCATTTCCCGCTCATAATGTTCTCCCGATATTTGGCTTCTATTCTATTGTAAAATGCTCACGGGAAAAATATGTCTGTATATTTGTAATTTCGAAAAATCAAAGCAGCGGAGCCAGAAGTCTGAGAATACTCTGTGTTGTCCGTACAACAATATTTCTTTTTCTGCAGAATTCCAGATCCACAGGACGGCAGTAATCCATAGTTTCTTCAAAATCCGCAAGAATCTCTTCAATCACTTTATTTCTGTACATCCAGACACCATCCTCAAAATGCAGATACAGGCTTCTGTAATCCAGATTGATCGTACCCACAACCGCAACCTCATCATCACAGACAAAGGATTTTGCATGAAGAAATCCGGGCTGATATTCGTATATTTTCACTCCTGCTTCCAGAAGCTGTTCATAGTAGGACTGTGTCAGCAGAAATACCATTTTTTTATCCGGAATTCCCGGCGTCATAATCCTTACGTCCACGCCGCTCTTTGCTGCAAGGCACAGCGCTGTCATCATCTCATTATCAATGATCAGATAAGGAGTGCAGATATACACATAATCTTTTGCACGGTTGATGATATTCAGATAAACATTCTCGCCAACAACTTCCCGGTCAAGCGGTGAGTCACAGAAGGGCTGAACAAATCCGTCACTCTCAAAAGGTTCCGGGTGATACTTATGAGGAAGATATTCCTCAAAATTCCATGTCTCTTTTCCACTGCTCAAGGTCGTCCACATATCCATGAACATTGCCGTCATATTCCATACTGCATCGCCTTTCAGCATAACAGCAGTATCCTTCCAGTGGCCGAAACGTTCCCGCTGATTAATGTATTCATCTGCAAGATTAATACCGCCGGTAAAGCCTGTATGACCGTCAATAACGCAGATTTTACGGTGATCACGATTATTCTGGATAATATTCAGAATCGGCCGGAAACGATTAAATACCTTGCACTGAATCCCCTTTTCGATCAGAGTTCTGTCATATCTGTGAGGCAGAGTCGTCAGGCACCCGAAATCATCGTAGAGAAGTCTTACATCCACTCCCTCTTTTGCCTTTCGTTCCAGGATGTCCAGTATCGTCTGCCACATCACGCCATCATTGATGATGAAGTATTCGATAAAAATAAAATGCTTCGCCTGTTCCAGTTCCCGGACAAGAACCGGAAACATATCATCTCCTACCTGAAAATACTCTGCTGTCGTATGCTCATGTACCGGAAAGCCGGAAAGCTGGCTGATATAGCGTGACTGGGCCGCCGCAGAAAAATCCTCCTCTTCCAGTCGTTCCATGATTCCGGAATCCTGTTCCATATATCCCAGACTTTCGTTCTCGATCGTTTCGTATCGTTTCTGAAACGCATTGGCAATTCTGGAATTACCGAACAAAAGATACAGCACCAGTCCAAAAGCTGGGACAGTCATGATCAGAAGCGTCCATCCCAGTTTATAGGAGGGATTGATATTTTTATTCACAATCCACAGAACCACAAGAATACTTACAACCCGGATTCCAATAGAGAAGTACTGGGAATATGCGGCCAGTTTCCACACCGTGATCAGAATCCATCCCAGCTGAACCAGCAGGGCAACCGCCACATAAAAGATTCTATTAAATAGAAGTTTCATTAATTTTTTTAATGTTGTCAGGATAAAATTCATATTCTTTCTTACTTGTCCCCATCATAAAAATCCCTGACGGACCCGTCAGGGATTTTCTGCGCACAATTAATTATATTTACGTTTTCTTGCGGCTTCAGATTTTTTCTTACGACGAACGCTTGGTTTCTCGTAATGCTCTCTCTTGCGGATTTCCTGCTGAATACCTGCTTTAGCACAGCTTCTCTTAAATCTGCGAAGAGCGCTATCTAAAGTCTCGTTCTCTTTTACGATTACATTTGACATAGACTCACACCTAACCTCCCTCCAGTTGTAGATTGTGCTTAAATACAACTGTCTGGGTATTTTTCTTGCACGAGTGTTATTATATATCATTGCGCTGGCATTCGTCAACAACTTTTGGTTTTTTTTAGAAAAAAACTTTCCCTGCTGTCATACCCCGCAAAATTCTGTTTTTATTTGAGCTGTCCTTCCAGAATTCCTGCCACTGCATCGACTGCTTCCTGTGCTTTTTCCGGATTTTTGCCGCCTGCCTGGGCCATATTCGGACGTCCTCCGCCGCCACCGCCTACGATCGCTGCGACAGCTTTGATCAGATTTCCTGCATGTGCACCGGCCTTCTGTGCTGCATCCGTTACCATAGCAAGCAGATTTACTTTGCCGGCATTTACAGCAACCAGAACAACAACACCCTCGCCGAGTTTTTCTTTTAACTGATCACCCAGATCACGGAGACCGTTCATATCAACGCCCTCAACTTTTGCAGCAAGAACCTTTACACCCTTCACTTCTGTAACTTGATTCATGACATCGCCGAGAGCTCCCTGGGCAAGTTTGCTCTTCAGTGATTCATTTTCACTCTGGAGTGATTTCACTTCCCCCTGGAGATGTGCGATCTTATCCAGAATCTCAGATGGATTAGCCTTCAGTGCTTTTGCAGCTGCATGAAGAGCAGCCTCCTGTTTCTTATAGTATTCCAGAACACCGTTTCCTGTGAGTGCCTCTATACGGCGTACACCTGCAGCGATTCCGGATTCAGAAACGATCTTAAAAAGCATAATGGAACCGGTGTTATCCACATGCGTACCGCCACAGAGTTCCCTGGAGAAATCTCCCATGGAAACAACCCGCACTTTTTCAGAATACTTTTCACCAAACAGTGCCATAGCTCCGGATTTCTTTGCTTCTTCGATATTCATAATATCCGTACGCACATCCAGTCCTGCTTGAATCTGTTCATTGACCAGATCTTCCACTTTTGCAAGTTCTTCTTCTGTCATCGCCTGAAAATGAGCAAAATCAAAACGAAGTCTGTCCGGAGTTACAAGTGATCCCTTCTGTTCTACGTGAGAACCAAGAACAGTCTTCAGGGCTTTCTGAAGAAGATGAGTAGCACTATGGTTCTTCTCTGTATCTTTACGGCCTTTTACATCAACTTTCAGAGTAACTGTCTCACCTGCGGAGATCATTCCGGATTCCATGTATCCAACATGGCCAAATTTGCCGCCGCGGAGCTTGATCGTGTCTTCTACAACAAATCTGCCGTTTGCTGTTTCGATCACACCTCTGTCACCTTCCTGACCGCCCATAGTTGCATAGAACGGAGTCTGTTCCACAAAGACAGTACCTCTCTGTCCTTCCATAAGGGAAGTTACGATTTCTTTTTCTGTCGTAAGTACCGAAACTTTTGAGTCATAAGTCAGATGGTCGTAACCCATAAATTCTGTCGTAACAGTAACATCAATCTCATCATAAACGGTTGCATCAGCCCCCATATAGTTGGTTACTTCACGGGCCTCACGGGCTTTCTGACGCTGTTCTTCCATTGCTGCATGGAAGCCTTCTTCGTCCACATCGTAGCCTTTTTCTTCCAGGATTTCTTTTGTCAGGTCAACCGGGAATCCATAGGTGTCGTATAATTTGAATACATTTTCACCGGAAAGTGTTTTTACACCATCCTCTTTCATCTTTTCTTCCATCTCTGCAAGAATACGAAGACCCTGATCGATGGTTTTATTGAACTGGTTTTCTTCATTGGTAATTACCTTGAAGATAAATTCTTTCTTTTCTTCCAGTTCCGGATATCCGTCTTTGGATCCACGGATCACTTCCGCACTTAATTTTGCAAGGAATGTGCCTTCAATTCCAAGAAGACGTCCATGTCTTGCAGCACGACGGATCAATCTGCGGAGAACATAGCCGCGTCCCTCATTGGTAGGCATGATACCGTCAGAAATCATAAATGTTGCGGAACGGATATGGTCTGTGATCAGGCGGATGGAAACATCGTCAAGATACGTCTTGCCATATTCTTTGCCTGCAATCTCGCATACCAGATTACGGAGTGCGCAGATGGTATCTACATCAAAAATAGAATCTACATCCTGAACAGCCACTGCAAGACGTTCCAGGCCCATACCTGTATCAATATTTTTCTGCGTCAGTTCTGTATAATTGCCATTACCGTCATTCTCAAACTGGGTAAATACATCATTCCATACTTCCATGTAACGGTCACAGTCACATCCTACCGTACATCCCGGTTTGCCGCAACCGTATTTCTCTCCACGGTCATAGTATATCTCAGAACACGGACCGCACGGACCTGCACCATGTTCCCAGAAGTTATCCTCTTTACCGAAGCGGAAAATACGTTCTGCAGGAATTCCGATCTCTTTATTCCAGATTTCAAAAGCTTCGTCATCCTCCAGATAAACAGACGGATACAGTCTGTCAGGATCCAGTCCGACTACTTCTGTCAGGAATTCCCATGACCAGTGAAGTGCTTCTCTTTTGAAATAATCACCAAATGAAAAGTTACCAAGCATTTCAAAGAAAGTACCATGACGGGCAGTCTTGCCCACATTCTCAATATCACCGGTACGGATACATTTCTGGCATGTGGATACTCGTTTTCTCGGCGGAATCTCTGCTCCTGTGAAATATGGTTTCAAAGGAGTCATACCGGCATTGATCAGAAGTACACTCTTATCTCCCTGTGGAACCAGCGAAAAGCTCTTCATGACCAGATGTCCCTTACTTTCCATGAAATCAAGAAACATCTGACGAAGTTCATTCACTCCATATTTTTTCATTGTTTTCTCCTCCTAGTATCTGTTATTTCGCATAAACTTTATTAAATTTCTTTTTACCGCGCTTAAGGACGATTCCTTCTCCCTCAAGTGTTTCTTTCGCTACCTGATATTTGATATCCATAATTTTCTCTCCGTCAATGGATACTCCGCCCTGTTCAATGGCACGCCGTCCCTCGGAACGGGTCGGAACCAGTTCTGTCTTAACAAGAAGAGAAATCAGGTCAATACTTCCATCTGTAAAATCATCCTCGCCAAGTTCTGTTTTCGGCATATTGGCTGTATTCGCACCGCCTGCAAAAAGCGCTCTTGCACCTTCCTGTGCCTTCTTCGCTTCTTCCTCACCATGTACCAGATTGGTAAGCTCATATGCAAGAATTTCTTTGGCTTTGTTCAGTTCGCTGCCTTCCCACTTCGCCATCTCATCAATTTCCTCCAGAGGAAGGAATGTAAGAAGACGGAGACATTTAATCACATCTGCATCATCCACATTTCTCCAATACTGATAGAAGTCAAACGGAGAAGTTTTGTTCGGATCCAGCCATACGGCACCGGATTGGGTCTTGCCCATCTTCTTGCCTTCGGAATTCAGAAGAAGGGTAATGGTCATAGCATAAGCATCCTTGCCCAGCTTACGACGGATCAGCTCCGTACCGCCAAGCATGTTGCTCCACTGGTCATCGCCGCCGAACTGCATGTTGCAGCCGTATTTCTGATACAGCATATAAAAATCATAACTCTGCATGATCATATAGTTGAATTCAAGGAAAGTCAGTCCTCTTTCCATACGCTGTTTGTAGCATTCTGCAGTAAGCATACGGTTTACAGAAAAATGTGCGCCGACTTCTCTTAACAGTTCCACGTAATTCAGATTCATAAGCCAGTCGGCATTATTTACCATAAGAGCTTTGCCATCGGAAAAATCAATAAAACGTTCCATCTGCTTCTTAAAGCAGTCAATGTTATGCTGAATAGTCTCCGGTGTCAGCATCTGGCGCATATCGGTCTTGCCGGACGGGTCACCGATCATACCGGTTCCGCCTCCGAGAAGAGCGATCGGTTTGTTTCCCGCCATCTGAAGACGCTTCATCAGACAAAGAGCCATGAAATGACCTACATGCAGACTGTCTGCAGTAGGGTCAAAGCCGATATAAAAAGTAGCTTTTCCGTTATTCACCATCTCTTTGATCTCTTCTTCATCGGTTACCTGGGCAATGAGGCCTCTGGCCTTCAGTTCTTCCCAAACTGTCATGTCTATTTCCTCCTGTGTCAATAAAATAGAATCCTGTGTTACAGAATATCAATCTGTATTTATTATTTCACAGGAAAATGCAGCACACTTCTCTATGAAATAATAAAGCCCGGTTCCTGTCCTTTTAGGACGAGAACCGGGTCCCGCGATACCACCTAAATTCGCAGAAGACTCGCATCCTCTGCCTCCGTAAGTGACAAATCCATCACTCAGGCACGTTAACGGGTGCCACTCCGTCGCATCCTACTGATGTTTCGGTGCGCAGCTCCGGGATGTATTCACACAAGTTCCCCATGCGCCTCTCACCTGCCGGCTGCTCTCTGTCTGTTTCCCTCATGTTACTTCTTCCCTTCCAAGCTTTTCCTTATGAAACTTCAATAAAGCAAGTATACAAATACTCATTTTATTTGTCAAGAAATTTTGCTTTCATTTTAACAACTTAATGTAAGAAAGAATCCTGTTTACACACCCGGATCAACAATCAAATTCTCTCCATCTGCTGCGGTTGTTGCCAGAGTATCGCACCGTTCATTTTCAGGATGTCCGTCATGACCCTTCACCCAGTGAAATGTTACCTGATGCGGTTCCTTCGCTTTCAGAAGGCGTTTCCAGAGGTCTGTGTTTTTGACCGGTTCATTTTTTCCACGTTTCCATCCTTTCCTGATCCATGAATCAATCCAGTGCTGGTTAAATGCATCAACCAGATATTTGGAATCGGAATAAAGTTCCACCTGGCAAGGTCTTACCAGAGCCTCCAGTCCCACAATCGCGGCCATCAGTTCCATCCGGTTATTGGTAGTCCTTACATATCCCTGGCTGAATTCCCGGACATGAAGCGTTCCCTTCTGATCCGTATAGTGGAGCACTGTTCCATATCCTCCCGGTCCGTCCGGATTTCCTCTTGCCGCACCGTCTGTATAAATTTCTACAATCATATTTCTCTCTCCCCGTTATCGCTTGCATGTAATTTATAAGAGGACCTTTCACAGGAAAAGTCCTCTTATGTATGTAACAGCTTCTGTATATTCTTTTATAAGCTCTTTTTAATATGATCCTTTCTGCACTGTCAGATCAATCTGCCAGATATCGTTTGCGGTCTGTCATGCACTGATCCAATCTACAAAAAATGTATGATCCTTATATACAAAATACTCTACCTTGCTGAAATCAAGAGCCTGATTTTTGAAAGAAGAATTCATCATAAAATACATATAATCAAAATCAGCTTTAAAACCTTTCAGCTTTCTCGGTGTTTTATTTTTTACATAATTGTTAAATATTTTAAGTGCTTCGTCTGCAGCTTTGTAAGCATTGGTTTTGTCATCCCATCTGGTGCCGTTCAGACGTTTCAGAAGTGCTCCGTCTTTAACTACCGAATACTGGGACAGGCTGCTTCCCTGATGAAGTGCCTGGTAAATTACCATACGAAGTTCAGAAGGAAACTCCTTATCCGATTTGATCGTACGGTTCAGAACACAGAGGGCAACTGCCTCCATACCGATCAGTCCCTGATTGCCTGCCTCTGAATCACAGAGTGCAGCCAGAAGGTCGCGGTCTGACAGTTTGCCGTCAGCAATACCGGCATGCTCAATGTATTCTGTTGCCATATAATAATATCTGTTGTTCTTTGTATCCAGGACTTTGACATTATTCTTATTGACGACGATCGCACTGCTTTCCGTAGCAACACCGCTGGAATTAAATACATAATGCTTGCCGCTGATTACACCGGAAGTATTGCACAGCATGACTGCATTCTTAAAATAGTACTTTTTGCCGCTCAATGTCAGCCAGCCGGTCTTGAGCTTGCCATCTGATGTGGCACAATAATATTTCTTACCGCCAACAGTCAGCCAGCCCTTCTTCTGATAACGGATGCCGCTGCTGGTATTCAGATAGTAATAGGAACCATCAATCTTCTGGATTCCTGTCAGCATCACGCCGGTACTCTTCACAAAATACCGGTAATTTCCTGCGCTGGATTTCCACCAGCCGGTCAGCATTCTTCCTGTAGACCGACTGAAATAGCGTTTCTGACCCTTGCTGTCTTTCAGCCATCCCTTGGCCATGACTCCGGAACCGCTGGTAAAATAATATTTATATCCCTTGGAATCTGTCATCCAGCCTCTTACCATCAGACCCGTTTTGGGATCAAAATAACGGGTATTACCGGAACTGTCTTTCAGAAATCCGGTAACCATACATCCCTTTCCCTTGGTAAAATAACGAATCAGCTTGCCGGAACTGTCTTTCTGCCAGCCCTTCAGCTGAACACCTGTCTTTTCATTAAAATAATACTTCTTTCCTCCGATGGTCACAAGTCCTTTGGCTTTCTTACCGTTGGACTTTATGTAGTAGGTTTTTCCATTGACTGTTTTAAATCCGGCAGTTGCAGCCTGTGCTTCTTTTGCCGCTGACGGCATCGCTGCATAAACTCCAAATACCAGAAGTGACAGAAGACATACTCTCAAAAATTTCTTCCATGTTTCTCTTTTCATACCAATTCCTCTTTCCTCTGACCTATTCTCCGTAATAATGATCATGGTGAAATAAATGCAAAAATTCCCGGATGTTTGTAACAAATGTCCGTCAAATACACCTGTGAATCACTATTTTTGTCGAAATATGTCAAAATCATTTCATGGATTACAATTTTGTTACGTATTTGTGTTTTATTATAATCGAATTGTTGATATGTGTCAACTATTTCTGTATTCACCGACTGGCTGTCCCCTTCATAGTATGGAGTGTAAAACAAATTTGGAGGATTTTTCAATGAGTGATTTGGCTGCAACAAACTGCGGATGCGCAGAAGAAAGATGCGGATGTGACAACAGATGTGGATGTGACAACAATTGTTCCAATGGTTGGGGTTCTTTCGGAAACAATAACTGCAGCTGCATTCTGTGGATCATCATTCTCTTCGCATTATGCGGCAACAACAACTGGGGGGGCGGCAACTGCGGCGGTAACGGAGACTGCTGCTGGATCATTATTGTTCTGCTGCTTCTGTGCGGCAACGGTTTCGGCAACAACTGCGGATGCTGCTGATTTTCCGCTGAAAGAGGCAGAGGATTCTTCCTCTGCCCCTTTCTCAGCAAATCTTCCATGTTCTATTTCTTAATATTTCATAATAAATTCTTTTTTCGTTCCCTTATTTTTATAAAATTTCTTTTCTCTTTCTTTACCGAAATTGCTTATATTCTTTTTTCATCCTTTTTCATCTTCTTTTATAATCATTTTTTCTCTTTTCCCGAATATCTATTCTCTGACCTTTTCTCGCCTCTGGAATTTTCTCTTTCCTTCTTCTTCAGACATTCCAGATCAATCTCATATATGGTATTTCCGTCAATAACCAGTCTGTGCTTACTATCTTTCGTACTGCTTTCTTTCCAATTATGATTTCCCCTATCCTGTTCATTTGTATTGCGCTCTTTCGTATTGCTTTCTTTCGCATTCTGTCCTTTCGCATTCTGTCCTTTTGTATTCCTTTCTTTCGCATTCCGCTCTTTTGTATTCCTTTCTGCTCCATGATTCCCCATATTTCCCCGCCTCCGAAAAAGATTTCCTTTGATATCATATGTCAGGACATCCCCGGCTGTCATACATTATGAATAAAACGCATAATCATAAAAAGGAGGCTCCCATGGCATCAAATGAAATCCCCGCCGAAGAACCGGATTCTATCAGCCAGACTTTTCTTGATCAGATGGTCAGCACCGACCACGGTCAGATGCTGAAAGCTGCCATCCCCTATCTGCCGCCTTCCGGACGCCGGATGGTGTCCCTGTATACAAAGGCTCAGGAATTTGCAAATACAGTTTCACTTTTTTCCGGAAACAGTAATGAAGTAGAGATATGTTCCGCACCTGCACAGGATACTGATCCTCTTGCCATGCTGCAGGATATCCGGAGATACTGTTACGGAGAAAGCCGCAGGAATATGGATCAGATCATCAATATGATGGCGCTTGTCCAGATGATGCAGATCATGCGGGAATAACGCTGCTGTTTCAAGAGATCATTCCACAGATGCCGGATGATCTGACAGTTCTTTATCAGATGTAAAGGAGAGGAATTTTATGGATGAAAAAAACGGTGACTGGAAAAATAATCCCAGACTGAACGGTATGGACAAAAACAAGCTGGACCTCTTACAGAGTCTTGCTGAACAGGGAAACGGAAAAAGTGCCTCAGATATGCTGCCTTTTCTCATGAGTGCCGCCGCACAGGGAAAAAGCAAAGGTCTCAATTTTTCCTCCCAGGAAATTGACACAATCATTGAAGTACTGAAAATGGGAAAATCCCCTCAGGAAGCGGCCAAACTGGACCGTATTGTCAATCTCATGAAAATGATACACTGATCATAACCTTGTTTCGTCAGGATCCGGTTCCTATACAGGAAAGAACCCTGCACGAAGTACTTTCTTATACAGGAAAACGAAAAGCACTTTCCTGTAATAGAACATGGACGAAACAAGAACGAACGAAAATAAGGACTCCTGCCCGGGAACCGGGATTGATAACCCGAAGTCCGTGCAGGAGTCCTTATTTCCGTTTTCCATACCTTATTTTCCCAGAGCGTGTTTGAACATTGCTTTCCCACAAAGTGGGGCGTGCATATGATGGAAATGAATTTCCAAACATGCTCTAATACATCTTTCTAATGCATTCTTTCTGCCGCATATTTTATGCTAAGCTTTACGGCTGACGCCTTCCAGCATGCATTCACGCAAAAATGCCAGTGCATGAGCAGTTGTCTGTTCTCTGATCTTCATGCGGTTTCCGGTGAAATGAAATTCTCTTGTAATCACTTTTCCATTATAACAGCATCCCATAAATACGGTTCCTACCGGTTTTTCTTCTGTTCCGCCTCCCGGTCCCGCAATGCCGGTAATCGAAAGACAGATATCCGCTTTTGCAAAGAGACACCCGCCTTTTGCCATTTCCTTTGCGCATTTTGCAGAAACAGCACCTTCTGTTTTCAGCGTTGTTTTCTTTACACCAAGGAATTTCCGTTTGGCACGGTTACTGTATGTAACAAATCCATGGCCAAAGACTTCCGATGCTCCGGGAACATTCACAATTCTGGATGCCACAGCACCGCCGGTACAGGATTCTGCCAGAGCAAGAGTCAGACCCTGGTCTTTCAGCATATCCACCACTGCTTCTTCCAGCGTTTTCTGCTCATCTGTGGCAAAGATATTTTTCCCGAAACGTGTTTTCAGTTCATGTACGACCGGCTTGATCAGTTTGCGGCACTCTTTCTCACTGTCGGCCTTGGCGGTGATGCGCAGGTGCACCTCACCGGTTTTGGCATAAGGTGCAATGGTAGGATTTGTCTGATTTTCAATCAGATCCTGAATTTCTTCTGCCACCTGGCTTTCTCCGATACTGCAGATCTTTACCATCTGAGAATAGATAATCTCCGGTTGTTTTCTGCGAAGATACGGAAAAACCTCTTCCTCGAACATAGGCTTCATTTCATTCGGAGGCCCCGGAAGAAGAATCGCAGTCTTCCCATCTTTCTCAATGATCAGTCCCGGTGCCGTTCCATTGTGATTGTCCAGCACAAGTGCTCCCTGAGGAACCAGCGCCTGTTTATAATTATTGGCAGTGATTCTTCTCTGGGAATTGTTTTTTTCGTATTGCTTCAGGTAGGCTTCCAGAAGTTCGCGGCTGTGGGGATCCTCCACAAGCGGCAGGCCCATCACTTCAGCCGTTACTTCTTTTGTCAGATCATCTTCTGTAGGTCCCAGACCTCCGGTAAGAATTACAATATCGGAACGGTCAAGGGCTGTTCTGACAGTTGCTTTCATCCGTTCCTCATTATCACCGACGACCGTCTGATAATAAACGGAAAGTCCCAGCTGCGCACATTTTTCTGAAAGATATGCACTGTTTGTATTCACAATATTTCCCAAAAGTATTTCAGTTCCTACAGAAACCAGTTCTGTAATCATAATCATCCTTCCTTTCCGGTAAGCAGATCACTCCTGCATAGACAGAACTTTTCGGTTCTGCATAATATAAGTCAGCAGAGAGATCACAGTGAGTGCCAGAGACAGCCAGATCAAAATCGTCTCGATCACATCAAAAATACCGCCAAAATTCAGTATCAGCAAAATAATCATCAGCATCTGTGAAACGGTTTTGAATTTTCCCCAGTAATTCGCTGCGATCACAACGCCATTCTCAGCAGCGATCAAACGGAATCCGCTGATAATAAATTCTCTTGCAATAATGATAATCACGATCCATGCAGGCAGCTTATCCAGCTCGATCAGACAGATCAGTGCAGAACATACCAGAAGTTTATCTGCCAGCGGATCCATGAATTTTCCGAAATTGGTTACCAGATTGTTCTTTCTTGCCAGATATCCGTCAAACCAGTCCGTAACGCTTGCCGCAATAAAAATTCCGACTGAAATATAGCGGTTTGCTTCCCCGCCCCATTCTGTCAGCATAAAAACAACAAGAAACGGAACCATGATCATTCTTGCTACTGTTAATTTATTCGGTGTATTCATCGGCCAATTCTCCTATCAAATCGTATTCCAGAGCTCCTGTCACACGCACTCTGGCAAAATCTCCTGTCATGAGCAGTTCTCCAGTCTGGATAAAGATATATCCGTCCACTTTCGGAGCATCCCCGTAGGTACGGGCAATGTATGCACTCTCTCCTGACACCTTTCCCTCGATCATAACCGTCATTTCCTGGCCAATACGGGTATTTCCCCTGTCCAGAGAAATTTCCTGCTGAAGTTCCATCAGTTCGTCCCGCCGTTCTTCCTTCACCTCTTCCGGTATCTGATCCGGCATCGCTGCTGCGGGAGTGTCTTCTTCCGGAGAATAGGTAAATACACCAAGCCGGTCAAATTCCATTTCATCTACAAACTCCATCAGCTCCTGGTGATCTTCCTCCGTTTCTCCCGGGAAGCCTGTGATCAGAGTTGTACGGAGGATCATGTCCGGAATCTCTCTGCGGAGTTTCGTGACAATTTCCCTGAGCTCCGCCTGTGTGGTTCTTCGTCCCATTCGCTTCAGTATCCTGTCACTGGCATGCTGTATGGGCAGATCCAGATAATGACAGATTTTCTTCTCTTCCTTTATCACCCGGATCAGTTCCTCATCGATTTCCTCCGGATAGCAATACAGCACACGGATCCAGCGGATACCTTTTATTTTGCAGAGTTCTCTTAAAAGACGGGGCAGAGATTTTTCTCCATAAAGATCTTTTCCGTAAACTGTAGTTTCCTGTGCTACCAGGATCAGTTCTTTGACTCCCTGCTGTGCCATATCTTCCGCCTGTGCCAGAAGCCGTTCCATCGGAACACTGCGGTATCTTCCGCGAAGACTGGGAATGATACAGTACGTACAGTGTTTGTCACAGCCTTCTGCAATCTTCAGATACCCGTAATGCCCGCCGGTGGTAAGTACACGGTGTGTTTCTGTGTTCGGCAGATAATTGATATCCTTGAATTCCTGAAATCTTCTTCCGGCATCCGCTTCTTCAATTGCTTTGAGAATATCTTCATAAGATGTAGTTCCGAGTACAGCATCCACCTCCGGAAGTTCATCCAGGATTTCCTGCTTATATCTCTGCGCCATACATCCGGTGACAATCAGAATGCGGCATTTTCCTGATTTGCGGTATTCTGCCATCTCCAGAATGGTTTCTACGCTTTCTTCTTTTGCATCATTAATAAAACAGCAGGTATTGATGATAATTGCCTCTGCCTGTTCTTCTTCATCTACGATTTCGTGCCCGTTCTTAGTAAGAAGACCGAGCATTTCTTCGGAATCCGACAGATTTTTGTCGCATCCCAGGGAAACAAAAAATATTTTCATAATTTCTCCTAATGCGCATAAAGGCTGCTTCAAGCAGCCTTTGTATTTTTATGCTTCTTCAGTTGTTTCTGTCTCTTCTGTTACAGTCTCTGCTGTTTCTGCTGCTGTTTCTTCTGCTGCAGTTTCCTCTGCAGTCACCTCAGGAGCAGTTTCCTGTGCAGTCTCTTCTTCCGGTGCTTTTGGAATAATTTTAACCTTGCCCTTGTAGAATTCGTCAATGGCTACAGAAAGCGGTTTTTTACCTGCTGCTCCCTCTACCATCGGTTCTGCTCCGCCAATAATCTGACGTGCGCGCTTGCTGGTAGCAAGTACCAGAGAATAACGGCTGTTCAGCATAATGGTGTTATCGTCTTCCTCACTGTTGTTATTGATTGCCTGAATCAATTCTGAATAAGATGGATGTATCATGTATATGGTTCTCCTTTCCTGGGCTGTACGCCTCTGTAAACTTTCTGTCATTTATTTGGAAAGAGTCTTTTATCATCAGCACTCAGATGATAAAGGCTCTGGATTCCTCTTTGATCTGCCTGATAAAATCAGTATTTCTGTTCATCCGGAAATGTTCGCTCTGGATAATCTCATGCATTCTCTCTACACATTCCTCCAGATCATCATTCACCAGAACATAATCATAAGCGTCCATTCCTTCTGCTTCTTCTGCAGCTCTGCTCATCCTGGAAGCTATTACGTCCGCTTCTTCCGTCCCTCTTCCTTCCAGACGTCTTTTCAGTTCCTCCACGGTAGGAGGAGTCACGAACACAAGAAGTGTTTCCGGATTTCTTTCTTTTACTTTCATGGCACCCTGAATCTCAATCTCAAGGATTACATCCTTGCCTTCTGCCAGTTTCTGTTCTACATAGGAACGGGGTGTTCCGTAATAATTATCCACATATCTGGCATATTCAATCAGCGCATCCTCCCGGATCAGCTGTTCGAACTCTTCTTTTGTGCGGAAAAAATACTCTCTTCCGTCTTCCTCGCCGGGACGCGGTAATCTGGTGGTAACAGAAACAGAAAGCGCATAATTATCATAGCGTTTCAGAAGTTCCTTCATCACTGTACCTTTTCCCGCACCGGAAAAACCGGATACTACTACCAGGATTCCCTTATTATTCATGTCCTTCTCCCCTGTCTTCAAAATCATATGCTTCGCCAAAACGTCTGGCTATGGTCTCCGGCTGAAGAGCGGAAAGTATCAGATGGTCATCTGACATCACGATCACAGCCTTTGTCTTCCGTCCCTGCGTCGCATCCACAAGGGAATTGCTTCCCTTGACACTCTGCACCATTCGTTTTACAGGTGCGGCATCAGGACTTACCACGGCCACAATTTTGTCTGAATTGACAACGTTGCCGAATCCAATATTAATCAGCCTTGCCATAACGCTTCTCTCCCGTCATTCAATATTCTGGATCTGCTCACGGATTTTTTCAATTTCTGTTTTCAGATCAATTGCAATATTGGATATTGTCAGATCATTGGATTTGGATAAGATCGTATTGGCTTCCCGGTTCATTTCCTGTGCAAGGAAATCCAGCTTCCTGCCGACACTCTCGCCTTCGCTGAGGATCTTCTCCATATTTCTGATATGGCTGCGGAGACGTACCGTCTCTTCATCATTGCAGATTTTGTCCGAGTAGATGACCACTTCCGCTGCGATCCGACTGTCATCGATCTGTGTCTCCTCCAGAAGTTCATGCACCTTTGCCTCAAGCTTCTCCCGGTATGCCTGTACCACTTCCGGTGAACGTTCCTCCACAAGACTTACCTTTTCGTCCAGTCCATGAAGTTTTCCTATCAGATCAGCCTTTAAATTCTCACCTTCACGGCTTCTTGTCTCCACAAATCTGGTACACGCCTCTCTGAGAGCTTCCTCCAGGAAAGACCACAGCTGTTCTTCATCCACAGACTGTTCTTCCATAGTCAGAACTTCCGGACATCTGGAAAGCGTCGACACTCTGACATCATTCTCCAGACCGAACTGCTCCTCCATTTCCCGGAAATAATGAAGATATTCCCCTGCAAGCTCACGATTATACTTCAGTGATACACGGTTCAGAGTGTAATCTTCACAGGTGATAAATACATCCACCTTTCCCCTCTGCATGTATTCTTTCATCAGGCTGCGGATATTACCTTCCAGAAAACTGAGTTTCTTCGGCATTTTGATATTCAGATCAAGATACCGGTGATTGACAGATTTTAACTCGACGGTAATTCTCCGTTCCTCTGTTACTACTTCGGCTCGTCCGAAGCCTGTCATACTTTTTATCATATGTTTTCCCACTTTGCAAATAGATTTTCAATTACTGCACTCTGGAAATCTTCCTCGCAGTAATCTTTTTACAGTTACCGCTCACTCCGTTCACAGTAACTCTTTACATACAGATTCATTATAGTTCATTCTAAAACCCTAGTCAAATCCTTTTTTTATATGTTATAATATTCACCGAAATAATTTTAAGGAGATTTTAATCATGGCATTTGATGGAATTACCATTGCTGCAATGGTTCAGGAATTAAACAGATATTTAAACGGGGGACGTTTTAACAAGATCGCCCAGCCGGAAGCGGACGAGCTTCTCATCACAGGCAAAGGCCCATTGGGACAGTGCAGGCTCCTCATGTCCGCCAGCGCCTCTCTTCCGCTGATCTACTTTACACAGAAAAACAAAGTCAGCCCGCTTACCGCCCCCAATTTCTGTATGCTTCTGCGCAAGCATATCGGAAGTGCCCGGATCTCGCGCATCAGCCAGCCCGGCCTGGAACGTGTTGTGGAATTTGAGCTGGAACACCTCAATGAACTTGGCGATCCGTGCAAAAAAGTCCTGATCATGGAGCTGATGGGCAAACACAGCAACATCATTTTCTGCGACGACAAACGTATGATCCTGGACAGCATCAAACATGTTTCTTCCCACATGAGTTCTGTAAGAGAAGTCCTCCCCGGCAGAGAATACTTTATTCCCCAGACTCAGGAGAAGCTGGATCCTCTCACCGTTTCGGAAGAAGCTTTTCTGGAAACCGTATGCAAAAAGCCCTGCAACATTTCCAAAGCGCTTTATTCTTCTCTGACCGGCCTGAGTCCTGTCATTGCGGAAGAAATCTGTTTCCGAGCCTCCATTGACGGAAGCGAGGCAGCGCTTTCTCTTGACGAGACTGCCGGAATTCATCTGTACCACACATTCCAGAGGCTTATGGAACAGATTGTAAAAGGAGAATTTACCCCGAATATCATCTACCGGGGAGACGAACCTGTCGAATATTCTGTACTGCCTCTTACTCAGTATGGTTCTGAATATCATTCCAGAACTTTCGACAGCGTTTCCTCTATGCTGGAAACTTATTATGCATCCAAAAATACCATCACCCGTATCCGGCAGAAATCTTCTGACCTGCGCCGGATCGTTCAGACTGCACTGGAACGCAACCGCAAGAAACTGATTCTCCAGGAAAAACAGATGAAAGACACTGCCAAAAAAGACAAATACAAGATTTACGGAGAACTGATCAACACTTACGGTTACGGTCTGGAAGAAGGATGCAAATCCTTTCAGGCGCTGAATTATTATACAAACGAAGAAATCACCATTCCTCTCGACCCCACGCTTACTCCTGCCGAAAATTCCAAAAAGTATTTTGAACGATACGGCAAACTGAAGCGTACAGAAGAAGCGCTTACGGAACAGATTGCAGACACGCAGAGTGAGATCGAACATCTGGAATCCATTTCCAACGCACTGGATATCGCGGTTGCAGAAAGTGATCTTTCCCAGATCAAAGAAGAGCTCACAGAATACGGCTATATCAAAAAGCATTATTCCGGAAAAAAAGGACAGAAAATGCAGGCGAAATCCAAACCGTTCCATTATATTTCCAGTGATGGCTTCGATATTTATGTAGGAAAGAATAATTATCAGAACGATGAACTTACCTTTAAGTTTGCAACAGGAAACGACTGGTGGTTCCATGCAAAAAAAATGGCCGGTTCTCATGTAGTGGTAAAAACCCGTGACGGGGAACTGCCTGACAGGACATTCGAGGAGGCAGGAAGACTTGCCGCTTATTATTCCAAAGGCCGAACCGCCCCAAAGGTAGAAATCGATTATATACAGAAGAAACATGTAAAGAAACCCGGTGGAGCCAAACCCGGATTTGTGGTATATTATACCAACTATTCTCTGATGGCTTCACCGGATATTGAAGGTCTGAAAGAATCAGACTGAGAAAGGAGTATATTTTATGAGTATTCTAAATGTCGAACATCTGACCCATGGTTTTGGGGACAGAGCGATTTTTAATGATGTTTCTTTCCGTCTTCTGAAAGGCGAACATATCGGACTTGTCGGTGCAAACGGCGAGGGAAAATCCACGTTTTTGAATATTGTCACAGGCAAACTGATGCCTGATGAAGGCAAAATCGAATGGGCCAAAAATGTGCGCGTAGGCTATCTTGACCAGCACACGGTGCTGAAAGAAGGAATGACCATCCGCGATGTGCTGAAATCCGCTTTTTCCTATCTCTTTGAACTGGAAGAAAAGATGAATCAGATCTGCGATTCCCTTGGTTCCGCTTCTGAGGAAGAAATGATGGATATGATGGACGAGCTTGGAACCATCCAGGATACCCTTACCATGCATGATTTCTATGTCATTGATGCCAAAGTGGAGGAAGTTGCAAGAGCCCTTGGACTTCTGGATATCGGGCTTGAAAGAGATGTGACAGACCTAAGCGGCGGTCAGCGTACTAAAGTACTGCTCGGCAAGCTTCTTCTGGAAAAGCCGGACATTCTTCTTCTGGACGAGCCGACCAACTATCTGGATGAAGAACATATCGCATGGCTGAAACGTTACCTGATTGATTACGAAAATGCCTTCGTGCTGATTTCCCATGACATTCCGTTTCTGAATGAAGTGATCAATCTGGTGTATCATATGGAAAATCAGGAGCTGAATCGGTATGTCGGTGATTATGATCATTTTCAGGAAGTATATGCAGTAAAAAAATCACAGCTGGAGGCTGCTTACCGACGTCAGCAGCAGGAAATCAGCGAACTGAAAGATTTTGTTGCCCGGAATAAAGCCAGGGTTTCCACAAGAAATATGGCCATGTCCCGCCAGAAAAAGCTGGATAAAATGGATGTGATTGAACTCGCTGCCGAAAGGCCAAAGCCGGAATTTCATTTCAAACAGGGACGCACCCCAGGAAAATATATCTTTGAGACAAAAGATCTGGTCATTGGGTACAACGAACCTCTGTCCAAACCTCTCTCCCTCTCCATGGAGCGCGGACACAAAATTGCTCTGGTAGGTGCCAATGGTATCGGAAAAACCACGCTTCTTAAAAGCATTCTCGGACTGATTCCTTCCCTGAAGGGTTCCTGTGAGCTTGGTGATAATCTTCAGATCGGATACTTTGAACAGGAAGTAAAAGGGGACAATAAAACCACATGCATCGATGAAATCTGGGCAGAATTTCCTTCCTACACCCAGTACGAAGTACGGTCCGCGCTTGCCAAATGCGGTCTTACCACCAAGCATATCGAAAGTCAGGTGCGCGTGCTGAGCGGCGGCGAACAGGCCAAGGTTCGTCTTTGCAAACTCGTCAATAAAGAAACCAATGTTCTTCTTCTGGATGAGCCTACAAACCATCTGGATGTAGACGCAAAAGACGCGCTGAAAGAAGCACTGAAGGAATATCGCGGAAGTATCCTGCTGATCTGCCATGAACCGGAGTTTTATCAGGATATTGTTTCCGATGTGTGGGACTGCAGCAAATGGACCACAAAGGTTCTGTAAATAAAACTGCTGACACTTTTTTGATAAGGGCTCTTCGCTATCGGGGAAAAGCATCTCAATAAAAGTGTCAGCTGTCTTCCATTCAAATTCTATATAAATTCACTTCACAGTGCTGCGATTGTCTGAAGAGTTCCCCCTATCACCCGCATAGTTACAGCGTGTCTCACGGATTGCCTGCAAAATCACGGTACGCGCTTCTTTTGCTTTCGCAACATCCATATTCTCCACAGATTCCAGCGGATACTCCATACCAAGTTTTTCATATTTCACTTTTCCCATGGTATGATAGGGAAGAATTTCCAGCCCTTTCAGATTGCGGTACTTTCCGATCAGATGTCCAAGACGGATCAGGTGATCTTTTCCATCTGTAATTCCAGGAACGACTACATGGCGTACAATCATAGGGATTCCGGCTTTTTCCAATGCATCGGCAAACTCCAGAATATGCTTCTGACTCTGCCCCGTCAGTTTTTTGTGCTCCTCTTCTGTACTGTGCTTAAAATCCAGAAGCACCAGATCCACACAGGAAAACAGTGCCTGAAACTCTTTGTCTCTGCTTTTCCTGTAAACAATTCCGGAAGTATCCAGACAGGTATGAATCCCCTCTTCTTTTGCTTTCCGGAAAAGTTCCGTAAGAAACGAAAGCTGCAAAAGCGGTTCACCTCCGGTAGCCGTAATTCCGCCAGTCCTGTAAAAAGCCTGATTTCTGCGATATTCTTCCAACAGCTCTTCTGCTGTCGTTTCCATACCGCCGTCCGGCATCCAGGTATCCGGATTATGACAGTACAGACATCTCATCGGACACCCCTGAAAAAATACCACAAAACGAACTCCGGGACCGTCAACGGTCCCGAAGCTCTCTGTGGAATGTATTCTGCCTTTTAAACACTTTTGTTCCGTATGCATCTCTTACATTCCTTCCCTTTTATCCATTACAGTTCCATCTGGTTATCCTTTGCATTTCTTCTGACTTTCTTACATTCCTTCGTGGAAAGTTCTGGAGATAACCTCATCCTGCTGCTCTTTTGTTAATTTGTTAAAATTCACCGCATAACCGGATACACGTACTGTCAGCTGCGGATATTTCTCCGGATGAGCCTGTGCATCCAGAAGAGTATCTTTGGTAAATACATTCACATTCAGGTGATGACCGCCTTTTTCTGCATATCCGTCAAGTAAATTTACAAGGTTGTCAATCTGTGCGTCACTGATATTCATAATATGTTTTCTCCTTTCTTTTCTGCCCTCGAAGCTTTCATTTCTGTACCATTTTTATCGTTCCAATATCTTATCGAAATCTGATTGATTTTTATATTCATCTATTTTTGTATCTTTTCTTTTTTACATTGCTCCGTATCGATACGTTCAGTCTTTCTTCCGGTATTCTTTACTCTGCATCTCTCTCATCCGGCATATTCGGTTCGCAGCATGCGCAGTCCGGATCCAGTTCAAAGGTGATATCATCGAAGAAAATGGCATCATCTTTGCCAAGGGCTCCCGGAATAATGGAGAATGTATTGGAAATACCATCCTGCGCATCCTTAAACGGCAGCTTGGAAACGGAACTGAGAGATGCAACGGCTCCATGGCTGTCTCTGTGATGCATTGGATTTGCACCAGGTGCAAACGGCTGTCCTGCTTTTCTTCCATCCGGTGTGGAACCGGTATTTTTTCCATATACCACATTGGAGGTAATCGTCAGAATAGAAGTAGTCGGAATACCGCCTCTGTAGGTATGATTTCCCTTTATATAATGCATAAACTCATGGACAACATCGTATGCGATCTCATCTACGCGGTCATCATCATTTCCATATTTTGGAAAATCACCTTCTACCACATAATCTACGACAATCCCATTCTCATCACGAATGGTTTTTACTTTTGCATACTTAATCGCAGACAGAGAATCTGTCACTACAGAAAGCCCTGCAATACCGGTCGCAAACCAGCGGGTTACTTTTTTGTCATGAAGAGCCATCTGGATTCTTTCGTAACAGTATTTATCATGCATGTAATGAATAATATTCAGAGTATTTACATAAACACTTGCCAGCCACTTCATCATATCATGGAATTTTTCCATCACTTCCTCATAATCCAGATATTCGGATGTAATCGGACGATATTTGGGGCCAACCTGTTTCTTGCTCACTTCATCTACACCGCCATTGATCGCATAAAGCAGACATTTTGCAAGGTTCGCGCGCGCACCGAAGAACTGCATTTCCTTACCCACACGCATGGAAGATACACAGCAGGCAATCGCATAATCGTCGCCATGAGTCACGCGCATCAGGTCATCATTCTCATACTGAATAGAAGAAGACATGATGGAAGTCTTTGCACAGAAACGTTTGAAGTTCTGCGGCAGTCTGGTAGACCAGAGAACTGTCAGGTTCGGTTCCGGAGCAGTTCCAAGATTTTCCAGAGTATGAAGATAGCGATAGGACATTTTTGTTACCATAGAACGTCCGTCAATTCCCATACCTCCAATGGACTCTGTTACCCATGTCGGATCACCGGAGAACAATGCATTGTATTCCGGAGTTCTTGCAAATTTCACAAGACGAAGCTTCATAATAAAATGATCAACAAACTCCTGGATTTCCTCTTCTGTAAACGTTCCGTTTTTCAGGTCACGTTCTGCATAGATATCAATAAAAGTAGACGTACGGCCCAGAGACATAGCTGCTCCGTTCTGCTCCTTAATCGCTGCAAGATAACCAAAATACAGCCACTGAATTGCTTCCTGCACATTTGCTGCCGGTCTGCTGATATCATATCCGTAAATCCGGCCAAGTTCTTTCAGCTCTTTTAACGCTTTGATCTGTTCAGAAAGCTCCTCACGTTCTCTTGTAACATCAGAGTACATGATAATTCTTGTGGTATCTTTCTGTTTCTGTTTATCTTCAATCAGTCTGTCAACACCGTAAAGTGCCACACGTCTGTAATCACCGATAATACGTCCGCGTCCGTAAGCATCCGGAAGTCCGGTTATAATATGACTGGAACGGCATGCACGCATTTCCGGAGTATACGCATCAAACACACCGTCATTATGTGTTTTTCTGTGCCTGGTAAAGAATTCTACGACCTGCGGATCCACATGATATCCATTATCCTCGCAGGCTTTGATTGCCATACGGATTCCACCGTAAGGCTGCAGAGAACGTTTAAATGGTTTATCTGTCTGAAATCCGACAATTTTCTCTTTATCTTTATTCAAGTATCCCGGTCCATGGGAGGTAATGGTAGAAATAATTTTGGTATCCATATCAAGAACGCCGCCTTTTGCACGCTCTTCTTCGGAAAGCTTCATAACCTGTGCCCATAACTCTTTTGTTGCTTCCGTCGGTCCTGCCAAAAAGGACTCGTCTCCCTCGTAAGGTGTGTAGTTTTTCTGAATGAAATCGCGTACGTTGATTTCCTTCTCCCATACGCCCTCTTTAAAAGAAGTCCATTCCTGTCTCATTTGGTTCCTCCTTGCTGTTCACTGTTTTCATTGACAGCACCAATATATAGTATTGTTAAATTTTAGTCAAGCAATATATTGTACTTATTTTGATACATACCTACTATTATTGTATTAAAATAAGTACTTGAATTTTTTTATCCGAAAGAATCCAGCTTTGCAGGACTCTTTGTTATAGTTGCCATACCGTTTCTTTTTATACCGTAAGAGAAAAATTCCTTTTCAGCAAATATACTATTCAGATTTGAAATCTTTCCAGAACGTGTTTAAAACGTTCTCTAAAATTGTAAAATGTACGCCAAAATGAAAACAGAGGAACAGCGGAACAGACATATTCCGGGCAACAGAAAAAGCCCCCGTACGGGAGCTTTTCCTGAATGAACATCATCCATGTTCTGAATCTTTAAAATCTTTACTCTTCATTGCTTTCCAGCTTGCTTGCTCTTGCCTCGATTTCCTTGGCCTGAATATCATTCGGAGCCTGTTCGTAACGAGCGAACGTGTAGGAGAAATCTCCGCTTCCGCCTGTCATGGAACGAAGGTCTGTGGAATATCCATAAATTTCAAGCATTGGAACATCTGCTTCAATAATGGTATTGCCCTCATGATCAGGATTCATACCAAGCACACGTCCGCGGCGTTTATTCAGGTCACCCATAACATCACCGGTAAATTTATCCGGAACTGTTACCTTCATGGAAACGATTGGCTCCAGAAGTACCGGAGAAGCATCCATAAATCCCTTCTTGAAAGCAAGGATGGTTGCCATCTTAAATGCCATTTCAGAGGAGTCTACCGGATGATAGGATCCATCATACAGAGTAGCCTTCACACCAACTACCGGATATGCAGCCAGAGGTCCTTTCTGAACACATTCCTGGAGACCCTTCTCAACTGCCGGGAAGTAGTTCTTCGGAACAGCACCGCCGACAACTACCTGTTCAAATTCGTATGGAGTCTCCAGATCACCGGACGGAGCAAAACGCATTTTAACATGTCCGTACTGACCATGTCCACCGGACTGTTTCTTATGTTTGCCTTCCACATCAGAATTCTTACGGATCGTCTCACGGAACGGAACCTTCGGTTTGGAAAGTTCGATTTCTACTTTGTAGCGCTCTTTCAGTTTATTTACAACGATATCCAGATGCTGGTCACCCATACCATAAAGGAGTGACTGACGGTTCGCGGAATCATTTACAACCTTCAGAGTCTTATCTTCATTCATCATTCTGGAAAGAGCCTGCGAAATCTTGTCTTCATCGCCCTTCTTCACAGCTTTATATCTCTTATAGGTATATGGTGTGGAAATCAGAGTCTTCGGATACAGAATCGGATTTGTCTTGGTTGCAAGGCTGTCACCGGTCTGTACGCTGTTCAGTTTTGCAATGGCACCGATATCACCTGCATGAAGCTCCGGAACTTCAATTGGTTTGGAACCTTCCAGAACATACAGCTTGTTCAGACGTTCTTCTTCTCCTTTTTCAACATTTAACAGAGTATCATCCGACTTGATAACACCGGAGCAAACTTTGATAAGAGAATATTTGCCAAGGAACGGATCTACGATGGTTTTCCATACATAAGCAGATTTTGCTTTTGCAAAGTCGTAATTTGCTTCATAAATTTCATTGGTCTTCTGGGAAATACCGTTGCATGCACGTTTATCCGGGCTCGGGAAATAGCCGCAGATATCATCCAGAAGGTTGGATACACCGCGAAGGTTCACCGGTGAACCCATGCATACAGGAACGATGCTTGCTTCCTGAACATTGGTAGCAAGTGCAGCGGAAACCTCTGTTACGGAGAATTCATCGCCTTCAAAATAACGGTCCATAAATTCTTCACTGGTCTCAGCTACGGATTCCATCAGGATTTCATGATATTTCTCAAGATACTCATTCAGGTATTCCGGAATATCACATTCTTCCTTCTTACCCTTGTCAATATATTTACGCCCGGCCTGTTTCACAACGTTAACATAGCCCACGAATTTGCCGTCTTCACGAATCGGGAAATGAAGAGGAGCAATCTTCTTGCCGTAAAGCTCTGTCAGTTCTTCCACAACTTTACGATAGCTGACATCGTCCACATCCATATCCGTAACAAAAATCATACGCGGAAGTTTATATTTCTCACAAAGATTCCATGCCTTCTGGGTTCCAACCTGAACACCAGCCTTACCGGAAACAACGATGATCGCTGCATCAGCAGCACCTACAGCTTCTTCTACTTCACCAACAAAATCAAAATATCCAGGAGTGTCAAGAACATTAATCTTTACCTTGTTCCATGGTACCGGAATCAGCGTAGTGGAGATAGAAAACTGTCTCTTAATTTCTTCTTTGTCAAAATCGCTGACTGTATTTCCATCCTCTACTCTGCCGAGGCGGTTTGTCATTCCTGCTAAATAAGCCATCGCCTCTGCCAATGTTGTCTTGCCGGCTCCGCCATGACCTAATAGGACTACATTTCTAATTCGGTCAGTTCTAAAAACGTCCATATGTAATACCTCCCTGTTTGTCTAATATGTCCATATTCTACTAAAAATCTCTTCAACTTTCAAGTATTTTATGAAATTTTAACAAGGTTTTTTCTGTTTTTTCTTCAAATGCATCGTTATTTTCACCGACAATTGACTTTTTTCCCCTAATCTCTTACAATAAGCTGAAGATTTTACTATAATATAGTATTATTGCGGCAGATTATCACTGCCGATTGCGAGAACTTGTTACTGGAAAGGAAGCTTACTACCCATGAAAACCATTGCTTTTATCGGTCTTGGACTGATCGGCGGTTCCATTGCCAAAGCGATCCGGAAATATCATCCGGACTATCATCTTCTGGCTTATGCCAGACATAAAGAAACACTGGCAGCAGCACTGAACAGCAATACCATTGACGCTGTCTGTGAAGCACAGGACGAACGTTATGGTTCCTGTGATTATATTTTTCTGTGCGCACCTGTGGAATACAATCTGAAATACCTGGAATATCTCAAAGAGGTCATCTCCGACCACTGTATCATCACCGATGTAGGCAGTGTCAAGGGAATCATTCATAAGCGTGTCAAAGAACTCGGAATGGAAAAATGCTTCATCGGCGGACATCCCATGGCCGGTTCGGAACGTTCCGGTTTCGCTCATTCCAGTGACCGTCTGATTGAAAATGCTTATTATATCATCACTCCGGGAGGTGAGGTAGAGCTGGAGCAGCTCACAGATTTCACAGAGCTGGTTTCCTCCATTGGTGCCATTCCCATGGTACTCACCGCTCAGGAACATGACTATATCACTGCCGGTGTCAGTCATCTTCCTCATATCATTGCCTCCGCACTTGTAAATCTGGTCAATGCTCTGGACAATGATCAGGAATACATGAAAACGATTGCTGCAGGAGGTTTCCGGGATATCACAAGAATTGCCTCCTCCTCTCCTGTCATGTGGCAGCAGATCTGTCTGGAAAATCATGAAAACATTTCCAGTGTTCTAGATGAATATATCCGTATGCTGATTCAGATCCGCTGTACCATTGATAATCAGGAAGCGGACCATCTTTATCAGATGTTTGCCAGCTCCCGGGATTACAGGGATTCTATCGATGCAACGTCCAGCGGTCCCATCAGCAAGCTTCATGTCCTGTATCTGGACATCGCTGACGAAGCCGGCGGAATTGCCACCATTGCCACCATTCTCGCCATGGATAATATCAGTATCAAAAATATCGGTATCATACACAACCGGGAATTTGAGCAGGGTGTGCTGAAAATCGAATTTTATGAAGAAGACGCCATGAAACGCGCCATTTCTCTCCTGAAAAAAAGAAATTACATTGTATACGAACGGTAGGTATCAGTTATGGAAATCAAAAAACAGACTTCTCTCCGCGGCGAAATTGCTGTACCCGGAGATAAATCCATTTCCCACAGAGCTGTCATGTTCGGTTCTCTGGCAGAAGGCACGACAAAAATCACACATTTTCTCAATGGGGCAGACTGTCTGTCTACCATTTCCTGTTTCCGGAAAATGGGAATTAACATTGAACAACATGCTTCGGAAATTCTGGTGCACGGCAAAGGACTTCACGGCCTCTGTGCTCCGGACAGCATTCTCGATGTAGGCAACAGCGGCACGACCACCCGCCTGATCTCAGGCATTCTTGCAGGGCAGGATTTTGTTTCTGAACTGAATGGCGATGCTTCCATCCAGAGCCGTCCCATGAAGCGCATTATGACACCGCTTCTCTCTATGGGGGCGGATATCACCAGCATCCGCGGCAATGGCTGTGCACCTCTCCGCATCAGCGGACGTCCTCTTCATGCCGTACATTACAACTCTCCGGTAGCTTCCGCACAGGTCAAATCCTGTGTACTGCTGGCAGGTATGTATGCGGATGGCATTACAAGTGTTACGGAACCGGTACTTTCCAGAAATCATACAGAAATTATGCTGAACTATTTCGGGGCACAGGTAACCTCTCAGGGTACCACTGCTTCCATCCATCCGGATCCTGCTCTGGAAGCAAGGGAAATCAGAGTACCTGGAGATATTTCCTCTGCAGCTTATTTTATAGCCGCCGGACTTCTCACGCCGAACAGTGAGATACTGATCAGAAACGTTGGAATCAATCCTACCAGAGATGGGATTCTTCGTGTCTGCAAAGAGATGGGAGCAGATATCACTCTCCTGAACGTCTCTCAGGACGGAGAACCGACAGCTGACCTTCTCGTTCGCACAAGCAGCCTTCATGGAACTACAGTCGGCGGCGAGATCATCCCTGCACTGATTGATGAGATTCCCATGATTGCTGTTATGGCCGCATTTGCAGAAGGAACCACCGTCATCAAAGATGCACAGGAACTGAAGGTCAAAGAATCCAACCGCATCGAGGTTATGGTGGATAATCTGAAACGCATGGGTGCGGATATCGAAGCAACCGATGACGGCATGATCATCCGGGGAGGAGTTCCCCTCCACGGTGCTGTGATTGATTCTCATCTGGATCACCGAATCGCCATGTCTTTCGCTGTTGCAGGCACCATCTGCGACGGACCGGTGGAAATCGAAGGGGCCGAATGCGTCAATATCTCTTATCCGGAATTTTATCAGGATCTGTACGGGCTGGCGCGTGTTTGAAGATTCCGAATATTCAAATTGAGAAAGGATCCTGCTTTACAGGATTCTCCGCCTGCGGCGGATTGCTTTAGCAATATAAAAACTCTCTCAGTGCTTCCGAGAGAGTTTTTTATTACCATTTTTCAGTTTCCACGAATTTCCTGGCGCATAAACCGGACATAGGCAATGGTAAATGCTGCCAGAGTCAATGCAGCCATACCTACCAGATGCGGCCATACCAGAAGCAGGCTCTGTCCCAGAGAAAGATACCCGCTGATCGCACCTACCATCTGCGACATGGTTACCACATTTACTGTACGAACGGAAGGATTCAGAATCGTGCTCACTGCTTCTGAGTAAAGATAATAAGGAGAAATCCTGTTCAGATACAGCTCACAATTATAATTGCTCATGGTATTGATAATCGCATGGTACTGGTCATTGATCGGGTAAACAGCGTTTGCAATCATACTTGCCAGAAGACTCATAAAGATTGCAAAGAAAATCCACAATGCGATGGATGCCAGTGCAGATGTAGAGGAATGCTTGCAGTAAACACTGAACAGCATCGACATTGCCAGCCAGAAACAAATATATACAATAGTATATACCAGATATACAAGAATCCGGACAAGTTCTTCTCCCGAAGGATGAATGCCCGTCTTCAGAAATCCGATTGCCCCGATCAGAACCCCTGTGGATACTACCATGATGGAAATCACCGATGCAGATGCCAGAAATTTCCCGATGATCACAGAATCCCTGTAAATTGGCTGGGAAAGCAGGCGGTTCAGTGTTCCATTGTTCCTCTCGCTGTTAATGGCATCGAATCCGAAAATCAGGCCGACAAACGGTCCGATCAGACCAATGAAAGACATATAAGATGGAATGGAATTTCCGCTTGTGGTATATAATTTCAGAAAAATGAAATCACTGCTGTCGCTGATTGCATCCGACAGTCCGCTCAATGCTCCGTAAAGTCCTGCAATGGTAGAAGCCATTACCAAACACAAAATAATGACAAAACGTTTGCTGGTAATATGATCCGACATTTCCTTCCGATACAGAGCTGTCAGGCTGTGCATCCCTGAACAGTTTCCCTTTGTATTGTCAACAGACTTATCCCTGTTTCTTCTTAAGGAGATGCTTCGCATTTTTCCAGATTCCATGTTTCTCACCTTCTTTCTCACTTTCCATCTCTGCTTTTTCGAAATAACTGCTGTAAATCTCATCCAGATCTCCGCCTTTCTGTCTCAAATGGCATAAAGTATACCCATTCATTCCCAAAAAGCCCGTAATATCTTTTCTCAGATCTCTGGATGATTTTACAATAAACCTGCTTCCTTCTTTTTCGATTCCCGTTACCCCTTCCAGACCATGGATAAATCCCAGAAAACGGTCATCACAGGGGACAGCTTCTACTTCCAGAACATAATGCCCTTCTTTGACGATCTGTTTACCAAGTTCCTCAATTCTTCCGCAGGCAATCAGACTTCCTCCGACAAAAATCCCTACACGGTCACAGATCTGCTGGATCTGATACAGCTGATGTGAAGAAACCAGCACAGTTCTGCCGTCTTCTACAGAGAGTTCTTTGATCAGTTTCAGAAATTCCTTCATTCCTTCCGGATCCAGACCGAGAGTTGGCTCATCCATTATGATTACTTTGGGATCCTTCATGAGAATATCTGCAATTCCCAGACGCTGACGCATACCTTTCGAATAGGTACCGGTTTTCTGATCCGCTGCATAGGTCATTCCAACTCTCTCCAGAAGATGCTCAATCTTATTGTCAATCTCATCCTCGCTGAGACCATTCAGTCTGCCGGTAAATCTCAAATTTTCCCTCCCGGTCATATCTGCATAAAATCCCATATTATCCGGAAGGTAGCCGGTAATCCGTTTTACCTGCATGGAATTTCTCGTACAGTCCAGTCCCTGAATGGACGCACTTCCTGATACAGGTTCTGTAAGTCCAAGCAGCATCAGGATCGTTGTCGTCTTTCCTGCACCGTTTGGTCCCAAAAGTCCGAACACCTCTCCTTCCCGAATAGAAAGATTCAGGTGATTTACCGCAGTCTTATCCCCATACATCTTGGTAAGATCCTGCGTAGAAATAATAATGTCATTCTTTGCCATACTTATCGTCTCCCATACTTACGAATGATTGCTGCAAGTCCCGCTACAAGGATCACAATAATCGCAATCGCAGCCACACCCCATGTTGTATGGTTTTTCACAGATACACGAAGATCTGTCTGGGCAGATGTCTGATCATTACTGATGGTAATACTTGTTACATAATCTCCGATGATCGCATCTTCGCTCGGCTGAATATAAGCTGTAATTTCTTTTGTGGTTCCGGCTTCCAGTGTATCAATAGTTGTTTCATCAAAACGCACATTCCAGTCTGTAGATGCGGAAGATGACAGCTGAAGATTATTCAGATCCACATTACCTGTATTCTGAATACTTAAAGTTACTTTTGCTTCTTCATTTGCATAGGCACTGACGCTCAAATTTCCGGTAGAAGTGCTGAGGCCGAGACTATATGTACCAATGATCGTTACTTTCAGATCCAGGTTCAGGGTTTCATTTGCGGATACTGCCGTACAGCTGATGGTATAATCTCCCTGCTCTGCTTTTTCAGACGGAGTCACTTTCACTGTAATTCCCTGGCTTGCCCCTGCGTCTACAGGAATGCTGGCTGCCTGACTGCTTTCACCGGATGGGGTAAATGTGACCTGCCATCCTTCCGGAGCATTGGCAGAAAGGCTGTAGGACTGTGAAACAGAACCATTGTTTACAAGTGTCGTATCAAAGCTGAAGCTTGTTCCGGTATCTCCCTGAAGCTCCGGATATTCTGCAGTAAAGTTGCCCTGACCTGCTTCTTCTGTAGTGACATGGATTGTCAGAGGAAGTTCTGCAACGCCATCGTCTCCGGCATCAGCCTTAAGAACCACCTGGTAATCTCCTTCCTCTGTTTCACCCGGAATCGTAAGGGAATAATTGAGAGAAGGACTGTCTTCCTTTGTCTGATTTCCAAATACATGTACACTGCTGACTTCACTGCTGCTTCCGCGGAAATATCCTTCCCAGCCTTCCGGCAGTTTTTCTGCACTCAGAGCCGCATTCATTTCCGTATCCGTTCCATTCAGAAGATACAGGGTAAAACTGCTTGTATCGCCCGGTTTTACAGAAATTCCCGGATAATCTGTACTGAGTGTCAACCCGCTGTCCGCCCTGACTATCCGCGGCGTTCCCATCAGACACATACACAACGCACACAGCATGCTGAGAACAATAAGTAATTTTTTTCTTGATGTTTGTAAGATTTCCATAATGATGTCTCCTTTTTTTCATTTGCTTTTATAAGAATATTCCATAAGTGTGTTCTTTCTATGTTCATAGTGTGTCGCAATTGTGATATATGAAAACTTTGAGACATTTGACATATTCTGGAAAATATCGTGTATTTTATCCAAAAGAAAACCGGCGGAATCATGAATATCATTTTTTTCATAACTCCGCCGGCCTTCTTCCTTTTTTTGCTCACTGTTTAATGGAAACTTCCAGATATTCGCTGGTATCCGCCGCATCTGTCAGAATTTCCGCTATACGCTCCAGTATTTCCATCATCGCATCATCTTCCACTTCAGTAAGATTCAGAATCAATCTGATGTCATCGCTCAGATTCAACAGAACATCATACAAAGCAGACAGATTCCCATCACTCTCCCCCGGCAGTTCCAGCTTTTCTGCCAGAAATTCATATACTTCTTCCGGGGTATCAAAGTCCTTTCCATTAACCGTAATTTCCTGCATTCTTTTTGCCTCCTTCCGAATAATTTGTAAATTGCAGGATACCTTATCAGTATCATAGGATTCCTGTAGCTCATTCCTGTACAGATTCTATGATAATTCCAGAAAGGAGCCTGTACCTATGAAAATTCTATTTTATGGCACCAAAAATTATGACGAACAGTTTTTCCAAAAACTGCTTCCGGAATACCCCGGAATTTCTTTCCAGTTTATTGAGGCAAATCTCTGTCCGGAAACTGCGCCGCTCTCTTCCGGATATGAGGGTATATGTGCATTTGTCAATGCGGACATCGGAACAAGCGTAATAGAAATACTGTCCCGCTGCGGCATCCGCCTGATTCTCATGCGCTGTGCAGGATATAACAATGTGGATCTTGCTTCCGCACACACGCACCATATCAAAGTTCTCCGGGTTCCCGGCTATTCTCCGGAAGCCGTAGCAGAACATGCCATGGCTCTTGCACTGACTGCCAATCGTCATACACACAAGGCTTATATCAAATGCAGAGAAAACAACTTTGCCCTGAACGGGCTGATGGGCGTAAACTTCTACCATAAAACAGCAGGAATCATTGGCACCGGAAAAATAGGTCTGGCAATGGCCCGCATCTGCCAGGGTTTCGGGATGCGCGTCATTGCCTACGATCTCTATCCCGATAAAAAACTGGATTTTCTGACTTATGTTTCCCTGGATGAACTGCTGTCTTCCAGTGACCTAATCAGTCTTCATTGTCCGCTGACCGAGCAGACACACCATATGATCCGGCAGGAGACCATTGAAAAAATGAAAGACGGTGTCATCCTCGTAAATACTTCCAGAGGTGGGCTGATCAAAACCAGTGATCTGATTGCAGGAATCCGGGATCACAAATTTTTCGCCGTCGGTCTGGACGTATACGAAGAAGAAACCGCCTTTGTTTATGAGGATCTTTCTGAGCGTATTCTTCAGAGTTCCACGATTCAGCGTCTTCTGTCATTCCCAAATGTAACCATAACTTCCCATCAGGGATTCTTTACAGAAGAAGCACTAACCAATATTGCGGAAACTACCCTTCAAAATGCACAGGCATTTATGAATGGGGAAGAATTAAAAAATGAAGTAACCGGTTAAACGCAGATAAGCATGGTATTTGCATTTACAAAATACTCTGCAGATAATCCCGGCATTTCGTCAGATCAGGCACCAGAACCTGCATCTGACGGATCACCGCCGATGAATAAGCCCCGTCTTCCGGAATCCGATAGCTTTCCACGGCCGGCTCCTCCATCGCAAGCACACCCATTGCACAGCCAAGGATATCCCCATAGCTCATATCCGTAGTAAGCATGGAAAATCCTTTCTCCGCAAGTTTCAGCATGGTACCAATATCGGACTCCATGGCTTTATCCAGAGCCGCTGTCAGCACTTCTCTCTGCCGTTCTGTTCTGCGGTAATCATTATTTCCCACAGAACGGTTTCTGGCATGAATCAGTGCCTGTTCTCCATTAAGTGTATTGATTCCTTCTGTAAGATCCCAGTCCTCACGCAGCGGCTGCGGATACAGCACATTCTGATTTCTTCCGCAAATATAATCTGCTTCTTCCTGAGTCAGCTCCAGGTCAATTCCCCCCATCAGGTCGATCAGTGTCTGAAATCCCTCAAAATCCACCTCTACATTTCCATCTATGTGGATTCCGAAATCTTCCTCCATCACTTCATCCAGAAGTTCCATTCCGCCAAGCTGATAAGCGGCATTCATACGATTGTCACTGTGACCGGGAATCGGAACATAAAGATCACGCATAAAGGAAATCAGCTGCAGACAGTTTTTCTCTTTGTTAATTACTGCCAATATCATCGTATCCGAACGCTGACGATCCTGACCCTCTCTTTTGTCCTGACCGATCAGCATGATATTTACCGCATCTTTTTCTTCCGGAATGTCGGCATCCGTGCTTTCTTCCTCCTGGACTTCCTGCACTTCGTCAGATACCACATTTTCTTCTGCCAGAACAGAAACAAGATTTGTACTCATACATCCTGCCGCGGCAGTCACCATCAGCAGAAAACAGATAATTGTTTTTCTCCATATGTTTTTTCTCTGTGCATTCATAGCCAGAACTCCTCTCTCCCTGTCTGCCGCGGTTTCCTTTCTGCGCAGCATGATTCGAGTCAGAATTTTTGATTTGTCTTTTTCAGCATATTGACACCAGCGATCAGAATCACAGGAAAGATAATTGCTGCCAGAAGACCGTATTTCAGATTTCCCTGGAAAATACCGGAAATACATCCCACCACAGAAGGTCCTCCCGAACAGCCGATATCTCCTGCCAGTGCAAGCAGCGCGAACATGGCAGTTCCGCCCTGGGAACAATATTCAGCAGCCAGACTGAACACTCCCGGCCACATAATTCCCACGGAAAGCCCGCAGATACCGCAGCCCACAAGGGAAAGCACCGGACTTGGAGAAAATACAGCCACGAGATAGCTCAGCACACAAAGGATACTGCTGATAGATATAAATTTTTTCAGAGGAATTTTGTCTCCTTTGATTCCATAAAAGGTTCTGGAAACACCCATCAGAATTGCAAACATACAGGGTCCTAAGAGATCCCCCATAGTCTTGGACACCTGAAGACCATTTTCCGCAAAATAGGATGCCCACTGACTCATCGCCTGCTCCGAGGCACCGGAACAGATCATCAGGATAAAAAAGCACCAGAACAATTTCATGGAAAACAGTTTTTTTACAGGAAGGGCATTCCCCTCTTCCACCAGAACCTTGATCGGAGCACCTGCATAAACAAAGATATTGGCAATCGGAACAAGTGCCCACAGAATCGTCAGAAATCTCCAGCTTTCAATTCCGACAACACGGAAATAAACAGTGGAAAGCACAACCACCAGCACATGCCCCCAGCAGTAGAAGGCATGCAGCAGACTCATTGCTGCTGATTTTTCATCCATGGGAAGCGCCTGAACAATGGGGCTCACAAGCACTTCGATCAATCCGCCTCCAATTGCATAAATGGTGATTGCAATCAGCAGTCCGATATAGGGATTGCCCAGAACGGACGGCAGAAATCCCATTCCGATCAAACCTGCAGCCGCAAATATATGAGCCGCCAGAATCGATACTTTGTATCCGATTTTTTCCACATATTTTGCCGCCAGTATGTCAACAACCATCTGTGCTGCAAAATTATAAGTTACCAGAAAACCAATCTGTGCTACTGTAATGCTGAATTCCTTCTGAAATGTCACAAACAGCAGCGGTGCCAGATTATTTACAATTGCCTGGGTAATGTATCCCAGATAACTGGCATATAATGTTCTTTTATATTTTCTCTTCATCGTCTCTCCCTCAAATGATCTGATCCATCGTTTTCGAAATAACTGCATCAGATAACTTTCCTGTTTTTTAACTGCACATGATGAAAAAGTCTCAGTACAGCACCATCATATTAATACAATTGTTCAAATGTTTCGTAGTGATCTTCTGAATAGAAAATCAGGCCGTCATTGGAAAAAACAAGTCTTTTCTCTCCCCGTGCCCCGCCTTCATAATCAATATCACACTGCTGGTAAGTCCGTCCGTCCTCTTCCGGAAGCATCTTGTTTTCATTGGCATAAATATCTCCTCCGATACTCTTGCCCGGAGCCACTTCATCCAGATTGTTTCTGCTGCTCACCCATCCAAGCTTTTTTGCTTCTTCCTCCGTGATGTAATTAGATGGTAGCTTGCCATAGGTATGGATGTAAACAGCCACATCTGTTTTCTCTGTATAGGTTCCATCTTCCTTAATCTGACTGGAAATTTCGGTATTTTCCTCTGTCGCAGAATCTTCTTCCCCTGTAACTGGGGTAAGTTCTTCTTCCTTTAAAGCTTCTTCTTCCTCTTGAGCTTTTTCTTCCTCTTGAACTTCCACTTCTTCCTGTTCCAGTTCCTCTTCACTGAGAGGCCTCATCTCGTCATCCTTCAGAGTCTCCCCTTCATCAAAGTCTTCCAGCATAGCCAGTTCCTCTTCATCCAGAGGTGTCAATTCTTCATTCATGATCTCATCAATTTCTTCCTGTGTCGCGGATTCCTCTTCTTCCTCGGCTGCATTGTCTGTATCTGTTTTTTTCTCCTCTGCACTTCCGGTGCATCCTGCAAATACAACTGCCATCAGAATCAACAGTGGTAAAAACAGCAATTTCCATGGTTTCTTTCTTTTATTTTTTGTCATTTCATCGTCTCCTCGTAAGCTTTTCTCAGGACAGCGATTTCCTTTGACCAGCCTTCATCATCGTTCGGAGTCTCCAGAATAAACGGAATCTCCCGAAGAGCCGGATGACAGATCACCCGGGTCAGTGCCTCCAGACCGATCTGGCCCTCTCCGATTTTTGCATGACGGTCTTTGTGGCTTCCAAGCGCATTCATGCTGTCATTCAGATGAACGGCTTTCAGATTGGAAAGACCGATAATGCGGTCAAATGTATCCAGTACGCCATCCAGATCATTCACAATGTCATATCCGCCGTCCCAGACATGACAGGTATCCAGGCATATTCCGATCTTCTCTTTCTTTTCGACCAGATCCATGATCGCACGGAGTTCTTCAAAATTTCTGCCCACTTCAGAACCCTTGCCGGACATGGTTTCCAGAAGAACTGTGGTGGTCTGTTCCTCTGTAAGAACATCATTGAGAATTTCCGCAATTTTGCGGATCCCCTCTTCCGCTCCCTGCCCTACATGACTGCCTGGATGAAAATTATAATAATTTCCGGGAGTCATTTCCATACGCTGAAGATCGTCTGCCATAGTTTCCCGCGCAAAATCCCGAAGATTCTCTTTGGCTGCACAGGCATTCAATGTATATGGCGCATGTGCTACAATTTTTCCAAAGTGATTCTCACCGGAAAGTACACAGTACCGTTCCACATCCTCCGGATCAATGTTTTTAGCCTTCCCGCCTCTGGGATTGCGTGTAAAAAACGCAAACGTGTTTCCTCCATTCGCAATTATCTGACGGGCCATAGCCGCGTATCCTTTCGAAGATGTGGTGTGGTTGCCTATATATAACATATTTCTTTCCTCTTCTCTCTGTAAAATAAATATCTGCCCTGTTTCCGCAAAACGGTTGGATGTGCGGGAACACACTGCAGGTATGTAAAACCGTTTCTATTATAACAAAAAACAGCGTTTGTGAAAAGATATTAAGTCTGACAAATACTCTCCCGGCAGAAAGTTATTGACGAAGATATAAAAACTTCCTATACTGAAATTAATCGTTTCATCACAAACACACTCTAATATATACCAGAAGGAGAAATGTATGGAAAACACCCCTAATAAAAGAAATCGTCCGGCGAATTCAGCCCGCCGAACGGGAACTTCCAATGCTTCTCGACGTACGGGAGCTTCCAATACTTCCCGGCGTACGGAAAGCTCTAATATTTCTTCCCGCCGCAGGCAAAATGCCAGACGAAAAAAAATTTACCGCAAATCAGCATATTACAGGAAACGGCAGCTGCAAATCCGGATTCTCACAGGAGCTGCGGCAATACTGTTTCTGCTTCTTTTTATTTTTATCATCCGAAGCTGCTCCGGATGCGGTGACAGGAAGTCCGTATCTGCTTCCGCTGACAGCCAGGCTTCTGCATCTTCCAATAACAACAAGGAAGGGAAATCTTCGAAATCAAATGATTCTGACATCATCGATTCCGGAGATATTTCCAGCGAAAGCACCGGTTCTGAGGAAGTTTCCAACGAAAACGCTGATTCCGGTAAAACTTCCAATGAAGAAACAGACTCGTCTCTCCCATCCGAACCGGTATCTCTCACGATCAGTGTTGTCGGTGACTGCACCCTTGGAACGGATGAATATTTTGACTATGACACCAGCCTCAATGCCTATTACTACAGCTATGGCAAAGACTACTTCATGCAGAATGTGAAAAGTATTTTCAATGCTGATGATCTGACCATTGCCAATTTTGAAGGAACACTCACCGATTCGGAATACCGGGAAGACAAACAGTTTGCTTTTAAGGCTCCCGCAGAATTTGCCGGCATCCTTTCCAGTGGTTCCATTGAAGCAGTCACTACCGCCAACAATCACAGCCATGACTACGGCGAACAGAGTTTCACAGACACTATGGCAGCCCTTGATGCGGAAAATATCGTACATTTCGGTTATGACGAAACTGCCGTTATGGACGTCAAGGGAATCAAAGTCGGACTGGTGGGCATTTATGAACTGAATGATCATCTGGGCCGCACGGAACAGCTGAAAGCAAACATTGCCAAAGTCAAAGAAGATGGAGCACAACTTATCATTGTCATATTTCACTGGGGAAATGAAAAAGAAGAAGTTCCGGACACGAACCAGATGACACTGGGACGCATGGCCATTGACGAGGGCGCTGACCTGGTATGCGGACATCATCCCCATGTGCTTCAGGGAATTGAGGAATACAAAGGCAAAAATATCGTTTACAGTCTTGGGAATTTCTGTTTTGGAGGCAATTCTTATCCAAGTGATATGGACTCCATGATTTTCCAGCAGACATTTACCATTGATCAGAACGGAGTAAAAGCAGACAATGTAACCAATATCATCCCCTGCTCTATTTCATCGGATTATGGTTACAACAATTATCAGCCGACACCTGCAGAAGGCGAGGAAGCGACACGGATCCTGAATAAAATTTCGGAACGCAGTTCCTGGATTCCTGCTCCGTAATAAACAATACGCAATTATGAAATTTTCATAATTGTTCTGACAAATTCATCCTGCTTGTATCCATCCTTACATATATTCACAAAAAATAGCCGTACCATGAACCCCAAAAGTCAGAGACAAAATCTAACGATCGGAGGTTCACAGGCGGCTATTTTTCTGTCGTATTCACCCCTGAAGGCAGAGTGGAAGTATCCGCAAATTCAATACTATATCATCTGCCTAGAGTGTGTTTGAAAATTCATTCATGGGATACAAAGGGTGCGGGCATAAGGAGTAGATTCTAAAGGATCAGCATGGCATCCCCAAACGAAAAGAATCTATACCGTTCCTTTACCGCTTCTTCATACGCTTTCATAATATTTTCTTTTCCGGCCAGTGCAGATACAAGCATCAGAAGCGTAGATTCCGGCAAATGGAAATTCGTGATCAGGCCGTCGATCATTTTGAAATGATAACCCGGATAAATAAAAATCTCTGTCCATCCGCTTCCTGCGCGAAGGATTCCATCTTCTCCCGCAGCGGATTCCAGTGTACGGCAGCTGGTCGTTCCAACGGAAATCACACGGCCGCCATTCTTCTTCGTATCATTAATAATCTTCGCCTGGTCTTCTTCCACCATATAAAACTCCGAATGCATATGATGGCTTTCCACGTCATCCACTTTGACCGGGCGGAAAGTACCGAGCCCTACATGAAGAGTAACATGTGCGATTCTGACTCCTTTTGCCTCCACCTGAGCCAGCAGTTCTTTCGTGAAATGCAGACCGGCAGTCGGTGCTGCCGCAGAGCCTTCATTCTTCGCATATACCGTCTGATAACGGTTCTTGTCCTGCAGCTTATGCGTAATATATGGCGGAAGAGGCATTTCTCCCAGACGATCCAGTATTTCTTCAAAAATACCCTCATAGTGGAACTGGATCAGACGGTTTCCTTCTTCCACAACATCCATGATCTCGCCCTTTAAGATACCGTCACCAAACGAGATTTTAGCACCAGGACGGGCTTTTTTTCCAGGTTTTACAAGACATTCCCAGATATCATTCTCTTTTCTTTTCAGAAGAAGAATCTCGATCACTGCACCGGTATCCTCTTTGTGTCCGTAAAGGCGGGCCGGTATGACCTTCGTATCATTGATCACCAGACAGTCACCGGCATTCAGATACTCCAGAATATCGGTAAAGTGTCTGTGTTCCAGACTGCCATCCTTCAGAGAAAGATGCATCAGCCTGGAAGAGCTTCTGTCCTCCAGAGGATCCTGTGCAATCAGTTCCTGAGGAAGATCATAATAAAAATCTGATGTTTTCATATTAAATCTCCTCCTTGTCTTTCTGGTCAGCTTCCTCTTTCCATTGTTTCTTCCACTGACGTACCTCATTCCATTCTTTATTGGTCAGATCTGCACTCTTCAAAAGATCCGGACGCCATTTGGCTGTACGCAGAATGGACTGTTCCCTGCGCCACTTTTCAATATTTGCATGATGACCGGACAAAAGGACATCCGGTACCTTTTTGCCATGCCATTCTTCCGGCCGGCTGTACTGCGGATATTCCAGCAGATTTCCGGCAAAAGACTCTGTTTCCCCGGATTCCTGATTATTCAGCACACCGGGAACCATACGGGAAATAGAATCCATCATCACCATGGCAGGCAATTCCCCACCTGTCAGCACATAGTCTCCGATGGAAACATAATCCGTAACAATTTCCTCAAGAACCCTCTCATCGATTCCCTCATAATGACCGCAAAGGAATACCAGATCCTCCTCCTGCGCCATTTCTCTCGCCATAGACTGGTGAAACACTTTACCCTGAGGCGTCAGAAAAACGACTCTTGGTTTCTTCCCGATACGTTCTGCAATGGATTCATATGCAAGATAGACCGGTTCCGCCTGCATTAGCATACCCGCTCCGCCCCCATAAGGATAGTCATCTACCTTCTGATGTTTATTAAATGCAAAATCCCGGATATTCACAGCCTCAATGGAAAGAAGCCCTTTGGCAATGGCACGTCCGGTAATGCTGGTGTTCATTCCCTGCAGAATCATCTCCGGAAATAAGGTCAACACATGAAAATTCATTTACAAAAGCCCTTTCATCAAATGTACAGTCATACGGTTTTCCTCCAGATCAACATCCAGAATGCATTCATGAATTGCAGGAAGCAGCACTTCACTTCCGTCTGTACGCGTCACAATATAAACATCATTGGCCCCTGTCTCCATCACATCTTTCAGCGTACCGAATCTGCTTCCGTCTTCCAGATAAACTTCCATTCCAAGAAGATCTGCGATATAATATTCATCCTCGTCCAGCTCCTGTCCTTCCTCTCTGGGAATCCACAGGTCACGGCCTTTGTACATTTCGATATCATTGATATTATCTATTCCCTGAAATTTCAGAATGGCAAGATTCTTAAAGAATTTCACATTCTGAATAGTAAGCTTTCGAAGTTCTCTGCCGGTATCCAGAAGCACATATTCCAGATCCAGAAAACGTTCCGCATCATCTGTTGTGGGATATACTTTGACCTCACCTCTCACACCGTGTGTGGTGGTAATGACTCCAACCTTCAATAAATCTTCCATCTGTTTTTCTCCCTGATTACTTTTTTATATCACAGAAAAACGCAAAACGCTTTCCCATAATACAAAGAAAATGGAGCCATGGCAACCACAGCTCCTCTTTATCTATTTATTGCAGAATATCTACAATCACCTTTTTGCTGCTCTTTGAAGAAGCTGCCTTCACTACCGTACGGATTGCCTTGGCGATTCTGCCCTGACGCCCGATCACTTTGCCCATATCAGAAGGACCAACCTTCAGTTCAATGACTATGGCATCTTCTTTTTCTGTTTCCGTAACAACTACTTCGTCCGGATTTTCTACAAGAGATTTTGCAATTACTTCTACTAAACCCTTCATTACATACCTCCCTGTTTTCGTCCTGTGCGGACATCACAGAAATACCCTGAGGCATTTCTTATTTTTCGATTCCGGCCTCTTTGAAGATTCTTGCTACAACTTCTGTAGGCTGAGCACCTGCTGCAAGCCATTTTTTAGCTGCTTCTTCATCTACTTTGTAAGCGCTTGGTTCAATGTTCGGATCGTAGGTACCGATCTCATCGATACATTTTCCATCACGTTTGCTGCGGGAATCTGCAACGATAATTCTATAAAAAGGTGCCTTTTTCTGTCCCATTCTTCTTAATCTGATTTTTACTGCCATTTTTGTTTTCCTCCATTTATTATGTTTTCTTTTCGTTTGGTATTTTATTTATTAAAAAGGAAGCCTGAAGCCGCCTCTTTTACCCATTTTGCCTCCGGACATCATTCCGGGCATCTGCTTCATCATTTTCTTGCTCTGCTCAAACTGCTTCACAAGACGATTTACTTCCGCAACATCCACGCCAGCCCCTCTGGCTATACGATTCTTGCGGGAAATATTCAGGATTGACGGATTGCTGCGCTCCTGCGGTGTCATGGAAAGAATGATGGATTTGATCCGGACCATTGCTGATTCATCGATCATGCCCTCAATATCTTTCATCTTACTGCCCATACCGGGAAGCATATTCAGGATACTGCCGATTCCACCCATCTTATTCATCTGTTCCATACTGGTCAGATAATCGTTGAAATCGAAATCCATCTTCTTGAGTTTTTTCTGCATTTCCTGAGCCTGTTCCTGGTCAACCGATGCTTCTACCTTCTCAATCAGGCTCATAACATCGCCCATACCAAGGATTCTGGAAGCCATACGTTCCGGATAGAACTGTTCCAGATCGGAAAGCTTTTCCCCCATACCGACATACAGAATCGGCTTACCGGTCACTGCCTTGATAGAAAGTGCCGCACCGCCTCGGGTATCACCATCCATTTTCGTAAGAATGACACCGTCGATTCCGACTTTTTCCGTAAAGGTCTTGGCAACGTTTACCGCATCCTGTCCGGTCATGGCATCTACTACCAGAATGGTAGCATCCACATGTATGTTTTCCTTAATATCTGCAAGCTCCTGCATCATATTCTCATCAATATGCAGACGACCTGCTGTATCGATCATGACAACATTCTGCTGATTGGCTTTCGCATGCTCCAGAGCAGCTTTGGCAATATCCACAGGTTTCTGTTTGTCACCCATGGAAAAAACTTCCACACCCTGTTTCTCACCATTGACCTGAAGCTGTGTGATCGCAGCCGGACGATATACATCACAGGCGACCAGCAGCGGACGTTTGCCCTTGGATTTCAGCTTGCCTGCAAGTTTGGCAACAGTAGTGGTCTTACCTGCACCCTGAAGACCGGCCATCATCAGAACCGTAATCTCATTACCCTGTTTCAGCGGAAGCTCTGCAGTCTCGCTTCCCATAAGATTTACCAGCTCATCGTTTACAATCTTGATGACCATCTGACCTGGATTCAGTCCGTTCATAACGTCCTGCCCCACAGCCCGTTCCTGAACGGATTTGGTGAACTGTTTCACTACCTTAAAATTGACATCGGCTTCCAGAAGAGCCATCTTAACCTCTTTCAGAGCGATCTTTACATCTTCCTCTGTCAGACGTCCCTTGCTTCTCAGCTTCTTGAATACATTTTGAAGTTTCTCAGTTAAGCTTTCAAATGCCATGTATTATAACTCCTCTAATATTTCTTTGGAAATTGCTGCGATCTCTTCATCCTGGTAGCGGCCTGCCAGGTCATGAATCTTCTGCACCTGACGGCGGATGTTCAGGAATTTCTCTACCAGATGAAGTTTCTCCTCGTATCCCTCCAGAATGTGATTGCATCGCTTGATCATGTCATGCACACCCTGACGGCTGATCTCCAGTTCTTCTGCTACCTCACTCAGAGAGTAGTCCTCCAGCACCACGCTCTCATATACCTGACGCTGTCGCTCAGTCAGCAGCTCTCCATAAAAATCATACAATAATGCCTGTTCAACAAATTTCTCCATCTGATATCACCTTGGGTATCATAACGTATTTTCCATTGAGTGTCAAGTGTTTTTTCTTGACAGAGATATTTTTTATCTGACCAGGTGTTCCTGCAGATTGTCATCCTCATAATCAAACTCACAGCGTTCATAGGCATTGATGATATGCGTATCCAGATATCTGTCGTATCTTTTCTGTTTCCTGTTATAGGACATATGTACATGTCCATGGATAAAAAATCTGGGCTTATACTTTTCCATTAAATCCAGAAAGATTTTAAACCCCTGATGCGGCAGATCCATACCATCATTGAGCTGATACGCAGGCGCATGGGTTACCAGAATATCAAAGCCACGGTGGATCAGCAGCTGGAACCACAGTTTGCGTACTCTTTTTCGCATATCACGCTCTGTGTACTGGTTGGCTCCTCCGGAATAAAGCATGGAGCCGCCCAGCCCAAGAATCCGTATTCCCTCATGAACATAGATCTTATCTTCGATTTCGATACATCCTTCCGGGGGAATACGTTCATATTTTGCGTCATGATTTCCCCGCACATAAAGCACCGGAGCTGTGCAGAATGTAGCGAGAAATGACAGATAATGCGGATCAAGATCACCACAGGAAATGATCAGGTCAATTCCTTCCAGCTTGCTTTTTTCATAAAAATCCCACAGATATTTGGATTCTTCATCCGCCAGTGCAAGTATCTTCATATATCTGTTAATCCTTCCTCGTGTTTCTATCGCAGTTATACTACCGGCTTATTTTCTTCCACGCCCTGCTGTGCAGTGACAGGTTTTGCTTCTTCCTGAAGTTCTTCCATCTTTGGAATATCACCGATCACATTTTCTGCCAGCCAGTCCATCGTCACAATTTCCTCAGGAGTCATTCTGCGGTCCGGATCATCCTGAATAATCCCCTTCTGTGAATACAGAACACCTGAAAACGGATTGAATTCTCCGGAAAGAATCGTACTTTTCAAAAGATCCACAAGACGCTTGGTACCGATCGGAAGATTCTGGGAACAGATGACATCAATGACACCTGCGGACATTCCCCACCAGTAATTAATTGCTTTCTTTGCCGCTGTATTATCGTCATATTTCCATGTTCCATCCATGATCGTACGGATCAGTCGTTCATAGAATTTACCCCAATGCCATACAGGCATTGCCAGATTCCGCACTTTCATTTCTGCATCTTTCGCACTGTCATCCGGTAAGTTCCGGTTTTCTTCTGCACTGTCATCCTTTTCTTTCTGTTCATATTCCACGCTGTAAAGTCCGAAAAATCTGGATGCTTCTTCCGGAATCACCATATCCTTGCCGGAAATGATCGAAACCTGATTCTTCTTCAGATTCTCCATGGCATTGATTCCTTTTTTGGAGGTCCATTCCAGATAAACTTTTGCTCTCGGATTGATCATTTTGGCACCCAGGGCAAACGCATTGATATTGGCAATGGAGCCAAGAATCGGATAATCTGCCAGATAACCCAGACGGTCATTTTCCGTCATGGCACCTGCAATCGCCCCCATCAGGAATTTCGCTTCATGCATACGCGCATAATAGTTACGGATATATCGGTGCGAAGTATTCAGAGAACAGTTCAGGATTTTTACATTGGGATGCGCAATGGCTGCTTTGACACTGGCCTGTACCTGTATCGGCGTTGTCGTGAACACAATGTTGCACCCGGAAGTAATCGCCTCTCCGATCACCTCTTCTACATTATCCCTAGTCACGCTGTCATAGTAAACGGTATTTACCTCGTCCGGGAAGGTCTGCTCCAGATGAAGTCTTCCAAGTTCATGAGCATACGTCCATGCAGAAGATTCCGGTGTTTTCTCATAAATAAATGCAATCTTCAATTTCTGTGAGCTGAGCGGAAGAAGCCGGTTCAGAAGAGGCGCCTTTTCTTCTGTCGGATTCATCTTCAGATCGATCTCATCCTCTTCCTGTCTCAAAGTGTATTCCTCCCAGCTCTTAAGCACCAGATCTTTCAGCTCATTGGTTGTCTTGTCTGCCAGAGAATCATAACCGTAAACTCCAATAAAGGCCAGAAATGCATCGCCCGTGGTAATACTCAGTTTCTTTCCGCCTTTTGCCTCAAATTCTGCGGCAAAACGGTTATAGACAGAACTGAAATTCAGTTTGTCATCATCCGTCCACATTTCACCAGGAGCCTTTCCTACTGCTGCCTGAAGCTTCGCAAAACTGCCAAGCTTGGAAAACCAGATATAGTTAATTCCTGAGAGACTGTAAAAATCTACAAATTCATAATAGATTCTGTTTTCTTTTTCCGTGGTTCTCGGGGGAAGGATTCTGGTAACATACCCGGGAATGGCAACCGCATCAAAGTATTTCAGCACGCTGACGCGCTTATTGCCCTCTTCCACATAAAATTTATTCATATATTCATAAACTTTGATCGGATCACGAATCCCCTCATTCTGATGACTGGTACAAAGACTTTTCCATTTAGACGCAAATTCTGTATTGGAACGCAGAATCGGCATGAAGTTGGATGCAAAGGCACTGCTTCTTCCGCCGGTTCTGGTTCCCACGATCTGATCTGCCGGTATCTGTACTAGTCCAAGAGGAATTTCGGAATAACTGCCTTTCGGCGGAAGGATTTCATCCAGTACCGCCAGTGTTGGCAGCTCTCCTCGCATCAGCCGGGACTGATATTCTTTCTTTCCTGCTTTATATGCTTTATTGTAATCCTCAATTGAATTTGTAACCATAGACGAATTTGAAGCCATATGTTTTCCTCCATTTCAAAAATTACATAATTCGTTAGTTAGATGCAGTTATTCATATCTCATTACCCGGTACATCAAAAAATAAATATACCCGATACGGATACATCCCTTTTCAATATAACCCAGCCGTTTGGTAAAATCAAGTATTTTTCCATTTACGGTACGTCATGAACCATCCTATGTTACTGCGAAAAAATGAACAGTAACAGATCCCGGATAATAATATAAAACCTTTTATGAAACAGCTTGATAAAATTGCGGATTTCGTGTATGATTCTTCTTAGCAATTTAATCAAACAGGGAGGGTTCTACTATGGAAAAAGCAAAGGTTTATTATACCAATATGCGTACCGGTTTTAATGATGGTCTTCTGGATAAATTAAGACGCCTCATTCTGAAAGCCGGTATCGATCAGATTGATTTTGAAGGCAAATATACTGCCATCAAAATTCATTTCGGCGAACCTGGCAACCTGGCATTTCTCCGTCCCAATTATGCAAAAGTTGTTGCTGACATTGTAAAAGAACTTGGCGGCAAACCATTTCTGACAGACTGCAACACCCTCTATGTCGGCGGACGCAAGAATGCTCTGGATCATCTGGACACTGCATATACCAATGGATTTTCTCCTTTTTCTACCGGATGTCATGTACTTATTGCAGACGGACTGAAGGGAACAGACGAGGAATATGTTCCTGTAGAAGGCGGCGAATATGTAACAGAAGCAAAAATCGGACGTGCTGTCATGGATGCGGATATCTTCATTTCCCTTTCCCATTTCAAAGGACATGAAGCGACCGGCTTTGGCGGCGCTCTGAAAAATATCGGTATGGGATGTGGTTCCCGTGCAGGAAAAATGGAAATGCACAGTGCCGGCAAACCGCATATTGACCGCGAACTCTGTATCGGATGCCATCGCTGCGAAAAGATCTGCGCCCACGATGCACCTTATTTCACAGACAAAAAAGCTTCCATTGACCATGACAAATGCGTAGGCTGCGGCAGATGCATCGGTGTCTGTCCAAAAGATGCCGTACTTCCCGCATCTGATGAGTCCAATGATGTACTCAACTGCAAAATTGCCGAATATTCCAAGGCAGTTATCGACGGACGCCCGAATTTTCATATCAGTCTTGTGATCGATGTTTCTCCGTACTGTGACTGCCATGCAGAAAACGATGCTGCTATCGTACCGGATGTCGGATTCTTCGCTTCCTTTGATCCGGTTGCTCTTGACATTGCCTGCGCAGATGCAGTCAATGCACAGCCAATCAATGCCAATTCTCTTCTTGCAGAAGCAGACCATGAAGGCCATGACCATTTCGGTGCCGTTTCTCCATCCACCAACTGGAGATCCTGTATCGAACATGCAAAGAAAATCGGCATTGGCACCGATGAATATGAACTGATTGAAGTAAAATAATTCGTTGCTCCATGAAAAAGACCAGGTCGGAAATTTTCCGGTCTGGTCTTTTCTTACTTTCTGATTTTTCAGCTCTCTATGAGGGCAAATATACCGTAAAGCAAAATGTACAGATATCAGGAATGTATTTTCAAACACGATCTGTTTTTACACAAACTTACAATCACAGACTTGCGCGGATCACACGTGGTCTGCAGCCTGCATCTTCCAGTGCTCTGACGATTTCGTTCTTATGTTCGGTTCCGTAAGCCTCCATCGTGATTTTCAGTTCCACTGCTGCATTTCGATTGGTGCTGACAAACTGATTATGATCCAGTTTAATGACATTTCCCTGTTTCTCTGCAATGATCGTAGCCACACGGACAAGCTCACCTGCTTTGTCCGGAATCAGTACAGAAACAGTGAAGATTCTGTCACGCTGAATCAGGCCATGCTGTACAACGGAAGACATGGTGATCACATCCATATTTCCGCCGCTTAATATGGATACCACCTTTTTATTCCGAAAATCCAGATGGCGAAGAGCCGCAACCGTCAGAAGTCCGGAATTCTCTACAATCATCTTGTGGTTCTCAACCATATCCAGGAAAGCTACGATCAGTTCATCATCCTCTACCGTGATCACATCATCCAGATTTTCCTGAAGATACGGGAAAATTTTTTCTCCCGGAGTCTGCACCGCAGTACCATCCGCAATGGTATTGATATGAGGAAGTGTCACTACTTCTCCCTTATTCAGAGAAGCTCTTAAACATGCTGCTCCAGCCGGTTCTACACCGATCACTTTAATATGAGGGTTCAAAAGTTTTGCAAGGGTAGATACACCGGTGGCCAGACCGCCCCCTCCTACCGGAACCAGAATGTAATCCACCAGAGGCAGTTCCTGAATGATTTCCATGGCAATCGTACCCTGACCGGTTGCTACCGCCAGATCATCAAACGGATGGATAAAGGTGTAACCTTCTTGTTCCGCAAGTTCCATGGCATATGCACATGCCTCGTCATATACATCCCCCTTCAGGATTACTTCTGCACCATAACTTTTGGTTCTTTCCACCTTGATCAAAGGAGTGGTGGTCGGCATAACGATCACCGCTTTTACGCCAAATTTGTGTGCAGCATAGGCAACTCCCTGTGCATGATTTCCTGCAGATGCGGCAATCAATCCTTTTGCTCTTTCTTCCTCAGAAAGCGTGCTGATTTTATAATAGGCGCCGCGAACCTTATAGGCACCGGTACGCTGCATATTTTCCGGCTTAAAAAACACTTTATTTCCAGTAAGATCACTAAAGTAACTGCTCTTGATCAGTTTTGTCTCCTGTGTCACTTTTTTTACAATTTCTGATGCCTCTTCAAAGCTCTCTAATGTAAGCATTCTAAGTCTGTTCCTCCTGACATGTTTCTTTGGTTTGGTATATTTGTACAGCATTCTGTACTACTCGTCTGCCGCGCGGTTGAACAGCGCATCCACAAATGCATCTGCGTCGAATTTCTGAAGGTCCTCAATGCTTTCTCCCACACCGATGTATTTTACCGGAATATCCAGTTCAGACTGAATGGCAACCGCAATACCGCCTTTGGCTGTTCCATCCAGCTTCGTCAGAATAATTCCTGTTACATTTGCCACTTCTGCAAACTGTTTTGCCTGCACAAGTGCATTCTGTCCGGTCGTTCCATCCAGAACAACAAGGGTTTCCAGATACGCTTCCGGATATTCTCTCTCCAGGATTCTGTAGATTTTGCGCAATTCTTCCATCAAATTCTTTTTGTTGTGAAGACGTCCTGCTGTATCACAGATCAGGACATCCGCATTTCTGGCTTTTGCAGCAGCAACTGCATCAAATACCACAGATGCCGGATCAGCTCCGGACTGACCGCCGATAATCTCCACCCCTGCGCGGTTGGCCCACTGGGTAAGCTGTTCTCCTGCTGCCGCACGGAAAGTATCTGCAGCTGCGAGAATCACTTTCTTTCCCTGATCTTTCAGTTTGCCGGCAAGTTTTCCTACGGAAGTCGTCTTGCCCACGCCATTGACACCGATTACCAGAATCACAGATTTCCTGTTTTCAAATTCATATTCGGTACTGTCCACTCTCATCTGCTCTTTGATACTGTTGATCAGCAGATCCTTGCATTCTTTCGGATCACGGATATGCTTCTCCGCCACCTGTTCCTTCAGATGTTCCAGTATGGAAGAGGTCGCATTGATTCCAATGTCTCCCATGATGAGAATTTCTTCCAGTTCCTCATAAAAATCATCATCAATACTGGAATAGCCGCTGAAGATCGAATCAAAACCGGCTACAATATTATCTCTGGTCTTGGTAAGTCCGCTTACCAGACGTTTAAAAAAACCTTTCTTTTCTTCTGCCATATGCTTCCTCCTCGTAACAGCGTTCCCTATTTGCTCAGCTGATTCTCAACAAGATCTACGGAGACAAGCGTGGAAACACCTTTTTCCTGCATGGTGATACCATAAAGTCTGTCAGCAGCATTCATGGTACCGCGTCTATGTGTTATTATAATAAACTGTGTGTTTTTCGTCAACTTCTGAAGATATGAGGCAAAACGGCCTACATTGGAATCATCCAGTGCTGCTTCAATCTCATCCAGAAGACAGAACGGTGACGGTTTCAGATTCTGAATGGCAAAAAGAAGGGCGATCGCTGTCAGCGCCTTCTCTCCACCGGAAAGCTGCATCATGTTCTGCAGTTTTTTGCCCGGCGGCTGGGAAATGATCTTAATTCCCGCTTCAAGAATATCCTCATCTTCTGCCAGTTCCAGTGTACCCTTTCCTCCACCGAAAAGCTCTTTGAAAGCCTTGTCAAACTCTCTCTGGATATCTCGGAATTTTTCTGTAAACTGCCGTCTCATACCTTCATCCAGTTCCTGAATAATTCCTTCCAGTGTCTCCTCCGCCTTAACCAGGTCATTATACTGTCCCGAAAGGAAGGTATGACGTTCCAGAAGATTTTTATAATCTTCAATGGCATTCACATTAACTGTGCCAAGTTTACGGATTTCATCTTTGATCACCGCAATCTGCTTTTTCATGGCATCGCGGTCATTCAGCTCTTCCTTTCGATACTGCAGTGCATTATTCGGAGTAATCTCATATTCCTGCCACAAATAATTAATCTGGGATTCCATATGTTCTTCCAGTTTTTCGATCTGGCTCTTCAGACGGAAACACTCTCTGTCCAGAAGGCTGATATGCCCGGACAGTTCATCCCTTTTTTCAAAGAACGCTTTGTGGCTTGCATTTTTTTCTTCTTTTTCTTTTTGCCACTGCTCCATCTGGTCAGTGTCCTGCTTCTCTTTTTCCCTGCATGCGGCAATAGCAGACTTCAGTTCTCCGATTGCCTGCTCTTTTTTTGCCATTTCCACACTGCCTTCCAGGAGAAGCTGCTCTATGCCTTCTTTTTCTTCCTGAAGTTCCTGCATTTCCAGCACCAGTCGGTTCAGATTTTCCTGCGCAAAATCTGATTTCTGTTCCATGGAAGAGGTTTCCAGACGGATGGATTCCAGTTCCCTGCTCTTTTGGGTTTCCTCTTCATGGAGTTCATCCAGCTCCTTCTGTTTGCTCTCGATAAATTCTTTCAGTTCCGCTTCATCTTTCTGTGAAGCTTCCAGTTCCTCAGTAATATGGCTGTTATCCTCTTTGATTTCATCTACCTGACGTCTCAGCTCCGCACGCTCCCGCTCAATCTGAGCATAACTGTTTCTGATTTCTTTTTCTTTTTCAGTAAACTGTTCCAGATTCAGCTTGGCTGTATTCTGCGCTACATACTGGCTGCGAAGTTTCTCCTGAAACTCTGCAATGGTGTCCCGGATCACATTTCTCCGGCTCCGGTTGGCATCAATGGACTTTTGCATCTCATCCATATCTTTTCTGAGTGCCTTTACACTTTGTTCCAGTTCCTCAATCTCACGGCGTCTTCCCAGAAGATTACTGTTATTTTTAAAAGCACCACCTGTCATGGAACCGCCCGGACTGAAGGATTCTCCCTCCACAGTAACCATACGCAGACTGTGCCGGTATTTTCTCGCAATGGCAATGGCATTGTCGATATGATCCACGACCAGAACGCGGCCCAGAAGATATTTCACAAGACCTGTATACTCACTGGATGTACTTACAAGATCACTTGCCACACCAATGACGCCCTTTTCCCTGAGAGCATCCTTCTGCTGAAAATCTCCACGGAAGCTGACACTGCTCAGCGGAAGAAACGTTGCCCGTCCATAACGGTTTTTTTTCAGAAATTCAATCATCTGCTTGGCAGTCTGTTCATTGTCTGTAACAATGTTCTGAATACTTCCGCCAAGGGCTGTTTCAATTGCAATCTCATAGTCTTTGTTGACCTGAATCAGATCTGCTACAACACCTTTGATGCCTTTTACGCGGTCTTTCTGCTCCATAACACGGCGGATACTGTTGCCGTAACCTTCGTACCTCTCTGTAATGTTTTTCAGAGATTCCAGTCTGGATTCTTCTCTGTGATAGGCTGTCTGACCGATTTCCATCTGTGCGTTCTGCTTTTTCAGTTCAGCCTGCAGATTCTGTACTTCTCCATCCAGACGGACACATTCCTCATTCATGGACTGAATCATGGAACTGATTCCATTATATTCCGTCTGCGCTTTTTCGCGGGCTGTTTTCAGTTCATCCTCTTCCGTCTTCAAACGAAGAATTCTCTGGTTGATTTCCGCCCGCCTGATATCCATCTGTTCCATCATGGTATCAAAGCGCTGTGCCTTTCCCTTAATGGTAGACCGGCTGTTGAGAATCTCAATGATCTCGTTTTTGCCTTCTTCCACAGAAGCGCTGCATTCCTGCGCATTCACCTGAATCGTTTCCAGATGTTCCTCTCCTGTTTTTAACCTCTGACGGATTTCTTTCAGAGCTGCACGCAATTCTGATTTTTCCTGTTCCAGTTCTGCTTTTGCGTTTTCTCTTTTTTTCAGGTCTTCTTCGATAGCCGTCATTCGGCTCCGGTAATGCTGGTCTGTCTGATGTCCTGAGGAAATCTGCTCCTCCAGAACATTGATCTGCCCTTCATACTGCTGGGACTGCAGGATATTCTGCTGGGATTCCTCCCGCAGGGCGTCCATTCTGGAATTCAGTTCTTCCAGTGCTTCTTCCAGTTTTTCATATTCTACTTTTGTCTTTTCAAAAGATGCCTGGGTTTCTTCCAGTTCTTCCTGGGCAGCATGACTCTTTATGTCCAGTTCTTCCAGTGCTTTTCCTGTATATTCATGATCGGTGAGAAACAGATTGACATCCAGTTCTCTTAACACATCTCTCTTGGCAAGAAAAATCTTTGCCGTTTCTGACTGTTTCTCCAAAGGTCCCAGCTGTTTGGTAAGCTCACTCAGAATATCTGTTACACGCACAAGATTCTGGCGTTCTTCCTCCAGTTTCTTGATCGTGGTATTTTTGCGTCGTTTAAATTTTACGATTCCAGCTGCCTCATCAAAAAGCTCCCGGCGTTCTTCCGGCTTTCCGCTTAAGATTTTGTCAATCTGACCCTGACCGATAATGGAATACCCTTCCTTACCGATACCGGTATCGTAAAACATTTCATTAATATCTTTGAGACGGCAGGCACTTCCGTTGATCAGATACTCACTCTCACCGGAACGGTAAAGCCTTCTCGTAATCGTTACTTCATTGTAATCCACCGGAAGTTTATGATCGCTGTTGTCAAGGGTGATTGCCACTGAAGCAAAGCTCAGAGGCTTTCTGGTTTCTGTTCCCGAGAAAATAACGTCCTGCATATTGCCCCCTCGGAGCTGTTTGGCACTCTGCTCTCCAAGCACCCAGCGAACCGCATCACCAACATTACTTTTACCGCTGCCATTCGGTCCCACAATGCCGGTAATTCCGTTATGGAATTCAAAATTGATTTTCTGTGCAAAAGACTTGAACCCGTGTACTTCGATGTTTTTTAAATACATATCCCACCTGCTGATTTCATCTTACGGATTGTCTCATAGGCAGCCGCCTGTTCTGCAGCTTTTTTGGTATGTCCCGTACCAACGCCCATCTGGACACCGCCAATGGAAGCACTGACTGTAAAGCTTTTATTGTGATCCGGTCCTTCTTCTTTTAACAGGGTATATTCCACAGAAGACTGATTGCTGCCTTCCTGAACAATTTCCTGTAAGATGGTCTTGCTATCATAAAAGAGCTGTTTATGCTCGATATCATTCAGAATAAAATTCAGTACGAACTCCTTTGCGCTAGCAAAACCACCATCCAGATAAATGGCACCAAGAAGTGCTTCCGTAGCATCTGACACGATGGAATCTCTCTGTCTTCCGCCGGTCATGTCCTCTCCCTTTCCCAGAAGAAGATATTCCTGCAGTCCAAATTCTCTTGCGCAGAAAGCAAGGCTTGGTTCGCAGACAAGACTCGCACGTTTTTTTGTCAGTTCGCCTTCCGGAACGGAAGGAAATTTATGATAAAGAAATTCACTGCTCACCACTTCGAGCACTGCATCTCCGAGAAATTCCAGACGCTCGTTGCATCCGAGTTTTCCCAGTTTTTTTTCGTTTGCATAGGAGCTGTGGGTCAGAGCCTGCTCCAAAAGGCTTTTACTCTGGAACGTATAATGGATTTTCTGTTCCAGTTCCTGCATTTTTTTATTCAAATTCTCTCACTCCGATCCATTTGACCGCGGACATTCGAATTTTCCAAATTGCCCGCGGCATGTTTTCTGTGTTTTGGTATTATGCTGTTTTTGTGTTTTGGTTTTCTGTGTTTTCGCTTTTTTTGTTTTTACTTTTACTTCGTTATTGTCTGCATTTTCAGTATTTCCTAGATTTATCAGTCCATAAATCCGGTTTTTCCCGTAATCCGGCGAATGGCTTCCACTGCACCTCTCACCGTCAGAATGCCATCCACGGTATCACTGTCGATCTCAATGTCGTACTCTTCTTCCATTCCCATAATAATCTGAAAAATATCCAGAGAATCCGCACCAAGATCATCCACAAACGAAGTATCTTCCGTAATAGATTCCACTTCTATATTCATTACTTCCGCGATAATTCGTTTCAGCTTTTCCAGTTCCACTTTTAAGCCTCCTGTTCAGGAGTTTTTGCAGTATCTTCTTTTGCAGCAAGGATGCGCTCTGCAATTTTTGCATTGATCTGCTGCTGGGTAAACTGTTCACACTGGAAAATCGCATGACGGATTTCGATTGCTTTTGCACTTCCATGGGTTTTGACCACAAGTCCCTTCAGTCCCAGAAGCGGAGCTCCGCCATATTCACTGGCATCAAAATCTTTCAGTGTCTCTTTCAGTGCAGGTTTTACCAACAGGGCGCCAATCTTGCTGCGAAGATTTTTCATCATTCCGCCCTTGATTTTTTTCATCATGGCAGCGCCCACGCCTTCATAGAGTTTCAGAATCACATTTCCCACAAAAGCTTCACATACAATGACATCCGCATAGCCCATGGGAATCTCTCTTGCTTCAATACTTCCGATAAAATTAATATCTTTACATGCTTTCAAGAGAGGGAAGGTTTCTTTTACAAGAGCATTTCCTTTTTCTTCTTCCGCACCATTGTTGACAATGGCGACTTTCGGATTTTTGATTCCTACCACATGCTCCATATAAATGGAACCCATTTTCGCAAACTGAACCAGATGAGACGGACGGGCATCTACATTTGCTCCGCAGTCGATCAGAAGAGAAACGCCCTCCAGAGTCGGAAGCAGCGGCGCAAGAGGCGGTCTCTCCACACCTTTGCTTCTTCCCACGATTACCTGTCCTCCTACCAGTACCGCACCGGTACTTCCGGAAGAAACAAAGGCATCCGCTTCTTTTTTCTTCACCATATTCAATCCCACTACAATGGAAGAATCCTTTTTCTTACGGATTGCATTTACCGGCGGTTCCGCGGTCTCAATCACTTCGGATGCCGGAACGATCTCGATCTGATCCTTTGGATAGTCCGGATATTTTGCCAGTTCTTTTTCAATCACATCTTTCTGTCCCGTAAGGAGTACGTGAATCTCCTTTCTTTCTTTTACGGCTTCCACAGCACCCTTTACCGGTTCCACCGGGGCATTGTCTCCACCCATTGCATCTACTACAACTCTTACAATTCCTGCCATAGGTAAACCTCCTGATTTCTTTATATTATCCATAACTTATTTTTACATGTAGCAATTAATATTTCTATGTTCGAACAATAATCATACTAAATAATCCTTATAAAAGTCAATAGATTGCCAGAAACTTTGCGGCTCTATGGGAAGCTTCAGCTCTCTTCCGTCCAGAACAGCCTCTGTCAGTACATCTCCCCGGTAGGTCAGCTTCAATGAAAAAAACGGCGCATTGTCCCAAAGAAGTTTGAAAAAAATCAGATCCCCGACCCACATTTCCAGTTTGGGAAGATCTTTCTTCGGTACCCATTCCAGGGCTCCCTCGTCGCATTCTTTTAAAGTTCCTGTAAAACCATCCGCTGTATACAGACACATATATTCTGTTCCATATCCTTCCTGGGTAAATGTAACAATTCCGCGGAACCGGTAGGAAGTAAGTGTCAGACCTGTTTCCTCATATGCTTCTCTCAGCATACATTCTTCCGGACTTTCTCCCTCCTCAAAGTGTCCTCCGATTCCGATCCACTTATCTTTATTCACATCATTTTTTTTCGAGATACGGTGCAGCATCAGATATGCATCATTTTTCTCCACGTAACACAGCGTGGTCAGCGGACTCTTTTTCATACAAATCTCCTTTTGTCTCTAAATCTCTTTTATTTTTTCTGTGCCTCAATTTTTTCTGCAAGATCATTCAGATAAACCCAGCGGTCCATTTTTTCTTCCAGCGCAGCTTCCGCTTCCTCTTTCTTTTTCGTCAGCTCATTCAGCTTTCCGGAGTTTGTGGCATTCTTCATGATTTCCTCTTCCAGAGAAGAAATTTTCTCTTCCAGAGCAGCGATTTCATCATCAATGGTTTCAAATTCCCGCTGTTCTTTAAAAGTAAATTTCAGCTTCACAGGACGATTCTGGTTCTGTTTCCAGTCTTTTCCGGAAGTACGCGGTTTGTCTTCCGGTTTTGCAGCTCCTGTTTTTGCAGAAATGTCCGGATCCATTCCCTCTTTTCTCTTTTTCGCTTCCAGATAATCTGTATAACCGCCCTCATACTGTGTCAGATTTCCCTCTCTGTCAAACTCAAAAATGCGTTCCGCAAGATTATCCAGGAAATACCGGTCATGAGATACTGCAATCACAATACCGGCAAAAGAATCCAGGTAATCCTCCAGTATGGTCAGTGTCGGGATATCAATATCATTGGTGATCTCATCCAGAAGAAGCACATTCGGCGCAGCAGCAAGTACTTTCAGAAGATACAGACGTTTCTTCTCACCACCGGAAAGCTTGGAAATCGGTGCGTACTGCATGGCAGAATCAAACAGAAATCGCTCCAGAAGCTTTGCTGCACTTACCAGTCCTTCCTTTGTCGGAATGTATTCCGCAACATCACGGATATAATCAATTACCCGTTCACTGGTATTCATATCTTCAATTTCCTGAGAAAAGTATCCGATTTTTATGGTTTCTCCGATTTCTATCTCTCCGGAATCCGGCTTCATGATTCCCGCAATCATTTTTAACAGTGTAGACTTCCCGCAGCCGTTCGGTCCGATAATCCCCAGCCGCTGATTTTTCAGCACGATATAATCAAAATCACGAACACAAACCTTCGTTCCAAAGCTCTTGGAAATATGATGCAGCTCAATTGTCTTTTTTCCCATACGAGTCTCTACAGAATCAATTTCCACGCTCTGGTCACGAACCGGGGCTGTACCGTTTTTCAGTGCTTCCAGCCGCTCCAGTCTGGCACGCTGCTTGGTACTTCTGGCACGGCATCCGCGTTTGGCCCATTCCAGTTCCATGCGAAGCACACTCTGTCTTTTTCTCTCAGAAGCAAGTTCCATCTCTTCCCGTTCTGCTTTCAATTCCAGAAATTTGGAATAATTTGCCTCATAGGCATACAGTTTTCCGTGACTGATCTCCAGAATTTTATTTGTCACACGATCCAGAAAATAACGGTCATGAGTAACCATGATCACAGAACCGCGGAACCGGTTCAGAAAATCTTCCAGCCAGGACGCCATCTCATTATCCAGATGGTTGGTAGGCTCGTCCAGAATCAGCACATCTGCCGGATTGACCAGCATTCGCGCAAGGGCAACTCTTTTCTTCTGACCGCCGGACAGGTGCTCCACCTCTTCCTCATGGTTGGTAATCCCCAGACGATTCAGTACTGTTTTCGCATCTGTTTCCGGATTCCAGCTTTCTTCCTGATTTCCGTCTGTCACGTAGGAAAGTACCGTTGCCCCCTCAGGAAACTGCGGATGCTGAGGAAGATACGTCACCCTCAGTCCATTCTGCATAATTACCTGTCCTTCATCCGGCATCTCCAATCCTGCAATGATACGAAGAAGGGTTGTTTTTCCAGTTCCGTTAATTCCGATCACACCGATTTTTTCTCCCTGACTCATGCCATAGGAAACATCGTCAAAAATCACTTTATCTCCATAAACTTTGCTGATATGTTCTATATTTAGAATATTCATACGGGTTTTACCTCATTTCCTATAATCCGTCAAATCAACTTCTTATTATATCATAAGTCCTATAGACGCTCAATGAAAAAAATACCGGCTGTTATCATGTCTTTCCATCGATAACAGCCAGTATTCCATCTTTTCAGTCAGGGATTTCTGCTTCGTTTAAAAATACCGATATGAAATTTTCACTACATCATGACAAAGGTATGGTATTCTTTAACACATCGTTGTGAAGATAACGGTCATACCTGGCTTTTCGGTTGATAAAGGTAAGAGACGCACGGTTATTTACAGCTGTCAGAGTGACATTTCCATACGCGATTTTGACAGGAAGTGTCCCATAAGACGGCGAAGCATTTTTCGTAACCGTAACGTTAGATGTGTTTGCTATGACATTTTCCAGATAATAATACAGAACCTGTTTTTCAGAAACACGATAAGACCCTGCCGGAATGTTTTTGAAGGTAATCTCCAATGTGGCATATCCATTCTCATCCACCGTATATCCATCCTGAGAAAAGCAGATATAATTCTCATATTTCCGAACATTGCCCTTTGTATCCGTTCCTTCCACAATAAAGCGGAACACCGGATCCCCATGTGCCCAGATTATCTCATTTTCTTTGATCTTTTTGATGATGGATATTTCTCCAAGCGGCGGCCTGTCCGGTTCATTGACTGCTTCAAAGATATCCGGTTCCGGCCGGGACTCTGTCAGGACAAATTCCTTTTCCCAGGATCCGATATAACCCGAAGGTGCTTTTGTTTCCACCACTTTGAATTTCCCCTCATTTTGGGGTGTGATAGACAAGTCTTTAGAACAATAAAGACCACTGTTTTCATCGTAAACAATTTTAGCACGGTCTCCCAGCGTATTTTCGTATTTCCCGGTATTTTTCTGGTACTGATACACCGTAAATTCCGCATCTTTCAGAATCGTACCTGTTTCAGAAGCAGTTTTTCTGATTTTGATCCGCCCTTTCGGATAGACGACCGGCGTATTCTCCACAGTAAACTGAAGCTTCGGATTTTCCTCCATCAGATTGATCTCCTGCTGAAAACTTCCGGTATATCCTTCCGGCACTCTTGTCTCCACAATTTTATACCGCCCCGTATTTTTGTCTGTAATATCCAGGATTTCACTATAGTATCTGCCAGTCGCCGCATCATAAGTCAAAAGCGTCCCAATGGACTCATAAGCTCCCACTGCATTGTCCCATGAATAAACCGTAAACTCCGCATCCGACAAATTATTTTTTGTTACAGAATCCAGTTTCACAAGTTCTATCCGTCTCGGACTGACTTCATTTTCAGCTGTAAATTCAAACAGCTCTTCCTGGCCCATTTTGGAAAGTGAAAATTCCCGGCTGAATATCCCTGTAAAACCACTTGGATTCTGTGTCTCTCTTACAAGAAATTTTCCCTGATTGTCTGATGTATACCGGATGATATCCGATTCATAACGTTTCAAAGAAGCATTATAAGAAAGATTGACACCATTCGTATAGGAATTGCTGTTTTTGCTCCAGGAATACAGGGTAAATACTGCGTCCGACAAAATCAGTTCCGTATCGGCAATTACTTTCTTAATGGACACTTTTCCATAGGAATCGGGAATCTCGCTCACACTTACAGATACCGTTGCATTCTGCTTTACAGTTACAGGATGCTTTGCCGAATCGAGCAGATAATTCTCGGCTTCCGTCCCTGATTTGATGCTCGTTTCCATCAGATAATAATTGCCTGTTGGAATATAAAGAAAGGTAAGTTTCCCGTTCTCATCTGTATATCCACCGGTAACTCTTTCATCTTTTTTATAAATCGTTACCCCGTTAGAAACAATATTTTCTGCAGCTCTCAGCTGATAACCGGCACCTTCAATCTTTTCATCCGGATCATGATCCGCGCTCTTCTCCAGCACAACCGTTCCACTTGGCGAAGGAACAAAGGTCAGAGATAATGTCTCTCTGGCACCTTCATAATAATAAGTGCCCAGATTCTGATAATCGCTCCCGTTCATCTGGATATCTCCATTGATGCAGATATACTGTACCGGTTTTAAAACAGCTGTATAACTGAATTTTTTGGAAGCTGTCATGTTATAGGGAAAAGCGAAACGGATTCTGGCACCTTTATATAATGTCACGCTTTTGCCTTTTGCCAGCACCCTGGGATTGCTCAGACCCCTCTCAGAATAATCAGAAGAGCTTGTCCAGTACCCCATCACCCAGGTATCTGTTGAACCTCTGGTAAATTTGATACCATTCTTTGCCTGACTGGCCATCAGGGAATAAACAGAAGAAATCTGAATTCCTTTGGTCATCCCGCTCCAGTTCAAAGAATCCGGAACATTCCTGTAATAGGTCAGATTTCCTTTCATGTCTTTTACAGAAACCGTATCTCCGTTAATATCCTTCCCGCTGAATTTGACATCTTTCACATTGGGAATTGCCAATGAAGTCAGTTTTGTAATCCATCTGTTCAATCCTACATGCTCACACTCCGCTGCTGTCGCTCCGCCCACATCACCGGAATAAATTTTGCTGAGTGCATTATGGGTCAGCACATACCGGTTTGCCATCTTTGACCAGTCACAATGGTTGCAGGTGGGATCATAAGTATCACAGATATCTGCGGGGCCTCCATATCCATAGTACAGGATTTTCCTGATAGATGAATTTGTCAGTGCTTTGATTGCCTCATCTTTCAGAGTCATGGAGGGAGTCATCGGTCCTTTTTTGCTTGCATTCAGACAATAGACCGGCGCTTTGTGAGATACGCCCTCATCATCCGTGTATTTGATTTCCCGGTAGGAGGTACCAAGATGGGTACTATGATTGCCGTCATAAATCCAGACTTCATCCATATTCAGATAATCGCCCCGCGTCATGGTAAATTTACTGGTTTCCGCTGCAAGACTGATACCTTCATCCGACAAAGCACTCACAGTGGCCGCGCTTGTCAGAGCTGTATTGAGCACAGGAGCCAGAGCAATCATTTCTCCTTCCTCTATCCCTTCTATAAGCGGATCATCTGCTCCTTCTGTCTGAAGCAATCCGGCATTTTCTTCAGTAAACAGAACAAACTCATAGTCATCCGGAAATTCTTCATTTTCAAAGGAATCCTGTGTTTCTTCCACATCAATGGACGTTCCGCCGGAATTCTCCTCGGACTCTATGGAATTCTCCCCGGACTCTATGGAATTCTCCCCGGAATTTCCAGCATTCTTTCCAGATTCTCCGCTATTCTCTGCAGCATTTTCCGCAGTTTCTTCCTCCCCACCAGCTTCAGTCACTGTCTGAACCGGTTCAAATTCCACAATTTCTGATTCTGCTGCAGGCATGGAGCCAAACACGGGCGATGCCGACACCAACGCTGCCAGAAGGAAGCACCCCATTTTTCTTTTCATCGACGAACATCTCCTTTCCTGATGATCAGAAGTGTTGTCCCAGTCAATATGGATACGATAGCCATGATCAGAAGACGAAGAACCTGCGTTTCATCTGCGGTTTTTACCGGTTTTGCATTCCCGGTTCCTGTACTTCCGGTGCCCGGATCAGATGTATTCTGCTGCAGATCCGGTTCTGGTGTCGCAGACGGTTCTGTATCATCCTCATACACAGAAAAATACCATTTTACAGCCGCATCACGAAGCGCATAAGCGTTGTTCAATTCTGCAGGCACAGACACTGTAAAATCCAGAACTCCTCCTTCTCCCGGCTGAAAAATCCCGAGAGAAATCTCTTCCTGCAATTCTTCTGCAAGAAGATTGCCGGAATAAATCACCTTTCCATCCATGGCAATCATCAGCTGAAGTTTCCGCAGCAAATCCATGCGGTCTTCTCTCTGGCACACAATTCCCGTATGAAAAAAGATTTCCGCAGGACGCTCTGTGGTATTTTGAATATCTGCAGAATCTTTGAACACGTCCCCCGGCATAGCCGTCCCGAAATTGGAGAAAAAATCATCCGGCACTGCCAGAAGCTTATGTGCACTGCCGTTGAATTCCACCGATAATTCCACATGGTGATCTGTGGAAGTGACCATCCCGTTTTCTTCATGAATACAAAGTTCTATCTCCTGATTTCCCCACGGAGACATGGCGTCGAAATCCGGTTGGAAATTTGCAGCCTGAATCGCATCAGCCTGAATCTCCACCGTCAGATTCTGAGAAGCATGGACTTCTGTCCACTCTTCCGGAATTTCCAGAGAATGAAAAAGAGTTACGGTTTCTCCATAATCAAGGATATCCGTATAGTAATAATAATCTCCCTGTTTCACCCACTGTTCCGAAATCCCCTGAATCCTGTCATCTGACAGCCCTTCCAGTTCCTCCCGGTCATTCATATAAGAAATTTGGGCTCTGATCCAACAGGGCTGCGCCTCGTTGGTGATCCGGGGGATTTTTGATACCACATCCCCCGGAAAAACTGTTTTGGGATTTGTATAAGGACTCTCGACACCGGATGTTTGTTCATATTCTTTCAGAATGATATTTACATCTCCAACAGCAATCTGATTCTTCACTGTTACAATATCCGAAAAATACCCATACGTCGCGGATACACATAATACCAGCAGAACTGCCGCACATATGCCCCATTTCTTTTTCCGTATTCGCAAAACAGTGTTCCTCCTTCCTAAACAGAGACAGGACTGAGATAAAAGTTCCATGCGGTCTGATAATCCGTAAATTCACCTGCTTCCACAGATTCTTCATACACATCGATATGGAACTCGCTGATTTTATCCAGATAAAGTGTATCGATTTTTCCTCTGTCTATGGAAAATCCGGTAAACAGAGGTGTCGTGGACTGTCCCTCCTTCAAAAAGGTTTTGTAATAATAATAGCCATCTTCACTGTTATATTTCCAATTTACGATGTCCAGCCCGATAAGAGTCACACCTCTGGCAATATCATAATTGGAATACGACACGGATACCCGTACATAGCAGTCCACATTAAATCCATTTTCTGCTGCCGAAGTATTTTTTACCCATACCTTCTTCGGATATTCCGTATACTCCTGATCACCCGGAGGAGAAGGTTCCGGAAAATGCTCTTCGATATGCGTTTCATTTTTTCCGATGGCTACTCTGTTTTTCTGCAAAGAATAATCAGAAAAATAGGAAAATGTCCCGCCAATACATAAGATCCCGGTCAGCACCGCTGCACATAGAGAAACCGGTATTTTCTGTCTGATCATTTTGTCACCCCGCCGGTCTGTCCATTATTCTGCTGCACATATTTCTTATATGCTTCTGTTGCCTGCTGTACAACAGTCCCTCCGTCTCCGCCGGTATTGACTGTCTGAATCGCATAGGCATTCACCGGAATATCAAACTGTCTGGTATCGATCTGGCCTTCTATCACATTGGCAAAGGTCACCGTATCAAAAAGCGTGGTTGTCGTCTGTCCCGGCTTTAACACTTTATTATATGCAAACGTATAAACTCTGTTGGTACCGACTGTCTTTGCCTCCAGCTGTGTCCAGTCTGCTTTTTTCGTAAAAGTGAACAGTTCCGTATTCTTTCTGTCAATCCGGTTTCCGGAGGCATCTGCGGTAATCACATCTGCCGTTGGAATGGAAACCTCAAGGTAAACAAAAGCATCATTCACTCCGGCGTTCTTCACCTGAGGGTCCTTGCGGATCTGCTGGGTGGGTTCTATTTTTGTATTATCCTCCGGTTTCCAGTTTGGTTCTTCCAGTTCGATATCCACTTTCCCGACTGTAAATTCATTAACTGTTCTGTCATAATCTGTCAGATATGCTATGGTTCCACCTGCTGCGATTGCTGCTGCCGCACAGCAGACTACTGCTGTTCTGATTACTGTTTTTTTAATTTTCATATGATTTCCCGCGCTTTTTTCAGCGCTCTCCTTTTCTCTTATTATTTAGAAATACGGGCCTGATTCCTGTGAGAAAGAACAGAAGACTTATCATAATGATCCATACCGCAATGCTCCTGTTCTGAAGATAAGAAACGACATAACCTAAATAAGGCAAAGAAAAACAGACCGTTCCCACAACATGGGAAGGAAGAACCGAAACTGCGTCAACTCCCTGATTGGCATCTCCTTTTGTCACATAAAAGCCATCCTCAATCCGAACGACCCGATGTGTGACTGTAATATCCTGAAGCTTATATGTAATCACATCACCAACCTCCGGTTCTCTGTTGTTTGTATCTGTAAAGACCATTCCGCCGGCAGGAATTTCCGGAGCCATAGACCCCGACAATACACTGTAAGGACATATTCCCGCCATGCGAAGCAACAACAGCCCGAACCCTAAGAAGATCACAATTCCTTCAAGCCCGCTGATCATCCATCGAAAAAATTTCATTGCCGCTCCCTGTATCAGAATATTTTGTTTGAAACGTCAGCCAAAAACTTCTCCGGCGGAGAACGTCTGCAGTATTTTTTATCCAGAAATACCCCTCCTTTTCAGAAATATTGAATATTCGCCTGCATACAGGCATTACGGAATACAAAACAATTTTCCTGAAATCGGGATTCTGGTTTTTATTTTACAATCAATAAAAAAGGAATCATAAAAAGACAGGTTTTCTCTTCTGGTAAATAGAAAAATAAATGATTGAATGATATCAGACCATGCGAATTTTTGAAAGAACTTTCAGAAACAGCAAGATGAATATCAGAAATTTTTGAGATGGTTTTATCTTAACGTTCATAACAGAAAAAGTCAATGCATTTTTCTGTTTTCCCCTGATAATCGTTCGACAGAAAATGGCAAAAAAATCCGGAGACTGCAAACAGCAATCCCCGGAGACGGAGAATCCTGCAAAACAGGATTCTTTCTTATTCTTTCACTGCACCCGATGTCATACCACCGATAATATATTTCTGTCCAATCATATAAACAATAATAACAGGAATACAGGTCAGTACAATATCTGCAAAAATATAATTCCAGTAACTCTTATTCTTTCCGAAGAACTGATAAACAGCCATTGTCATCGGAAACAGTTTGCTCTTGCTTGACAGATACAATGGTGTCAGGAAATCACTCCATACACCCATAAACTGCAGGATAAAGCAGGTCACCATAGTCGGTTTCAGAAGCGGCATGATAATCCGGAAAAACAGGCTCACCGGACCTGCCCCGTCGATTACCGCAGCTTCATCCAGTTCTACAGGAACGGATGTTACAAAGTTACGGATTGTAAATACACAGAATGGAATCATGGAACTGGTAAATACCGTAATAATACCAATACGTGTATCATTCAGATGAAATCCGGTAAGGACACGAACCAGTGTTACATAGTTTACCGGGAAAAACAATCCGCAGAGAATAAAATAATAAATAAATACATTTAATTTTGTCCGTTTACGGCACAACACAAAGGCTGCCATTGCACAGAGGACAACCCCCAGCCCGGTGGAAATCAGGGCATAAGACAAACTGTTGAGAAATCCCTGAATCAGATTTCCCTTGTCAATAACCTCCAGGTAGTTATTAAAATACCACTCTGTCGGAAGTGCCAGGCTCATTCTTGCAGCCTCTGATTTTGACTTGAATGAATTGATCAACACCATATAAAACGGTACCAGAACCAGAAGGCTTAAGAAAATACATACTGCATGTTTCAGAACTGTCTGAATTCTTCTCTTCGTCATTGCTGCACCTCCTGTTTACCAAGTGTTCTGACAATCAATACACCTACAACTGCTGTAATCAGAAGAAGGATACTGTTCAATGCTGTGGACATGCCATATTGCCCTTTGGAATACAGCTGGAATGCATAGGTTGTCATGACTTCTGTCGCATGTCCCGGACCACCGTTAGTCAGAACGTAAACAATATCGAATACTTTCAGACCATAAGTAATACCAAATACAAGATTGATCATAATCGAACCGGTCAGCATGGGAAGTGTCACATAACGCAGTCTCTGCCAGAAGTTTGCACCATCGATCTGTGCAGCTTCATAATAGGATCTGGGAATGGTATTCAGACCTGCCAGGAAAATGGTCATAACATAACCGATACCTCTCCATGCATCCACACCGACAATGGATTTCCATACCACATTCAGATCAGACAGCCATTTCTGTTTCAGAAAATCCATATGCAGAACTTCAAAAACAGCATTCAGAAGACCTGTATTGTAATTCAGAATCGACTTGAAAATCAGACCGATGATCACAAATGGAAGAATGGATGGAAGATACATCACTGTACGATAAAATCCCTGTCCTCTCAGACCTTCCTGCAGCATAATTGCGATCAGAAGTGCCGGGATCAGCTTCACAATATTGGAAACAACAGTAAACATCAGTGTATGTCCAATACCATCCATATAGTTTCTGTCTGATGTAAAAATTTCAATATAGTTCTGAAGCCCCACAAAATGTGTTCCGTTCAGCACACTTCTGGAATTCCAGTCCGTAAAGGAATATCCTACACCCATAAAGCTGGGAAGCAGGAAAAATACCACATAAAGCAGAAGCGGTGCGATCAGGAACCACTGCGGGTATATCTTCTTTTTATTCACTGAAATACCTCCTTATCTTTTCACATACAGCAATCCTTTTCTTTCGGACCACTGCCTCAAATATTCTCTCACACTTTTCTGTCATTGAAAAATGCGATGCTCTTTCCTACAATGAACAGTGCGAAGGAAAACTCCTCCGCACCATCCGTCATTTTTTCTTATTCGTTATTCGAAGAATCTGTTCTTCACGATTCTTAGTTCCATGCTTCATCGCCTACAGTTTTTGCAGCTTCTGCACGATTGGTGTCCATATTTATCAGAACATCATTTGCTTCCATTTCACCCAGGCAGTAGGAAACCATATCCTGTCCGAAGTTCATCCAGTAATCATTGGTATATTTGGTTCCGTTCTGAAGTACGGAAACGGACATTTTTTCTTCAGGAATACTTGCCATAAATTCCTCTTCTTCCGGCAGCCAGTGCTGTTCCAGAGCATCATCATTTACATGAAGGTTGGTGAAGGAACGTGAATTGTCAAGAATTTCCTGTAAACTTTCGGTTGTTGTTACAAAATTGAAGAATTCTTTTACAAGTTCCGGATGTTCGCTTCCATTGTAGCCAAACATTGTCGGACCAGCCGGGCTTGCCGGGAACCAGGTATTATCTCCAAGAGGCTCAAGGAATAAACCAAATTCATCTGATGTACCTGTTTCTTCCACAATCTGTTTAATAAAGCTGGAGTTTGCCAGTGCCATTGCACAGTTTCTGTCACCAAACTCATTTACCATATTGGTGCTGTCTGTTCCGATCCAGTCTTCTCCGAAATATCCTGCATCAGACAGTTCTTTAAACTGTCCAAGAACTTCCAGCATCTTTTCATTATCAGCAAAAGTTGCGGTATTGCTGTTCAGTGCATCATATAAACCAGGCTGAGCTTCTTCGTAGCAGCCGCCGATCTGGAAGAATGCAAGCTGATGCTGCCATCCGTCTGCACCAGGCATAAACCACGGGGTAATTCCTGTTTCTGCAATCTGTCCGCATAAAGTCTTCAGTTCCTCATAGGTAGTCGGTACTTCCCATCCGTTCTCTTCAAATAATGTCTTGTTATAAACCATTACATACTCCGGAGAGTTGTGCCAGATCTGAAGACCGTATAATTTGTCATCGCATTTACATGCATCAATACGTGCTTCCGGAATCTTGGATTCCCATTCAGCGCCTGTAAAATCGATACAATATTTTTCCGGATCAACAATTACCGATTTGATTGCAAATGGATTTGACTGGATCCAGAAAATATCAGTACAGGAATCGGTAGCCAGTTTGGACTGCAGAAGATCGGAATACTGGTCAGCCGGAATGGTCTGAAGGTCTACTGTTACATCGTAAGTATCTTCAAAACGTTCGATTGTTGCATCATAACGGTTGTCCATCCATCCTGCAGATACAAGGATGCTCAGTTCTTCCCCTGCAAAATCTGTGTTCTCTTCTGCGGAAACAGTCACAGCCATTCCTGCTGTCATAGAAGCCACCATAGCAGCAGCCAACATCATTGATAAAGCTCTTCTCTTCATATTATTTTCCTCCTTATTCAGCTTTACTTGCCGTTCTTGCTTATGAGGTAAGTTTACCAGAGCAGCCGGCTTTAATCCATGGATTATCGCATCATGTTTTTGTACTTTTTTCACATAATACAGGAATTATTTTTCTGCACTTATACTATATGCACAAGTAGAATATGAATTTTTCAGTCATTTTATCCAATTCCCTTCGGATTGTATTTGTGATTTTTGTATTTATATGGTATACTGTCATATAGATACACAGAATCTGCCGCTGAAAAATCCCGATACACGAAGTTCTCATTTTTTCACGTTTTCAGGGCAGAATCATCCCAGTCACGATATATCAGGGAGGCTTCCATATTGAAACTAAAACAGAAAAAACTTCAGACCAAGCTCTTTCTTGCATATATTACGGTCGCATGCCTGGTGCTTTTTTCATTTGCTGTCTTTTTTTATGTATTTGTGTCACGCCAGCTTACAGACAGCAAGATCCAGGCAATGAATACGCTGAACTCCAGTTTTCTCACTCAGGTAGATTCGGAAATCGAGGCACTGGATAATGTATCCGTAAATATCAACTATACAAATATTTCCAAATCCATTCTGGACCAGTCCTTTGACCTGAACATATCCATGGATATGCTGGAAGAAATGACAGATTTGTTCATTGCTCTTTCCGGAACAGAATGGAAAGCCGACCAGATGAATCTGTACGATACTTCCGGTCATGTCCTGCAGGCAGGCCTGACCACTATGGTAAAGTCCGCAGGAACCGACGAAATCGAATGGATTGAGCAGGCACGTGCACTTCATGGAGTAAAAATCATCTCACATCCTTATGAAACAGATCGATACTCCAAGTCTAATAAATACAAACAATGGTTCCTTTCCCTGTATCGTTCCTTCAATAACCAATATGGACGTTCCGTAGGCGCCATAGAAACTGTCAAACAGTGCAAATCCATTTTTAAAAGCGTAATCTCCTACGAAAAAAAGAACAAAAAAGACGCAGCCAGTATTTATATCTTTGATAAAGAAGGTTTTCTGATCTACCCCTATGAAATTGACCAGGAAACTGCTTCTCTCATTGAAAACTATTATCCACTGGCTAATACGCTGGAAACAGGCGCTCCCTTTTCCAGTCCTCTTACCGGCAAAAAGGAATATGCAGCATCCGATTTTTCCAGTTATACAGGCTTCACCTATATGACTGTCATGCCGGAATCCATGATTCTCTCACCGGTGTATCATCTTCTGGAAATTCTCCTGGGAGTTGTTGCCCTCCTCCTGATGATATCCGCTTTTATCTCTTATCGGCTGTCACGTTCCATCGTACGCCCGATCAAGCATCTGAAGCATATCATCCAGAGACTGGAACTGGATACTCTGGGCAAAGAAAAAGCCACGTCCTACCCGGTCTCTGTCAATGAGCTGGAAGAACTTTATCAGGCTTTTCAGATCATGAGCGACAGTATGAAGGATTCTATGAATCAGCTGATGGAAGCCAAGGAACAGGAGATCAAATCACGTTCTCTTGCGCTGCAGTCACAGATTAATCCGCATTTTTATTATAACACCCTGTCCAGCATCATTGTTCTTGCGGAAAACGGTGATACAGACGTTGTGGTAAAAATGTGCAGAAATCTTTCTAATATTATGCGGTATATCACTAACACCGGAACCACGATCGTCACTCTCAGGGAGGAACTGGATTATGTGCAGAAATATCTGTACTGCATGAAAGTACGATATCAGACCAGTCTCAATTACAGTATTGAGGTACCGGAAGAGCTGCAGCAGGAAAAGGTTCCCAAACTGATCATACAGCCTATCGTGGAAAATGCCATTAAATACGGAACAGACTGTCAGCCGCCCTGGAAGATTACGGTACGGGGATATCAGACAGAAGATTACTGGGTCATTGAAGTCGAAGATTCCGGTACCGGCTTCACCCCGGAAGCCATTCAGAAAATATCAGGAAATATTGAAAAAGCGATACAGACACCCGGTCTGCCCGATCTGAAGATCAACGGACTCGGTACCTTAAATGTTTATCTCAGATGGAGACTGTTTTGCGGAGAGCACTTCATTTTTAACTATGGAAACACAGAGAAAGGTCATGGAATCGTGTCCATCGGCCGCTATCTCAACAACACGCGGAGGGAAAGCAATGCCAATGAAATACACAGTAGTAGTTGCGGAGGACGAGGAACTTCTGCTGAACAATCTTGTTCAGAAAATTCAGAAAGCTGACGGGGAATTTGAAGTAATCGGCCAGGCTCAGACCGGCAGCCAGGCTTACGAGATCATACAGAAAAGCAATCCGGATGTGGTAATTACGGATATCCGCATGCCGGTCATGGATGGAATTACTCTGCTCACAAAGGTTCGCGAACAATTCCCTCTTACCAAATTTGTGATCACAAGCGGTTTTTCTGATTTTGAATATGCCCGGAGTGCCATTGCCCTGAAAGTTACAGACTATCTGCTGAAACCGGTCGACCCGGAAGAACTTTCCAATGTTCTCCTGAAAATCAAAAAGGAGTTCCAGATCACCAAAGCAAGCTATGAGGAAGTCTTTCACAATGATACCGCGCGAATGACTCCCCCACAGATTGCAGCTCTTCTGAAAGATTTTCTTGTAGAGAATTATGCTCAGGACGTTAATCTGAACCTGATCGCCAATATCATGAATTACAGTCCCAGTTATCTGACAAAAATTTTCTGTCAGGTCTATGAGCAGACACCGAGCAAATATATTACCAATCTCCGGATTTCTCATGCGCAGCGGATGCTCCTTCACAATCCGGAACTGTCCATCCGGGAAATCGGTGAAATGGTCGGCTATCATGATCAGGGATATTTCAGCAGAATCTTCAAAAAACAGACAGGGCTCAGTCCCTTTGAGTTCCGTGGAAACGCTTCATAAAATCCGGCCGAAACTGATCAAACCAGTTTCGGCCAGATTCTTTTTCTTATTTTATAATCTCAACTGTATAGCACAGTTCTTCCATACCCGGATAACTTCCCTGTCTGGGATCCACGGTCAGTTTCTGATTGTGATCATCCCAGCGGAATACAGTTGTGGCATAGGCACCCTGCTCAAAACCATAGTTATTTCCTTCATCTTCATACAGGGTAAATTCGCCATCCGCACCCGGATATACCGTCATCTTCATTGGATTTTCCGGCTTCTGGGACGCATACTGAATGCCTTCTACTGTCGGCAGAACAGAGCCTTCTCTGACAAATACAGGGATTCTGTCAATCGGTGCATCCACGGTGATGTACTGACCTCCCTCATATCTCGTATTTGTCCAGTAATCATACCATCCGCAGCCTTTGGGCAGATAACAGTTCCATTTCGTATCACGGTTCAGTTCTCTGCTTTCCCGGTCATAATACATAGGCTCTGTAACTGCGCAGATCAGAAGAGATCTGCCAAACAGGAACTCATTTTCTATTTTTCTTGCCTCTTTATCCTGCGGGAAATCAAACACCAGGCTTCGCATCATTGTGGCATCCCCAAAATGCACATCTGCTGCCAGAGAATAAATATACGGCATCAGATGATAACGCAGATTGATGGATTTTTCGACTGCATCATAAAACATGGTGCCCTTTTTGCCAAAATTCCAGATTTCTCTCGGTGTATCCGTACCGTGAGAACGGAACATGGGAAGGAACGTTCCCATCTGAAGCCAGCGGGTATACAGTTCACAGTATCCCTTATCGTTGACACCTTCTTCATAATCTCCCTGCCAGAACCATTTCGGGGTAGAATCGGTATTGCATCCGCATCCGCGATTCTGCCATTTCTCTTTCACGGTAAAAAATGCACCGATATCCAGTGTCCAATATGGATAACCGCTCATCCCCATATTCAGTCCTTCAACGATCTGAATCTTAAAATTCTCCCAGGTTGCACAGGTATCTCCTGACCAGAGCATCGCTGCATATTTCTGTCCGGAAGCATATCCGGAACGTGTCAGATTCAGCACACGCTTTTCTTCACAGTCTTTTCTCTGGTTTTCGTAGATTCCTTTTGCATGCATCAGCGCAAAGGCATTGGCTTTTGCAGGATCCAGATATTTCTTATGTTCTCCTCCTACCAACGCATATCTCTCCCACGGTTCTCTCTTCACTTCTCCATTCCAGTCAGGGCCGGAGAACGGTTCCGTAGAATCACACCACCAGGAATCAAATCCACCGTCAAACAATTCTTCTTTTGCCTGCTTCCAGTACATTTCACGGGCTTTTTCATTAAATGCGTCATAGGTTGCATAATCATACAAAAGGTATCCTGCATCCAGAAATTCCTGATGATTTTTTCCTCCGGAATTCATATTCGGCCATACAGATACCATGGAATGGGCATGCATATCGTGGATTTCCTGCATGCGCTCTTTCAAATCTCCGTAACGAGATTTATCCAGCAGTTTTTCTCCCCAGTTGCCCGGATCCCAGGAATTCCAGTCCTGTACCACACAGTCCAGAGGAACATTGATCTCACGGTAATGCTTCACAATATCCGCCAGTTCCCGTGCAGAATAGTACTGTTCTTTGGACTGTACATAACCATATGCCCACTTCGGAAGCATCTGTGCTTTTCCGGTAAGGAAACGATAATCATGAATCACGCCATCCATCGTTCCTCCGCCCAGGAAATAATAATCCAGCTGGTTCACAGTATCCAGAAAAAGATACGAATGTTTTCCATCATCATTGTATGTCATAAGCGAGCAGCAGTCCACCAGAATGCCATATCCTTCTGTAGAAGTCAGAATCGGCATCGGAATACGCATATTATGCTGATACAGATACTGATTATGCCCTCTGTAATTATAAATTCCTTCTTCCGCCTGGCCGAGTCCGTGGATATCCTCATCCTCTTTCCACTGGAAAAAAAGCCTAGCACGATAAGCTTTGCGATCCACCTGCTCTTTCAGATTCAGGATAAAATTCCGTTCCCCATCTACGGTTTTGACACGATTGATCACCGGTTTCTCTCCGCCGGTCGTATACCGGATCACGTCAATTTCCGACAGATCTTTGCCGGTTTCCTGAAGCCAGAGTGTTCCATCCGGACGTTTCCAGGTGATCGCACCTGTCTTCAGATCTACATTTGCCTGCACTGCTGATGTTTTTATAATAATGGAGTCGCTGCGCTCTTCTGCCTCAAAGGATACCAGATCATACTCTTTTTTTTCGATTATCAGGGACTCTGCATCCTGACAAATGTCTTTTCTGGAAAAAATACAGCGGATGATTTCTTCTGTCACCGGGATCAGGCGGCAATTCATATGATTCGCTGTAAATTCTACGTACCTGTCTGTCTTTTTCATATTTCTCTTCCTCTCGTTTTCTTTTCCGGTTCCGCCTTTTCTGCTGTATTTTTCCCTGCAGCATAACAAATAACTCCTAAAAAGCCCTGAACCGGAATATTATTATCAATATCCTAGCATCAGGGCTTATCCTTTGTCTATGGTATTTCTTCGACAGTTTTTATACTATTTTCACTTTTCTGATTTTTATGATCTCTTGGCGGTTTTCCCACATGTTTTTTGTACAGGCGGTAAAAATTCGATATATTATTGAAACCGCACTCCAGTGCAGCTTCTGTCACACTTTTCTCCTGATCACGAAGAAGTTCCCTGGCATGTCTGATTCTGAGACGGGTTACATACTCGCTGAAACTGATACTGGTTACCTTTCGAAAGTACGTAGAAAAATAATTGGAGCTCATATAAACAGAAGCAGCCACTTCTTCCAATGTAATTTTTTCACAATAATGCTCGTCAATATAGGAAAAAGCCTGCTCCAGCCGTTTCATGGCATTTTTCTTTTCTTTCAGCATTTCATCGGATTTCGACTCATCCTGATAAGCACGTATCAACATCGTAAGAATACGCAGAATATTAGCTTTGATCATCAGAGGATAACCTTCTCTCTGTTCTTCCCACTCCTGATAGATCTCCCGGATAGCCTTGCGGATCTCATGGCTTACCGGTTCCTCCCTGCCGATCCGGTTTTTGAAATTGCTTCCTCTTTCTACAAAAGGCTTCAGATATTCCGAGTCAAAAACGCTCAGTTTTTCTGCTACAAATTCCGGAGAAAAAATCATAACCAGAAGATGCATATCATCCCCCACCAGGTTCCATCCGTGCGGTTCCACATTGTTAAAAATAATGATATCACCCTCGTCCATCTCATATTCCTGACCGTTTACAAAGTAATTGCCCTGTCCCTTCTGAACATAGGTAATCTCAAAATAGCTGTGCCAGTGAAAGGTATCCGGATGACTGTTTTCATGATTCAAAATCACCCGGGATATCTGAAAAGGGAAATTTTTGTCCAGCTGTATATTATCTCTTACAAGTTTCATGCTGTGTCCTCGTCTTTCACTCATTCCCTGTATCACTTCAAAGCAATCCCTGTCTTAGAGCATGTTTGAAAATTGCTTCAGACACCGCTATTCCGATATGTGAAACCATAAATAAAAATTCAACGGATGAATGCTCAAACAAATTTTACGCTTCTGCTTTGAATCTGATACTTTCCTTAAGGATTATACCAGAAAATATCTTATGTGGCAATTTATGAAACCTGTCATCTGTCGAATTTCAGCGATCCAAAAAATGCAAAGATCTTTCACCTGTAGAAGGATCTATACACATTCCGGTATCATACAGAAAAGCTGCAGGATACAATTCCTGTCTCTGCCATTCACTCCTTCTTTCCAGTGAACAGCAGAAAAACAGAACTCGCCATCCTGCAGCTTTCTCTACTGAAGAAACTGCTTATCTTCCAAGGGATTCCACATAGGTTCCTTTGACATCGCTCCAATTCTTATCCGCATAGTCCAGAAGGTATACGGCCTGCTCCATGGACATTTCCGGGAACAGAAGGAACAGACTGTGAGAACCATATTTTTTGACAATACGGTCTACGTTTCGGATCCAGTCTTCAAATTCTCCTGAGTAAACTTTTACCCAGATGGATTTGCCGGCAGCAATTGCCTTATCATAAATCACATCCCAGTCCGGAAGTGTTCCGTCAGGACCTGCATCACCACTGGTCCACTGAAGAGCGTCGATTCCGTCAATTTCCATCAATGCATCCATATGCTTGATTGCAGCCGGTCCGTCCAGATGATAAAGCACGTGATCCACTTTTTCCGCCTGAGTACGGAGTGACGGCTGGATATAAGTACGGAAATCTTCCGGAGACATCATAGCAGAAAAGTCACACTGCAGCTTCACAGTCTTTCCAGGTCCCCAGATCTGGAATACGGTATAGGCATTGCCGCCCTCCTCATCTTTGATGATGTCATAAAAACGATCATAGTACTCAAAGTAAAGGTCTGTCACTTCCTGGATTCTCTCACCAACTTTTTCCGGTTCATCCAGAAGGTCGAAAAGAGTATCCTGTGCCCCGCGAAGAGATGCCAGAACATCGATATTTTCCATCAGGTCAGGCATATCCACATAGAAATCATCTCCTGCAAGTGCCTGGCAATCCTTTGCAAGCTGAATGTGTTTTTTGAACCATTTATTTTCCGGATCAAAGGTCAGCTTCGGCACTCCGTCCCAACTGTCCAGACATTTGTTGAACCACACCGTATCTTCTTTGAATCCAATTTCAGAACCAAGATAAGAAGCCAGCGATCCCGGGCCAAAGTCAATATTCAGATTCGGGAAGCTTTCTCCCAGAAATGCATGGGTCTCACAGAAATAGCGATAACGTGCCACAATGCGCTCTGCATTCTGATATTTGTCTTCCATATCTTTCCATTTCAGTTCTTCCGGAAGATTATAATATTTGCCCTGGCAGATCTGGTCCAGATAACCGCCCTCTACCGGTGTTCCATCAGATAATGATTCTACTTCCGGTCTTCTTGCAATCACGCACATCAGCGGTCTTCCGGTATTTTTGTGATCCCAGTAATTGCGGAATTTCTCTTTTGTTCCTTCCCAGTCGGTCTTGTATCCCTCTTCCGGTCCCGGCAGACGGACAGAACTGATATCAACAGAAGCTTTATCAAATTTCAATGCTGCTTTTATTTCATCTTTCTTCTGTTCTTTTCCTTCAGCTTCTGTCTCTGTTTTTCCTTCATCTGCCTTCTGAACTTTTTCTTCTGTTACAGCTTCTTCACCATTATCTGCTCCGTCAAATTCTCCCGCAGCCGCTCTCGCGCAGAAACCGGATTCCGCATATTCTTTTGCCTTCTCTGCAGCAGATGCAGCGTCCTCTGTATAAGCATCTGCTCCGATCTCATCTGCAAATTCCTGGCTGATCGGCGCACCGCCGACCATAATTTTGATCCGATTGCGGAATGGCTGTTTCAAAAGTGCCGCAACCGTATCTCGAAGAGATGGCATGGTTGTTGTCAGAAGAGCGGAAAGTGCTACGATCGTAGCTTCTTTGTGCTCTTTTACTACTTCGATAAAACGTTCAATCGGTACGTCCACACCAAGATCGATCACCTCAAATCCGGCACTCTCAAACATCATACCTACCAGATTTTTACCGATATCATGAAGATCTCCTGCAACCGTTCCAAGAATAATGGTTCCTGCACTTCCTGCCTCTCCTGTTGCAAGATATGGCTTCAAAACTTCAACACCTGCTTTCATGGCACGTGCTGCAGCCAGCATCTGAGGTACAAAAATAATCTCTTTCTTGAAGTTTTCACCAACTACCGCCATGGCCCCAATCATACCGTCATTGAGGATTGCCGTAGGATCACATCCGGCATCAATGGCTTCCTGCACACAACGGCCGATTTCTTTATTTTTTCCATCCTGGGTTGCTTTGAAAACAGCCATCATTTTTTCATCTGCAGGAGTCGCCGGAGCAGCAGTCTCCACTTCTTCTGCAGCTTTTGCTGTAAATTTATCGATATATTTGAGACAATATTCATCCTGTTCCAGAAGCGCATTGGTTGCGTAGATCATACCAATCATATTCTTATTGGTCGGATCCACAATTGCACTGTCCATTCCTGCATTCATGGCAAGAACCATAAATGCCTGGTTGATATTCTTTCTCACAGGAAGTCCGAATGAGATATTGGAAAGTCCGCTGGTAATGTGAATTTCCGGATATTCTGCCTTGATCTGACGGCAGCAGTCTGCAAATACGGTCAGTGCTGTCTGATCTGTGGATAAAGTTACAACCAGTGGATCAATATGTAATCTGCTCGGCGCAATGTTATATTCTTTCGCTTTTTCCATAATTCCGTGGAAAACTTTCATACGGCGTTCTACAGAATCCGGAATTCCGTCATTATCACACAGAAGCGCCACACATTCCCAGTCTGTATCCGCGATTACCGGGAAAATGGTGTCAATTTTGTCGCCTTCGAGAGAAACAGAATTGATAAGCCCCGGACGTTTGCAGAATGGAATCGCTGCAACACAGGATCTGGCACTTGGACTGTCCACACAGATCGGTGTGTCTGTCACTTCCTGTACAAGATTGATCATCCATTTCAGGGTTTCTACTTCTACGTCCTCTTCCACAGACGCACAAACATCCAGAAATGTGGCTCCCGCTTCTGCCTGCATTCTGGCTCTTTCTCTGATCAGGTCCGCATCCTTCTCAGCAATGGCTTTGGCAACTGACGGAATAGAACCGTTCAGTTTTTCCCCAATAATAATCATGGCATTCCCTCCTAAAAATGATACATTGTTTTTGCCTAATATCATTTTATAACAAAAGCCAAAAATGCCGCTTCTTCTTTTTTTCGATTCATATGTACTATTTTATGATGTTTCCGAACATGAAAAGGAACTCTTTGTATGAAAGTTCTTTACGCAAAAGGTCTCTGTGGTTACTCAAAAAGTTCCTGTTGTTTTATATTTCTTCCTGCAAAAAGTTCCTGTCTTTATTATTATACATATAAAAAGCTTCTGATTTTGTTTTTCACATATAAAATGTTTCTTCTTTTATATATACAAAAAAAGCTCCTGTCAGGAGCTTTTTTCACATCATTATTAGTCTTCTACTTTAATGATTTCTTTCTTGTTGTAGCTTCCGCAAGCTTTGCAAACTCTGTGAGGCATCATCAGCGCACCACATTTGCTGCATTTTACTAAGTTCGGAGCACTCATTTTCCAGTTTGCTCTTCTCTTATCGCGTCTTGCTTTAGATGATTTATTCTTTGGACAGATGGACATATGTTACACCTCCTTAAATTTACTAAATATATCACTGATAGCTGCCATGCGGGGATCCTTGGGTTCCTCTACGCAATCGCAGGGACCGTAGTTGAGGTTTTTCCCACACCGGCTGCATAATCCTTTGCAGTCTTCTTTACACAAGACCTTCAAAGGCCAGCTCATCAGTACCTCAAGATAGACCAGCCGGTCCACATCCAGGTCCATACCTGTGAGATAGCTTTTCTCATCCAAATCATGAATCCGATCTTCATCCGTAAGCTTCATATCAAGCTTCCTCTTAAAAGAAAGAGGGATGCTGACAGCCACATCTTCCAGGCATCTGTCACAGGGAATACCAACGGTAATCTCACCTGAGCCATCAAGTTCAAGAACTTTCTTGCCTGTATTTGTAATGGTAAGCTCTATCGGATTCTTATGAAGAATCGGAAAGCTTCCCGACTGGAAGGTAATCGTATCCATCTCCAGTTCAACAGAGTGCTGGACACATTTCCCATCGCAGGATGAAATTTCTGATAAATGTATCTGCATAATTATCTCCTATCCACACCTAATAAATTATACATATCTCACCAGTATTTGTCAACGAATATTTTTCTTTATCTGAACGGAATATTTTTCTTTGTATAAGTGAAATATTTTTATCTAATCGGAAATATCTGCTTATGCAGACATCACGAATCATAAAACTTCCGTTACACAAAAGGTGCGCCAACATCTGGCGCACCTCCTGATGTATTGCAGCCTGCAGAAAAACGCTGACTGCTTTCTGCATGGTAAACTCAGAATTAACTTCTGAATCATTAAGATTCTGAAAAATTAAACAAGTGCTACAGTTTCTCTGCAGATGGCAAGTTCTTCGTTGGTCGGGATTACTGCAACTTTTACTTTGGAATCCGCTGTAGAGATTACCATTTCCTCGCCGCGTTTGCTGTTTGCTTCTGCGTCGATGGAAATTCCCAGATATCCAAGATAAGAGCAGACAGTCTCACGAACGTTTCCTGCATTTTCACCGATACCTGCGGTAAATACGATTGCATCAACGCCGTTCATAGCTGCCACATAACCGCCAACAAATTTAGCGATACCATAGCAGAGAACATCAAATGCATTTTTTGCATCTTCATTGCCTGCTTCGATTGCTGCGTCAATGTCACGCATATCGCTGGACACGCCTGTCATACCCTGCAGACCGGATTTCTTGTTCAGAACGTTCATAACACCTGTAATATCCAGGTTCTCTTTCTTCGCAATATATTCCATGATTGCCGGGTCAATGTTACCGGAACGGGTTCCCATAACAACACCTTCCAGAGGAGTCAGACCCATCGTTGTATCGACACATTTGCCGTTCTTCACTGCACTGATGGAGGAACCGTTTCCAAGGTGGCATACAATTACTTTAGAGTTATCTTTGTCAAGACCAAGGAACTCGATGGCACGTTTGGATACAAAGCTGTGAGAAGTTCCGTGGAAGCCATATCTTCTTACTTTATATTTCTTGTAGTATTCAATCGGAAGTCCGTACAGATATGCTTTGGCCGGCATTGTCTGATGGAAAGCAGTATCAAATACTCCAACCTGCGGTACGCCCGGCATCAGTTCTGCACATACACGGATACCGATCAGGTTAGCCGGATTGTGAAGAGGAGCAAGATCGTTGCACTCTTCTACTGCTGCGATCATTTCATCTGTGATAACAGCAGAGGAAGCGAATTTCTCGCCGCCGTGTACGACACGATGTCCGATTGCATTTACTTCTGCAAGACTTGCAATTGCGCCTGTCTTCTCATTGGTCAGAGCATCCAGAACCATCTGAATTGCTTCTTTATGTGTCGGCATTGCAGCTTCTGTGATTTCTTTGTCACAGCCTGTCTTCTGATATACAAGTCTGCCGTCGATACCGATTCTTTCACAGAGACCTTTTGCAAGAACAGCCTCTGTATCGGAATTGATAAGCTGATATTTCAGGGAAGAACTTCCACAGTTAATTACCAATACATTCATGTTTTTACTCTCCTATTATTTTATTACTGAATTATTTGTCCTGTGCCTGGCACTGTACTGCTGTGATCGCAACAACACCAACAATATCATCTGCAGAGCATCCACGGGAAAGGTCGTTGACCGGTTTTGCGATACCCTGGGTAACAGGTCCGTATGCTTCTGCTTTTGCAAGACGCTGAGCAAGTTTGTATCCGATATTTCCTGCATCAAGATCCGGGAAGATCAGAACGTTGGCTTTTCCTGCAACATCACTGCCAGGAGCTTTGGATGCACCTACGCTTGGTACGATTGCAGCGTCAAGCTGGAATTCGCCGTCCAGTTTCAGTTCCGGATGTTCTTCTTTTGCGATTCTGGTAGCTTCTACAACTTTGTCTACATCTGCGTGTTTTGCACTGCCCTTGGTGGAATGGGAAAGCATAGCAACAACCGGCTCTTCCTGTACAAGAAGCTGGAAAGATTCTGCGGAGGAAGCTGCGATAGCTGCCAGTTCTTCCGGATTCGGGTTCTGAACAAGACCGGAATCACCAAATACAAATGCACCGTTTGCGCCATATTCGCAATCCGGAACAACGATCAGGAAGAATGCGGATACAAGTTTGGTACCCGGTTTGGTCTTCAGAATCTGGAGACATGGTCTTAATGTATCAGCTGTAGAATGGCATGCACCGGAAACCATACCGTCCGCATCGCCCATTTTTACCATCATAACACCGTAGTATAAATACTGGTTCAGAAGAATTTCCTTTGCCTGTTCCGGTGTCATGCCTTTTTTCTGACGTAATTCTACTAATTTGTCAATGTAGCTCTGAGTTTTCTCAGATGTAGCAGGATCCACGATCTGTGCTCCGGAAATATCATAGCCGCCTTCTGCAGCGCTCTTCTTAACGGTCTCTTCGTTACCAATGAGAACTACTTTTGCAATTCCTTCTTTTAAAATTTTCTCTGTTGCATCCAGAGTTCTCATATCTTCTGTCTCCGGAAGAACAATTGTTTTTACACTAGCTCTTGCTCTGTCTTTCAGTACATCAATAAATCCCATGATTAAATGGCTCCTTTCATTTTTCGTAGCTGGTTTTATTATAACCCCAGACTCCTTGTATTTCAAGCTTTTCCATGGTAGAATATGCCACAGAATCGTATTTTTTGAAGTGCAATTTTCAATAAAAGTCCCAGTCAGCAATCAACTTTTATTTATAAGTGATGTCTGCGTCAGCAGACATTTCCGTAAAAGTCCCGTACAGACACGTTAGATTTCTTTCAGGAGGTTTTATGAAGACAGCTGGAATCATTGCAGAATACAATCCTTTTCACCAGGGACATCAGCGACAGATTTCTTTTATTCGCGAACAGCTCGGAGCAGATTATATCATTGCCGTAATGAGCGGTGATTTTGTACAGCGCGGAACACCTGCCCTTCTTCCCAAACACGCACGGGCCGAAGCAGCACTTCGCTGTGGTGTCGATCTGGTTCTGGAGCTTCCTGTCTCCTGCGCAACCGCCAGTGCGGAATTATTTGCCCGGTGCGGTGTAGACATTCTGGACGGAATCGGTGTCACAGATTATCTTTGTTTTGGAAGTGAAGAAGGAGAAATTCCTATATTCTTAAAAACAGCCGAACTTCTCACAGAAGAACCGGAAGAATACAAAATCCGGTTAAAAGCAGCGCTCAGAACCGGTACGACTTTCCCTGCAGCAAGAAGCCAGGCTCTTGCTTCCTGTGCTCTTCCCTATGGTATTACAACGGATCCGGATTCTTATAACCATTTTCTTTCGGAACCGAATAACATTCTAGGAATCGAATACTGCAAAGCTCTTCTTGGCAGAAAAAGCCGCATACAGCCAGTTACCTTGAAGCGTATCGGAGCAGGATATCACGAGCAGAATCTCTCACCGGAAAGCGCACCTTCCGCATCCGGCATCCGCGCAGCCCTGAAGAAACACCATTCCACTGATTTCCAGGGGCTTCTGCCGGAGTCCTCACTGGAAGTACTGAATTCTTCAGTCGCAAAAAATCGGATTATCTTTGAGGAAGACCTAAACCTGCTGCTTGCCTATTGTCTCTTTTCAGAAACAAAGGAAAGCCTCTCTCAGTATCTGGATGTTTCACCGGAACTGGCTTCCCGCATAATCCGTCTGCGCAATCAGTATTCCAGTTTTCTGCAATTTGCCGCTCTTCTGAAAACAAAGGAACTGACCCAGACAAGAATCCAGCGCGCGCTTCTCCATATTGTACTTCACATCCGGACTGTCCCGGATTCTCCGGGTTATGCCCGGGTACTCGGATTCCGCAAAAGCGCGGCTCCTCTCCTTTCCGCCATAAAAAAAGAGGGCACCATCCCTTTGCTTACCAAAACCGCTGATGCCGCACAGCTTTTACCAAAAAAGACATTTCAGACATTAGAAGAAACTGTTTTTGCCTCCAATATCTATGAAACCCTTCTTTCAGCCAAAAGCCACACGTCCTTTATTCATGAACATCAAAAGCCCGTCATCATTCTCTGACGGGCTTTTTTATATTACAGCTTTTTATATTACATTTTTTATATCACAACTTTGCTGCTATTTCTTTTTGGAAAGAAGAATTCTGTCGTTATCCAGTTCCTTACCTGCGCCGGCATTGAACTTTTCCAGAAGACCGTCTACAGTCAGTCCCTCACGTTCTTTACCGCTGATATCCAGTACGATATTTCCGGAATCCATCATCAGTGTACGATTTCCAAGTTCCAAAGCAGAGTGCATATTATGTGTGATCATCAGACAAGTCAGATGATTCTCCTCCACAATTCTCTTCGTCATATTCAGTACTTTTTCCGCTGTTGCCGGATCCAGAGCAGCCGTATGTTCATCCAGAAGAAGAAGCTTCGGCGGATCCATGGTAGACATCAGAAGCGTCAGCGCCTGTCGCTGTCCGCCGGACAGAAGTCCTACCGGCTGGCTCATCCGGTTTTCCAATCCGATATCAAGAAGTGCCAGCTGTTCCCGGAATCTTTCTTTGTCTGCCTTTGATATATGAGAAAGCCATCCACCGGAACCTGCCGCAAGAGCAAGATTTTCTTCAATACTCATTCCCGGTGCACTTCCGCGCATGGGATCCTGATACAAACGTCCGATGCTTTTGGCCCGGACATGCTGCGGCTGAAATGTAATATCCACACCATCCAGTACTACAGAACCGGAATCTGTCAGAAAATCTCCGCAGATTGCATTAAACAGCGTGGACTTTCCTGCTCCATTGGAACCGATAATTGTAGCAAAATCACCTTTTTTCAGATGAAGGGAAAGGTCTTTGACCGCAACTTTTTCATTGACTGTCCCGGGATTAAAAGTTTTTGAGATATGATTCAGTTTCAGCATAACTCAAATCCCTCCCTTCTTATGCGTCAGTCTTCGTCTGATCTGCGGCCACTGGCTCTTCAGATACGGCCCGGAAATCGCCAGTACAACAATGATCGAAGATACCAGTTTCAGCATAAATGCCGGCATATTGAAACGAAGTGCAATGGTATATACCAGACGGAAAATCACAGCACCAAGCACCATGCCAACCGCTCTTTTCAAAATTCCGCCCCGTCCCATAACAGTGCCTCCGATCAGCAGTGATGCCAGCGCAATCGTTACCATACCCTGACCGATATTAATATCCACGGATTTCTGCGACTGAGCCAGCAGACATCCGGAAAGCGCAGTAAATGAGTTTGCAATACACAGACCCACAATTGTTGTAAATACCGGGTTAATAGAAGAAGATTTTACCATATCCGCATTATTTCCTGTTGCCCGGATTGCAAGACCCAGGCGCGTCTTCAGGAAGAATACCAGAAATGCTACAACACAGATGACTGCAATCAGTCCGATGATCAACTCTGTCTGTGCAGCGAACGGTGTACTGGAAAGAGCTTCCTTCATCATACTGAATACTGTTGTCGTCTTATTCATATTCAATAAAGACGAGCCGCCCATCACAGCAATATTAATGGAATACAGTCCGGTATTCACAATGATTCCGGCCAGAAGGCTTTCCACTCCCAGCTTCGTCTGAAGAAATGCCGTCACAAATCCTGAACAGACACCCGCCAGCATTGCTGCAAAAATAGAAAGAAACGGATGTCCGCTGATTGCAACTGCGGCTCCCACTGCGGCTCCCAGAGTAAAGCAGCCGTCAGTGGAAAGGTCACAGACATTTAACATAGAATAACTCAAAAACAGTGCCAGCACTGTCAGCGAACAGATCAGACCAAGCTTCAGGGCTGTCTGCCCAAGCGCAAGTGCAGTTGTCAGTGTCACAATTCTTACCTCCCGGTATCTAATAATTTTTTACTGTAATTCATCAAAGCTTTCTGCAGTTGTAATTTCATTTACCTGAGTGCAGAGAGGCTCAAATGCTTTTTTAACTGTTTCAAAATCAAGTCCAAGACCTTCACATGTTTCCGTATTTACGGTTGCAGTACCATTATCAAAGGTTTTCACAGGTGTTGTTGCAGGGTCTGCGCCGTTGATCAGGATATCTGCAACCATATCAGCTGTTTCCGCGCCAAGGTTTGCATAATCAACACCATATCCTACAAATGCTCCGTTCAGCGCAAAGGAATCTGCACCGGTATAATGAGGAATCTTTGCATTGATGAATGTTTCGTAAATGGAAAGCTCTGCTGTCATGATCGTATTGTCTGTCGGTGTAAAAACAGCATCCACTCCGTCAGCAACCAGCGCTTCAGCAGCAAGCTGGACCTCATCTGTCGTCGTTCCGGTACGCTCTACATATTCTATTCCGTTTTCTTCCAGATATGCCCGTGCGGCTTCAATAGCTGCTGTAGAGGCATCCTGTCCCACATCATACAGAAGACCGATTTTATCCGCATCCGGATCTGCTGCAAAAATCAGATTCATAATGGATGCTGTATCCAGATAATCAGAAGTTCCTGTAATATTGGCTCCCGGTGCATCATTAGATTCTACGATTCCTGCACCTTCCGGATCAGATACAGCGGAAAATACTACCGGAGTATCGGTTCCTTCTGTCGCTGCCTGCATACGCATTGCCACAGGAGTTGCGACACCTACCATCAGGTCCACTCCGTCTGCCTGGAAATCAGAAATGATCTGATCCATAACAGATGCGTCTGCATTACAGTTGTCATAAGAAATGTCAAATGTTACGCCCTGTTCTTCTCCGATCTCTGCCAGACGGCTCTGAATATTTTCCACAATCTGGTTCAGAGATGCATCATCTACATAATTACAGATGCCTACTTTAAAATCATCCGCCATAACGGTATTTGCCATCATCATAGATGCGATTACAGTTACAGATGCACATGCAAGAATTCTTTTTTTCATAGTCTTTTCTCCTTTTCTGATGGCGATTGTGAATGCACGAAGTGCAAAACAATCGACTTTTTGATTCGTGATGTCTGTGCTGACAGACATCTCCGTTTAGTTTCAAAGGATAACTGATGATTTTGCAGGACGCTTTTGTATTCCGGAAATCTGCCGGAGCTTTTCTCCGTATACGTTTTTGCATTATAGAAAAAGTGTGGAACACTGTTATTTTGCCCTCCGTTCACAGCAACACGCTTCTCCGTAGATTTCCTGTCAACGGTAACAGTCTTTTTCTTATAATACAAAAAACCGTCCCAGATTCTTCATCTGAGACGGTAATAATTACTTATTATCGCGGTACCACTCAACTTGGCGTATCGCCCACTTTCTCACGTACTATCATACGTTCCTGATTGATAACGGGTTCGGTTCCCGGCGGCTCCTACTGTGGATGAGATATCAGCCTCTTCAGATCCGCCCTCAAAAGTCCATTCAGCACTCTGCTCTGTACTGCAATCCCACCGCCTGCAGTTCTCTGTGACATTACATTGAATGCTTACTACTCTTTCTCATCGGTTTTATCCTTTATTGTTGTAAAGTATAACACTGAGCATTTGCTTTGTCAACCATTTCTTCAGAACTTTTCTTTTTTTCTTCAGGGCTTTTCTATCAGTTCTTAAAGCTGTGGATTGGTGCCGGGATGCGTCCGCCGCGCTCCACAAAAGCATCACAGGAGAACTGGTTCACCGGCATGATCGGTGCATAGCCGAGAAGTCCGCCGAATTCCACGGTTTCTCCAACGCCCTTGCCGATTACAGGAATCACACGGACAGCGGTTGTCTTCTGATTTACCATACCAATGGCTGCTTCATCTGCAATAATTCCGGCAATGGTAGATGCTTTGGTATCTCCCGGAATCGCAATCATATCAAGACCTACAGAGCAGACACAGGTCATCGCTTCCAGCTTCTCAATGGTAAGTGCCCCTGCATTTACCGCATCGATCATTCCCTGATCTTCACTGACAGGAATGAAGGCGCCGCTCAAACCGCCGACTGCAGTTGCCGCCATAACACCGCCTTTTTTCACCTGGTCATTCAGAAGTGCGAGCGCTGCTGTAGTTCCCGGTGCGCCAACTCTCTCAAGACCGATTTCTTCAAGAATTTCCGCAACACTGTCGCCAATGGCAGGAGTAGGTGCAAGAGAAAGGTCTACAATTCCAAAAGGAACATTCAAACGTTTGGACGCTTCCTGTGCCACAAGCTGACCTACACGTGTCACCTTAAATGCCGTACGTTTGATTGTCTCGCAAAGAGTTTCAAAATCAGCCCCTCTTACTTCTTTCAGAGCCGTTTTTACAACACCAGGTCCACTGACACCTACGTTGATAATACAGTCTGCTTCTGTCACACCGTGGAAAGCACCTGCCATAAAAGGATTATCATCCGGTGCATTGCAGAATACTACCAATTTTGCACAGCCAAGAGAATCCTGCTCTCTGGTTGCTTTTGCAGTTTCCAGGACAATTTCACCCATAACCTTCACTGCATCCATATCAATGCCGGTCTTGGTGGAACCTACATTTACAGAACTGCAGACACGTTCCGTAACAGCCAGCGCCTGCGGGATAGAACGAATCAGCAATTCTTCCGCAGGGGTCATCCCCTTGCTCACAAGAGCGGTGTAGCCACCGATAAAGTTCACGCCAACTTTTTTGGCCGCTTCATCCAGTGTTCTGGCAATCGAAACAAAATCTTCGGAACTCTTACAGGCTGCGCCTCCGATCAGTCCGATGGGTGTTACAGAAATACGTTTATTTACAATCGGAATTCCATATTCCATAGAAATCTTTTCACCAGTGCTTACCAGATCTCTGGCGCGTGTGGTGATTTTATCGTATATTTTGCGGTTCATCGTTTCCAGGTCACTGTCAATACAGTCCAGAAGACTGATGCCCATGGTAATGGTACGCACATCCAGATTTTCCTGTTCGATCATCTTATTGGTCTCATTTACTTCGAAAATATTAATCATAAGTCATTCTCCCCGGAATTATTCTCTCGTTCAAACCGTGCCGGATCTCACTCGGATCAGACACACTCTGCCATCAGATTCTGTGCATTTTGTTAAAGATATCTTCATGCTGGCAGCGAATCAGTACTCCGATTTCATCTCCAAGCACACCAAGTTCTTTGGAAATGGTTCCGGTATCTTTTTCTGAAGCGCTGGTGTCAGCAACCATCATCATGTTAAAGTAGCCCTGAACGATTGTCTGGGAAATATCCAGAATGTTTACATTGTTTTCAGCAAGATATGTACATACTTTTGCAATGATTCCTACGGTGTCATTTCCTACTACTGTGATAATTGTTTTCTTCATGGTATTTTCCTTTCTATACAGTAATCAGTTCTGATATGCAATCCCTCTTCGCCACCTGGATTTTAAAATCCCGGGACTTGTACGGGTTATCGCCAAGTGTTACTTCCGAGCAGACTGTTTCGTATGCCAGCTCTTCATAATTATTCTCTTTGCTCAGATGGCCAAGGAAAATGGCCTTCATATTGTCATGGAGAAGCCTGCAGAGAAGTCTTCCTGCATTTTCGTTGGACAGATGTCCCCGGTCTCCCATGATTCTCTGTTTCAGATAATACGGATATTTTCCCACCTGAAGCATCCGGACATCGTGATTGGCTTCCAGAAGCAGCGCATCCAGATTCTGAAGATGGTCGATGATGTATTCATTATATTTTCCAAGGTCTGTGGCAATTCCCACAGACTGATTTCCGCATTCCAGACGATAGCCTACCGGCTGTGCGGCATCATGCGGGATTGTAAAAGGATTGATGGTAAGATCTTTGATCTGAAATGGTTCGTCTTCCCGGATCTCATGAAAAATCCCTTCCGGAAGCTTCCCAAGTCCGCCTGTCCGTTCGATCGCATCTACCGTACCGCCTGTGGTATAGATGGGAATCTCATATCTTCTCGCCATGACTCCAAGGCTTTTGATATGATCTGAATGTTCATGTGTGATCAGAATTGCATCAATATCCCTGCCCGTCAGATCCACGCTGTTTAATCCCTGTTCGATTCTTTTACCGCTGATTCCAACATCCACAAGGACATGGGCGCAGTCCGAACCCACATAGATACAGTTCCCGCTGCTTCCGCTGGCAATACTACAAAGTCTCATTTCGTTTTATCCCTTCTTCGATCTGTTCATAGGTCACAGAGAGATCACCATTATTTTCTACTACATAATCCGCATGTGAACGAAAAAAAACCTCCGTTGCCTGATTGCGGATGATGCTCTCTGCCTTTTCTCTGGTATAGCCGCGACTAGTCATCAGTCTCTGGATACGGATATCCGCATCTGTATGGACATACCAGATTTCATCACAGAATTCCTCATAATGATCTTCCAGAAGGAGAGCAGCCTCCACAACAGCAAGCTGTCTGCCATGGTCTCTCTCTTCTTCAAGACGCCTGCGGATATATTTCTTCACTGCCGGATGAATGATTCCGTTCAGTCTGGCAAGCATCTCCCCATTACTGAATACTACATCGGAAACCCTCTTCCGGTCAATGGTTTTATCTTTTTTTATAACATCTTTTCCAAATAGCCCGATGATTTCATCGTAGCAGGGGCCATCCGGTTCCATCACCAGATGACCGATTTTATCTGCCTCAAGCACACAGGCCTCCAAATGCGATTCCATATAATTGAGGACTGTGCTTTTTCCGGCTCCTACACCGCCGGTAATTCCAATTGTTTTCATTTGTCTGATTCCATTTTGTACTCTTATTTGTGTTTTTTATTTCTGTTGATTTTATACTTCTTTTTTGGTAATTCTTTTGATTTTTCTATTTCTCTCAAATTTATGCTTCTTGTGATTTTTTCACTTCTCTCAAATTTCTATTTCTTATATTTTTGTACTTTTCTCAAATTCTGTAATTCTTATGATTTTTATACTTTTCTCACGTTTTGTAATTCTTTTAAACCTTATACTTCTTTATTATTTCGCTTCGTACCAGTTCGCACCCTCGTGCATATCAACTTCCAGTTCTACGGCAAGATGCGCGGCACCTTTCATTTCTTCTTCCAGAATACAGGATACTTCTGCCAGTTCTTCCTTTTTCGTTTCGATGAGAAGCTCATCATGAACCTGAAGAACCAGTCTGGACTCCAGGCCTTCCTGAGACATTCTTGCACGGACACGGTTCATCGCAATCTTAATAATATCCGCTGCCGTCCCCTGAATGGGAGAATTCATTGCCACACGCTCACCGAATGACCTCTGCATAAAATTGCTGGATTTCAGCTCCGGAACCGGACGTCTCCTGCCAAACATCGTCGTCACATAACCTTTTTCCCGGCCTTCCTGAACCATACTATCCAGAAAGCCCTTGATTCTCGGATACGTTTCAAAATATTTTTCAATATACTGTTCTGCTTCTTTTCTGGTAATGCTCAGATCCTGGCTCAGTCCGAACGAACTTATCCCATAAACAATTCCAAAGTTCACAGCCTTCGCATTTCTTCGCTGAAGAGAAGTCACCTCATCAAAAGGCACATGAAACACCTGAGAAGCCGTCAGCCTGTGAATATCCTGTGCCTCTTTATATGCCTGAATGAGTTTTTCGTCTCCGGACATGTGTGCCAGCACACGCAGCTCGATCTGCGAATAATCGGCATCCACAAAAACAAAACCATCATCCGGCACAAATACTTTGCGAATCAGTCTTCCTAATTCCATACGAACCGGAATATTCTGCAGATTCGGCTCTGTACTGCTGATCCTGCCGGTTGCCGTAATCGTCTGATTAAATGTAGAGTGAATACGGCCATCTTCTCCGATCACATTTCCAAGCCCATCGGCATATGTGGATTTCAGCTTGGTAAGCTGACGATATTCCAGAATATCATTGACAATTGGATGATCCGGTGCCAGCTTCTCCAGAATATCTGCAGCTGTGGAATAACCGGTTTTTGTCTTTTTGCCGCCCGGAATTCCCATCTTTTCAAACAGAATCACTCCCAGCTGTTTTGGCGAATTTATATTAAATTCCTCTCCGGCCTGCTGATAGATCAGCTTTTCCAGCTCACTGATACGGACTGTCAACTTTTCTCCATAGGCTTTTAGTTCTTCCCCTTTGACACGGATTCCCCATTTTTCCATGGAATCCAATGTAAAGACCAGAGGGATTTCAATTTCTTCATATACCTTCCACATGTCGGTATCCTTCAGTGCCTGTGTCACCGGTTCCCGGCATGCAAGAACCGTATAAGCTGTATAACAGGCAAGATTCATCAAACCATCCATTCCTTCTTCCCATGCTCTGGAAACCGCCGTTTTGCCCAGAAGATCTTCTCTGGTAGGCAGAAGGAGTCCGTCAAGATATTCTCTTGCAATATCGTCAAACGTATAAGAGGACTTCAGCGGATTCAGCAGATAAACACCTACTCCCGCATCAAAAACCATAGATGATTTCTCAATAGAAACGTGCTTCAGCACAGCTTTCATATCCATTGCGCAAATGACAGAGGTTCTGGAAAGTGACTGGATTTTTCCACACAGATACTCTCCTGTGAGAAGTCCTTCTACCGGTATATAATACGTTTCTTTTTTGTCCAGAGAAAGTCCCACGCCATAGACCCGTTCATAATCCGCCATAAAAGCCAGACCTACAGCATCTTTCTCTGATGCTTTTTCAAAAAGAGCTTCCGCTCCGGAAAGATCATTACAGATAAAGAAATCCTGTTCCAGAGAATTTTCTGCTGTGGATTCTTTTTCAAATCTTCCCAGAAGATTTTTAAATTCCAGTTGTCTGCACAGTTCGTAGGCTTCTTTTGTATACAGATTTTCCATTCTGGCATCCTCATAAGAGAACTCCAGCGGGCTGTCCGTATTGATAGTTGCCAGTGTTTTACTCAGAGATGCCATATCATAGTGGAGACGCAGAGATTCTCTCGCTTTATTCGGCTTGACCTCTTCCAGATGTGCATAGGCATTCTCAATAGAACCGAATTCCACTACCATCTTCGTCGCTGTTTTTTCTCCCACACCGGGAATACCGGGAATATTGTCGGAACTGTCTCCCATAAGAGCTTTCAGTTCAATGATCTGAGGCGGGGTTACCTGATATTTCTCCAAAACCTGCTGCGCATGGTAATCCTCGATCACGGTCTTTCCTTTGGTCGTTTTCGGAAGTCGGATCATAACTTTTTCTGTAGCAAGCTGAAGAAGGTCACGGTCACCGGAAAGAATCGTTACATCCATTCCTTTGGCTTCACTTCTTCGTGCAAGCGTACCCAGAAGGTCGTCTGCTTCATATCCTTCCATTGTCACGATTTTGATTCCCATAGCTGTCAGCATTTCCTTCATAAGAGGAACCTGTTCCCGCAGTTCTTCCGGCATTGCTTTTCGCGTTCCCTTGTATGCGTCATAAAGTTTATGACGGAATGTCGGTGCATGAAGATCAAATGCCACGGTAAGATAATCCGGTTTCTCCTCTTCCAAAATGCGAAAAAGAATATTTAAAAACCCATACACTGCTCCTGTATGTTTTCCTTCTGCATTTGTCAGATCCGGGAGTCCATAAAATGCCCTGTTCAGTATGCTGTGTCCGTCTATCAATAAAATTTTATCGCTCATTTTTCCTCCTGAATCCCGCAGGTTTTATAAAAACTGTCTGATCTGCGTTACTATAAAAACAAAAAAGAAAGTCACTACGCCGATCAGTATCACAAAAAGAATCGCTGACAGAACGTTCGTCACCTTTTTCTTGTATATGTATCTCTTTTCCTTCCGGATATCCTGTTCCAGAAGATGTTTAAAATCAAGCATCGGATCTTCTTCATCCTCATCAAGCTGAAGCATCGCTTCATGAACAATGAAATAGGTCTCCAATTCCTCATAACAGGAGCTGCAGGATTCCAGATGCTCCAGAAATTCTTCCAATTCTTCGAGCGTCAGTGTATGATTAATGTAACGTGTTACCATTTCTTCTGCTGTACGGCAATCCATCTCCTGTCAGCCTCCTTTCCCGGTCAGATCATTACTCCGTTCATAATAACGTCAATTCTTCTTCATGATTATAACGGAAGAAGAAACAAAAAACAAGGGGCGTAAAAAAAGTGATTCCGGACATTTTCACATCCGTAAATCACTTTTTTCAATGTCATTCAATCTTGATGAACATACTGCCTCATTCCTTTTACTGCCTGTTCATACAGGTTCCATTTTCGAAGCAGAGATTATTCTCCTCAGAGGTTCTGCTGAAGTTCCGGCATGGGAGCCTCCAGAATTTTCATAAATTCTTCTCCTGTGATCGTCTCATGCTCATAAAGATATTTCGCAAGTTCATGGAGCTTACCAATGTTATCCTGAAGAATCTTCAGCGCTTTCTGATGCTGTCTGGATACCAGATCCACCACTTTTTTATCAAGTACTGTCTGCGTTTCAAAGGAACATGCAAGACTGGAATCGCCTCCGAGATACGGATTGGTTACATTTTCCATGGCAACCATGTCAAATTCATCACTCATACCATATCTGGAAATCATTGCTCTTGCAATCTTGGTCGCCTGCTCAATATCATTGGAAGCACCTGTGGTGATCGTATGGAAAATCAGCTCTTCCGCAGCACGGCCCCCTGTAAAGGTTGCAATCTTATTCTCCAGTTCCTCCTTGGACATCAGGAAATGTTCTTTTTCATCCACCTGCATGGTGTATCCAAGAGCACCGGATGTACGTGGGATAATCGTAATCTTGTGTACCGGTGCAGAATCTGTCTGCTTGGCTGCCACAAGAGCATGACCGATCTCATGATATGCAACAATCAATTTTTCTTTATTCGAAAGAACACGGTTCTTCTTCTGATATCCGGCAATAACTACCTCAATACTCTCTTCAAAGTCTGCCTGAGTTGCAAATTTTCTTCCGTCACGGACAGCACGAAGAGCTGCCTCATTAACGATATTGGCAAGTTCTGCACCGGATGCCCCCGCTGCCGCCTTGGCAATCTCATCAAAGCGAACAGAATCTGCGATTTTAATCTTCTTCGCATGAACTTTAAGGATTTCCTCACGTCCCTGCAGATCCGGCAGTTCTACCGGAATTCTTCTGTCAAAACGGCCCGGACGAAGCAGCGCCGGATCCAGGGAATCCGGACGGTTGGTTGCTGCCAGGATTACAACACCCTTGGAACCGTCAAAACCATCCATCTCTGTCAGAAGCTGATTCAATGTCTGTTCACGCTCATCATTGCCGCTGAAGCCTCCACCGTCACGCTTCTTACCAATCGTATCGATCTCATCAATAAATACGATACAGGGAGCCTTTTCGTTCGCCTGTTTGAACAGGTCACGTACCTTAGCAGCACCCATACCTACAAACATTTCCACAAATTCAGAACCGGAAATCGAAAAGAAAGGAACTTCCGCTTCTCCTGCAACTGCCTTCGCAAGAAGTGTCTTACCTGTTCCGGGAGGTCCTACAAGAAGAGCTCCTTTCGGCATAGAAGCACCGATTTCCGCATATTTATGAGGATTGTGGAGATAATCCACGATTTCTGTCAGCAATTCTTTGGCTTCGTCTTCACCGGCAACATCCGAAAATTTGATACCGCTGGTGGATTTTACATATACCTTGGCATTGCTCTTACCAAAGGACATCATTCCTCCAGGACCGTCCCCGCCCATGGAATTCATCATCTTCTTACTCAGCCAGCGGCCAAGGAAGATAAAAATAGCGATTGGAATCACATAACTGAGAATGATACTTAAAAACAAGGACTGTCTCGCCGGCTCTGCTTCCTGCATATTAACGCCTGCCTGTCTCAGACGTTCCACAAGATTCGGATCATCCATAGCAACCGTTCTGCATTCCACCTGCTTGCCGTCTTTCTTCGCTACATAATAAATGTAATCTCCGTCAACGGTCACATCTGTCACATTTCCCCGATCCACATTATTCAGGAACGTGCTGTAATCCGTAGTAATGATACTGCCTTCCTGAACCATGGGAACCACCAGGAAATTCAACAGAAAAATCACTACAATGGCAATGATGTAATACACATACAATGGTTTCTTTTCTGGTTTCTTGTCTCCTAGATTCATATTGTTTCCTCCATATTATCTATGGCAAAATACAAAAAAATGTATTTCGATAGTTTATTTGAAATGTACCTTATCATTTTTACCAGAAAATTTCAATGCTTATTAAATAAAAATCATAAACTTTTCATAAACAATTCCGTCTTAAAGATTCCACAATTATCCCTTTTTTATATTACAGGAAAATGTGGAACACTTTCCTGTAATATAAAAAAGGGCAGAAGAGCATATCACTCAACTACCCATACGTTTTTATAATATCATAAAGCATATCCATAACATCAAAAAGATTTTTCTGAAAGATAATACGCTAAAATGTCAATAAATTCACTGTTGGTTGGTTTATAGATCAAAGTATATCCTGCAATTTTATCCAATTCTTTTTTATTTGTTTCCCAGCAGATATTTACCACCGTTCGAATATCATGTTCAATATTGGTAGGTGTCGAATTAAATTTCTTTGCCAGATAAGGATAAATATCTTTTGTAATTTTCATAGAGTCATGGCGTGTAGCCATTTCCATATTAATTGCTTCTGCCACATAGCAATATCCCTTGTACTTCGATGTAACTCCCATTTTTCTGATTAAATCATACACGTTTTTCATCCCATTATTTGTTCCTCCTTTTTGTATTTTTCGAATCACCTCATCCCTCAATCATTTTTGTGAAAATATACTATTCACAACTATAGTATAAATAAAAAATAATATATTTGTCAACATAAATATGTGTAAATAATCAAACGTTTTATTATGTTTTCAGTGTTTTATATATAATACAACATTATTCAAAACACAAAATAATAATTATTTAGAATATAACAAAACATATTTTGTTTTATGCTTAGATATAAACAAAGCACCAACGAAGGATTTCCATTCTCCTCCGATGGTGCCTTTTATAATCACTTGTAAGCTTATCTTAGAGCGTGTCTGAAAATTGCTTTCCGACAGATGTGCGTCACAATTTGTGGGAAATTTGACTCAAATGAGGGAGGCATAGCGGGCTATATTGACCGAATGCGAGACAAATTTCCTGCAAAGTTGGGCGTACATATGACGGGAATGAATTTTCAAACACGCTCTAAAATAACTACCATTTAACCGCCTTGAATTCAGCGTATCAAAAACCCCCGTAAATCAAACGTTTACAGGGGTTAAGTAATGCCGGCAGTGGGACTTGAACCCACACGTAGTTGCCTACAACAGATTTTGAGTCTGCCTCGTCTGCCATTCCGACATGCCGGCTGACCCTTACGGACGAATTATATATTAACACAAATTACTTCTTAATGCAAGAATTTTAGAGAATTATATGAAAGATTTTTTTCTCCATTTTTTCACACCGGTATTTTAAGAAAACAACTGTAAACCATGTTTGGAAATTCCTTTCTCCATATTACCAGAAAACTCTGCTGATTTTTATTTCTGATATTACAGGAAATACAAAATACTCTTCTACAGCATGAGAAAGAATCCTGTCCGGAAGGCAATTTTATATCATAGGAAAATGCAAAGTACTTTCCTATTGATATAAAAACTCCGGGGAACTGCCATCAGAGATTTCTCTGTATACTGCTCCCCGGAGAACTTTTTATTTTGCATCAAAATCAATCTTATTATAAATATCAAAACAATCGAATGTCGCAAAATAATCTTTCGGTGTCTCTGCACGGCGGATCATTTCAAAGCTGCCATCCTCATGAAGAAGAATCTCTGCGGATTTCAGCTTGCCGTTGTAGTTATATCCCATAGCAAAACCGTGGGCACCTGTATCATGGATCACCAGAAGATCACCCTTGTCTACCTTCGGCAGATAACGGTCAATGGCAAATTTATCATTATTCTCACAGAGAGAACCTGTTACATCATACATATGATCACATGGCTGGTCTTCCTTACCCATCACAGTGATATGATGATAAGCGCCATACATTGCCGGACGCATCAGGTTTACTGCACATGCATCCACACCGATGTATTCCTTATGTGTGTGTTTTTCATGAATAGCTTTTGTCACAAGGCATCCGTACGGTCCCATCATAAAGCGGCCAAGCTCGGTATAAATCGCAACATCTCCCATTCCTGCAGGAACCAGTACTTCCTCATAAACTTTGCGGACACCTTCCCCGATTGCTTGGATATCATTCGGTGTCTGATCCGGTTTGTATGCAATTCCGATACCACCGGAAAGATTAATAAATTTGATATGTGCACCGGTTTCTTTCTGAAGTTTTACAGCAAGTTCAAACATGACTTTTGCCAGCATCGGATAATAATCGTTTGTTACCGTATTGCTTGCAAGGAAGGCATGAATACCGAATTCCTCTGCTCCCTTCGCTTTCAGGATACGAAATGCCTCAAAAATCTGTTCTGTAGTCATACCATATTTGGCATCACCAGGGTTGTCCATGATATCATTACTGATCTTAAATAATCCACCCGGATTATAACGGCAACTGATCGTCTTCGGAATATATCCCACTGCTTTTTCCACGCATTCGATGTGCGTAATATCATCCAGATTGATAATACCGCCGATCTCGTTTGCATAATGGAATTCTTCTTCCGGTGTATCATTGGAAGAAAACATCACATCGCCCTCTTCGCAGCCAATCGCCTTGGAAAGCATCAGTTCTGTCATGGAAGAACAGTCACATCCACAGCCATATTCTCTTAAAATCTGGATCAGGTATGGATTCGGAGTCGCTTTTACCGCAAAAAACTCCTTAAATCCTTTATTCCATGAAAATGCCTCTTTTAATGCTTTTGCATTTTCACGAATACCTTTTTCATCGTAAAGATGAAACGGGGTTGGATATTTTGCAGTAATCTCCTGCAGCTTCTCCAGTGTAACAAATGGTTGTTTTTTCATTCTTTTCTCTCCTCGTATACCACACCTGATGTTTCGGGTAGCCGCTCACAGCTGCGGTGTAATTTATTATTTGACATGCTCATGAGTAAACAGATGATCCTGACAATATTCATAATTCCCATTACATCTGGAGCAAAAACGGAATTCCAGATTGGGATCATCCAGCTCTGTTCTGCCGCATATCGCACATTTATGTTTGGTCACTCCATTTCCTGAGGAGTTCACCCGGCTGCCTGCAACTGCCTTCCTGAACTGCTGTTTCCTGCGGATTTCTTTGGGATTGTAACGATAAAGATCCCGTGTACTCAGGAAATAAATCACAAAGTTCAAAAGAGAAGCCACGATCGGAACAGCCATAAACCACATACCGCTCCGGATATAATTAAAAATATCATACAGAATCATAGCCACATAAAAGACAGCCATCCAACTCATTTTGATCGGAAGTACAAACATCAGAAGAACTCTCATATCCGGATAAGTAATTGCCAGTGCCAGGAAAATCGACATACTGATGTAATAAGTGGAATAAATACTTCCTCCGAGAGCTACCGTATAACCTTGAATATTCACATATCCGCCTGTAATAAAGTACAGCAGAAATGCACTGATCACTGTAAACAGAATTCCGGAAAAAATATACAGCGTATACCGGAATGATCCCCAGGTACGCTCCAGTGCCGTTCCGATTGGATAATAAAAGAACGCAATGGAAATCACGAACCAAAGAAGGCTCTGGGAACTCGGCGGATAAATGACCCATGTGACCAGACGCCAGATCTGTCCGTGCAGAATCTTCGATACATCCAGACTGAGCATACTCAATATCGCCGGATTTATATACATCAGAAGATATCCCACTGCATAGCAGATCACCACATACATGGTCAGATTGGGAATTCCATACCTGCCGTATTTCCTTTCTAATTTGTCAATCCATCTCATAAAAAATCCTTCATCTCCTTCATGATTGATAACCGGACCACAAATCATACAGTCCGTTCAAAATTCACATTCGGACAGCAGATCACCGTTCCGTTCAGAATTCATATTCAGACTGCAGTTCACCAGTCCGTTCAGGATAGATGTCCGGTACTTTCAGAAAAACCGTTTCTTTGAAAGTACGATCGCAGCGATGATACTGAGTGCCACCGAGAACAGAATAATAATCAGAAATCCCCACTGTGTAAAGGAAAACGGCATTCCGGCTGCATTCAGGTTCATTCCGTACGCACTGAAGATAATGGTAGGAATACTCATCACAATGGTAATGACAGACAAAACCTTCATGACGTCATTCAGATTATTGGAAATAACAGATGCAAACGCATCCATCATACTCTTTACAATTCCGCTGTAAATATTCGCCATCTCAATTGCCTGTGTATTCTCAATGATAACATCATCCAGCAGCTCCGTATCTTCCGGATACTTCTTAATGCTGTCAATCTTCATCAGTTTTTCCAGTACGGCTTCATTGGAACGAAGGGATGTCGTAAAGTATACCAGAGACTTCTCCAGCTCCAGAAGTTCGATCAGTTCCTGATTTCTGGGAGAAAGGTGCAGTTTCTCCTCCACCTGTTCACTCTTCTTATCTATGATACGCAGATAACGCAGATACATACTGGCATTGCGATAAAGGATCTGCAAAATAAATCGAGTCTTCATATAGGTATAAAAATTGCGCACACGACCTTCCATAAATCGCGTAAGTACCTGAGTATCTTCCAGGCAGACTGTGAAGATCATCTTGTCTGTCACAATAATGCCCAGTGGAATCGTACCATACCAGTCCTTATCGTTACGTTCCTCAATCATCGGAACATCCACAAGAATCAGGGTATACGTATCTTCCACCTGAATACGGGAACGTTCTTCCACATCCAAAGGGGCTCGCAGATCATCAACCTCTATATCAAACCGTTCTGACATTTCAAAAACTTCCGTAGCCGTAGGATTCGTCAGCGCAATCCAGCACCCTTCCTGCGGTTCCTGAATCTGATGAATGGCTCCATCAATTGACTTAAACATCCGTATCACGATTTCACTTCCCTTCCACGATCTATTTCCCCGCCAAAATTCAAAAAAATTCTTTCTCCATTATAAAGAGTCGGAAGTTTTTTGTCAATTACAATGGTTATGGTTTACAAACTTTTTACAGTTCCTATAATGGTTATGGTTTACAAATTTTTGACAGTTCGCTATAATAATCAGGAATCGCATGCATTTTCTATATTACAGAAAGACGAGGATTATTATGGGAAAATCAACATTTGGAAATACATTTACCGTAACCACCTGGGGGGAATCTCACGGCAAAGCTCTGGGAGCGGTCATTGACGGCTGCCCTGCAGGACTGTCCCTCTGCGAAGAGGACATTCAGAAATATCTGAACCGGCGAAAACCCGGACAGAGCCGTTTTACCACTGCGCGAAAAGAAGACGACCTTGTAGAAATCCTCTCCGGCGTTTTTGAGGGCAGAACTACCGGAACCCCGATTTCTATTATGGTGCGAAACACGGATCAGCGTTCCAGAGATTATGGAAATATTGCCACATCCTACCGTCCCGGTCATGCGGATTATACCTTTGACCAGAAATACGGTTTCCGTGATTACCGCGGCGGCGGACGTTCTTCTGCAAGAGAAACTATCGGCCGTGTAGCTGCAGGCGCAATTGCCTCCAAAATACTCGGAGAACTGGGAATCCGTTTCTGTACATACAGTAAATCTATTGGATCTGTTTCCATCAGTCATATCGACCCTGAAGAAATCAACCGGAACGCTTTTTATATGCCGGACGCAGAAGCTGCCTCAAAAGCAGCCGCTTACCTGGAGGACTGTATGAGCCGCAAGGACAGCGCAGGTGGTGTTGTAGAATGTCGTATCACAGGCGTTCCTGCCGGTCTTGGAGATCCGGTCTTTGGCAAACTGGATGCCATTCTTGCCCAGGCTGTCATGTCGATCGGAGCTGTCAAAGCCGTGGAGATCGGTGATGGTACAGCTGTCACTTCTCTGAACGGATCCACGGATAATGACGGTTTCTGTATGAAAGACGGAAACATCACCAAAACCTCCAATCATGCCGGAGGAATCATGGGCGGCATCAGTGACGGAAGCGAGATTATTCTCCGCGCCTCCATCAAGCCTACCCCATCCATCAGCCAGCCGCAGCAGACGGTTTCCTCAGCAGGAGAAGAACTTTCTCTGGAAATCCACGGACGCCACGACCCCATCATCGTTCCAAGAGCAGTGGTTGTTGTGGAATCCATGTGTGCACTGACAATTGTGGACGCTCTTTTTTCCAACATGAGCGCACGAATGGATCGTGTGAAGGAATTCTATTCCGAACTATAAATTAAAATTCTGTTATTTTTCAGGAAAAAGTTTTTTCGTTGTCAAAAAACGGGGCTGCCAAAATGGCAATGCCCCGTTTTTCCTATTCCGGATCACTCCGGTTATTCTTCGTAATCATCCTCTTCAAAATCACCATCGTCCGGTATTTCCGGCTGATTTTCCAAATCCGGTACCGGCCAGATATGGATACTGTTCGGTGTCTCCACCTTCAGTGGTTTGCCGTGCATAACAATCAGATTCTTCTCATAATCCACCTTAAAGGTTGTAATGGAATTGCTTGCATGATTGGCAATTGCAATATGCTGGTTATCCGGGAAAATCACAAGGTCCTTCGGATAATCACCGCTGATAGGAAGGGTAAACTTCTTTTCCAGAAGACCTGTCTCCTGATCGATCTCATACATGGAAACAGTATTCTCACCGGCTGTAGTACAGAACAGATGCTTACCGTCCGGTGCCAGTGCAAGACCGGAAGCCGCATTATGGATCGCATCCTTATCATCGACCTTCCTGAGTGTGGAAATACTCTGAAGCAATTCAAATTCCGGTGTATTTCCGCTTCCGTCATAACTGTAGACCTTAATCTCATTACTCAGTTCAAACAGAAGATATGCAAAACGTCCATCTGCGCTGAAACGGATAATACGCGGACCGCTCTCACGCGGGCATCTCAAAATATCAACCAGTTCCAGTTTATGTCTTCTCTTATTGATCCGGTAAATTTTCACCTGATCAATTCCGTTATCTACTGCACAGAGATATTTGTTATCCGGTGTCGGACGTACGCAATTGACATGCGGACGGAAATTACGTTCTGCCACACTTCCGAGACCTTTATGAAAAACACCATCCATCAGGCTTCCCAGTCTTCCGTCTCGGTGTGTATGTACAACTGTTACCTTACCATCATGATACCCGGCAACATACAGATATTTCCCATCTACGTCTGTAGCAAGAAAACAACCGCGCATTCCGTCAATATTTACACTGTTAATGCGCGTCAGATCACCATTCTCATCTCTCTCAAAAACAGCCACGCCCTCATCTTCAATGGAATAAAGGAATCTTCCATTCTTGGATATTGCCGTATGGGATGAATTGCTGACTTCCACCTCTGAACGTTCTTTCAAAGTTCCATCTTCCACATCTACATCATAGACATGGATACCTTTACTATTCCCATGTGTATAAGTTCCTACATAGGCTACATATTTCTTATTCTCCATAAGTACCGCCTCCTACTGTCCTGCCTCATCCGGCACATGTTTTCGTAAATAATAGTTCAAAAACGATGCACCAGTATCGAACCGCTCATATCTTTTGTCATTATAGCACAAAGATTTCACAAGAACAAGATTTCTGTCCTTATCCCATGTATTTTCTCAGATGCATCTGAACCTGATCCGGCAATTCCTTCAATCGGTTCTTTTCCGCTTTTCCAATTATTCATCAGTTTTCCCGGATTTTTCCGATTCTTTTTCCAGTTCTTCCTGCTCTGTTCCCATTTGATGCTTACAGGCATTTCTTCATGGCTTCGAGAGTTTCTCCGATCACTTTCTCTGTATGAGCATTGGAAAGGAACATGGCTTCAAACTGAGACGGTGCCATATGAATACCATTTTTCAGCATTACCTTGAAATATTCGGCAAAAGCTTTTGTATCAGATGTTTTTGCAGATGTATAATCCACTACCGGCTGGTGCGTAAAGAACATGCAGCCAAGAGATTCCACGGCATTCACCTGATATGGGATACCTTTCTCTTTCAGAATATCTCTGATTCCTCCATAAAGAAGCCGGCCTTTTTCTGAAAGGTTCGTATAAACTTCCGGATGGCTGTACAGATATTTCAGCTGGGTAAGTCCGGCTGCCATGGCAATGGGATTTCCGCTTAAGGTTCCGGCCTGATATACCTTTCCGACCGGAGATACCATTTCCATGATTTCTCTTCGTCCGCCGTAAGCTCCCACCGGCATTCCCGCACCAATGATCTTGCCGTAAGTAACCAGATCCGGACAGATTCCAAAATATTCTGCAGCACCGCCAAATGCAAGGCGGAAACCTGTGATTACTTCATCAAAAATAAGCAGCGCTCCGTTTTCGTCACAAAGAGTACGAAGTCCTTCCAGAAATCCTTCTGCCGGAGGAACCACACCCATATTGGCGCCCACCGGTTCCACGATCACTGCAGCAACCTCTCCCGCAGCCTGTTCCATCAAGGTGCGGACACTTTTCAGATCATTATAAACAGCTGTCATCGTATCCTGTGTGCAGCCTGCCGGCACTCCGGCGCTGTCCGGCACTCCGCTGGTCATGACACCGGATCCTGCGCTTACCAGCATGGCATCACTGTGTCCATGATAACAGCCTGCAAACTTGATGATCTTATTTCTTCCGGTAAAACCTCTTGCAGCGCGAACCGCACTCATCACTGCTTCTGTACCTGAATTCACCATTCGGATCATATCGATATGAGGAATTCTTTCGCAGATAAATTCCGCCATTTCCACTTCGATTTCTGTGGCACATCCGAAACTCAGACCGTTTTCACAGGCCTTCACTACACTCTCACGAATTTCAGGAAAATTATGCCCCAGAATCATCGGTCCCCAGGAATCGATATAATCGATGTAACAATTTCCATCCACATCGTAAATATAACAGCCGTCTGCACGCTCAATAAATCTCGGTGCTTCACCGATGGCACCGTAGGCACGCACCGGACTGTTCACACCGCCCGGGATTCTCTTAACGGCACGCTCAAATAATTTTTCTGATTTTGTCATCAGCCGATTCTCCCTTCATCCATGAATCTTGCCAGTTCTTTTGCAAAATAAGTAATGTAAATCTGTGCTCCTGCACGATAAGTTCCCACTGCCATCTCACAGATAATTCTGTCCTCATCAATCCAGCCCATTTTGGCTGCTGCTTTCACCATGGCATATTCCCCGCTGACACTGTATGCTGCAACAGGAACATTCGTTGCCTTTGTAACTTCGGAAATAATATCCAGATACGACATGGCCGGTTTTACCATAATAATATCTGCACCCTCTTCGATATCTGTCAGAGCTTCTTTCATTCCCTCTCTTCGATTGTGGAAATCCATCTGATAGCTTTTGCGGTCTCCAAAAGACGGGGCAGAGCCTGCAGCATCACGGAATGGTCCGTAAAAGGCAGATGCATATTTTACAGCATAGGACATAATGGGTGTATTTTTATGCCCATGAATATCCAGACATTCCCGAATCGCGCGCACACGCCCGTCCATCATATCAGAAGGTGCCACCATATCAGCACCTGCCTCCACATGAGAAAGCGCGGTTTTTGCCAGAAGGTCCAGGGTTGCATCGTTATCCACATCATGCCCGCACAGAACACCGCAGTGGCCATGCGAAGTATATTCACACATGCAGACATCGGTAATATAATACATGTCCGGGAATTGTTTCCTGGCTTCCCTGAGAGCCTGCTGCACAATCCCATCCTGTGCATAGGCACCGCTTCCCACTTCATCCTTATGATCCGGAATTCCGAACAGCATCACACTGCTCACTCCGGCCTTTGCCAGACGTTCCAGTTCATAGGGCAGCCGGTCCACACTGTAACGGTACTGTCCTTCCATGGAAGGAATTTCTTCTTCAATACCTGTACCTTCTTTTACAAACAGAGGATAAATCAGGGAGGCTTTATCCATTCTTGTCTCTCTTACCATTTTCCGCAGCGTTTCACTGCCTCTCAATCTTCTGGGTCTCTGAATCAGTTCCATTTTCATCGCTCCTTATTTTCTTCTTCCGCTTTCATGCGGATCACCAGAGATATCAGACTGTCTATGGTTGCTTTTTCTGCCATATCTGTTTTCATACCGTATGCATCTGCTGCTGCCTTTGTCTGTTTTCCGATACATGCAGCGCGGATACCGGAATAATCTTCACATCCGGTGCCTTCCACAAAGCCTTTCACCGTTGATACACTGGTAAATACCACACAGTCAATATTCCCGGACTCTATTTCTTTCCTTTCATCGATCAGCTCGCTGGTTTCATAAATGGTCTGATAGGTAGGAATATCATCTACCTCCGCACCTTTGTCCGTGAGCAGCTTCACAAGATTCTCGTTGCCTTTTTCCGCACGGGGAATAAGAATCTTCTCTGTTCCCTCAAGCCCTGCCGCAAGAGCTTCCCCGAGGGAATCCCCGTCATATACTTCCGGCATCAGATCTGCACAAATTCCATGTTCCGCAAGTTTTTTACGGGTACCTTCTCCAATGGAGGCTACCTTGACTTTCCCAAGTGAACGGATATCTTTTCCAGCTTCCATCATTTCACGGAAAAACACTTCCACGCCTGTGGGACTGGTAAATACCAGCCACTGATATTCTTCCATTCTGGCAAAAGCAGCCCGGATCCTGGTTTTGTCTTCTACTGCCTCTGTACGGATCGCAGGAAGTTCCAGAACCTCTGCTCCTTTTTCACGGAGTCTGGCAGCCGTCCGGGAAATCATATTTTTCGGCCTCGTAACCAGAACCTTCCATCCGGCAAGAGGCAGATCTTCATACCAGGCAAATTTATCCGCAAGTGTACAGACCTTCCCCACTACAATAATCGCAGGTGTCTCAATCCCCTGACGTTCCACTTCTTTCTTCAGATCAGAAACTGTAGCAACGATCCGCTTCTGATCCGCTGTGGTTCCTTTCTGCAGAATTGCTGCCGGCATATCAGGATCCATTCCGGCCTTCAAAAGTCCCTGCATAATATCATCCAGCGCACTGACCCCCATCAGGAATACCAGAGTACCCTTTGTGCGGACAAGCGCTTCAAAATCAATGTCATACTCCTGTCCTGCTCTCTTATGACCGGTAATGATATGAAGAGAAGAGCAGAAATCTCTGTGCGTCACAGGAATTCCATTATAAGCAGGCACTGCCAGAGGAGAAGTCACACCCGGAACAACCTCATACGGAATTCCATGTTCCTTCAGAAGCTCCAGTTCTTCCCCGCCTCTGCCGAAAAGAAACGGATCTCCTCCTTTCAGTCTTACTACCCGATACCCTTTCAGGGTCTCTTCCAGAAGGACTTTATTGATTTCTTCCTGCGGCATCGTGTGATGACTTGCACGTTTCCCCACATTGATCAGCTTCACTGAAGCAGGCACCTTTGACAGAACTCCCTGTCCCACAAGGCTGTCATAAACAACCACATCTGCCTGATTCAGCACATCCATTCCCTTCAGAGTAAAAAGGCCGATATCCCCAGGTCCGGCACCTACCAGCCATACCTTACCAACTCCCATCATACTTCTCCTTTATGTTCTTTCAGACAGGATTCCCGAAGATTTCTGGCAAGAGTTTCTCCCAGTTCTTTGGCATCCGCTGCATTCCCGCGAATACTTCCTTTCTTCCAGGACCCGTCTGATTCATGATAATATAAACCTCTCAGAAAAAGATGTCCTTCCTCCACCTCTGCATACGCAGCTACAGGGGAAGAACATCCTCCATTCAGATATTTTACAAAAGCGCGTTCCGCACTTCCGGCAATCCATGCATCCTGATCGCAGTAGCCTTCCAGAAATCCGTAGTCTTCTCCTTCAATTCCCTGCACAGCAAGAATCCCCTGACCGGCGGCGGGAATCATCTCATCCGGGGTAAAATATCGGAAAATACGATCTGAAAGTCCCATACGCTTCAGTCCCGCCGCAGCCAGAACCAGTGCCGCATATTCTCCGGAATCCAGCTTGCGCAGTCTTGTCTGCAGATTTCCGCGGATACTTTTTACCTCCATGTCCGGATAAAGTTCCCTCAGCTGCAGGATCCGGCGCAAGCTGGAACAGCCGATCGGTCCGGAATGATCCAGTTTCTTACACCCCTGCGGAAGAACCAGTACATCCCTGGGATCTTCTCTTCTGGAAAAAGCCAGCAAAGGCAATTTCTCCGGCACTTCCATCGGCATATCCTTCAGACTGTGGACAGAAAGCCGGCTTCTTCCGTCAAGAAGCGCCAGATCCAGTTCCTTTACAAACAGCCCCTTGCCTCCAACCTTATCCAATGTCCTATCCAGAATCTTATCACCGGTCGTCTTCATGGTCAGAATTTCCACGTCAAGTTCCGGATGATGTTCTGTGATATAATCCCGCACCATTTCACTCTGACAGACTGCCAGAGCACTTTCGCGGCTTCCTATGACAATTTTTTCTCTCATATCAATCCTCATCGGATGCTTCTGTCATTGCCTGTTCAATGGCAACACGCACCCTTCTTGCCTTCTTATGATCCAATCCGCTGGCTGTGATTCCCACCACCAGCTCGTCCTGCATAAAAATTCCCGGAAAATAAAAATCGCATTTATCTTTATCATCCGCGATATTTACATAGATTCCCTCTTCCTTGCAGATACGGTAAATCTCATCGTTCAATTTGTGATCATTGGTCGCAGCGATCACCATATAGGCTGCCGCAAAATCGGAGCGCTTTACCGCACGCTGCTGCAGTGTGACCATTCCCGCCTTGCCAAGTTCCACGAGATCCGGTGTCATCCGGGGAGCCACAGCAGTAACATTTCTTGTAAACTGAAGCAGCGTTTTTACTCTTCTTGTTGCAATGTTGCCGCCTCCGACCACTACGATATTTTTATCAGACAGATCCACAAACATGGGAAAATATCTTTTATTCTTCATAAATCCTCTCCAGTCCTGCCACACATTCCAGAAAAGCCTCCTGCTTCAGATTGTCCCGAAGTCCGAAGATCAGCTTGGTCACAACCTTGCCTGCAGCTGTACTCACAGCTTCTTCCAGCTTTTCACGGTCTGATTCTTCCATAGGGGTATTTTTCAGTATTTTTGCGATCCGAAGATTCAGATCATGTACCGCTTCTTCCCGGATATCCTGAATCCGCGGAATCACATCACGACCATCCAGCCACATATAAAATTCATCCATCTGTGCCCGCACAATGGCACCTGCCGCCTCCAGATTCTGCTCCAGCTCTTTCGGTGTCTCTTCCATGTGGAAACTGTCCATATCATAAAGCACCATTCCCTCTCTTTCCCCAAGAGACGGTTCAATATCACGGGGTACAGCCAGATCAATCAAAACCAGTTTTTCCTTACACTGCACTCCTTCAAAAAGTTCTTCCCGAAGGGTGAAATTCGGACTGGCAGTAGCACTCACTACCAGGTCACACTGTGGAAGATATTCCATACGATCCCCATAATTGATCCGCTTGCATCCCACCGGAATATTCACCATTCCGCTTCGATACTGTCGCACAGTCACGGTCACGTCCGCCCCGCATTCCTTCAGCGTCTGTGCAGCAACTTTTCCCATTTCCCCGTTGCCGATCACAAGACAGACTTTGTCTCTGACAAAATATCCCTGTTCCTCCAGAAAACGAATTGCCTGATGGATCACGGACGGATTCCCATGGGCAAAGGGCACCTCTGTCTTGATTTTTTTACCTGCTGTCACCGCCATACGGAACAGCACTTCCAGAACACCATCTGTAGTGAAGTGCTCTCTTGCAAGATTCAGCGCGTCTTTCACCTGCGTAAGGATCTGGTCTTCTCCCAGAATCTGTGATTTCAGTCCGCTGGCAAGATAAAACAGATGCTCTGCGGCCTCCCTGTCTTCTCTCTTCACGAAATACTGCTCATAGCCCTGTTCTGCCACGCCTTTCATCCTGCACAGGCTGTCATACAGAGAAATCTCCGCATCATCCTCTGTACTCACCCAGATTTCCAGACGGTTACAGGTGGACAAAATAATACAGCCAAGAATCCCCTTCTGTTCCTTCAGCTTTTCCATCGCCTCTCCCGCATTCTTTTTGGAAAAAGCAAAAAGCGCCCGGATGTCCAGGGGAGCTCTGCTGTGATCAACTCCGATCATGGAAATACTCATAATCTATTGTTCTCCTTTGTACTACTTATCTATATCAATCATAATCATTCGGTCAGACAATGTCAATTCCAATCTTCATTGACAATCTTTTTCATAATTCCTATAATAATTCCTATAATAGTGGAAAATGCAAAAAAACAGAACATGTTCTTTGCTTTCATCAATCTGATGGAAGCGTCCGTTTCTGTATCTGTTTTCCGTAATCACATGTTCTCTGAAAGGGGATTCTGCATGAGTCTGAAATTAGATAAAACTGTCCGAAATGAACATTTATACATGGAAATCTATCATTATTACCGCGGTCTGATTCTGAATCACAAACTGCTTCCCGGAAGTAAAATGCCTTCTCTTCGCAAATGCGCCCAGGAACTGAAGCTCAGCCGCACAACCATTGAGAATGCCTATCTTCAACTTGCCGCTGACGGATATATCATTTCCAAAGCACAGAGCGGTTATTATGTGACCAATATTGCTTCCAGACCGGATCCTGCCAGAAATCCCCATACAGAAAATCCCTCTGCCTGCCGGTATGATTTCTCTTCCTCCGGTGCAGACCGGGAAAGCTTCCGGTTTGATCTGTGGCGCCGCTACATCAAAAGTGCTCTGAGGCAGGATGAACGTCTTCTTTCCTACGGAGAGCCGCAGGGGGAATCGGATTTCCGCCAGGCTCTGGCTGATTATATCAGAGAACGGCGCAATGTCCTGTGCAGTCCGGACGACATTGTGGTCGGTGCCGGCGTGCAGAGTCTTCTGCATATTCTCTGTCCGCTTCTGAAAGATAAAAAAACAGTGTCTTTCCCGACGCCTTCTTTTGTCCAGGGCAGCACAGTATTCCGGGATTACGGTTTTGATGTCCGTTACAGGAACAAAGACTGCGGCGTCATATATGTTTCCCCTGCCCATATGACTAAATGGGGAGAGATCATGCCCATTTCCCGCAGGCTGGAACTCATCCGCTACGCCGCGGAACACGACAGTCTGATTATCGAAGATGACTTTGAAAATGAATTTGTCTATCTTCAGAAACCAACTCCGTCCCTGCACAGTCTTGCAGGAGGACAGGGTGTGGTATACATCGGATCTTTTTCCAGACTTCTGCTGCCTTCTATCCGAATCAGCTTTATGGTGCTTCCGGAATCTCTCCGGGATGCATACCTGCAAAAAGCTGCCTGCTATAATCAGACAGCCTCAAAAGCAGAACAGATTGCTCTTTGCCAGTTTATCCGTGACGGACACCTTGCTGCCCAGACCCGAAAGCTGAAACGATTGTATTCCGTCAAACTCAAACAGCTCCTGACTGCTGTTCAGGAGGTCTTTGGAAAAGACAGCCGTATTCAGATCGGTGCTGCAGGTACCAGTCTTGCCCTCACTCTTTCCGTTTCTCTCACCGGAAAAGAACTAAAAGAAAAGGCCCGGGAACAGGGTCTGCGCATTCAGATTCTGAAGGAATCCACAGACGAAGTGACGGTTATCCTTTCCTGTTCCTCCATGCCCGTGGAAGATTTTCTGCCGGCATGCAAACTACTGAATGAAGTCTGCAGCCGCTTCCCCGTACACAGAGCAAACACACTCTGACCCGACAAAAACTCAGGCCGATCCGCATGTCGGTCATTTGTATTCTTTGCACTAATCTCTCTTATTATCGATCATATAAAGCAGCGCATTGCAGATGCATGCTGCGATGTTGCTGCCGCCTTTTCTTCCCCGTGCCACAATATACGGAACCTCTGTTTCCATGATCAGTTCCTTCGACTGCACCACATTTACAAACCCTACCGGCACACCGATGATCAGTTCCGGATTCAGCTTTCCGTCTTCGATCAGTTCATACAGGCGTACCAGCGCAGTCGGTGCATTTCCGATTGCAAAAATCAGCTTTTTATCCAGCAAAGCTGCCTTATCCATGCTGGCAGTTGCTCTTGTGGTACCATTTTTTCTGGCAATCTCCGCCACATCTTCATCAGACATAAAACAATACACCTCGCCGCCGTAACGTGCCAGCGCCCGTTTATTGATTCCGGATTTTGCCATCTGTGTATCTGTCACAATACAGGCTCCCTGTTTGATGGCTTCCATGGCTTTTTCCACTGCGTTTGGAGAAAAACAGAGATTTCTGGCATAATCAAAATCCGCACTTGTATGGATACAGCGCTTCACGACCAGTTCGGTTCCCGGAGTCAGCGGTGTATCTCCAAGCTCTTCTGTAATAATCTGAAAGCTCCGTTTTTCGATATCCATTGGTTTTACATTTTCCAATTCTACTTTCATGTCAGATTCCCTCCTCCAGTATCTGATAAATCTTATCCATATCCAGATGTTTCCGGAGTTCTGCCGCCAGAATATCATACTGTGTCTCTTTAAATGCGGCAAAATCCACACCTGTCATATCCTTTACATCAATGCCTTTTCTGCGTCCAAGAACACGGATCATTGCTTCCGCAGCTCCCTCGCTGTCAAATACACCGTGTACATAAGTACCGCAGATGTTTTTGCAGCATGCACCTTCTGTTTTTTCTTCTCCACTCACCTGATCTTTAATCACAGTGAATGGTACGGCTCCTTCTTTCAGAACCGATTCTCCCATATGAATCTCATATCCGGTCAGGGAAACACCGTCAAATTCCTCCATATCTCCGTCCAATGCACAGAAAGTACCGGAAACTCTTGTCCTTGTTTTCGTTTTCGCGAATTCCGTATCCATGGGAAGAAGTCCCATTCCCCGCATGGAACCGCCGGCTTCCACGCCATATGGATCACTCAGAGTCTCTCCAAGCATCTGATAACCGCCGCAGATACCAAAAATCATTTTTCCGGCAGCTGCTTCTTTTAGAATGGCTGCTTCCATCCCGGTCTCCCGCATCCATTTCAGGTCATCCATGGTATTTTTGGTTCCCGGAAGAATGATCATATCCGGATTTCCAAGTTCACCGACATGTTTCACGTAACGAAGGGAAACTCCCGGGATACTTTCCAGCGGATTAAAGTCTGTAAAATTGGAAATTCTCGGCACACGTACAACAGCAATATCAATCTGTCCCACTTCCTGATTTCTGTCAAAGCGTTCTGTCAGACTGTCCTCATCTTCCACCTGGATCTGCAGATAAGGAGCCACTCCGACCACCGGAATCCCGCTTCGCTGTTCCAGCATTTCCACACCGGGATCCAGAATCGTTTTGTCACCGCGGAATTTATTAATAATCAGGCCCTTTACCATGGCACGTTCCTCTTCCTCCAGAAGCTCCACCGTACCAACAAGCTGTGCAAAAACACCTCCGCGGTCAATATCTCCCACCAGAAGAACCGGTGCTTTGGCCATTTTTGCCATACCCATGTTTACGATATCCTCTTCCTTTAAGTTGATTTCCGCAGGGCTTCCGGCGCCTTCGATCACAATGATATCATTCTCCTCAGACAGTTTCTGAAAAGCCTTCATAATATCCGGGACCAGTTTTTTCTTATATTTAAAATAATCCCTGGCACTCATGGTTCCCAACACTTCTCCGTTTACAATAACCTGAGAACCTACATCATTTGTCGGCTTTAAAAGAATGGGATTCATCAGAACAGACGGAGTGATTCCTGCTGCTTCCGCCTGCATCACCTGTGCCCGTCCCATCTCCAGCCCCTCCTCTGTAATAAAGGAATTCAGCGCCATATTCTGAGATTTAAAAGGAGCCACACGATAACCATCCTGATGAAAAATCCGGCACAGCCCGGCAGCAAGGAGGCTTTTCCCTGCATTGGACATGGTTCCCTGAATCATAATTGTCTTCGCCATTGTCATCTTCCTTCCTGTTTCTTATTTCCCCTGCAAAATTTACTTCTGTTCGCTAATATCTGTGTTTTTTCTTTTGTTCATCAATTTCTTTCCTATTTCGTTCTTCTGCTTATCAATGCTCTTATATTCATTCTGCTTATCAGTTCCCGGAAAGTATTTTTTCCAATGTCATGATGAGCCTTGTATTCTCTTCCGGACGTTTTACCGCGATTCTGTAATAACCTTCACCCAAACCAGGATAATTGCTGCAGCTTCGAATCAGAATCCCCTCTCTGACACAGTCGTCAAAAAGACCGGTCGGGCCTTTAAAAAACAGATAATTTGCCTGTGACGGAAATACTTTCAGTCCCAACGCTTCCATCTGTCTCTTCAGCTTCTCAGATTCCCGAAAAATCAACTGTCTTCCCCGCTCCACATATTCCTGTTCTTTTAAAGCGGCGATACCGGCTTCCTGTGCTACTGTGGAAACATTCCACGGCTGGGTCACGGTCTCCATCCGCTCCAGGAGTTCTCTGTCTGCACACATACCATACCCGAGACGAATACCTGCCATGGCATACCGTTTGGTAAATGCCTTCAGGATAAAAAGATTTTTATGCAATGCAAGCTGTGACTTCAATGTATATCGTTCGGGTTCTCTGACAAAATCCAGAAAACATTCATCCACCACCAGCAGAATATTCTTCTGCACGCAGATTTCCAGAATCTTCAGAAGAATTTCCCGCTCTGTCAAAACCCCGGTAGGGTTATTGGGATTACAGAGAAATATCATATCCAGATGATCATGAATCTCCAGATAATCATGAATCAGCTCCAGAAAGGAATCTTTCAGGCAAAATCCCTCTTCCTCCTTCAGATAGCCGTATTCCACCCGGCAATCCACACTTCTCAATGCCTGTTCATATTCTGCAAACGTCGGTGCAGGTACAAGGGCATTTTGGGGCTTCACTGCTCTGCATAGAGAAAAAATCACTTCTGCCGCTCCATTTCCGCAGAGGATATTTTCTCCATCAATTCCCTCATACTCTCCAATTGCTTTGCGAAGAGGACCGCAGCCCACTCTCGGATATTCCGATATCCGTTCCAGACTTTCCGCTGCCGCTTTTTTTACACTCTCCGGGGTTCCCAGAGGATTGCAGTTGGCAGAAAAATCCAGACAATTTTCATATTGATAGATATTTCCTCCATGAACATGTTTCTGCATGATTGTTACTCCTGTCAGACTTTCTTTACTGTTATATTTCATAGCATTCTCATCACCTGAAACTGCCCCATAAATTACTAAACTTTCGAATCAGTTACATGCTTCTGTCATTTCCTATATGTATCACATTCATTACTCATAGATATCACATCACTATCATATACGCAAACAGTCCCCGTACAGCCAGAAATACCAGCACTCCAAGTACTGCTGCAGCATACAGAAGATGATTTGCTCTTCGGATATCCTCAACTTCTACCGGACGGATGGGATCCCCGATGGTTGGTTTTTCATATAATTTCCCAAAATACCAGGCATTTCCGGCAAGCTGCACATCCAGCGCGCCTGCCATAACCGCTTCTGTCTGTGCAGAATTGGGACTTGCATGATTGTGTCTGTCTCTGAGATAAATTTTCGCAGCATTTCTTCCATCCATTCCGGTCAAAAAGGATGCCGCCACCATCAGCCATCCGGAAATTCTTGATGGAATATAATTTACCACATCATCCAGTTTCGCAGCACACCTGCCAAAATACAGATATTTCTCATTCTTATATCCAAGCATGGAATCCATGGTATTGATGCCTTTGTACAGAAACATCAGCGGTACTCCGCCAATTGCCATATAAAGCATAGGGGCAATGATGCCGTCGGAAGTATTTTCCGCAACCGTTTCCACTGCCGCCTTTGTCACACCTTCTTCTGTCAGGGATTGTGTATCACGGCCCACGATCATGGAAACCGCATACCTTGCCTCATCTAAGGTGCCGTTTTTCAGCCGGTCATACACTTTCATGCTCTCTGTCTTTAAAGATTTCGTGGCAAGAAGCTGATAACACCAGAAGGTTTCCAGAACAAGTCCCAGCCAGGGAGCGATTCTGTATAAAACCACAAGAATCCCCAGTGGAATTCCTCCGCTGAGCAGACATACAAGCAACACTTCCAGACATCCGCCTGCCAGTTCTCCCCTGTCTGTTTTCGGAAAAATCTTTCGAATTTGCTTTTCCAGAAGCGCGATCAGATTTCCGATCAGGCAGACCGGATGATAAAGCCATCGCGGATCACCCACGATCAAATCTATAAGAAACCCTGCTGCCAGGGCAATCATTCCATATTTCATTTTCTGCTCCTTTTATATTCCAGGCATTTCTTCAGAAACGTCTGCGGTACACAGGGATTTCCATAATAATACAGATGCGGGAATCCGGCCAGAAGCCGTTCCCTGCTGTGCATACAGTCCCATCCTCTTGTGCTGGCCGGCTTAGAAGCATGAAGCGCAGAACCGCAGTTCTCTGAATCAAAATAATGAAATTCATGTGCCGGAATTTTCCCCGGGTCAGAATTTCCAAAAAAGTCTGCAGCCGGAAGGGAATCATTTTTTTCCAGTGTAATATAACCAAATCTGGAAAGTTTTGGTGTGCGGTATACTTTTCCCGGAATCACCCCTGCCATATGATAAAACCTTCCGTCCATTCCCTCCATTTCTTCATGAAGGTACATAAATCCGCCGCATTCCGCCATACAGGGAATTCCCTGTTTTATCGCCTGCGAAACATCCTGCCGCATAGTTTCGTTCTGCTCAAGAAGCGAACCGTTCAGCTCCGGATAACCGCCATAAAGCAGTATTCCGTCAAGGTCTTCCGGAAGTGTTCGGTCGTGAATAGGAGAAAAAGAAACCAGTTCCGCCCCCATATTTCGAAGCAGCCGGAAATTATCCTCATAAAAGAAACAGAACGCCTCATCATCTGCCACACCTATGCGCACTTTTTCCGGCAGGCGCCAGGCATATACATTATTCTCTGCAGCGTCATGAATACAATGTTCCTTTAATTGCACTGGCGCTGCATTTTCAGCAAGAGCAAGAATCGCATCCATATCCAGTGTTTTTTCCAAAACTCCTGCAAGTTTTTCAAGACGGCTTTTCAGCTCCGGAATTTCATCAGGAAGCACCAGACCCAGATGGCGGCTCTCGATCACACAGTCCTCCACCTTCGGCACATAACCCAGAACCTGAACACCGAGTTCTTCTTCCAAAAGCTTTTTCATTCTCGGATAAAGCATCGGGGACATCTGATTCAAAATTACTCCCTGAATATGACTGTTCTTCCGGTATTCCAGGAATCCTTTCACATAAGCGGCCAGGGAAATACTCATTCCCCTGCTGTTCACAATAAAAATTACCGGCGTATCCGTGGTGTCTGCAAGATCATAAGCGCTGGCTTTGTCCGTAATCCCGCCTACACCGTCATAAAATCCCATCACGCCTTCGATCACTGCAATATCACAGTCTGACGCATTCTCTGTCAGCAGATATCTGACCATTTCTCCATCTGTAAAAAATGTATCCAGATTTCGTGATTTCGTCCCGATCACACGGCTGTGAAACATGGGATCAATATAATCCGGGCCGCATTTAAACGATGCAACCTTTTTTCCACGATTTACCAGTGCCTGCAAAAGTCCGCAGGTGATCAGTGTCTTTCCGCTTCCGCTTGCTCCCGCAGCCAGAAGAATCCTTGGTATTTTCATCATGCAGCCCCTCTCTTTCTGCTTATTTCTGACATGTAATCATATAAACCGGATTTTCCCCCATCATCAGATGATATCTCCCGATTTCCTTTGCCCGTGAGGCAGCCAGCTGTACCACTTCAGTTTCCTCAAATGCGAATTCCCGAATTGCAGAGAGCGCTTCCGAAATCGTTTCCAGAGTAATACAGTTGATCACAATACGCACATGCTCATTTTTCTCAAGCAGTACCTGCAGGATTTCGCGAAGATTTCCTGACGAACCTCCGATAAACGCATGTGTCGGTACAGGCAGATTTTCCAGCGCATCCGGAGCCATTCCATGAACGATTTCCAGATTATCTGCTGCAAATTTCTTTTTATTCTGAAGAAGAAGCTCTGCTGCCTCCTCCTTTTTTTCAATCGCATAAACAATGCCCTGGTGTGCACGCAGCGCCATCTCCACAGATACCGAACCGGTACCTGCGCCTACATCATAGCAGATGGAATCCTCGGTAAGCTTCAGTTTGGAAAGTGAAACCGTCCTCACTTCTTCTTTTGTCATCGGTGCTTTTCCGCGGATAAATTCTTCATCCGGAATCCCATGTGTTTCCAGACGCGATACAGAATTTTCGTTGTAAGCACAGATTACACTTAAGGGATCTCCCTGATATTCTGTCAGTTTGGCTGCAGGAGCTGCAAATATTTTTTCATTTTTGTAGGAAAGATTTTCTCCCACATAGAGAATCACATCTCCCATTCCGTAATCTGTCAGTTTCCGCGCAAGCTGTGAAACCCCATCAGAGGTTCCAAGTATCGCAAATACTTTGCGGAAGCAGCGAATCAGGGAAATCAGATTGCAGCTTCTTCCATGTGCGCTGACAATTTTGGCATCATCCCAGGATAAACCGATTTTTGCCATAAAATAAACCACGGACGAGATTCCGCAGATTACTTCCGTATCCTCCCCAAGCAGGGAAAGAAGTTTTCTGGCTCCGCTGTAAAATCCCACATCCCCGGAAAGCGCCACCACTACATGTGCAAACTCCGGATGGGAATGAATATAATCTGCGATCACATCACTCCGGTACTCATAAAGCACCTGATGATGAGAAAGCTTCACCGAATCTGCGATACGTCTTGCTCCAATGAGCAGATCCGCACGTTCCAGTGCTCTCTGTCCCTGTACAGTCAGCGTATCCCTGCTTCCCATTCCGATTCCAAGAAGCGTTACCTGAGGTTTTTCCAGAATACCGAAATGCTCTCCCAGCATTTTCCTGCATTCTTTCAGGGAAAGCCCTTTCTCCTGCAGAGGACGTCCGATAATCACCAGCTGTACCTGACATTCCATGGCAGCTTCCGCTTTTTCCAGAAAACCGCCTGCCTTGCCGGAATCCTTGGTTACCAGATATCTGCAGTCATACTGCCGGAGCATCGCCGCATTCAGTTCTCTGGAAAACGGTCCCTGCATCCCGATCAGATGTTTTCCCTCCAGACCGTAGGAAGCACAGGCTGTCATCACAGACGGAAGGGAAAGTACTCTGGCATAGAGCCTCTCCTGATATCCCGGAAGTGCGGTAAATTTGCCCAGTTCCTTACTTCCTGTCGTAAGGAGTATATTTCCTTCTGTATTTTTCAGGTATTCCACTGCTGCCTCAGGACTGTCCACATAAACAGCGTTTTCCTGGTCTCCGCTGTCTCCTTCTTCTCTCAGCACGCGCTGATAAACGATTCCTGCATTCTCACATGCCGTATGTATATTTTTTGTCACTTCCGCAGCATAAGGATGGGTTGCATCCAGCACCATCTCCGGCCGGATTTCCTCAAACAGCTTTTCCATCTCTTCCTGCGTAAGTCTGGCTGCCTGCACCTTCAGAAAAGGATTTTCCTCCACCGATCTGCTTCCATACTCCGTTGCCACGCAAGCCAGTACCGGAATCTGATTTCTGGACAGATAACGGCACAGATCATATCCTTCTGTTGTACCTGCAAAAACAATGACTTTGTACATAGTTATCTCCGATAGCCTCTTGGTGTGACCATTTTTCCATTGATTTCTCTGGTCTGTGAATTTCCGATAAATACCGTCGTAAACATATCCACCTGCGTATCACGCAGTTCTTTCAGGGTCATCACTCTGGAGGTTTCCCCTTCACGTGCGATATTGGCAACAATTCCGCATACGGTATCCGGTGATTTGTACTGCATCATAAGATCACAGGCCTTCTGCAGATAGTCATGGCGCTTGCGGCTGGACGGATTATAAAGGCAGATCACAAAATCCGCCTGAGATGCTCCAAGCAGTCTGGCTTCGATTTTTTCCCACGGAGTCAGAAGATCGCTCAGACTGATCAGACAAAAATCGTGAATGAGCGGTGCGCCAAGAACTGCCGCTCCGCCGGTCGCTGCTGTTACACCCGGAATAATTTCCAGTTCTACCTCCGGATATTCCTCTCCTATTTCGTACATCAGACCAGCCATACCATAAACGCCTGCATCGCCGCTGCAGATCATGGATACATTTTTGCCTTTTCTGGCTTCTTCAAAAGCCAGAATACAGCGGTCTACTTCTTTTTTCATCGGAGTGGTCATAAATTCCTTATCTGCAAAATGTTCCTTTACCAGATCCACATAAACGGTATATCCGATGATCACATCACTTTCTTCAAGGGCACGGATTGCTTTTCCGGTCATCTGGTCGTATGCCCCCGGTCCGATGCCTGCCACATAAATTTTACTCAAAACAAATCCTCCAATCCCGGACTGCCATCGCTGTTGTCACGCCGCAGCCGCATGTTTTATTCTGTATCAGATGGCCATGCCCGCTGGCAAGAACCGCACTTCTCTCACATACATTATCCACTCCCGTCACCTTTTTGACAAAGTCAGACGGTGTAAATTCTCCGGAAACTGCACGCAATTCTTCTCCGGAATAAGTTTCAAAAGGTACCTGCCATTTTTCGCTGAGCGCAAGAAGTGCAGGCTCTTCTTTTTTGAGATCCACGCTTGCCAGTGCAGAAATGGCCTCTCTGTATATGCCCGAGGTTTTCAGGCTTTCCGAAGCGGTTTCCAGCACAGCCTGCGGTTCTTTGTCCTTTTTACAGCCAATGCCCATGGTAACCACACGCGGCACAATCTGAACAGTAGATGCAAAAGGCAGCACATTCCGGTAAACAGTCACTGCTATTCCGATCTCCGGTTTTGATTCTTCCTGAATATCGCAGAGCACCAGTCCTTCCGGCAGCTCACCTTCATAAGGAAATTCACTGTAAAATCCCACCTGCCTGCCGGCAAGAAGCGCAGCAGAGACTCCCTTTGCCGCTTTCATATGAAAGATACTGCACCCGTTTTTTCTGGAAAAAACATCCACAGCAAACCGGCCGTGAAGATCTGTAGCTGTTGTCACTACCGGCTGTGCTTCCAGAATTTCACCTGCTCTGACAGCCAGTTCATTGGCGCCCCCAAGGTGTCCGGATAAAAGAGAGATTACAAATTTCCCGCATTCATCAATGACCAGCACGGCAGGATCAGTCTTTTTACTTTTTACAAACGGTGCAATACTGCGAACAGCGATGCCGCATGCTCCCACAAAAATCACCGCATCCGCTTCCCGGAATTTCTGTTCTGTCCATGCCTGATGGCTAATCGTAATGGATTCCGGCAGATATTTGCTTTTTGCATCCAGAGCTGCCTGCCATCCCATCTCCTGAAGTCCAGTCATCAGACGTCTTCCTGTTTCATAGCCGGTAAGGCTGAAGCACAAAATTGCTGCTTTCATATCCATCCTACCTCATTGCTTCTGTTTATGTTTGTTACTTCTGATTATGCTTCTTACTTCTGATTGATATTTTTGATTTTTCTGCTTCTTTATTAATTATTTGAATGACATTCTGAATCTTATTTGGTTGCTTTACGAAATTCCGTCGTAAAGGAAGGATCATAAAGCTTGGAACGATCATAGTGAGCCGCATTTACCACGTCTCCGATAATCATCAGTGCTGTTTTGGTAATATTGTTTTCCTTTGCAGTCTGTGCAAGAGTTCCTACTGTGCAGACAAACGTCTTTTCATCTTCCCAGGTGGCTTTGTATACGATTGCCGCAGGAGTATCTGCGGTATAGCCGCCTTCGATCAGTCTGCGGCTCAGTTCCTCCAGCATTCCGGTGCTCAGAAAAACTACCATGGTCGCCTGATGCGCTGCAAAAGACTGAATACTTTCTTTAGCAGGAACCGGTGTTCTTCCTTCCATTCTGGTGATAATCACGCTCTGGGAAATATCCGGCAGCGTATATTCCAGATTCAATGCCCCAGCCGCACCGCAGAAAGAGCTGACACCCGGACAGGAATCATAGGCGATTCCTTTTTCATCCAGAATATCCATCTGCTCACGGATCGCACCGTAAAGACACGGGTCACCGGTATGCAGACGCACGGTTGTTTTGCCTGCTGCCTCTGCCTTTTCAATTACAGAAATAACTTCCTCCAGTGTCATTTTTGCACTGTTATAGATTGTGCAGACGTCTTTGCTGTATTCCAGAAGCTTCGGATTTACAAGAGATCCTGCATAAATAATCACATCTGCTTCTTCCAGATACTGTTTTCCTCTGATTGTGATAAGATCCGGTGCTCCCGGACCAGCTCCTACAAAATGTACCATCGTTCATTCTCCTTACGCTTCTTTTATATTATGATTCAGGAATTGTTTCTCTTCATCAATTCTCCTTAACAATGATCAGGGAATAATATCCGGCATTTTCCGGAATCTCCTCCACAGATCTGTAAATCTTTTCATCCGGCATTTGGCAGTTTTCGATCATGACACCATCCGCTCCCTGCTCTTTGATCCGGTCCTTCACTTCTTTCATTTTTTTGCCCGCTTTCATCAGGACTTTGGTTCCCGGAAGCTTCAGTGCTTCTTCAATCTGATAAGAAGCAGGAATCACATGCAGAGGCTCTGCCTTTTCCACAAGACTCATATTCAGCCTGGCTGCAACTGCACAGAAAGACGGGATACCGGAAACAATTTCTGTTTCATAGCCCAGTCCACAGATTCGTTTGTGTACATAAATATAAGTGGAATAGACCGTTGGATCTCCGAGAGTCAGAAATACCACATTCCGTCCCTGTTCCAGTACACTGCCTATCATAGAAGTACCTTCCTCGTGAGCCTTTTCCAGAGCGTCTTTATCTTTTGTCATAGGCATCGGAACAGCCATAATCTCTTTTTCATCCAGTTCCGGATATGCCCCCTTTACAATCTTGTATGCAACACTATCTTTCGGGTCATTTCCCGGTACTGCGATCACATCTGCTTCACGAATCAGTCTCAGTGCTTTCAGCGTAAGCAGCTCCGGATCTCCGGGACCTACACCTACTCCGTATAACTTTCCACTCATATTTCTTTTCTCCTTTTTCAAAAATACTCTGCTGCTATCTATCATTCTCTCTGACTTCCGTCAGATAATCTTCGTATCAGTTCTTCTGCATCCTGTGTCTGTCCCAGATAACCATAAGTATTGTTGAAGATCACAGCTCCCAGAAGAATCTGCTCATAAGACCGGTGATTCAGATAAAACTGAATTTTTTCCGTAATTTTTTTCATAGTCGGAACAAGAATCTCATTCCCCTGAAGAATATCCAGTGCCTCATCCGTAGTGCCGGCATCCAGGATTTCCCGTGCACAGTTAAGATCTGCTCCTGCCCGAATGGCATTGGCACACAATATCTCCATACGGCTGTCCGCACTGTGGGAATGCGTGTTCATAATGCCGCCGGCCACTTTTACAAATTTACCGATATGAGAAACAAAAAGGATTCCCTTTACCCCCATATCAATGGCCATGTCAATGGTCTCGCCCACATAATTGCTGCACTTGATGTTTTTTTCAAAGGGAAGATCCATATGTTCCCGAAGATAATCCGCACCGTAATTACCGGGAGTTACCAGAAGGTATTTTTCCCCCTGTGCCACATGCTGTTTCATCTCCACACGAATACTTTCCACCAAAGCCTTTTCACTCATCGGTTCCACAATTCCGGACGTACCGAGGATGGAAATACCGCCCACGATTCCAAGCCTGGGATTAAACGTCTTTTTCGCAATTTCTGTGCCTTCCGGGACGGAAATGGTGATTTTCAGGCCGCCTTCATATTCAAAACGATCTGCCGCCTCCCGGGCACTTCGAAGAATCATAGCTTTCGGAACCGGATTAATGGCAGCTTCTCCGACTTTCTGGGAAAGTCCCGGTCTGGTCACTCGTCCAACACCGATTCCACCGTCAACAACGATATCATTCCCCTTCGTTTTTTCTGCTTTTGCATAAACGAGAATTCCATTGGTCGTATCCGGATCATCTCCGGCATCCTTGCGCACCGCGCAGGAAACACTGTCTCCGTCTTTCTCTACATCCAGAAGTTCCAGATGAAGAAGAATTCCCTTCGGAGTCATCAGTTCCACTTCTTTCAGCATTTCTCCGCCAAGAAGCATGGATACAGCCCCCTTACAGGCTGCTGCAGCACAGGAACCTGTGGTATAGCCAAAACGCATTTTTTTCTGATTGCGGATAACATAACAGTCCTCCAGCCCTGTCTTATGTCCCATGGCATTGCTCCTTTTGTCGCACTTTCCTGTAATATAAAAAGAGTTTTGCATGACAACAAAACCCCAGAAAACACCAGAATCTCCCGGTTGCCGCAGGATTTTCTGTCCCGGAAAACAACAGTCAGTATCTGGCTTTTACAGTAACGGACTTGTGCAGGAGTTCCACCTGCTTCCTGAATGCTGTTTCCTTATAATCCGCTACTTATTATATATTCTGCCTGTAAAAAAGTCAATTATATTGAGGGATTCCTTCGTATAAAATCACTTTTTCCATCCTATAAATAATTACTTTTTTCAGTTAACATTAACAAACCTCTGAACTCTATGATATTCATCCGTTGAAGAAAAATGTTTTATCTGTTATAGTATGAGCTGAGAAAAAAAAGGAGGGGCTTTTCGTTGGACAGAATCGTTAATTATCAGATTGAAGACAAAGATGCCGGAACGGAAATTTTATCCTTTCTTCGAAGCAGAGGTTTTTCCAGACATATCCTGACCGGGATGAAGGCCGACAAACATGCCATTCTTCTAAACAGCCAGCGCGGATACGGACACAGTCTTCTGAAAACCGGTGACCAGCTTCAGGTCCGCATACTGGAGACGGAGTCTTCCTCAAAAATCATCCCGATTCAGATGGAATTCTCCATCCTCTACGAAGACGAAGACATTCTGGTGATCAACAAGCCCGCCAATATGCCGATTCATCCATCGCTTGGCAATTATGAAAATACTCTGGCAAACGGGGTGGCTTTTTATTATGCGCAGAAAGGAGAATCCTTTGTGTACCGCTGTGTCAACCGGCTGGACCGGGATACCACGGGTGCATTGATTCTTGCAAAAAATGCCCTGAGCGCAGCCATTCTTTCCCGGCAGATGCGAAACCGGCAGATCCGGCGTACTTATCTGGCACTTGTGGAAGGGATTCCACCGGAAAGAGGAACAGTTTCCGCCCCTATCGCACGTGTGGAGGGATCCACCATTGAACGGGAAGTGAATTATGAGTCAGGCGAATCCGCTGTTACTCATTTTGAACGGCTTGCCGTAGGAAACGGCTGTTCCTTAGTGGAACTTCATCTGGAAACAGGCCGAACACACCAGATTCGTGTACATATGAAGCACCTCGGCTACCCTCTTCCGGGAGATTATCTTTATCATCCGGTGTATGACCGGATCCGCAGACAGCCGCTGCACTCCTATCAGCTTTCCTTTACCCATCCGCTGACCGGAGACCGCATGCTTTTTACCGCTCCTGTTCCTGATGATTTTCAGAAAGCATTTTTTTATCCGGAACAGCCGGATTATCTATCCCGAGAGTCTGTCCGATCCATATCAGAATAAATCTCGGAATAACACCAATGAACAGCAATAAATGATATCAACTTCAGGAGGCATCTATCATGAAACGACAGATAAGCACAGGAAACCAGATCACCGAAGGGGTTATCTGGAAGCAGCTCCTGTTCTTTTTCTTCCCCATTCTGCTTGGTACGTTTTTCCAGCAGTTTTATAATACCATTGATATGGTCATTGTAGGACGGTTTGTCGGCAAGGAAGCACTGGCAAGCGTCGGCGGTTCTGCCGGTCAGATCACGAATCTGGTCATTGGCTTTTTCACAGGTCTGTCAACCGGCGCAGGGGTAATTGTCTCCCAGTATTACGGTGCCAGAGATACCAAAACCCTGAACGACAGTCTTCATACGGCATATGCTTTCTCCATTGCAGGCGGAGTCTTTTTTATGATTCTTGGCATCCTGTGTTCTCCTGTTCTGCTTCGATGGATGAACACCTCACCGGAATTGATTGCTTCTTCGGAAGTTTATCTTCGAATCTATTTCGCCGGCATTGTTTTTATATTCATTTACAATATAGGGTCCGGAATTCTCCGTGCCACAGGAGATTCCAGACGTCCGCTTTATTACCTGATCATCTGCTGTTTTTTAAACATTATTCTGGATCTTGTTATGGTTATGGGATTTCATCTGGGCATTGCAGGAGCTGCTGCTGCAACAGTTCTGGCCCAGGCTGTCAGCGCAGTTCTTGTCACATCTGCCCTGATGCGATCATCTGACATCTATCAACTGCAGCTCAAAAAAATCCGCATTCACCGCCGTGTACTGAAATCTCAGCTTTATCTCGGTCTTCCCGGAGGATTTCAGTCGGTTATGTACAGTCTTTCCAATATTATCATTCAGGCCGCCATCAATGTTTTCGGCACTGACACCACTGCTGCATGGGCTGCATACGGCAAACTGGATGCGGTATTCTGGATGATCAACAGTGCTTTCGGAATGTCCATCACGACTTTTGTAGGGCAGAATTATGGAGCAGGCAGACGCGACCGCATCCGCAAAAGTACCCGTATCTGTCTCGTCATGGATCTGTGTTCCTCTGTATTTATGTGTACCTTCCTGATTCTGTTCCGTGTACCGCTGTTCCGGATTTTTACCGATGACCCAAATGTCGTTCAGATTGGCGCCTATATGCTGAAGCTGATCACACCAACCTACGTAATTTTCGTTTTTATTGAAATACTCTCAGGTTCACTCAGGGGAATCAGTGATGTGATGATTCCTACTTTCCTTACCCTGTTCGGAACCTGTCTTCTCCGCGTTGCGTGGATGTTTATCGCTGTACCGAAAAATCCATGCATTGAGATGATTATTGCCGCCTATCCCCTCACTTGGACCGTGACCGCAATGATGTTCATTATTTATTATCATTACAAAATGAAACGCTTCGGGAATCGATGAGAAAGAATCCTTCCCGGAAGGCTTTTTATATTACCGGAAAATGCGAAACACTTTCCGGTAATATAAAAAACAGAAGCTATGAGCGATTCCACTCATAACTCCTGTTTATTTTTTCTTATTGACTTTTCTTATAATGCTGCTTTTTATTATTCAGCTTCTTATTTGTTTTTCTCGTAGATTACCAGAAGTCCTTTCAGCAACAGATCTTCATCCAGAATAATGTCCCGTTTACAATGCGGAACAATTTTTCTTGCCATTCCACCGGTCGCGATAACTGTTACTTTCTCTCCCAGTTCTTCTTCAATCCTGTCGATGATACCGTCCACTGCCGCAGCATTCCCATAGAGAATACCACTCTTCATACAGTCAATGGTATTCTTTCCAATGAGCTTTTTGGGCTCTTCAATACTGATTCCGCTAAGCTGTGATGCACGTGCCACCAGAGCATCCAGAGAAACACGTACTCCCGGCATGATCATTCCGCCGATATAACGTTTTTTGGAATCTACAACAGAAAACGTGGTTGCCGTTCCCATGTCTACCGTGACAAACGGCACCGGATACTCAGAAAGCGCAGCCACAGCATCTGCCACCCGGTCTGCTCCCATCTCACTGGGATTATCCAGCATAATATTCAGGCCTGTTTTCAATCCCGGTCCAATGACCATCACTTCTTTTTTCAGGATTTTTTCCGCTGCCTTAATCACAACATTGGTAATCTGAGGGACAACAGATGAAATGATACACCCCTCGATATCTGCCTTCTTTATATGATAAATATCCAGCACAGTCTTAAGATCTATGGCATATTCCAGTTCCGTTTTGGTACGGACTGTGGAAAGCCGTTCAATAAAATACGTCTTTTCCTGATCAATACAGCCCACTACAATATTGGTATTTCCGATATCAATCGCTAAAATCATATATTCAACTCCCGGTATTTTTGAGAATTTTATTCCAAAGCGCCCTTAACTGCTTTCTCTCCGGTCATCTGAGAAGCCGGAATCAGATGTGCCTTGGACAGAGCAGTTCCTACCGCTCCTGTAAGTACTGTTGCGGAAATCATCTCACAGATTGCATTCACACCAACAAAGGTACATACAAATACAATAATATTTCTTCCGCCAATCAGCCCCTGCACATATTCTGTATTTCCAAAAAGAAGAACAAGTGCGCCCATAAAGAACAAAGTGTTCAGAAATGCTGAGAAAAATCCAGTCACAGCACAGGATACATAGGTATTTGTTTTCTTCTTCATTCCTCTGAAAATATATCCCAGAAGCAGTCCGTCCAGAAAACGCGGTACGAATCTCTGGATAAATGCAAGAACCGGATTAATGCTGAAAAGCATCGCTCCCATGGCACTTGTTCCGCCAATACCAATGCACTGAAGAAAGCTGGTAAGACCAAAAATAGAGCCTGCAACTGCGCCTCCGACCGGTCCTAACACAATCGCGCTGATTGCAACCGGAATCATATTAAATGTGATTGCCAGAGGTCCGATATTCAGATACCCCAGCGGCGTGTACGCCATCAGCAAAAGGACCGCAGCCATAAGGCCAAGCATTGTGATCTGTGTTGTTGTCAGTTTCGTTTTCATGTTTTTTCCTCCTTGTTATCGTTCCACGAAGGGATACAATACGGTGTTGGAACAGCGGGCATGAATGATTATTTACCCGCTTCCTGAGGTTTACGGGTTACTTTCTCCACCCTCTGTGAGGGAAAGAATTTTATCCAGGATTTTTAAGGCTGCATCCTCCTTGCTCATAAGCGGGAGTGATACGTCTTCCTCCTGTGTAATCAGGGTCAGTACATTGGTGTCACCCTGGAATCCGGCGCCCGGCACTTTTAAATTATTAGCCGCCACCATATCCAGATGTTTTTTCTCAAGTTTGGCCCTGGAATTACCGATCATATTTTGTGTTTCCATGGAAAAGCCGCACAGGAACTGACCTGGTCTGCGGTGTTCTCCAAGATATTTCAGAATATCGTCTGTTCTCTCCAGTTCAACAGACAATTCATCGTCATGTTTTTTTACTTTCTGGTCACTGACCTGCTTTGGACGGTAATCCGCCACTGCCGCAGCTTTGATGATAATGTCCTGCTCACTGCTTACAGATGTCACTGCTTCAAACATCTCTCTGGCTGTTACAACCGGAACTGTTTTCACAAACGGAGGCGGTGTCAGAGCTGTCGGTCCGCTCACAAGAGTCACTTCCGCGCCTCGCAGCATAGCCATCCTCGCCAGTGCATAGCCCATTTTGCCGGAAGAATGATTGGTCATATAGCGTACCGGATCAATCGGCTCCTGCGTAGGACCTGCAGTCACAAGAACTTTTTTGCCCGCCATATCCTTAGGATAAGCGATTTCTCTCAGGATATACTGAAGAAGTACATCCGGTTCAGGCATCTTTCCTGCTCCCACATCTCCGCATGCCAGATATCCGCTTGCAGGCTGAATCACCTCATAACCATAATGCTCCAGCGTTTTCAGATTATCCTGCAGGACAGGATTTTCAAACATATTGGTATTCATAGCAGGAGAAATGATTTTATGACATTTGCATGCCATAACAGTAGTCGTCAGCATGTCGTCCGCAATACCATGGGCAAGCTTTCCGATCACGTTGGCGCTTGCCGGAGCGATCAGCACTACATCTGCTTTTTTGGCAATGGATACGTGTTCTACCTGAAACTGGAAGTTCCTGTCAAAGGTATCCACCAGACATTTCGTTCCTGTAAGAGACTCAAAGGTAACAGGCGTGATAAAATTTGCGGCATTCTTTGTCATAAGTACGTGTACTTCTGCGTGCAGTTTTTTCAGTGCACTTGCCAGATTTGCAATTTTATATGCGGCAATACTTCCGGTCACTCCCAGAAGAACTGTTTTTCCCTTGAGCATGAAATCTTTCTCCTTCCGATCCTGTCAAAACAGCAAGTTTCCCGCAGAACACCTCTCGGGCTATTATCAGTGAACAGAAACCCTCTGTTTGTTCTGCAGGAAACATTTTTTATTTTTTCATTTGAAGCGTATATATTATAAATCAAAGTTTCTGTCTATGCAATCAGTTTTTTACCCGTGTTCGGGTTTTTGTACACAACTGCTCCCTTCGCAATCATTTCTTTCACATATTCCAACATATCAATCGTTTCCTGATTCATGGACTCTCCCATTTTTTCAAGTGCAATTTCATCTCTTGCCATAACTGCATCCATAATATCATGCCATACCTTATTATCACCGGCCAGATAGTGCGCATATGCCTGTACGCTTACTTCTTCTCCTTTATCGATCACACAGGTTTCATATAAGTTCCATACGATATTTTTCACGGAGTAAAAAATCATTTCATATTTCAGTTCGTCACTTACCGGATTTTCCATATAATCAAAAGAAACCTCTCCATCACGCTCATTCCAGATCAGATATTTATATACACGTCTCTGCAGCATATCCACGCAATACTCAATTCCCTCGTGACTGCTGATGAGATACTCGGGCTGATAATACTCTTCAAGATTATTCAGATAATCCTCTCCACAGACGATTCTGTGATATCTTCTATACTTTCTCTGGTGTGTCACAGGCAAAAAACGGCTGAGATCATCCACGGTATGAATCAGTAAATGAACCAGCAGATTGCATTTATCTTCTGACAGCGAATGATTCACAGGTCCTACCAGATTGTTGTATTCCACAAGAACTTCGTCATCGCACAGGTTCTCGCAGATCTCTTTCTGAAATGCTTCTGCCTTCTGCAATAATTCAGGACTGACTTTCTCTACCAAAATGCGGATATCATAGTCATTATTCTGACGCGGAATATATTTCTCAGGCTCATGCATCGAACCTACTACAAAAACAGATAAAATCTCCTTATTACGCTGATAAAAATCCCGAAACATCTCATCAATCATTTTTGTTTTTTCCAATACAATACTGTAATCTTTCATTCTCAGTTACCCCCTGTTTTTTTATGCTGTTTTTTTTATGCTGTTATTTATCAACTGACCTTATTGTGCCACAGGCTCAAAATTTCTTTTTAATTTTTATGCAGCTGTCAGAAGGGAACCTGATTGTTTTATATTGATAAGCCAATTCTGAATTTTCAAATACTCTCCAGCAAATCATTCATCAAAATATGTGTATCTCAATACTGTCAAAAAAGTGCAGTATGAAATCTCAGACAGGATCTCAAACTGCACTTTTTTTAAATCAATCTTCTGTTTACATTATTACACAGGTCTGTCTTTATGCTCTCATCTGGGCATCGAATTTTTCACGAAGATGAGCCACTACTTTTTCTACTACTTCGCCTGCCATCTCATCTGTTACATCAGCAACAGGAGACTCCATCTGAATCTTAAATGCCATACTCTTCTTGTCAGATCCGAATTTTTCACTCTCAAAGAGGTCAAACAGAGTAACCTCTGTAATCACCGGATCCGCCGCTTTGATCTCATTTACGATGGTTCCGCAGTCAAATTTCCTGGAAATCAGCATGGAGATATCACGGCTGTTCTTAGCAAGGCCTGTTTCCGGAGTATATTTAATCTCTTTCTTAAACTGACCGGCAAGTGCATCATAATTAATTTCCGCAATGAAAATTCTGGTATCTGCCTTTTTGCCCTCTGCAATGGCCATGTTGTTTACAATTTCATAACGAAGCTGTCCGAATTTACCGATCAGTTCTCCATTGCAGTAAACACCGGCTGTTCTTCCCGGATGAAGGTATGGAACTTCATCTTTCTGATAGGTGAAGGTCAGTCCGTTGGCGGCTGCCAGATTTTCCAGAGTTTTCTTCATTTCAAAGAAATCTTCATCCGAACCGCAGGTACCAAGACAAAGGGTTTTTCTTTCGATCGGCGGCTCTGTAAGCGGAAGTGCCTTCGGAATATAAACGTTGGCAAGCTCGAAGAATCTCAGTTCCTCATGGCCATTTTTGATGTTGTTTTCGATAGCACGTACCATAGCCGGTGCCATGAGAGTTCTCATAATGCTTAAGTTTTCTGTGATCGGGTTTAACAGCTGTACCACATTTCTTTCCGGAGCATCTGCCGGGATCAGGAACTGGTCAAATTCTGTTGCTGCAGTCATGGCAATACTCTGAATCTCAAAATATCCCTGCGTGCAGAGGAACTGTTTCACACTGAGTTCCTTGCTCTGTGCCGCATTCAGACCGCCGTTTGTTACAAGTGCCTCTCCAAGGAAAGTAGGAACTACTTTATCATAACCGTATTCACGGATAACTTCTTCCGCGATGTCCTGATATCCTTCAATATCTTCACGATATCTCGGCACACCAAGTGTCATCACGCCATCCTGAAGTTCCACATCAAAAGCAAGGTTCTTAAGGATGCGGACCATCTCTTCTTCCGGAACTTCGATTCCCAGTACATAATTTACTTTTGCAGTTTCCACTTTAATGATTCTCTTTTCTGTGGATGCACCTGCAGAAATATCATAATGTGTGGAGCTTACTTTTGCCACACCAAGAGTCTGAACGAGATTCAAGGCTCTTGCCATACCGCATTCTACAGAATATTCATCGATACCTTTTTCATATCTTGCTGCAGCGTCAGACTGAAGTCCAAGTCCTCTGGACGTTTTGCGGATGTTATCCTTCATAAATTTGGCGGATTCAAATAAAACTTCCTGCGTATTCTCGGTAATTTCACTGTTCAGTCCGCCCATAACTCCGGCAAGACCGACACCTTTCACTTTGTCGCAGATCAGAAGATTGCTGGTATCCAGTACACGTTTTTTCTCATCCAGAGTTACCAGTTCCTCACCTTTTTCCGCTCTTCTGACAATGATGGAAGAACCCTCCAGTGTATTCATGTCAAATGCATGCATCGGCTGACCGATTTCTACCAGTACATAATTGGTAATATCCACGATTGCATTCAGAGCATTATGTCCCACTGCAATCAGTCTTCTCTTCATCCACAGAGGAGATTCCATATATTTTACATCATAAATATAATGGCTCAGATAACGCGGACAGATATCCTTGTCAATGACTTCTACACTGACATCCGGGTTGGAGGTTCCATCCTCTGTATAGGACATATCCGGATTTTTTACTTCTTTTCCAAGGAAAGCAGCCACTTCTCTGGCAATACCGAGTACAGACTGGCAGTCCGGACGGTTCGCGGTAATGGAAATGTCAAATACATAATCATCCAGTCCCAGATAAGTTTTGATATCTTCTCCAACTGGAGCATCTTTGTCAAGAATCATGATTCCGTTGACATCTGCTCCCGGATACCAGTCTTTGGAAATTCCAAGTTCTTCTCCGGAACAGAGCATGCCGTAAGACATCATATCTTTCATCTTTCTCGGTGCGATTTCCATGCCGTTCGGAAGCTTTGCGCCAACGAGACAGGCCGGAACCTTTGCACCCTGGAAGACATTATCCGCACCTGTCAGGATCAGGTGATCTTCACCATGTACCCCACAGTTTACATGACAGATATAAAGATGTGTTCCTTCATATTTTTCAATAGAAGTTACTTCACCTACATAAATTTTCTCAATATTTTCTCCGAGATATTCAACACCCTCTACTTCAAAGCCTGTGGAAAAAAGCTTCTCTTCCAGTTCCTTCGGGGTAATATCAATATCTACATATTCTTTTAACCAACTCAGTAATACTTTCATGCCGACACCTCCGATTACGCTTTAAACTGCTTCAAAAAGTCAATATCATTTTCAAAAAGTTTGCCCATATGATTGATTCCGTATTTCAGCATTGCGATACGCTCAATACCGATACCAAATGCAAGTCCGGAATATTCGCTGGAATCAATCCCGCAGTTTTCAAGCACTTTATTGTTTACTACACCGCCGCCGAGAACCTCGATCCAGCCGGTACCTTTGCAAAGGGAGCATCCTTTTCCGCCGCATTTAAAACAGCTGACGTCTACTTCTACAGACGGTTCTGTAAATGGGAAATAGGACGGACGCAGTCTGGTCTTTGCAGCATCAGAGAACATGTTCTTTACAAATTCATCCAGCATACCCTGAAGATCACAGAGTGTAATATGTTTGTCTACAACAAGTCCTTCCATCTGGCTGAACATCGGAGAATGTGTGGCATCAGAATCAGAACGGAAAACCTTGCCTGGTACAAGAACCTTAATCGGCGGTTTCTGTGCATCCATAACACGAATCTGTCCCGGTGAAGTATGTGTACGAAGAAGCAGATCTTCTGTCAGCCAGAAAGTATCCTGCATATCTCTGGAAGGATGATCTTTCAGTACGTTCAGTCTTGTGAAGTTATGATCATCGTCTTCGATTTCCGGTCCCTCAAAAATCTCAAATCCCATACCTGCAAACACGTTCATCATCTCGTGTTTTACTGCTGTAAGAGGATGAAGATTGCCCATCGGTCTCATTTTTACCGGAAGTGTTACATCGATGGTTTCTTTATCATATTTTCTTAATAATGCCTGTTTTTCAATTTCTTCTTTTTTTTCATCATACAGACCCTGTGCCCAGTTTTTGATCTCATTGACGGTCTGTCCGTATGCTTTTTTCTCTTCTTTTGCTACTTTTTTAATTCCATTCATCAGACCCTGGATTGTTCCGCCTTTTCCAAGGCATTTTTTCCAGAATTCAGAAAGCTGTGCTTCGTTTTCTGCTAATTTCAAGTCTTCTGAAATGGCTTTTTTTACTTCTTCAACGTTTAACATTCCTCTGTCTCCTTATTGTTTTTTAAGAAAGAATCCTGCCCTGAGGGCTTATTTATGTCATGAGAAAATGCAAAGCACTCTTCCATGACATAAAGAAATCCCATAGCACTTCGATATGCTATGGGACGAATTTCTCCGCGGTACCACCCAAATTCAGATATTCCCGGTGAATATCTACACTCGTTTTGCTTTTATGCAGCAATTACATCCGCTTAGTCAGTGTATTCTGTTTTCGCGGAAGACTCCAATGCTGAAATTCATCGGCAGGCGGCTGGGATTCTCACAGCATCCGGATCCCTCTCTGAAAACCGCTTGTGCAGACTACTTACACACCTTCACAGTCCTGATCGCATGAAAACCGCACTCCGGTAAGCAATGGCGATTTCCAAAATACTCAATTATTATAACGGGTTTATTTTTGAAAGTCAAGATACAATGAAACCGATGCTTCTATACAATGAAACCGGTGCTTCATTTCTATACAACGAAAATGTGTCAAATATTTTATCAGAAACTGCTTTTTTCATTGCAAACAATCGTACTGTAACGTATAGTATTACTATCACTTTTAAAGAGTTCAATTTCTATTACAACGAAAAAATTCCCGCAAAGCGGGGCGTGCAGATGGCGGGAATGAAATTTCAGACACACTCGAATACATACAGGAGGAGTCATGGATTATGGATAATTATAAAATCACAGAATGGTGCTCACGTTTTATACGTGAACAGGTGAAAAAAGGGGATTTTTGTATAGACGCAACCATGGGCAATGGCAATGATACACTGCTTTTGAGTTCTCTCTGCGGAGAGACAGGAAATGTACTGGCTTTTGATATTCAGGAGCCCGCCCTGACACATACAAAAAAGCTGCTGGAAACACATCAGGCTCTGCCAAATTACCGGCTTGTTCTGGATTCTCATACAAATATGAGAAACTATGTTCCCGATGAAAGTGTAAGCTGTATTGTTTTTAATCTCGGTTATCTGCCCGGAGGTGACCACGCACTGGCGACCAGAAGTGATACCAGTATCCGGGCTCTTAAAGATTCTCTTCTTCTGCTGAAAAAAGGCGGGATGATCTCACTGTGTATTTACAGCGGAGGCGATTCCGGATTTGAAGAACGGGATGCTGTTCTGGACTGGCTTTCTTCTCTGGATTCCAGAAAATACCTTGTTCTGAAAACAGAATACTACAACCGGCCCAATCATCCTCCCATTCCTGTGATGATTTTAAAATTGAACTAATACATCACTCTTCCAGAAATTCAGCAGCCCGGAGAAGTCCTTTCCCATCTGTTCCATACCCCATTGCCGCGCCGGACCATTCTGTGAAAATCGGTCAGGTCCACTCCAGAGTAATTTTTCCAAGTCTTCCGCTGCGGAAATCATCGAACAGAATCCCGGCTGTCTTCCCGTAATCCAGTTCTTCGCCCTTTTTCAGACAGCCACGGGCGCGGGCAATGGCCTCCATGATTTCAAGCGTCGATCCTTCTTCGGAAATCCCATAGCGTTTTTCCAGGCAGCCCTGATAGTTTCCGCGAAGATACTCAATAAGACTCAGAGAGAGTTCTTCCATATTCAGGACATCATCCTTGATCGAGCCGATATAGGCAAGACGAATGCCCACTTCCTGATCCTCAAATTTCGGCCAGAGAATCCCCGGTGTATCCAGAAGTTCTACTCCTTTGTTCAGACGGATCCACTGTTTCCCCTTGGTCACGCCTGGTTTATTGCCGGTTTTAGCGCAGGCTTTTCCTGCAAAAGTGTTGATAAATGTTGATTTTCCAACATTTGGAATTCCCACTACCATGGCACGGATGGGACGGTTTTTGATTCCGCGTCTGCGGTCTCTTTCAATTTTTTCCTTACATGCTTCCTGAATGACATTTTGAATTGTTTTCATTCCGGAACCGGATCGGGAATCTACTTTGACTACAAAGAATCCCTTTTTCTGAAAATATTCCTTCCAGGCTTCATTCTGCCGTTCATCCGCCAGATCCGCTTTATTCAAAAGAATCAGTCTTGATTTATTTTTTCCCAGTTCATCAATATCCGGATTACGGCTGGACAGAGGCACGCGGGCATCCACAAGCTCAATGATCAGATCGATCAGCTTGATGTCTTCCTGCATCTGTCTCCTTGCTTTGGTCATATGACCGGGATACCATTGTACATTCATCTTATTCTTCTCCTGTCAGCTTTCCAGAAAACCGATTTTTTTCACCGGATAACAGGTAAACCATAATTTTCCGGAAATATATTTTTTCTTAACTATTCCAATATCTCCATACCGACTGTCCTCACTGTTGTTCCGATTATCTCCAAGAACAAAGTATTCTCCCGCTTCAAGCGTGATCGGACTGGCGGCCAGTCCTGCATTGCTGATCGTTGGAAAATCTCTGCCTTCTTTATAGGTCTCTCCATTGATCATAATACGTCCATCAACAATCTGAACCGTCTCGCCCGGAAGACCGATCACACGGCGGATATGCAGTGCAGCCTCATCACTGGCATTGGTACGAAATACAATAATATCTCCTCTCTGCGGAGAAGATACACGATAAATAACACGATTGATAAAAAAACGGTCACCAACCGAAAGTGTGGGTTCCATTGAACTCTCCTGCATCGTAACCGACTGAAACATCGCAATTGCCACCAGGGCAGCAAAGGCAAGTGTAACTGCAATTTCAAAAATCAGACGAAAGATTCCCCGGATTTTACCGTTTTCCATTTTTTCACGGGCATCCTGTATTTTGGGATTATTTTTCCATTTTTTTAAGTCCATATGAAATTTCCTCGACTAATAAAAGATAAAGGAAAAAGAGGGACAATAGCGTAAGTTATTGTCCCTGCTCTTTATCACTGTGAAATTTTCATTATCTTACGCGCTCTTTAACCTTTGCAGATTTACCTACGCGATCTCTTAAGTAGTTCAGTTTTGCACGGCGAACTTTACCATGACGAATAACTTCTACTTTTACAACGTGCGGAGAATGCATTGGCCATGTTTTCTCAACGCCAACACCATTGGAGCTCTTTCTTACAGTGAAAGTTTCTCTGTTGCTTCCGCCCTGTTTCTTCAGAACAGTTCCTTCAAAAATCTGAACACGTTCACGGTTTCCTTCTTTGATCAGTGCGTGTACTCTTACAGTATCACCAACGTTGAACTGCGGTACTTCTGCTTTTAACTGAGCAGCTTCGATGTTTCTGATAATTTCGTTCATTTTATTCTCTCCTATTCTATCTGGATGTTCTTAATACATGAATTGTAACAGAGGACCATCTTTTTTCACAACATAGATGATTATACAATAGAACTCTTCCTAATGCAAGATTTTTTTACAGCAAGTTTTATAAACTTCTTCGAACAGTAACACAAACTCTTTTATCATCGGTTCATTATTCTTTCTTTTTTCGTCTGTGTAAACCGGGGTTGATATTCAGTATTACAATCGCACTGAGCACCAGAAGTATTCCCACCAGAGATTGCCCTGTCATTGTTTCGTGAAATACCAGTACTCCCGCAATCGTTGCAACAACCGGCTCCACAGATGCCATGATAGCCGCAGAGCTTGCTCTGACAGAAGCAAGTCCCACAGTATAAAACAGGTAGGGCAGCACTGCTGTTACAAATGCCATCAGAAACATCAGCAGTATTACCTTTCCGGCTTCACCGGAGTTCTGTACTTTTGCAGCGATATCAGCAGGTCTGCAGATAAAAAGTGCTCCCGCACCGCCGCACACAAATGCATAAGTTGTAGCTGTCAAAGGCGGATACTTCCGAAGTGCATAGGTGCCAAAAATGCTGTATAGACCGTATCCGAAGCCTGACAAAAGTCCCGTTCCAACTGCAAGAGCGGATACTTTCATATCTCCGCCGATACCTGTAACAAGAATGCATCCTGTAAAAGCCAGCACAAGAGCGGTATATTTTCTGGCTGTAAGTTTCTCATGGAACAGAAACAACGACATAATCATCACCATGATCGGTTCTGTGTAAAGCAAAATTGCCGCTACAGACAAAGATGCCATGGAAATCGTTGTAAAATAGCACACGGTAAAAAGAAGGATACTGCAGACTCCCATACCGAAAAACAACCCGATATCCCGTATTCTGATTCGGAGTTTTTCTCTGTCAAAAACTGCCGCTGCAATTACAAAGATCACCGCCCCTCCGATCAGACGCATAGAAGCAATCTGAAGCGAAGTAAATCCATAAGTTTCCAGTTTTCGAACAAAAATCCCCATAATTCCCCAGAGAATTCCTGCAATCACAATCCAGATAGATGCTGTCCGTTTCATTTGTCTTTCCCACTCCCGTTCTTCTGTATTACTCATCGTACAATTATGCAGCTGTTCACTCAGTTTACAATAACACACTTCGCGAGTTATTTCCAACAAACAGCAACGTAATCATATCACACTTCTCCCGAAATGTCTTGCCCAAATTTTCCATACATGATATACTTTTTTCACTGCGGTTTACACCGTTCAAAGCAACTTTGCCAAAATTCATTCCCGGTTTCTTTCGGCATGAGAATTTTGGCATATACCTTATATGTAAACCTGCACAGAGGAAGGGCAGACATTTTTGCCCAAATATTTTCCTTAATTTTCACAGGAGGAATACTATGCAGCAATCACGGGATGAAAAGCTGGGAACCATGCCGATTCCCAAACTTATGCTGAGCCTTGCCATTCCATCCGTCATCGCCCAGCTGATCAATGTACTATACAACATCGTTGACCGTATGTATATCGGCCATATTGCAGATATCGGCCATATTGCCCTCACCGGTGTCGGTCTTACCTTTCCGATCATTATGATCATTTCCGCATTCAGCTCTTTTATCGGAGCCGGAGGTGCTCCCCTCGCAGCCATTGCACTCGGCAAAAAGGATAAGGAACGTGCGGAGAAAATACTTGGAAACGGAGCAGCCGTTCTTTTCTGCTTTTCCGTTATCCTGACCATTTTCTTTCTCATTTTCAAACGTCCGCTTCTTTACATGTTCGGAGCCAGCGACGAAACAATTACTTATGCAGTCAATTACATATCAATTTACCTTTTTGGTACGATTTTTGTGCAGTTCGCACTGGGGCTGAATATGTTTATTTCTTCCCAGGGACAGGCCAGAACGGCAATGCTTTCGGTTCTCATCGGAGCCGTGATCAATATCATTCTTGACCCCATACTTATTTTCGTCCTTAAACTGGGTGTACAGGGGGCAGCTCTGGCTACCATTATTTCACAGGCATGCAGCGCTGTATGGGTAGTACGTTTTTTATGCTCCGCCAAATCTGTCATCCGTATCCGCCGCAAAAATCTCCGCCCGGAATGGAATATCATCCGCAGTGTCATGTCTCTCGGTATTTCACCTTTTATCATGCAGGCAACGGAAAGTGCCATTACCATTGTACTGAACAGCGGACTGCAGACTTACGGCGGCGACCTCTATGTGGGATCCATGACAATTCTTCAGAGTGTTATGCAGCTTGCAGGTACTCCGATCAATGGATTTACACAGGGTGTCCAGCCCATTATCAGCTATAATTTCGGTGCCCGCAAATTTGACCGTGTCAAAAAGACATACCGGCTTACCATAGCAACTACCTTTACAGTGGCTACCCTATTCTGTCTTTGCACCGTCAATTTCCCGATGATTTTTGCCAAAATCTTTACCACCAACGAAGAGCTGATTTCTCTGGTCTGTAAGGTAATGCCAATTTTTATGGCAGGTTTCTGGATTTTTGGTATTCAGATGGGATGCCAGACTACTTTCATGGGACTCGGGCAGGCAAAAATTTCCCTGTTCATTGCACTGCTCAGGAAAGTTTTTCTTCTGATCCCTCTTGCCATTATTCTTCCGAAATTTTTCGGGGTTATGGGAATCTATTATGCGGAACCGATTTCTGATATCACCGCTGCCACCACGGCCGGAATCATCTTTCTGACGGTGAGAAAAAGAATCGTTTCTGAAGACGCACTAAAAAAAATCAACTGAAATTACATAAAAAAATCCTTGCCGAGGAACTTTCTGCATTACAGGAAACTGCAAAATACTTTCCTGTAACAGAATATCGTTACCACAAATATAAAAACAGCCTGATAACAGGCTGTTTTTATATTTCTGTTTTTATATTTCTATTCTTATTTGTGTTACGACTCAACTGTCAATTTATCAAGAATATCCTGAGCTTTCTCTTCTGTAATCCAGATATGAGCATCCAGATTCATGGAGGAAATCCCCCTCTTTTCCTGGAACAATTCCAGACAGCCGCTGAGAACTTCCTGGGAAATCGATGCTTTTACAATCATTTCACCGACCTGAATTTCCCCTTTGGTATTATAATAAGGCATTTTCAGATATCGAAGTTCTCTCAGAGAAATGTTCTCTGAATCTATTTGACTCTTAGCCCGCTGATAGATTTCATCGCCTTCCACAATCTGCTGTGCTGTAAAATAAATTCCCGGATTATCCATGTACAGTGAGGATTCTTTCAGAGTCTCTCCCTGAAGACAATCCAGAATACTGACCAGAAGAGTTTCCTGCGTCGGAGTTACTTCCGGTATCCCATTTTGTTCCTGACCGGATTCAGATTCCTGAACCACACCCGTTTCCTGATTAGGTTCAGCTTCCTCTATACTCTCCATTTCCTGACCGGATTGAGATTCCCGGATCCCATTCATTTCCTGATCCGCATCTTCTCCCTTGATATCTGCGATAGCCGAATCCAGTTCCGCTTCCTGTTCTTTTAGCTTATCAATCGTTTCTCTTGTTTTTTCCTGTTCCTGCAGAAACTGCTCATCCAGCCTTTGATTATTTCTGTCCAGACGACGGATTCCAATCAGAAAAAAAGCAACAACTCCGGCCAATACCAGACAGATAGCAACTGTCAGGAGTATTGTCCCTTTATTCCCTTTCTTATTCATGATGCATCATCTCCGAATCATTCCTAAGATGCCTGCTGACTGTCTGCTTTTTCTGTACTGTCTGCAGCAGCTGTGTCATCTGTCTTTTCTGCACTGTCTGCATTTGCCGCATTCTCTGTTTTTTCTGCACTGTCTGCATTTGCTGTACTCTCTGTCTTTTCTGCACTGTCTGCAGTCTCCGCATCTGTCATGATCTTATTCAATTCATCGATCATTTCGTCATCTTTCAGACGGAATTTTACCTCAACTCGACGTGACGCATCTTTATCCACATTTCCCTCTGCATCCAGAATCGGGTTGGACATAGAATGCCCATTGACTGTGAGATAATTTTCCAGACTTTCAATCTGGCTGTCATTCAGGAACTCATACTGGATATCCAGCAGATACTGAGCCACTGCCAGAGAACGGCGCTGGGAAAGTTCCAGATTATAACTGTAATCACCATCTGTATCGGTATATCCGTCAATGATAATTTCTGCCAGATACGGCATATGTTTCTCCTCCAGAAGGACTTTGCAGTAGATGGGGAGCACGGCCTCCAGAGCTGCCTTGCCTTCATCTGTGAGTTCTGCCTCGTCGTATGCAAACATAACATTGGCATCCAGTGTCAGGGCACCTGTCTGGGGATCAATATCAACATTGACATTATTTTTGGAAAATTCATTTTTCAAAGACTCTACTACTTCCGCCTTGACACCGATAATCTGATCGATCTGAGCCTGCTGATCCGCAAGAAGAGCTGTTTTTTCATCCAGGTCTGACTGCTGCTGCGTCAGAGTTGCTTCCTGATCCTTCAGTTTCGCTGCCAGTTCTGCAAGGAGCAGCTTCTGCTCTTCCAGTTTTTCATCCTGAGTTTTCAGCTGTTCGTCCTGATCTTTCAGCTGACCTTCTTTTTCTTCCAGAGCCGACTGCTGTGCCAGAATTTCCAGTGTATACTCTTCCTGCATGGCAATCTTTTCATCCCGCTCCTTAATACTTTCATCATAACTTTTCTGCGCCTGAAAAAGTGTAACGCACATGATCAGTACAAAAAGAAGCATGATACCTGCCATCATATCTGAATAGGAACGCCAGACATTAAATCCATTGTTCTCTGATTTTTTTCTTTTCCTCATGTGCTTCTCCTTTTATTTGAACAAACCGAATTTTCCCTTCTGAGCAGTTTTGGAAAGATTCCGGATATTCTGATTCATCTCATCAAGTGCAGCCTGCTGGCGTTCACTCTGTTCTTCCAGCATGCTCTGCATTCTGTCCAGAGTCTCTCTATTCGTATTCGCTCCATTTGGGCTGCCGGCTGTCAGGTAAATCTCTCTGTTGTTCTTGGCAATCGTAATATCGGAAAGAAGCATGCGAACCTGTTCCATCGTCTGATAAGCTTTTTTCTGATATGCCACATATTCCTGCATTTTTGCATCAAATTCTTCTACGACACGTTTATTCGCCTTCAGTACATCACTGCCGGATTCGTTAAACGAAGATATGCGCTCTGTACTCTGTGTAGCTGCTTCCACATATTTCTGCATGGTCTGATTGCACGCAACCCAGAACTTCGCAGAAGAACGCTCCGCATCTTTCAGATATTCCGCAATATGCTGGTAATCTGCCTGCTGCATTTTCTGGATTTCTCTGTTTTCCTGAAGGATACGATTGGCTGTATCCATGTATTTTCCCTGACTGCGGCTCATCTGTTCCATCAGGTCCTTCACCATTTTTTCCTGTTTCGCATAAGATTCCGTAAGCTGTTTCGTCATGGTCTGATATAATTCACTTGTATAGGCGGCATTTTCATTCTGTACATTTTTCAGTCTTGCGAGGGACTCATTAAAGTCCTGAAACTCCATATGGAAGGAGGCATTCATCTCTCTCAGGAAAGTATCCAGAATTTCTTTTACTGCGTCCTGCTGACAACGAAGAACAGAAGTAGAAAGCATATCCAGAGACTCATTCATTTTAACAAAGGTCGGCGTGATCACTTTCTCAAAGCTGTCCGCCATCTGTACGGAAAACTGTTCCGCCATCTGTTCCATGGCAGCAGTCTGGTTCTTCTGACTGGCAACCAGAAGGTTTCTGGACTCGTTCTCTGCGGTAGGCATGACACAGGAATGAAATTTTTCCAGAAATGCCTGCAGACTTTCTGTCATGGAAGAATACTCACTCTTCATACCAAATGTATAAACAATAGAAAGTGCAATTCCGTAAATGGATGTAAGAAAGGCCACCTTGATACCGTCTACCAGACTGGCAACAGAACTGGTCATGGTTGCATAATCATTCGGCTGAAAATTCTTAAGGCCCCAGACAAGACCTACAAATGTTCCAAGGATACCAAGACTTGTAAAGATATCCGGAATCATCTCCAGAAGACGTTTGTGAATATGATTATCCAGCTCATCTTCATTCAGATAATCTTCAATCTCTCCGATACCTTCTTCACTTCTTACAACACTGGCAGTAAAATTCTCCATTTTGCCGTCAAGATATGTATGATTAAAAATATCATTCAGGTGAACAAGTTTATCCGCAGCAACTTTGCCATTGGTCTTAAAAATACCTGACAATTCTTCTGTTGCATTACGCAGAGCTTCTGCAATCCCGCCCATACGGAACATTCCGCCGATCATGCCGGAAAGATACAGGATTACCATGATTCCAAGGAACACAAAGTTGTATATCATGATACTTACAGCTCCCTGTCCCACGTAAACAGTCATCCCCACGGCTCCTGCCAGTACTGCTAAAAATAAAAAGATGTTAATTACTTTTTTTCCCATGATCATCCTCCTCATTACAGGTATTTCAATGTTTTCTTTTGCTTATTATGTTATCATACCATTTCCGGTGGAACAAGGCGGTAATTTGCAGAATACCCTGTCCTGTGCAAGAAATCTGGCAGTTCCGTTTTTTACCTCAACAATATTTACTCCGCAGTTGGGCGGCACAGAACCGTTCCAGAAGGGCGTTCCTTCCGGATATACATTCCGAAGCAATGCCCGCACGGCGCAGCCGTGAGAAGCAACCAGAATCGTCTTATCCTGAAGTGCCGGATCTCCTGTTTTTTCCAGCCAGAATTCTCTTGTGCGTGCACAGATATCCTGAATATTTTCTCCGTTCTCTGGTCTCTGAAAATGCTCCGGATCCTGAAAAAAAATCCCCATCTGCTCATTTACCACATTTCCTTTTTCGTCTTTGAAACGGGTTCCTTCCAGCACACCGAAATTAATTTCCCGGATACGCGGATCTTCCATAATCGGAACAGAAGCACATCTTTCTCCAAGAACCAGTTCCGCTGTACGGCGTGCACGGCTTAAGGGACTGGTAAAGCAGAGATCAAAAGGAACATCCCTCAAAGCCCGCCCTGTTTCCCTGGCAAGAAGGATTCCCTCCTCTGCAAGGGGGATATCCGCAATTCCCTGTACTTTTTTCAATGCATTCCATTCTGTCACACCATGTCTGATAATATATATCACCATTTATTTATCACCTTAATTAGAGTGTGTCTGAAAATTCATTCCCGCAATTTGCAAACACACTAATCCCTTTCATTACCGAATAGTTTACTATTCCTGTTTCATTTTTGAATTTATCATTCATTCCGTTTTATTTGTTGTTTTTTCCCGTTTCTATATTGTATTTCTGTTATTTGTTGTATTTCTGTTATTTGTTTTCTTTATGTTCTATTTTATTTGGATTATTCTCTTTATTTCTTTCCCTTGTCAGAAGATCCTGCACCGATTTCTGAGCCTGACGGAACTGATTTTCAAAATACGCATTGATCTCAGCACCATAAAGAAGCATATTCATACAGATGTACATCCACATCATGACCATAATAACTGCAGTCAGACTGCCATACATATTACTGAATCCCGGAAAAAATGAAAAATACAGCGAGAAAAAATAGGAAAACAATGACCATGCGATTGCAGAGATCAAAGCTCCCGGCACCTGACTCTTGAAAGTAGCCTTCCGGTTGGGCATCACCTTGTACAAAATTAAAAAAATACAAAAAAGTACACCAAATACAATCAACGTCCTTGCGCCGATGATCCGGGCAATCAATTCACCAAGAAACGGTATATATTTGGTAAGTTCCATCTGAATCCTGTTTCCCAATACCAGAAGCAACAAACTGATGATCAATGCAATCGCAAACAGCAGGGTATAAAATGCAGCCTGAATTCTCCGAATCAGCCAGTTTCGCGTTTCATGAACATGATAAATGCTGTTCAGACCGCTGATCAGTGCCATCAGTGCTTTCCCCGCCGACCAGACAGCAACGGCAACAGACGTAACAGAATAAACAGTCATATTTCTTCCATATACCTCTGCAACAATTCCCATGATAAATTCCTGCAGGTTCTGTGGAATCACGCTGATAATTGCCTGACGCATCATTTTGTACGTAAGAGGTGTATATTTTATCATTGCAGTCAGGAACATAATAAACGGAATAAATGACATGATCATAAAAAACGCAGCCTGTGCAGCATATGCCGCCACATGATCTTCACTTGTCCGGTCTATAAAGCCTCTCATCAGAGAAATCAGAGACCTGTCCTTTTTTTCATTCATTATTCTGACCTTTCTTTCACTGAATGTCTAATTTATTTTACCATGAAACATTATTTGTGACAAGCCAGAGAAAACATTGCCAGAAAAGAATCCTGCCCGGAGGACTTTTCTATATCACAGGAAAATCCCACGCACGCTCCTATGATATAAAAATGGTTCTTTTCATATATCTACTATATGAAAAGAACCAGAAAACATGGCTGTTTTTTATTATAATCAGAAACATCTGTCATCGAATATAGAATTTGTAGGATGTATCTGAACGGTATGTATCGCCTTCTTCCAGAATCGGAGAATGAAATGCCGGGGCATTTACGGCATTGGGCTCTACCTGAGTCTCCAGACAGAATCCGTCTCTCTTTCCATAGATATGCCCGTTTTTCCCTGTCTCCTGTTCAATAAAATTACCGGCATAGAACTGAACGCACGGACAGTCTGAAATCACATCCATCGCAATACCGGTTGCCGGAGAATAAGCACTTGCAATGATTCTCTTCTGTCCTTCGGCATAATGATCGGTTACATAGTTGTGATCAAATCCGCCTGTAAATTTCAGCTGGTCATAATCCGCTTCAATATCCTGACCGATCGGCTTCATTTTTGTGAAATCCATCGGGGTACCTGCTACAGGAGCATATTCTCCTGTCGGTATGGACTGGCTGTCCCGTACAGGGGTAAAAAATTCTGCATGAATGCATAAATTCTGGTCCAGAACATCTCCGCTTCCCTCTCCGGAAAGGTTAAAGTAGGAATGATTGGTCAGATTAGCCACTGTTGTCTCGTCACTGACACCCTGGTATGTAATCTTAAGTTCATTCTCATCTGTAAACTCATATTTCACAGAAATACGGAACTCTCCCGGAAATCCGTTCTCCCCGTCAGGACTGATCCGGAAAAAGGTAACACTGTTTTTTTCCTCATCCACATGTTCAATATTCCACAATTTCTTCTCAAAGCCATCCGGACCGCTGTGAAGATTATTGCGATTTTCGTTCTCGGCAAGAATAACTTCCTTTCCGTAAATAGAAAATTTCGCACCTTCAATTCGATTTCCGTTTCTTCCTATCGTTGCACCAAAAAAACATCCGTTCTTCAGATATCCCTGCATATCATCATACCCGAGAACCACATCTGTAAGTTTTCCATCTTTATCCGGTACACAGACTTTTACAAGAATTGCGCCATACTGCAGTACTTCCGCATATGCACCTGATTCATTCTCCAGGCGAAAGATTCTGACATTTTCTCCTGTGTGGAGTTCTCCAAATACTCTCTCCGTTACCATAATTACATCCTCCCAATAGGTTTCTATATAAAAAGAAAGGACCGTCTGACTGGTCCTGTTCCTGCAAAACGGACATCACTGCTGTCCTTTTCTTATATCCCAGAATGCCGTTCCCTTCTCTTTGACGCCTAGCTGATGCTAGGTGGGTGTCCTCAACAACTCTTCTGCCTGCCACGACGAGAGGTCTGACATCCGAGCTGCGATGTTGGAGTCCCTTTATGTCGATGTAGGTTCAAAATAAAAAGGGGCCTCGCACATCCCAGGAATTTTCTACAATTTATTATACTCTAGTATATGCCGTTTTTCAACAGAAAATGCGATTTCTGTTGAGGAAATTTATGTAATTCCATTACTGCTGCAATCCTGTCCGGATTTTTTGTATCACAGAAAAATGCAGAGTACTTTCTTATGATACCATAATCGGGTGTGAATACTCACACCCGATCATTTTTATGGATTTCTCTGCTCAAAACAGCCGAAATAACAATTAGAACTGAGGACCAGCCGGAACTAATGCTTTACCAGCTTCATTTCCTTCATATTTCGCAAAGTTCTTGATGAATCTTTCTGCAAGGTCTTTTGCTTTTGCTTCCCACTCAGCAGCATCTGCATAAGTGTCACGCGGGTCAAGGATTGCAGGATCAACACCCGGAAGTTCTGTCGGAACTTCGAAGTTGAAGAATGGAATCTTCTTGGTCGGTGCATTGAGAATGTCACCATTCAGGATTGCATCGATGATACCACGGGTATCTTTGATGGAGATACGTTTGCCTGTTCCATTCCATCCTGTATTAACAAGATATGCTTTTGCTCCGCTCTGTTCCATTCTCTTAACAAGCTCTTCTGCATATTTGGTCGGATGCAGTTCCAGGAATGCCTGGCCAAAGCATGCGGAGAAAGTAGGTGTAGGCTCGGTAATACCACGCTCTGTACCTGCAAGTTTAGCTGTGAAACCAGACAGGAAGTAATACTGTGTCTGCTCAGGTGTCAGAACAGATACTGGAGGAAGTACACCAAAAGCATCTGCAGAAAGGAAGATTACGTTCTTAGCAGCCGGTGCGGAAGATACCGGACGAACGATCTTCTCGATGTGGTTGATCGGGTAGGATACACGTGTATTCTCTGTTACGCTCTTATCAGCAAAATCAATCTTGCCTTCTGCATCCAGTGTAACGTTCTCAAGAAGAGCGTTGCGTTTGATTGCATTGTAGATATCCGGCTCAGATTCTTTGTCAAGGTTGATAACTTTTGCGTAGCATCCGCCTTCGAAGTTAAATACGCCGTTGTCATCCCAGCCGTGTTCGTCATCACCGATCAGAAGACGTTTCGGGTCTGTGGAAAGTGTAGTCTTACCTGTTCCGGAAAGACCAAAGAAGATTGCAGTGTTCTCACCGTTCATATCTGTGTTTGCGGAGCAGTGCATGGAAGCGATGCCCTTCAGCGGCAGATAGTAGTTCATCATGGAGAACATACCTTTCTTCATTTCTCCGCCGTACCATGTATTGATGATTACCTGCTCACGGCTTGTGATGTTGAATACTACTGCTGTCTCAGAATTAAGACCTAATTCTTTGTAGTTTTCAACTTTTGCTTTGGAAGCATTGTATACAACAAAATCAGGCTCGAAGTTCTCAAGCTCTTCTTCTGTAGGCATGATGAACATGTTCTCTACAAAGTGTGCCTGCCATGCAACTTCAACGATGAAACGGATTGCCATACGAGTATCTTTGTTTGCACCGCAGAATGCATCTACAACATAAAGTTTTTTATTGGAAAGTTCTTTCTGTGCGATTTCTTTTAATGCTGCCCAGGTTTCTTCAGATGCCGGATGGTTATCGTTCTTATATTCATCAGAAGTCCACCATACAGTATCTTTGGAGTTTTCGTCCATAACGATGAATTTGTCTTTAGGAGAACGTCCTGTATAGATACCGGTCATAACGTTCACTGCACCAAGTTCACTTACCTGACCTTTTTCGAAGCCTTCAAGGTCTGCTTTGGTTTCTTCTTCAAACAGCACTTCGTAAGAAGGATTACGAACGATTTCTGTTGTTCCGGTAATGCCATACTTGCTTAAATTAATTTCTGCCATCTTTCATTTAACCTCTTTTCTTCAATTAGTGTGTAGTTGCTAATCATGCTTTATTATTACATTTTGCGTCAAAAATGTCAATACTTTCACAATGATAACTTTGTTCCAAAATGAACATTCCAGTATAAAATCCGCGTTTTTCTGCAGATAACATACCATTTTGGTTGTCTTTTGTTTTCAGCCGCAGATACCAAGGAATTCCTTCACTGCAGCCGGCATATCCTGTGCATCCACAACTTTGTCATGAAGGACAGGCGCTGTACGGATCTCTTCTACTGCTTTCGGTACTTTTACACCGGAAAGAGCAGACAGCGCATCTACCAGGCCAAAGTCATCCAGTCCTTCGAATCTGTCAGAGATTGCACTTACAACGCTTCCCGGGAATTTGAACGGGCTGGCGGTAGATGCGATCACCGTCGGAGTATGATCATCGGTCTCACGAAGATATTTCTGATAAACACCGGCAGCAACAGCTGTATGCGTATCAATCACATAATTGCTTCCATAATAAGTTGCACTGATAGCTTCCCTGGTTTCTCCTTCACTGCAGAAGTTTCCGTAAAAATCGCCAAGCTGCGCTTTCATTTCCTCTGTGATTGTATATTCCCCGCCCTGGCTCAGTGCCTGCATCAGCCTGGAACATTTCTCTGCATCTTCCCCTGCAATGCGATAGATCAGACGTTCCAGATTGCTGGAAATCAGAATATCCATGGATGGGGAGGTGGTAAGAATAAAGTCTCTCTTTCTGTCATAGGTTCCTGTACGGAAAAAGTCATAAAGAACTTTATTTTCATTGGATGCACAGATCAGTTTATTGATCGGAAGTCCCATCTGCTTTGCATAATATGCTGCCAGAATGTTGCCAAAATTACCGGTAGGAACCGTTACATTGATTTCTTCTCCGGCTTTGATTCTGCCGTCTCTTACCAGAGATGCGTATGCATATACATAGTATACCACCTGCGGAACAAGACGTCCGATATTAATGGAATTGGCAGAAGAAAACTGGAACCCGGAAGCATCCAGTTCTGCAGCAAGCTCCTGATCGTTAAACATTTTCTTCACTGCTGTCTGGGCATCATCAAAATTGCCGGTAATACCAATGACACAGGTGTTGGCTCCCTTCTGCGTTACCATCTGCTTTTCCTGAATAGGGCTGACACCGTGTTTCGGATAAAACACAACAATTCTTGTTCCCGGCACATCGGCAAATCCGGCCAGAGCAGCTTTTCCTGTATCTCCGGAAGTCGCTGTAAGAATCACGATTTCATTCTTTACATTATTTTTTCTGGCTGCAGTCGTCATCAGATGCGGAAGAATGGATAATGCCATATCTTTGAACGCAATCGTTGCGCCATGGAACAATTCCAGAAAATACACGCCATTTGCCTCATGAATCGGCGCGATCATTTCTGTATCAAACTTCTCATCATATGCATGGTCAATACAGTTTTTCAGTTCTTCTTCTGTAAAGTCTGTCAGAAAACGGCTCATGACTTCATATGCCGTTTCCTTATAATTCATCTGCGCCAGTTTTTCCACAGGAACATCCAGCCTGGGAATGGTAACCGGCACGAATAATCCTCCATCCTCAGAAAGTCCCTTCAGGATTGCCATAGAAGCTGTAACTGTCTCTTCCTTTCCTCTGGTGCTTTTGTACAATACCTGCATCATCTTTCCTGCCTTTCTTTTATTTTATAGTATCCTTTTTATCTTTTCTCATGTGAAGCGCCCCCATTATAACATGAACTTTCACAAAATACCATACTAAAATCAAAAAGCTGCGGGAAAACCTCCTGCAGCTTTTTATTCTCACGAAATATCATTTTTAGCCATCTGAACTGTTTCTTCAGTTCCGGCAGATTCTTTTTCTGCTTTTTTTCCTCCGGAAGATTTCTCAGAAGCTTCCTCCGGATATGTATAAAATTCATGAACCCCATGTTTAAACAGCCGTTTCAGCTCTGTCTCAAACCAGGCAACGTTCTGTTTCTCTGCTGCACATTTCTGAATAAAGAAAAGTGCCCCTTCCGAGTAATCCACACCTTCCAGTGTCCGTTTTACCGCTTCTCTTGTAAGATCCGATACAGTCACCTCATAAATACGTCCGTCATATACGGGGGAAAACTGCGGTACACCATTCTTGTATTCAAAGATCACATCTGTGATATTATTCGGAAATTCCTCATTTTTCACACGGTTCATGATGACATTGGCAACCATGATGCGCCCTTCCAGATCTTCGCTTCCCGCTTCTGCTTCTACGATGAGCAGAAGATTTTCATAATCCTCATCTGTCATCATCTTGGCACTGGTGGCCAGAGAAATCGCTGTTGAATCCAGATAATCTACCTTCGATGCCATAGATTCACTGACATTCAGTTCTGTCACTCTTTCTTCTACTGTCTGCACACGCTGTCCCACCATTACCTGTTCACAGGATGTTCCGATCCTGTTCACAGTTGCCCCCGGCATAAGTGTATCCTGTACACCGGATACAACGCCTGCAATTCCTGTCGGCAGATCATATTCATCTCTGTCTGACACAGATACCGTCGTATTCTGCCCGTTCTCAGCAGCTGCATAAACCTGATTGCTCTCTCCATAAAAGACAAGCTTTGACCCGACTGCCAGTACAATGGCTACGACTGCGCACAGACTCAGAAGCGCAAAACTGCGAAGGCTGTCATTATTCTTTTTTTTCTTTTTCTGTAAAATCCTGTTCGGTCTCATATCCTTCATCCCCTGCATTTTTGTCGTTTCTTTTTCTTTTATATAATATTTCGTAACATTTTTGTAATGTATGAGAAAATTATATTTAATAAAGGTACATATGTCAAGTTATTTTTTTACGAAATTATGTACTATTGAAACATTTTGTTATAAATTTACGAAACATCCATCCTTTCCTTTCACAGAATAGATATAAAAAAGGGCATAAAAATACCGGAGAGATTCTTTTTTATCCATACCTAATCTGTCTTTCTCTGTCAGTCATTCCAAATTAACAGTATCTTATGTATTTCAATCAAATCATCTCTCCGGTTGTAATATCATTATAGGCAGGTCCCACAGAACCGTCAATTTATTTCGTCCGAGGATTTCTTTCTCTTTTTGACATAAAATCCCCTCATCACTTATTCAATCACAACATAGCTTCCGACCATGCGTGTCTTGCTGACGATCATTTTTCGGTCAATCCTTTCCTTCAATTCCGCCACATGGGAAATGATTCCCACCATACGTTTTCCTTCCGATAATTCTGCCAGTGCTCTCACTGCCTGATCAAGTGCTTCCTCATCCAGTGAACCGAAGCCTTCATCCACAAACATGGAATCCAGCTGAATTCCTCCTGCACTGGACTGGATTTCATCTGATAATCCAAGTGCAAGAGACAGAGACGCCTGAAAAGTTTCTCCGCCGGACAATGTTTTTACACTTCTTTCCGAGCCATTGTAATGATCAATGACATTCAGTTCCAGACCCGCCTTTCCACGCTTGTCCTCTCCGTCCTCCTGTCTTTTCAGCTCATACTGCCCGCTGCTCATGGTCATAAGGCGAAGATTTGCCCTTCTTAAAATACGATCCAGATAAGCGATCTGTACATAGGTTTCCAGTTCCACCTTTCTTTTGTCTCTGAGTGAACCGTTTGCCGTATCTGACAGAGCTTTGATCCGGACATATTCCTGTTCTGCAAGGGTCAGCTGTTCCTGACGGTCTTTTACTGTATAATAGATTTTTCTGTTATTCTCCATAGAAGCATACTTTTCGGTCCGTTTTTCTGTCAGGATCCGTTTTCGTTCCAGATATCTGTTTTTTCGTTCCTGAATTTCCTCCTCATCCAGTTCTTTCACTTCCCGAATCTGTCCGGACAAGGTTCTTACGGCAGAGCAAAGCTCCGTTTCTTTCATCCTGTTTTCCTGGTAAGCATTTTCCGCTTCCTGCAGCGTTTCCATAAGATGTTTTTTCTCTACTTCCGCCTGCATAATGCGTCTCTCAATATCCTCTTTTGTACTTTCTCCAAGTATCCGCTTCAAATGATCCTGTTCTTCGGCCATTTTTTTGATTTCCATCTGCAGTCCTGCAAGCGTGAGATCGATTTCCTGTACTTCTTTTTCCATCCTGCTGATTTTCCGTTCTCCTTCAGGAATCTGTTCCTCCAGAGCCATCTTTTCGGCAAGTTTTTTTCTGTTATTTTCCAGTTCTTCGGCGTTTTTCTGCAACTGTTCTGTCCCAAGCATGTCTGCTTTTTCCACAAATCTCCACCATTTTTCCGATGGTATTTCTTCTGAAAGTTCTGGAAGGCAAGTATCGGATTTTAAAATTTCCCATGTTCCTTCCACCACCTTTTTTTCAATCATTCGCAAACGTCCTGACAAGTCATCATTCTCACGTTGAACGACCCCTCTTCTGCTATCCAGCTGCTCCTGCTCCTGTTCCATCTGCTCCTGTCTGCGCTTTTTGTCCTCCAGTTCCTGTTTTCTTCTGCACGCTTCCTGCAAAAGCTTCTCCCTGACGTCCATCTCTTCTGACAGTTTTTTCTGAATCCGTTCCAGTAATTCTCCTGGCTGCAGATTTCCTTTTTCATCTTCAGACATTTCGTTAACCATACGCAAACTTTCCGATTTTCCCGCGTATTCCAGAACGGTCTGCTTAAGCTGTGCCTCTTTTTCTCTTTTCTGCTCTCCCGCAATAGCCATAGACTGTTTCACATTTTGCAGATTTTCCTGAAGTGTTTTCTGCTTCGCCTCTTCCTCTTCCAGAATCGCTGTCAGTTCCTGCTCTCTCTTCAGGTTCTGTTCTTCTATGCTTTTTTCCTGCTGAAGACTGTTTTCTTCTTCCACTAATTTCCGGGCTGCTGTTTCCAGTTCTGTCTCTATTTTCTCCCAGCATGGATCCTTCCAGAATACGCCTGCTTTCTGAAGCAGATCTTCTTTCATCTTTTTCAGCTGCTCTTTCCGGCTGCCAGCCTCACTGCTTAATTTGTGCATTCTGGCATCCGATGTATAGAGCTGTTTTTTTCTGGCATCAAGCTCCTCTTTTTTCAAAACTGTTCCGGTCAGACCGGCCGGAGACGGATGGTGTACCGCACCACAGACCGGACACGGTTCTCCTTCTTTCAGATGCTGTGCCAGCACCCCTGCCTGTGCGTCCAGAAATTGTTTTTCCAGACCGTAATACTCTTCCCTGAGCCTTTCTGTCTCTGAAGAAACACGTTCATATTCCCTCTGCACCTGCCTGCACTGTGTTTCCTGCAAAAAGAAAGACTGCAGACTTTCTGACAGATTCTTAAGATCATTTCTCCGTATATGGAGCAGTTCCAACTGTTTTTCTGTCTGCATCAGCCGAATCTGCACATTTCCGATTTTTTCTTTTTCCGCCAGATGCTCCTGATATTTTTCCCGGAGAATTTTCTCCTCCCGCAAAAAACCGTTTAATTTTTCTTCCGTCCTTTTCTGTGCAGAGTCAGCTCCTTTCCACTCTTTTTCAAGTGTACGGAATTTACGGATATAATGCTCCGTTTCTTCTTTCTGATGACGATATTCAATTTCTTCCTCGCCTGCATTTTTCAGTGCAAAAATTTCAGCCTGCAAAATTTCCCGGGTTTTTCTGCATTCCGCAATTTTTTTCCGAATATCCTTCAGCTGTTCCTGCTTCTTTTCCATTTCTTTCAGATGCGTTTTTGCACTGCGGACTTCTTCTGCATAGTTTTCCAGTTTTTGTTTCTGATAGTTCAGACGTTCTTTTTCTTCACCGACACTTCCATAAGATGCGAGTGTCTTTTTTTGCTGTTCGGTTTTTTCCGATTGTTCCTGTTTCTGAACGCGGATTTTTTCTTTTTTCTGAGCAAGAACATTCACACTGGCTTCTTTTTTTCCGGATGCTTCTATACTTTCTTCCAGTTTCCGGTATCTCATCCGTTTCTCTGTTTCTACCCGGATCTGTTCCTCCAGTTCTCCCATTACCGAAGAAGCTCTCACTGCTTCCTCTCTCGCTTTCTCTGTTTTTTCCAGTTCCGGTTTCAGAGCCTCCAGTTTTCTCTGGCATCTTTCCAGTTCCTCATGAAGCTCCCGGTTCTGCCTGGCCTTACCCAGAAGCTGATCTTCTTCCTGTACTTTTTCCTCCAGCATATTCAGTTCAGCTTCAAACTCTTTCAAAGCCTTTTGTTCTTCCCCAAGCAGCGAATCCAGCAGAGCAAGCCCGCGCACCACAGTCCCCTCAAAGCCTGTTTTTTTCAGCTCTTCCAGTTCTTGATAAAACACGGAATCTTCTTCACAGGAAATTCCGCTCAGATACTGGCTGATGCTTCGTCTGGTCTCACTATAATTTTTGCTGCTCTTTTTTTCTGCATCTTTTAACCGGTACTGCAGTTCCTGAAAAAGTCCCGTATGGAAAATCTGCCGAAAAATCTCGCTTCTCTGGGAAGTTCCTGCAAGAAGCAGTTTATGAAAATCTCCCTGCGCGATCATAGCGATCTGCGTAAACTGCTGATAATCCAGTCCAATCAGTTCCGTAACGGCTCTGGTCACTTCCCGGGATTTGGTAACCGGCTGCCTCTCATCCGGATAGATCAGTTCCGCGTCCCCTCTCTGGAGGGTAAATCCGGTTCCTCTCCCTTTTGGTCTCTGATACTCTGGATTTCGTTTGACAATATAGCATTTACCCTGATACAAAAAATGCAGTTCCACATAGGTCGGGGTCTGCGGATCCGCATATTTGCTGCGAAACATCCCGGATTCCCGCACCTCGCCGCTGGCTTCTCCATACAATGCAAAAGCAATCGCATCAAATATGGTTGTTTTTCCCGCACCCGTATCTCCGGTTATCAGAAAAAGTCCGTGATTCCCCAGTTTTTCAAAATCAATTTCCGTTTTGTCCGCATACGGACCGAACGCGCTGATAATCAGTTTCTGCGGCTTCATCTGTTATCCTTCCCCCTTTCCTGTCCTTCCTGAATCTCCTGGATCAGCTGCTGTACCAGAAGACGCTGCTGTTCACTCATCGGCTGATTATTCTGAATTTCAAAAAATTCCTCGAAAATCTCCAGTTCTGTTTTCTGTACAGCCGCTGTGTTTTCCTCAATGGAACGGTTTTCACTGGTTCTGCGGTTATCATATTCCAGTTTCATCAGATTCGGATAAATGATTCTCAGTTTCTGCATTCCATCCGGAATGTCTTCCTCGTCTGTCAAGGTAATATGAAGATAATCTCTGGTGTTTGTTCCCTCATAAAATGACTTTTCTGTCACCTCAAGATAAGTACCGCGTATTTTACGCATATCCCGAATCGGATGAAGCGGAATCGTCCGTATCACGATACTGCCCTTTTGTCCAAGTTCCACCACCGTCACCGACTTTTCCTGATCTGTTTCTGAAAAAGAATATTTCAGTGGAGTCCCGCAATAGCGCACGGTTTCCCTTCCGACATGCTGCGGTGTGTGCAAATGTCCAAGAGCTACATAGTCAAATTTTTCAAACAGCGACACATCCACCTGATCTACTCCGCCCACAAGTACTTCTTCCGATTCACACCGGCTGGCACCTGTCACAAACTGATGAGCAACCAGGATATTTCTTTTGTCTGTATCCACAGAAATATGCTCCATTACAGTTTTCAGCGCATCCTGATAGGTCGAGATCTCCTCTTCTTCAAGCACATGGCGGACAGAAGACGGTTTGATAAACGGAAGAAGCCAGATACACACTTCTCCGTTTTTATCGCTCATTTCTATTTTCTTTAACGTTCCATCGTAAACTCTGGAAATATAAACCCCTCTGTTTTCCATCAGCTGAGCGCCAAAAGATACCCTTTCCACAGAATCATGATTTCCGCTCACAGCGAAAACAGGCACTTTTCGGTCTGCAAGTCTGGTAAGGAAACTGTCAAAAAGCTGCACTGCCTCCACAGAAGGAATCGGTTTGTCATAAATATCTCCTGCCAAAATCACACCATCCGCATTCTCCCGGTCAAGGATTTCCAGAATCTGCGATAAGATATATTTCTGGTCTTCCAGCATGGAAAATTCATTCAATCGCTTTCCAATATGAAGATCTGATAAATGAAGAAATTTCATGATTCCCTGCCTCCCTCCCGGTCAACAGACGGGTTTTCCTCATCCGCAAATACCTCTCCCGACGGCTTGTCCTCTGCTTCCTCAAAATATCTGTAAAACAATTTCAGATATTCATTCTCCACTTCCTCAAATGGTCTGAAATCATAAGACAAAGAAATCTTCAGCTCTGGTTCCGGCCCTTCTGACGGTTCATTCAGAAGTTCTCTCAGATCATAATAAAGAAGGTCATCATCAATCACCTTCAGCTGATGCTGTTCTTCTTCCGTAAGAGGTTCTCCCAGATATTTCGTATAGATCATATCCAGAAGCCTGTTTTCTGATGCAATATAATCTTTCAAATGCTGCTTAAACGGTCTTGGAACGTCAGACATATACGCTTCACTGGCATCGTGCAAAAGACACGCCAGTATCAGACGTCTGGAATATCCCCGTTTTTCTGCCTCTAGAGCACAGTTCACACAATGCTGCCCTACGGAAAAAAAGGTTTTCACATGCCCGTTGCCTCTGCAGATCAGAGACAGGGCATGTGCAATATCTTCAATCTTTATGGCACTGATTTCGGGTTTCGTCGGTACAAAATGAATTCCTGTGTATGTTGTAATGTAATCGTACATGGATCTTTTCACTCCTTCTTTCACTTCACGGTAAATTATACAGGAAATGGCACCCGTATGACAATAGAGACTCTCTGCTGTTTTTTCGTTGCATCGGGATTCCCTTGCCTGCGTGCATGACCCTCACATAATATTCTCTGTAAACATACTCTTATTTTCTTTTGTGTAAACATTCTCTCATTTACTTTTGTGATAAAAATATGCACAATTATGGAGAAATATGGTATGATGTATCCGATAGTCTTGTATAAGCCGGCACAAAGAATAACAGCTGACCAGTACATCGATCAATCATTCACACATCGCCGGAACAGTTATTCTCTGTACAGGCAATCACAGCAAAGGAGTATACTAATTATGCCAGTATTTGATTTCAGAAACACCCCTGATACCAAAACAGACAACAGAAATAATTCTATATGTACCTATACGACATTTCGAACCAATGATTCTGTCACTTCACCGGAAAAGCCGATCCTTATTCTGGACAACCATATTCAGCCATGGAAGCACCATTCCTGCGGTGTTTTCAGCAATCCCGGCAGCCGGACTGCCTTTGAATTCAACGAGGAAGGAGGAACTGTCAGTGCAGACATTCTTCAGCTTGACGCACGTTTTGTCAGCCTGATCAAGTGGATTGGCGAAAATCATATCAGTGTCCGTCTCTCCGGTGCCAACCGTCCGGACGGATATGCCGTATACAAAATCCGTGAAATCGCTTTTGGAGGCGGAACCAAGCTTTCTGCAGAAGACGGTTTTCTTCAGTATATGATCGACCGGCTTCTGGCAAGCAGTGCCCCTTCGGAAGAAGCCGAAGATGACGACCAGGACGAAATTGGAGATGATATGAAACTGACAAGTCTTCAGAGTATCACCGACTTTATCACCTGTGCCGGAAAAACCCTTCCCGAAAATGTACGTCTCTGGGCAAGAAGAAATCTTGCAGTTGCGCGTTCCCACGAAGTAACTCCGGAAGAACGGCGTCATGCACAGCGAGCTCTTTCCATCATGATGAATATCCAGTGGAAAAATGACTATTTTGAATCCATTGACCCGGTGGAGGCACGCCGGATCCTGGACGAAGAACTTTATGGAATGGAACGTGTAAAACAGCGCATCATCGAAACCATTATTCAGATCAACCGTACCCATACCCTTCCCGCCTACGGACTTCTTCTGGTAGGACCAGCGGGAACCGGAAAATCCCAGATTGCCTACGCGGTTGCGCGCATCCTGAAGCTTCCGTGGACTACGCTTGACATGAGTTCCATCAACGATCCGGAGCAGCTTACCGGAAGCTCCCGTATTTATGCCAATGCCAAACCCGGTATCATTATGGAAGCCTTTTCCATGGCAGGGGAATCCAATCTTGTTTTTATCATCAACGAACTGGACAAAGCCTCTTCCGGTAAAGGAAATGGAAATCCTGCAGACGTTCTTCTGACGCTTCTGGACAACCTTGGATTTACCGATAATTATATGGAATGTATGATTCCAACCTTCGGAGTCTATCCCATCGCAACGGCCAATGACAAGAGTCAGATCAGCGCACCTCTGATGTCACGTTTTGCAGTAATCGAAATCCCGGATTATACACCGGAGGAGAAGAAAATCATCTTTTCCAGATTTGCCCTTCCGAAAATCCTGAAACGTATGGGTCTGAAAGAAGAAGAATGTGTGGTTCCTGATGATGCACTGGATACAGTGATTGAAATCTATGCAGAGACATCCGGTATCCGTGATCTTGAACAGGCCGCAGAACACATGGCAGCAAACGCCCTTTATCAGATTGAAGTCAATCATGTGCCCAAAGTTGTCTTTGATCCGGAAATGGTACGGGAGCTTCTTTCCTAGAGCGTGTTTGAAGTACAGCAAAACAATTACAATAACTAGAGCGTGTTCGATGTACCAGCCACATGAAATGAAAGAGCCAATGCATCAGCAGAAAATTTCTGCTTTTGCATCGGCTCTTTCTTTATATGTAATACACTCCATAATCAAAGAGGTCACATATACGATAATAAAAAGATTTCTCTTTCCGGAATTTTTTCAGAATCTTTTTCCGGACTCTTTTTTCTTCATTTTATGATTCAGGACTTACTCTTATCAGAAGCAGGTAAATGCTCCGTCAATTACAAAGTCAGATCCTGTAGTAAAGCTGCTGGTGTCTCCTGCAAGGTATACACAGATGGACTCCAGTTCTTCCGGTTTTCCCATACGGCCCATAGGTGCCATTGCATTCCACTGCTCGATCAGCGGTTTCAGAGACGGAGAATTCAGTGTCAGTTCTGTTCCGATATATCCCGGGCTGATGCAGTTTACACGTACACCGCGTTTTGCCCATTCAATTGCCAGGGATTTTGTCAGCTGGATCACGCCTGCCTTGGAAGCGTTGTAAGCACACTGCGGCTGCGGTACATTGACGATATGTGCAGACATGGAAGCAGTATTGATAATGGAACCGCCGCCATTTTCCAGCATATATTTTCCTGCTGCAATATCTGTCAGGAAAATACCGTTCAAGTTAATATTGATGACCTTCAGCCACTGTTCGTATGTCATTTCTTCAGCCGGAGCATTGATGCAGATTCCCGCATTGTTATGGCAGAAATCCAGTCCGCCCAGTTCTTTCACAACCTGAGCGACCATAGCATCCACCTGTTCCTTGTCTGTGCAGTCTGTCTGGATGGCGATCACCTTTCTTCCGGTTTTCTCAGCAAGCTCTGCTGCTGTTTTCTTCGCCTCTTCAATGTCAATATCAACGATTGCCACATCTGCGCCTGCTTCTGCAAATGCAGTAGCAGTACATTTGCCAATTCCTCTTGCAGCGCCTGTAACAAAGCCTTTTTTGCCGTCCAGTCTCATTTTCTCAATAATTCCCATAATGTATTCTCCTTTTCGCTTTAATTATGTTCGCTTATTTTATAAAATCATTTTATTTAATATATTTTTATAATATAACAAAATCATTTCTTTCGCAATATGTAATTACAGACAAAAATGTCAGGTAAATTTTAGTTACATTCCATGATACCTTCCTATTAGCCATATGATTATTTGTTCAGCATCTCCAGAGTGTGTTTGAAAATTCATTTCAGAGTTCCTTCGGCAATAAAAGACTCCGTATTTACGGTAGCATTTCAAAATGAGTTCTGATATAATAACAAATATGTGAATTCATTTTACGAAATGAATTCACCATTATACCTGGAGGATTTGATCTATGGAAAAGTTTTCTTTATCAGACATCAAAAAGAAAAATCGTTCAGACATTTATCATTTTATCTACACCAATCCGGGAAGCTCCCGCCAATCCATCGCCAATGCGCTGAACATGAGTCTTCCCACTGTCACTCAGCATCTGACTTCTCTTTCTGAAGAAGGTTTCATCGAAAAAGCCGGACAGCTCAGTTCCAATATCGGCAGGAAAGCTACCGCCTATTCAGCAGTCATGAATGCCCGAATTGCTATCGGTGTTGAAATTCTCGGAGACATGGCCTTTCTTGTTGCCATCGATCTCTCCGGTCATAAAATAGCAAAAGAAAAAATCCCGCTGCAGTTTTCCACAGGGGATGATTATTTTGAAACATTAAGCAGCAATATCTATTCATTTTTAAAGAAACAAAATATTCCGGCCGATCAGCTTCTCGGCATTGGTCTGGGCATTCAGGGTCTGGTTTCCTCCGACGGCCGCACTGTGATCTATGGCCGCATTCTCGACTGTACCGGGCTGACGATCGATGCATTTCAACGTTTTTTCCAGGCACCGTGCCGTTTCATCCATGACGCGGAATGTGCAGCGATCAGCGAACTCTGGGATAATCCTGCCCTGGAAAATGCGATTTATCTGTCTCTCGGAGATCATCTCGGGGGCGCCGTTATTCTGGAAGGAAAACTTCAGCGCGGAATCAGCGGCAAATCCGGTACTTTTGAACACATGATACTCGTGCCGGACGGAAAGCCATGTTATTGCGGCAAACGCGGCTGTGCAGAATGTTACTGCTCTGCTTCTGCTCTTCTGGAAGGCACCATTGACTTCCAGAAACTTGACAGCTTTTTCGAACAGAAATCTGCCGGTAATTCTGAATGCATAAACCGCTGGCATACTTACCTCCATGACCTTGCCGTACTGATCAACAATCTTCACATGGTTATCGAAAATACAATTATCCTCGGAGGACATATTACCCCCTATTTCGAAGATCAGGATGTAGATTTTCTGCGGCGTGAAGTATTCTCTCTCTCGACATTTGGAGATCCGGCAGATTACATTCTTCCGGGAAAATGCCGCGTGGATGCCGTTTCCAGAGGATCTGCCCTGCCCTTTGTTCAGGAATTTCTGCAGACCTTATAAGGGATCCGGTGTCTGTATCTATTGATTTTATTATAATAAGAAACGCAGTGTCCATTTTTAATTCTGCGATTTCCTGTCAGATCTATTAGAAATTGTTTTCCGACAGATGTGCATCACAATTTGCAGGAGATTTTTCCAGACAAGGGAAATTCATTACCGCCATCCGCACGTCCCACTTTGCAGGAAATTTACTTCGCATTCGGTCAACATAGCCCGCTACGCCTCCCTCATTTGAGTCAAATTCCCCACAAATTGTGACGCACATCTGTCAGGGAGAATTTTCAAACACGTTCCAATACATCTGACTTATCCTTTTGCCTTCCATATCTACCAAAATCTGAATGTTTTCTTCCTTACCGAAAATAACTGTATACCATACCTGCCGCAACCAGCTGCAGCAGCAGAATCAGCGGCACACCCAGTCTGAATTTCCATTTCTTCGTTTTGTGATGGAACATATACATTCCTGTCAGAGCTCCCACGCTCCCTCCGGCTGCTGCCAGAAACAGCAGTGTTTTTTCCGGTATTCTCCATCTTCTTCTGCGTGCTTTTTGTTTATCGATGCCATAAAGCATCCAGGTCAGAAGATTCATGCCAAGCAGATACCCTCCTATTCCCTGTACAATCTGCGGATTCACGCCATACCACTCCTCTCCTGTTGTTTTTCCCTGCTTCCTATTGCTTTTGTCATATCTCCAACTTTTTTCCTATTACATGTTTTCGAATATTTTTGTGATTTTTTCTCTATATCTGCAATTATTTCTCTCACAATTCCTTTATTTTTTAGTCTTATTCGGTCTATTATCCAATTACCTAATTTGGTCTAAGATATAGTATTTTACAGTATGTAAAGCAATCCTTGTATTATGATTCTAATCGCGGTTTACTATAAAAGCCCTTTAAATTTAATGGCTGCCGTTTTGTCAGGTACAATGGAATTGTTTTGCATTTTTACCAAAGATAAAGGGGTGAAGATGGTGGTCTACCGCCGAATCCGGGAACTGAGAGAGGATAAGGATCTGACCCAGACGTACATGGCACATTTTCTGAATGTCGGCCAGCGCACCTATTCCAGATATGAAACTGGAGAACACGCGATTCCTCTGGAACTGCTGTGTAAACTCGCAGATTTCCATAATGTCAGCGTTGATTATCTGCTGGATCGTACCGATGCGAAACAGCCCTATCCCCTCAAAAAGAAACGGCCGTAACAGAAAGAGTTTCTGCACATGTATTCTGCTGAAACCTCTTTCTGCTGCGGCCTATTTTCTCACCTTATTCTGCTCCTAGAGTTTGTTTAAAAATTCATTCCCGTCATCTGCACGCCCCACTTTGCAGGAAATTTGCCTCGCATTCGGTCAACATAGCCCGCTATGCCTCCCTCATTTGAGGAAAATTCCCTACAAATTGTGACGCACATCTGTCGGAAAGCAATTTTCAAACACACTCTAGACTCAGAAGTTCTTTTCCTTCCTTCAGGCGCTCATAAAACTGCGGATAAAAATCAGTTCTGCTGTCATATGGTTTCAGATAAAACCGATTTACCACATAAAGATTCAGATTTCTGATCAGCTCCGTGTCTTCCGTTTCATAAAGAACTTCCTGCACATCCTTCAGAAAATAATGCCAATCTGTAATATATTTCTCATATTGCTTCAGATCCGGCGTATCAATCCATTTTCGAACCTTAATCTTGCTTCGGTTTGTTTTCGGGCACTCATGGATCTGCAGAAAATATTTAAAACTGTGGTCCTCATAATATCTTCCAAGCGGAAAAAGCCTGCAGAATCCCGGACGCGCCGGATGAATGGAACATCTGCCCTCTCTATTCAGGAATACACACTTTTCCTCTGGTCCGGTCATGCACAGATGCGGAAGAATATTTCCATCAAACACATCCAGCGCAATTTCTCTTTCCAGAAGTTTCTCCGGTTCTTTCTTAAGATACGCGGAAAGCCGGTGCACATCCAGAGGATCCAGCACCACGCTGTTTCCCATCCCCTTACAGCAGTCGCAGCAGCCCGCACAATCATGGCAGTCTGCTTTGACCATATCATTCAGTTCGTATAATCTTCCATCTGAAATCTCTTCTATAGCTACTTCCCGTCGCATATGCCTCTCCCTCATATGTTATTTTTTTATTATTACCAATCTGGTATTTCCTTCCAATGTCATAAAGCTTTCCGAAATACCAGCATCTTCCCGATGCCATACAGCTTTCCAGAATCCATATTCTCGATATCATAAAGTTTTCCAGAATATCTCCATCTTTCATCCTATTCCAGCTTAATTCCTGCAAGAGCTTGTGCAAATGCATTATTTACCGGTTCTCTTGCTTCTTTCTGCTGCTGTTTCAGGTATTTCTGCACATCCCGTTTGTTGACGCCCGCACCCTCTTTTTCTCTTCTCGCCTGAAAAGCAGAAAGCTTTTCTTTATATCCGCAGGCACAGACAAACGTTTCTTCTTTTCCTTTCAAAATCATTTCCATTCGTTTATGACACTTCGGACAACGGGCATTTGTGGTCCTCGATACGGTTTCCCGATAGCCGCATTCACGGTCCTGACATACCAGCATTTTACTGTTCTTGCCGTTCACAGCCAGAAGGTGTTTGCCGCAGCGCGGACAGACCTTATTTGTGATATTCTCATGCCGGAAAGTACCATCCCCTGTTTTGATCTCATCTACAATTTCACACGTGTATCCCCGGATTTCTTCCAGAAATGTCTCCTGACGCATTTTTCCTCTGGAAATATCGCTGAGCTTGCGTTCCCAGTCAGCAGTCAGCTCCGGCTTTTTCAGATCCTCCGGAACCAGTTCCAGAAGCTGTTTCGCCTTGGATGTGATGTGAATTTCGTTTCCTTTTTTCTCCATCAGGAAGGAATGGAAAAGCTTTTCGATAATATCCGCTCTTGTGGCAACAGTTCCAAGTCCGCCTGTTTCTCCCAGTGTTTTTGCTGCCTGTGCATCTCTGGTCGTCATATATTTCACTGGATTTTCCATGGCAGCCAGCAGGGTAGCCTCTGTAAACCGTGCCGGCGGCTTCGTCTTTCCCGATGTAAGAGAAGCTTTCTCAATCCTGAGATGTTCCCCCTCCCGGATCACCGGAAGCTTCTGATCCTTTGGAATCGACTCCTCCGTTTCTTCCTCATTTTCTTCATAACTTCCTTCATAAACTTCTTTCCATCCGGCACTTCTGATCACTTTTCCGCTGGCTGTAAAGGTATGTCCTGCAGCTTTTCCCTCCATTGTCACCTGCTCATATAAAAACGGCGGATAAAGGACGCTGAGAAATCTGCGCACTACCATATCATAAATCTTCCGCTCCTCATTTGTCATATGATCCAGCTGCACAAACTGTTCTGTCGGAATGATTGCATGATGATCACTGACTTTTTTGTCATCCACAAAAGAACTGTTTGTCTGAAGCGGCTTATTCAGAAGAGCACCTGCAAGCTTTTTATAGGGACCTGTCCCACAGGCTTTCAGTCTCTCTTTGATTGTCGGCACCACATCCCTGCCGATGTATCTGGAATCTGTTCTCGGATAGGTAAGAACTTTATGGTTTTCATACAAACGCTGCATAATATTCAGCGTTTCTTTGGCCGAAAAACCGTAGCGCTGATTTGCTTCTCTCTGAAGGGTGGTCAGGTCATAAAGTCCCGGTGCAAAACTCTTCTTTTCCTTGCGATTTACGAAAGTAACCTCCAGAATGCCGGTATACGTATCTGAAAGAATTTTTTCCATCTTATCCCTGCGGAAAGAACGATAGCTTCCATTTGCGGAATCTTTCCAGGTCCACTGAACATCACCGCACTGCAAAACAGCCCCATAATATTCCTGCGGTTTAAAGTTTTTGATTTCTTCTTCTCTCTTTGCGATCATGGCAAGGGTAGGAGTCTGTACACGCCCGCAGGAAAGCTGCGCATTGTACCTGCAGGTCAGTGCTCTCGTTCCATTCATGCCAACCAGCCAGTCCGCCTCTGCTCTTGCTTCCGCTGCACGGTACAGGTTCTGATATTCCCGTCCGTCTCTCAGATTCTGAAATCCTTCTCTGATGGCTTTGTCCGTAACCGAAGAAATCCATAGTCTCCGGATCGGCTTATGACAGCCAGATTTTTCCAGGATCCACCGTGCCACCAGTTCGCCCTCTCTTCCCGCATCTGTGGCAATGATGATATCCCCGATATCCTTACGGAAAAGCTGGGTCTTCACTGCCTGATACTGTTTCGAGGTCTGCCGGATCACCACCAGTTTCATCTTCTCCGGCATCATGGGAAGTGTGGACATTTCCCATTTCATATATTTTTTATCATATTCTTCCGGATCTGCCAGTGTCACAAGATGTCCGAGAGCCCATGTCACAACGTATTCTCTGCCTTCCAGAAATCCGTTTCCCTTCTGTCCGGCTCCGATCACCCGCGCGATATCTCTGGCAACGGAAGGTTTTTCTGCAATTACTAAAGATTTCATATTACAATCCTTTCCGATGAAATGTAACTAGTATAACACATTTTTCCCTCACAGTCCATCGAAAGACCATTGCTGTTCGGCTATACACTTCCCACTATCTGGGCGAATTCGGAACTTACACCCGTTAGAGCGCGCCCATGGCGCGCAAACGCAAAAAGGGTCTGGCATTTCTGCCAGACTCTCCAAAAATCGATCACCCGATCTTCTCTTTCATGTCCTTATTCCGCATCCGTAATAAGGTCATATTTTACCACATTCATTTTTACTGCTCCGTCAGCAAAGAAAGAAATTCTGTCTGCCGCCTGATCCGTATACATGGTGATAGTCATCACCTGTTCTCCGTCATTGACAAAGACTTCCGCACTGAAGCGGTCCAGAATCAGACGAAGTTTGAGTCTGCCGTTTTCGGAACGGACAAGGCTTCTTCTCTGATGGATTGCAGCTCTTCTGGAACCGCTGAATTTTCTGTCAAGCTTCAGAATGGATTCATGCGGCCGGAAGCTGACTGCTGTATGATACACATCGTCCTGTGCAAAACGGACAGCAAACTTCTCGTATACTTTTTCCTCATCCGCCGGAGAAAGCTCCAGTTCCAGATCCACTCTTCTGCCGCTGATACCATCCAGTGAGATAACCCCATCTGCCACTGTCACATCCTGATATTCCACACGATTGCGGCGAAGCGTTTCCAGTTCGCGAATCGGATTCTCATAAAGTCTTCCGTTTCGGATGGATAACTCTCTCGGCACTGTCATCTGACCGAACCATGCTGTATCCGGAAGCTGCAGACGTGCGGTATCCCAGTTCTGCATCCATCCCAGAAGAACTACTCGTCCATCCGGCGTACGGATAGTCTGAGGCGCATAAAAATCAATTCCATAATCTACCGTCTGATGATGTTCTTCCTGGAATTTTCCTGTTTCCTCATCAAAAGTACCGATCAGGCAAAGTGTTCCGTTTCCATTGTGATATTCAAATCCTTCCGGAAGCATATCCATCGGACTGCAGATGATCACATCTTTTCCATCCAGTTTAAAAAGATCAGGGCATTCCCACATCACGCCGAAACGATGCTGATTTTCTTTTACAACACTTTTGAAATCCCAGTGGAAGCCATTCTCACTCTTATAAAGAAGAATCTGTCCGCTTCCATCAGCAGCACGGTTTACTGCCACCATACTGTAAGTGCCGTCTTCATTCCGGAACATTTTTGGATCACGGAAATCTGCTTTGCTGCATCCTTCCGGAATATCCTTCTCATCCAGTACAGGATTCTGTTCGCATTTCTCATAATCAATGCCATCGCCCACAGCAAGACACTGGGTCTGTTCATCCACAAACCCGCCGTCTTCCTTAGGAATTCTCTTCACACCGGTATACATCAGAAGCTGACGTCCATCCGGCAATTCCACAGCACTGCCGGAAAAGCATCCGTCTCTGTCATAAGGCTGATCCGGAGCCAGTGCTGCAGGCAGATATTCCCAGTGCAGCAAATCCTCACTTACCGCATGACCCCAGTGCATGGGACCCCAGTACGGATCATAGGGATGATATTGATAAAAAAGATGATATTTCCCCTGATAGTAAGAAAAACCGTTGGGATCGTTCAGCCATCCCACTCTTGAAGAAAAATGGAATTCCGGACGGTCTTCTTTTTTGATTCTTTTTTCGTAAGTTTCCTCGTATCTGCGCGCATCACGCAATGTCTGACTTGTCATTTTGCCTCTTCACCCTCTGTTAGTTAATTTTTCCGTTTCAGCCAGAAGAATCCATTTCCCGGAACGCCAACAGCTACTGCAACCATTTCTTTTCCGGTAACAAGATCCTGATAAACACCATCTGCCTCATTAATCCAGGCAGTTTTGTCAAATTCACTGAAATTGAAAAGACCGATCAGTCTTTCTCCTTCATATTCTCTTACAACACAGATAATAGACTGCTCGTAAGTTTCCAGTGTATAAAATACCGCATTGGACATAAATACCGGTTCCTTTGCACGGATTTCCTCCAGTTTTTCCAGTCCATGGTAAACTTTTTCAGAAACACTGCCGTTTTCTTTTATCTGGTCAACCAGTTCCCAGTTGAATTTTCCTCTGTGGATATAACGGGAATCCGGAGCTTTATCCGGAACTTCCTTGTAAGTGTAGTCATTTGTCTGACCAACTTCATCACCGCTGTAGAGCATCGGAATTCCGGACTGAGTAAACATAAATGCATGAAGCATCAGATCTCTGGCAATGGCATGCTGCATCTGTTCTTCATCCTGCTCAAATCCGGCTTTTTCCACACCACACATGGAGGCTGCAGTACCGCAGAAACGGGCATCGCCGGTCACCGGATCTGCATTGTAAAGCTCGCCTCTGCTGTAGCTTCCTTCTGCCACACCGGTAAAGAAATCGTTGATATACTGTTTGTGAGGACGTTCCTCCATTCCCCAGCTGCGAAGAGTCGGGTAATCCAGTCCCCAGCCGATATCGTCATGACAGCGCAGATAATTCAGGAACACATAATCCTTCGGAAGTGCCGCAAGGATATCCATCTGGCGTTTCAGAAGTCTTGCATCCCTGGTGGCAAGGGAATTCCACATTGTTGCCATCGTCGTTACATTATAGAGCATATGGCATTCCGGTTTTTCCACAGTGCCAAAATACGGTGTTACTTTGGATGGTTCCATAACTACTTCACCGAGAAGAAGAATTCCCGGGCATACGATTTCTCCGATCATACGCATCATACGTACAAGGGTGTGAACCCTCGGAAGATTTCTGCAGTCAGTTCCCAGTTCCTTCCAGATATATGGTACGGCATCAATACGGATGACATCGATTCCTGCATTTGCAAAGAACAGGAAATTGTACATCATTTCATTAAACACTCTCGGGTTACGGTAATTCAGATCCCACTGATACGGATAAAAGGTTGTCATGACATAATGACCATTCTCCGGACAATAGGTGAAGTTTCCGGGAGCAGATGTAGGAAATACCTGCGGAACTGTTTTTTCAAACTGAGCCGGGATATCAAAATTATGGAAAAAGAAATAACGGCTCATATACTCTCCGTCGCCCTGTTTGGCACGGACAGCCCATTCATGATCTTCCGATGTATGATTCATGACAAAATCCATACAAACACTCATATTTCTCTCATGGCAGGCATCTGTCACTTCCCGCAGATCATCCATGGTTCCCAGTTCCGGCTGTACTTCCCGGAAATCAGCAACTGCATATCCGCCGTCAGAACGTCCCTTCGGTGTCTTCAAAAGCGGCATCAGATGTACATAATTGACATTGCTTTCTTTCAGATAGTCAAGTTTGCTTTTCACTCCCTGCAGATTTCCTGCAAAATTATCTACATAGAGCATCATTCCCAGCATATCGTTCTTTTTGAACCAGTTGGGCTCTTTTTCACGATCACGGTCCATCTGCTTCAATGATGCTTTTCTCTCTATGTAGAACCGGTACATCTGTTTACAAAGTTCATCAAACATCCATTCATTCTGGTAAACTTCCATGTAAAGCCATTTCAGTTCATCAACATGTTTTTCAAACCGACGGTGATATTCTGCATCTTCCATGTTTTTTACTGTATCTGCAGAAATTTTCACTGTTTCAGTTTTCACAGCTGCAGTTTTCTCATTTACAGATTGAACAACTGTATTTTTTTTAATTTCAGGCTGTGCAATCACAACTGTTTCCTTCTCAGGTTTCATAGTCGTAACCTTTTCATTTGCAGGTTTCATATTTTCAGGTTTTTTATTTACAGCAGACTTTGCAGAAGCCTGTCTCTTTTTCCTTTTCTGCATGAATGTCCTCCTTAAGGTGTATATAATCAAAGCAAAAAACGCGGCAGGAATACACTTCTATATTCCTGTCGCGTAAGAAAAATCTTTAGCCTTTTACGGCACCTGATGTAACGCCTTCAACAATGTAACGCTGCAGGAACAGATACAGGATTAAGATTGGAAGCATTGCAAGGAGCAGAGCTGCCATTACAAGACCCATATCTGTAGAATAGGTTCCGTAGAATACCTGTGTTGCAATCGGAATGGTGTATAATTCCTTACGTCCAAGAACAAGGCTCGGAAGAAGGTAGTCATTCCAGAATGCCATCGCATCTATGATCGCTACAGTTGCAATCGTCGGTTTCAGAAGCGGAAATACGATTTTCCAGTATGTCTGCCATCTGGTACATCCGTCAATAAACGCTGCCTCTTCCAGTTCCATCGGGACATTCGTACGAATTGCTCCATGGAACATGAATGTTGCCATAGATGCTGAAAAACCTACATGCATCAGAATCAGGGTGATACGGCTGTTCAGTACTCCAAAAATTCCGCCATAGAGGGAAACCAGAGGAATCATCAATACCTGGAAAGGAATAACCATGGAAGCTACCATTCCGGAGAATAACAGATTACATGCTTTCCAGTTGTTTCGTACGATCACAAAAGCAGCCATGGAAGACACCAGAAGTGTCAGTACTGTTGCGCATACGGTAACGATCAGAGAGTTTTTGAATACTACAAGGAAATTCATCTTTTCCATAGCTTTCGGGAAGTTTTCCATCGTAAAGCCATGTGCTCCGATCAGTGCCAGCGGATTGGAAGTAATATCTGCCTTGGTCTTAAATACGTTGATAATTACCAGTATCAGAGGGAAGATAAATAAAAAGAATACTGCTACCAACACAATCATCATAATTGCATGAGATACCTTTTTTTTCTGTGCAGCCTGTGCATTTGCATCCATTATGCTTCCACCTCCCCTTTCTTACCAATGTAAACCTGAGTTACACCTACGATTGCACATACAACGAAGAGAATCAGTGCTTCAGCCTGACCTGTTCCGTAATTCTTATATGTAAACGCCTGATTGTAAACGTGCATTGCTGCCATTACAGAAGAATTGAACGGTTCGCCCTTTGTTAAGGAAAGGTTTACATCGTAAACCATGAAGCATCGTGTGATAGTCAGGAACAGACACTGTACAAAAGAAGCTCTCATCAGAGGTACTGTAACATTCCATGTTGCCTGAGATTTCGTACATCCGTCGATCTGGGCTGCTTCCATAAGACTCTTCGGTACACTCATAAAACCAGCTACATAAATCAGCATCATATAACCTGCATACTGCCATACAGAAACAATGATCAGACAGAGCATTGCTCCATTGGTTGTTGCCAGCCAGGAAGTAGAAAGTGCTCCAATTGAAAGAGCCTGTCCAACAGATACCAGTGCACGGTTAAATACGAATTTCCATACATAACCAAGAACGATACCACCGATCAGGTTCGGAACAAAGAAACCTGCACGGAAAAAATTCTGTCCTTTGATTCCGCTTGTTACCAGATAAGCAAGCAGGAACGCTACCACATTGACCAGAATAACAGCGATTGCTGAATAGATAAAAGTTCTTCCAAGGGCCTGCCAGTAAGCAGCATCTTTAAACGCTGCAAGATAATTCGCTAATCCAACAAATGGCTTTGTCTTTGAAATGCCGTCCCAACTTGTAAAAGTCAGATACAGACCATAGACAAAGGGAAGAATTACCACGGCAAAAAACAGTACTGTCGCCGGTCCGGCAAACATGAGAAACTGTTTTACTTTATATGACATGGTGTTTCGTTTCATGCTTTCTCTCTCCTTTTCTCCATCATTTCCTTCTGCCGGACTGACCCGGCAGGATCAGCTCAGAGAATACGAGGTGCCGGATTTCACCGGCACCTCAGAATCATTTCTTGATGAATGCTCAAGAATTATTAGTGCTCAACCGGAGTAGTTGCTTTCCAATAATCTTCGATTTCAGTTGCGAAACCTGCACGGTCGATCTGACCTGCAAGATATTTCTGGAAGGAAGCACCACAGATAGAGAAGTGATCATCCGGAGCATAATCGTAGTTCGGGATCAGAGCGCCTTCATCAGCATATTTCTTTACAGATTTTCCAAGAGGATCAGATACTTCGATTGCATTGTTGGAGAATGCAGGTACAAGTGCACAATCTGTTGCGATAAAGCTCTGTCCAGCCTCATCATATACAAGCCAGTTCAGGAAGTCTTTTGCTGCCTGCTGCTGTTCTTCAGATGTATTATCGGAGTTGTCGATGAAGAAATATTTGGAACCGCCGCCAACGAGTTTTTCATTGGTTCCGTCTTCTGTATTCTGCGGAACAGGCATCAATCCCATGTTTTCTGTGTAATCATAAGCATTGATTACAGACCAGTCCCAGTTACCGCCGAACATGAATGCGATTTCGCCTTCAGCAAGTTTCTGTTCGGATACTTCACGTTCTGCTGCGATTGGAGAATCTTTTGCGTAGTTGTTTTCCATCAGGACATCAAAAGTATCCATCAGAGAATTGAATTTTTCATTGTTGATAAGATCTGCGCTGCCTTCATGAAGAGATGTGATGAATCCCTCTACATCTTCCTGCTCTTCATATACTTCACAAAGGAAATGAGCACCAAGTGACCAGTCTTCTTTCATGATTCCAACAGGAGTTTCCATGCCGCCCTCGATCAGTTTTGCAATGAGTTCTTTGAATGCATCGAGAGTTTTGTAATCATCCGGATTGAAGGTTTCACCTGTGATTGCTTCGATTGCATCAGCATTGTACATCAGACCACGTGCTTCTACACATACCGGGAATCCGTAAACTGTACCATCAACACTGATTTCATAATCTGTATCATTTACCCACTCCTGATCGCTCAGATCAAGTGCGTGCTCTTTTCCAAGAGAATAAACATCTTTTGCATCTACCATGCTCAGAGTATATGGATCTTCAGATGCATATCTGGTTGCCATATGAGCAGCTACTGTATCGTTGGAGTAGTAAACTTCTACGTCGATACCTTTCTCCTCTGCATATTCTGCCGCTTTCTCCTCCATCTGGCTCTGGATTTCCGTTTTGGAGTTGAAGATTGTGATGGAAACATCATCTGCCAGTACCGGTACCGCACCTACTGTTGTAAGAGATGCTGTCATTGCAACTGCCATTGCGAAAGAAACTGCTTTTTTCATTTTGTAATCCTCCTTGATTATGTTTTTATTGCGTTTCTCTTGATGATTGAATAGTATCACAACCGCTTAATATATGTCAATCGTTTATCATATAAAAAACACACGCAAATTGTAAGTTTGTTACATATATACTAATTTAGCTTTCTTATTTTGTCTATTATGAATAATTTAATTTTCAGAATTTTATTTTCATTTCTATGAGTTGTATTTAATTTCTGATTTTTTCGTATTTTTATGTATTTACCGCTTGTCATATTATGTCATATATCCTGAAAGATTTTTTTTACAGAAAAATACAAGGCATTGTTTCAAATGAGAAGGAATCCTGCTCTGCAGGATTCTCCGCCTGCGGCGGATTGCTTTAGCAGTATATTTCCTCTCCTCCGCAGTGTGATTCTGCCCGGAGAGATTTTTTGCATCACAGGAAAACGCAAAGTACTTTCCTGTGATACAAAAAAAAGACTGACGTTCTTCGCATCAGTCTTTTTACATCACTGTTCTGTCAACAGCCGCTTATTCATTTTTCTCAGGCGCTTCCGCGAACTACCAGAGTAACCGGAAATACAGTCTGGGCAGGAACCATCTTTCCTTTCGATGCAGATTCCAGTGTCTTGATGATTGCTTCTGCCATTTCCTTCACCGGCTGACGGATCGTGGTGATCCCCGGAATCGTAAGAGACGCAATATTGACATCATCAAATCCCACAATTTTCATCTGCTCCGGTACTGAGATTCCATTTTCATGACAGATCTGAATTGCCTGTGCCGCAATCACATCCGATCCCGCAAAAATCCCATCTGTATTCGGATGCTCCTTCAGAGCTTCACGAATCACCTGATAATAATTCATATCATTATAAAAGCACTGTCCCGGATCCACGTCCCAGAATTTCACTCCGTTCTCTCTGCAGACCTTTTCACATGCTGTCTTCCTGTCATCCGCAGGCATACGAACTTCATTTACACCTCCGATATGAAGAATATGTCTGCATCCTCCATCAACCAGGCGCTGAGCTGCCAGTACTCCTCCCTGATAATTATCACACAGAATTCCGGCAGTTCCCCCATCGATAAAACGTTCAAATGTAATCAGGGGACAATCCAGATTCTTAAATTTCTCTGTGCCGATATTTCCACTGCAGAGCACGACTCCTGCAACGCGGTTGCTCCTGCACATTTCAATATATTCTTCTTCTTTCTCCTCTTTTCCCTTGGAATTAAACAGAAGAATTTTGTATTTATGTTCATAAGCTGCCAGTTCCAGATTACTGATCATTTTCGCAAAATAGGGATGTACGATGTGCGGTACAATGACTCCTATGGTATTGCTCTTTCGCTTCGAAAGAGAACGTGCCATCTCATTCGGCTGATAATTCAGCTCCTCCATGACCTCGTACACTTTCTGTCTTGTCTTCTCGCTGATATATCCTCTGTTATTCAATACCCGGGACACTGTACCAACTGTCAGTCCTGACTCTCTGGCAACATCTTTCAAAGTAGCCATAGTTTCACTCCAATCGGTACAATTGTTTGTCTATAATATACCATTCAAAAGACTGATATGTCAACCGCTAGTCATCTTTTTAAACAAAATTTATATCGGAATTCTGAAGTATTCCTATTCAAATTCTTTGCAGATTATTACAATGACCAATAGCCGTTTTCCTCACTGTTCACCGTAATTTTCTAATTTTTACAAAAATTTCATTTGAAAACAGAGATTACAGGTGCTATCATATGGATGATTTATAGTAGGGACAGGATAGTTTCCCATACAGGGAAGCATATGATTCTTTTATTGTGCATATAGACTAATAACATCTGATTTTTCCCGTTATTTTCTTCGGGTAATTCCGGGAATTGTACTTTAAAAGACAGTCTTTCTGTGCTATAATGTCGCACTGATGAATAACAACAGAACTTAAGGAAGGTGGAACTTTGTTAGAATTTATCAAAAAATACAAGCATGGTTTAGTTATAGCAACTTACAGCCTTGTCTATATGGTACTGTTCTTTTATCTGGAACGTATGCCCGTTCACGGTTATCATGTTGTACATACGGTTTTTGACGATATGATACCATTTTGCGAATATTTTATTGTACCTTATCTGCTCTGGTTTCCATATATGATCGGAACCGTAGCATACTTCATCTTTATTAACAAAAACAAGCGAGAATATTACCAGCTGATCTGCAATATGATGATGGGAATGACTATTTTCCTGATTGTTTCGTATGTATATCCCAATGTACTTCATCTTCGTCCTGCAGAATTTCCAAGAGACAATATTTTTACGGATGCGGTGAAATGGCTGTACCGGACAGATACTTCAACAAATGTACTTCCGAGTATTCATGTTTTTAATTCACTGGCAATACATATGTCTCTGACATCCTGTGAAGCACTGAAAGATTGCAAAACTGTAAAACGCGCTTCACTGGTACTGACCATTCTGATCATTATGTCCACCATGCTGTTGAAACAGCACTCGGTCATCGATGTATGTATGGGTGCTACACTGGCTCTGTTCGGATATCTTGTTTTCTATCCGCAGAAGGCTCTGGAAACATCCACTGCACCTTCCTGGACTTCTTATAAAGGAAGACGCAAAAATTACAAACTGTAATATATAAAACAAAACCCCTGCATCAGGAAATGCTACAAAAAAGCGACATTTCCCGGCGCAGGGGCTTATTTGTTTATTTGTTTATTTGTTTATTTGTTTATTTGTTTATCTGTTACTCTGTTAATCTGTTATTTCTTTTTCCTGCGGATTTTTCACCACTTATCCCATAAATACCGTATAATTCTGTATCTCATCAATTAAATCCATAAAATTTCTGGCAGATTTTATATCCTGTCACAAAAACCTTGCGTCCTCCTCTTCCCGGAAGGTTTGATGCATTTCCAAACAGGCTGTAACGAAGACGTCTGTATAACCAGCGATCCTGTTCACGGATATATTCCAGAAGTTCTTTTTTCTTTTCCAGAGCTTCCTTAGAACCGGATCGGATCAGCATAATGGAGGAAATCGTAGTAATGATATCCAGATAACTTACCATATAAGCGCGAAGCCGTTTATTCGTAAATTTCACCTTATGGAAAGCATCCACCATCAGCTTATTTACACGGATCTGCTGGTCAATTCTTCGGATCATCACTTTTTCATTAACAGACTGATCATCTCTTCCGATGAAATATCTGTAGAAATTCACATCCAGATAATAAAGATTTTCCACATACGGGAGCGGCTCAAACGCAAACAGATTGTCTACATAAAATGTATGCTTCGGCAGTTCCAGACCACAGTCATGAAGCAGTTTCGTTCTGTAGATCATGGAATGCATCAGAAGATATTTTCCCTTCGGCATGTGCTTCACTGCATCCCAGCCGAAAATTTCATTCTGCGGCAGGCAATGACGGTACTGCATCACTTTTTTTCTGGTTGCACCCTGTTTTTCATAAACAAAATTACTGATCAGAAGATCCACTGTCTTTGGTCCGCGGATCAGTTCTTCCAGCGTCTGCAGGATTTTTTCATATGCTTCTTTATTGACCCAGTCATCACTGTCCACCACCTTAAAATAAAGACCGGTTGCATTGCGGATTCCTGCATTGACAGCCTGTCCATGTCCTCCATTCTCCTGGTGGATTGCTTTGACAATGGAAGGATACTTTTCCGCATATGCGTCTGCGATTTCGGCTGTTCGGTCTGAAGAACCATCATCCACGATCAGAATCTCCACATTTTCTCCTCCCGCCAGAAGAGAATCCACACACTTCTCCATATACGCTTCCGAATTATAGCACGGAATCGCGATACTTAAAATCTTCATCATTTTCCTCCTTCATATATCCCACGTATGCACGAAACGCAGATGGTATGGCATACTGTTTTTCCGATTGTTTCCTGTCCACAAAAATCAGCTTTTTTCCTTTGTATGACTCCAGGGAAGATACCCGTATCCTGTAAGCCGTCATTCTCCATTCGATATGAGAAAAAATATGCTTTGCCGGTTCCAGTGGTTCAATTTTCAAAGGATCCAGATTCAGCTCCTGAACGGTTCTCAAAGCTTCTTCCCGGCTTAAGTGTCCCTCAAAATTCGGCAATTCATACAATCCTGCCAGAAGACCTCTTCCGGGACGTCTGGAAATAGCAGTTTGCTCCCCGTCCTGAATCACAAGAACTGTACGCTCTTCGATTCTTCGTTCCTTCTTCGAAGCTTTCACCGGAAGTTCCTGAACAGTGCCATTCCTACTGGCCAGACAGCACTCCCTTACAGGACAGCTGCTGCATTTTGCAGGACCGTTTGGCACGCAGACGACAGCTCCCAGTTCCATAAGTGCCTGGTTAAAATCACCCGGACACTCTTCCGGCATAATTTCCCTGAGCTGCTCTTCCATCTTTTTGCGCACAGACTGCTTCATAATGTCTTCACGGCTTTCTGTAATTCTGGAAATGACTCTCAGCACATTGCCGTCTACAGCCGGAACCGCTATTCCATAGGCAATAGAGGCAATTGCTCCTGCTGTATAACTCCCTATTCCTTTTAACGACAAAAGCTCCTCATAGGATTCAGGAAGCTTCCCTTCATATTTTTCTGTCACAGTTACTGCTGCCTGCTGCATATTTCTGACACGATTGTAATAGCCAAGCCCTTCCCACAGCTTCATCAGTTTTTTCTCCGGACATGCTGCCAGTGCAGGAATATCCGGGAGTTCTCTGATAAACCGTTCAAAATACGGTTTTACCGCTTCCACACGGGTCTGCTGGAGCATAATTTCTGAAACCCAGGTATAATATGCATTGTTCTGATCTCTCCATGGAAGATCCCGTTTGTTTTCTCTGTACCATTGCAGCAGAGGTGTTTTCATCTCGTTCAGCAGAAAATTATTCTGTTCATTCATCAAAAGCCTTTCCTCTTCATTCCGTAAACTTCTTTCTGTTCATTCGGAAGCGGGTTCTCCCGCTCATTCCGCAGTGGCTTTTTATTTTCATCCGGCATAGGGTTCCTCCAGATTAATCGGTACAGGATTCTGTATTTCGATAGTATCCTGCGTTACCCGACAGTCGTATGCAAGGATTCTGACTCCCTGCTTCCTGGCAGCAGCCAGTGCTCTCCCAAATTCCCGATGAGTGACCCAGTTTGGCCGAAATTCAGATACACCGTCCATCTGAATGACAAGAAGCAAATACGCTTCATAGCCTTCCTGTACACATCTGGCAAGCTCCTCCACATGCTTCACACCTCTCTGTGTAGGTGCGTCAGGAAAGCGGGCAATATTCCCTTCCTCCAGCGTAACGCCCTTCACTTCAATAAAAGCTTTTCGCCTCGCAGATTCCACATAAAGGTCAAAGCGGGAGTTTCCATATGTTTTCTCCGAATATACCGTAATTTCTTCCGGGAACAGGCCGCCTCCCTCCAGCCATTCTCTGGCTGCTTTATTCGGCACCTGGGAATCCATATTGATCCATCGTCCCTGTTTCTTCACACAGATCAGGTCGTATTTCGTTCTGCGGTTGGGATTCCCGCTCTCTTCCAGAATCACCTCGGTACCGGGAATCAGCAGTTCCCTGCATCTTCCGGTATTCTTTACATGGACAGTTTCCGTGTGACCATCAAGCTCCACATGTGCAATAAAACGGTTCGGTCTGTCCAGAAATTTCCCTGTTTTTATATTTTCATATTTCATTCTGTAACCTCACGCCAATAATATAACATGAAAACCTGAAAAAATACAGTTGCTTTTTTACCTTTTCTCATTTAAAATTGTCCTAAAAAAGAAAGGAAATGCAGATTTTTCCCTGAATGGAAATATCTGCCGGACATACGATGGACAGTATTATATTTGATGTGGACGGTACTCTGTGGGATTCCACAGATGTTGTTGCCAGAGCCTGGACACAGTACCTTCGCGAAAAAGAACACATGGAAATAGAAATCACTTCTCAAAAACTCATGACCCTGTTTGGCCAGCTGCTTCCGGATATCGCCAAAGCCCTGTTTCCCGATCTCAGTGAAGAGGAACAGCTTCGTGTGATCGATGCCTGCTGTCAGGCTGAACATGAAGCTTTATTAAAAGAATGCGCTCCTCTTTACGAAGACCTTGAACAGACACTTCAGAAACTCTCCGCAGAATATCCTCTGTTTATTGTCAGCAACTGCCAGGCCGGCTATATTGAAGTCTTCCTGCAGGCCACAGGGTTCTCCAAATATTTCAAAGGTCATCTCTGTCCCGGAGATACCGGAATGGCCAAAGCCGAAAACATTACCCGGATCGTAGATGACTACCATCTGAATTCCCCTGTTTATGTCGGAGATACCATGGGCGATTATGAGGCATGCCGGAAAGCCGGAGTTCCCTTTATTTTTGCTTCCTACGGTTTCGGCAATGTTTCGGAACCATACGCGGTCATTCAGAAACCGATGGATCTGATACCACTGTGTATCTCTCATTCCTGATAATAAAAATCCTGATTTACAGGTTCTTTTGCATCGCAGGAAAATGCGGAACACTTTCCTGCGATACAAAAAGGAGCATGGGACTTGTTCCTGTGCTCCTTTTTCTGCGGCTGTTTCTGTTGCAGAAACAGCCAGTCATTTCTTTCTGCATTTTTTTCTGTAGTATACAACCAGCACAACCAGTACAATCACCAGAAATAACGTATAGATGATTTTGGCTGCAAGGCTGGTGGTGAAGGAATCTATTCCTGTTGCGATACCAATAATGATCATTGCAACTCCGGAGGCTCTTTCCATCTTTTTCTGGTCATACTGTTTGCGGCGTTCCTGAACATTGCCTCCGCCCATAAACATATCACCTTTTCCGCACAAAAGCAAAATCCCGACCACAATCGCCCCGATTGCAAGAATATAATCCAATGTCCTGTTATTCATTTTTTTACCAGACCTTTCTCATTAGTAGAAGCAGACGATAGGAACACCATACTGAATAATATTGTACAGAGTTGCTGCACTCTCACTCGGCAGATTGATACAGCCATGAGAACCGCCCGTCAGGTAACGGTCACCGCCAAAATACGGCTGCCATGGTGCATCATGGAAACCGATTCCGCCGTTAAACGGCATCCAGTACTGTACATCTACTTCATATTCATATTTACCATTCTCATCCTTCTGTCCTCTTAATACATCCGGACTCTTTTTGTAATAAAGCGTGTAGATACCGGATGGTGTCTGACGGTCACTGTAGCTCATATTACCGGATACAATATCTGAATCAAAAATAATTGCTCCATTCTGATAATAATACATATGCTGATCTGACAGATCCACTTCAATATAAGTGCTTCCGATATCATTATATCCACGGGTATTCGCCGTCATGGAATAAACCGGATCTCTTGTAGTCTGTGTTCCGGACTGGATTTCCGAAACAAGCTGAGCCGTCTCGGCATCCTGATCGATCTTCCAGCCATATGCAGAACCATATACATATACCGTTCTTCCGCTGGTTGTATAAAATTCACGTTCTGTGCCAACCGTATCATACTGCGCTGCAAGCTGTGCTACATAATCTCTGACATGCTGCTGAAAAGCTGCATCATCCTGCACATACTGTCCTTTATCATCAAATTCCAGCCAGTCCTTGATGGTAGAACCATCCAGTGTCACAGTCTGCTCTCCAAAAGTATAGGTAATACTTGCTCTGGTAAAGTTATTGCAGGCATTCAGGGTTGCCTGAAGTCCCGGATCATCACTGGTAACCGCGGCAGCCACATACGCATCTTCACTGTCTGCAAAATCCACTGTTTCCTGTTTTCCGGAAATCGCTTCATCCAGAATATGATACGCTTCTTTTACGTCCAGTTCACTACCTTCTGTTTCCGGGATAATCTCAAACTGCGTATCTGTAAAAGCCACATATGCATTTTCCGGTGCAACCTGATTTTCTTCCTGCGCACAGTTCAGAGCAAGCACCTGGCTCTGAAGCAGCTCTTTATTAAATGTAATATTCTCGGATGTTGTATAGCTTTTCTTTTCAAAAAGACCTCTGATCCATTCATAGGGCTTCTGCTGTTCCAGAAGCTTCATCACTTCACCATTGGAAACATACGTATATTCTATCTGACTTCCGTCTATCGTCTGCGGTTCCAGATTTCTCGAAGATACCTGAATGGAATAATCTTCCACATTCTGTGCGATCATCTGCTCCACTTCATAAGGAGTCTTTCTGGAACAATCCATTCCATTGATCGTCGTTCCGTCAAAAAATTTATCGGAATAATAATACGAAATCCCGCCATAGGCACATCCTGCCGAAACCAGAACCATCAAAGCTGCAACACCTATAACTTTCAGCCCCTTATGTTTCTTGCCTGAAGATTTCTTATCTGCAGGGATTTCCGGAATCTGCATCTCACTTTCATCGATCGGAACATATACGACCGGCTTCGGACGGGCAGATTTTCCTCTGTTTCCCTGATGCTTCTTCCTAACAGACTTCTCCTCATCCAGGTACTGCGGTTTTCCCTTATCCATGGGCTGGAACTTCAGAACCTTTTCTTCATCTGCCTCGTACTCCTCAGAATCATCGTATTCTTCTTCATATTCGTCAGAATCGTCATACTCCTCTTCATCTGCTTCATACTCATCAGAATCTTCGTATTCCTCTTCATCTGCTTCGTATTCATCAGAATCCTCATACTCCTCTTCATCTGCTTCATACTCATCAGAATCCTCATATTCCTCTGAATCCGTTTCATACACCCCGGAGTCACCATATCCCTCTGAAAAATCTTCCTCATCTTCTACGGAAAAATCCTCATCGTATTCTTCAAGTTCTTCCTCATCTGCAAATTCTTCTGCAGAATCGTCTCCGTCTGTGAAGTCTTCGTCAAAAATGTCTCCATCAAACTCGTCCAGATCAGGTTCTTCCTGATGTCTGTCTCCATCAGCAAAAATCTTTCTCTTCTTTTCGTCACTCATTCACAATACTCTCCTCAAAAACAAGCATATAAAATACATTTCTGATGAAACTGCATATATCATGCCGCATCCACTACATTATAACATAATTCCATTATTTTGCACTCATATTTCATATTTTCATAAAAAAATTTCAGCCATGCTGCAAGATTTCACATAATGCGCCCTCTTTCGCATGGCTGATATTATACCCTCTGCTATTGTCTATATTGTAACCGTTATTTTTTCTGTTATTTTTCTATTATTTCCCTGCCAAATCCCAAACGCCGGCTCATATCCTTCATTACAAAGAAGTACATAAAAATCAATAGCGCTGCCGCCACAACCCAGGCGATCGGACTTGCCATACAGGCACCGAAATAGCTCTTATGACCCGCAGCAATGACTGCTGTAACGCCTCGTCCAGTCAGTTCTGCCACCCCTGCCATCATGGGCAGAAATCCATATCCCATTCCCTGGATACCGTTTCTCAGACAGTTTACGAAATGAAGCGGAATAAAGAAAACGCCTACGCATTTCACATAAATATCCACCATCGGAACAACTTCTGCCGCATTATCTGAGATAAACAGATAGGAAAAATATTTTCCCCAGAAAATCAGAATCAATCCCGTAACAATCGCATAAACAACACCAATGATATGAGAGCACCGGAATCCCGTGCGTACTCTGTCCAGCTTTCCGGCACCGATATTCTGGGCATTATAGGTAGCCATGGTCGTACCGATTGCCACAAAGGCCTGTGCAAAAATATTTTCAATCTTATTTCCTGCTGTAAATGCAGCCACTGCATAAGATCCGAGAATATTCAGAGCGGACTGCACCATCATTGTTCCGATTGCAGTAATAGAATACTGAAGTCCCATTGGAATCCCCACACTGATCTGGTTTCTGGAAATATTTCTGCGAAGTCTCCAGTCATCTCTTTCCAGATGCAGTTCCGGAACAGCTTTCACAATATACAGGACACAAAGTATCCCGGAAACGCCCTGTGAAATCACGGTTGCCCATGCCGCTCCTGCTACTCCCATATGAAATACAACAATAAACAGGAGATCCAGTACAATATTCAAAAGAGCGGAAAGAATCAGGAAATATAATGGCGTTTTGCTGTTTCCAAGTGCACGGAGAATACTAGCCACAAGGTTATACAGTACCTGAGCAAAAATACCTCCGCATATGATCATAATATACACATAAGCATCCTGAAAAATATCATCCGGTGTGTGCATAAAGATCAGCAGTTTTTTCATACCGATCACACTTACCGCAGTCATGATCAGCGAGATCACTGCTGACAGGATTGCCGCATTTCCGACTGTCTGACGCATTTCCCGCATTTTTCCCGCACCGAATTTCTGCGCTGTGATGACAGTGAATCCGGCAGTCAGTCCCATCAGACATCCAAGAATCAGAAACATGATCGTACCCGTTGAGCCAACTGCAGCCAGGCCTTTTGTCCCGACAAACTTCCCAACAATGATCGCATCCATCATATTATAAAACTGTTGAAAAACTCCTCCTACAAAAACAGGAATCGTAAAATCAATAATCATTTTCATTGGCTTCCCTGTTGTCATGTCTGTCTTCATTTATTCTGTCTCCAATACTGTTTATTTTACAAATTTCATTCTTCCATGCCTGACCATCACAACCGACAGGCATATCTGTTATCACTGCACCTCTGTGCTTTGACAATCTCATTTTTTCGTACGAGGCGTATTATAGTAAAAACTTCCAGCTGTTGCAAGTACTCATTTTCATTTCTGTCATTTTCTCTGAAATCACAAGAAAACCCCCGCTCTCGCAGGGGTTTTCTTGTAATAATCACGAATCCTTTTTATCACAATTATTTTTCGATCAAAAGGGATTTTCCGGTCATTTCTTCCGGCTGTTCCATACCCATTAACTGAATCAGAGTAGGAATGATATCTGCCAGACATCCATTCTCACGAAGAGTATATTTCGGATCTGCATTGACAAGGATAAATGGAACAGGATTGGTGGTATGAGCAGTAAACGGATCACCTGTCTCATAATCAACAAGCTGTTCTGCATTGCCGTGGTCAGCACAGATGAACATCTGTCCGTCAACTTCTTTAATTGCCTCTACTGCTCTGCCGACGCATGCATCCACTGCTTCTACTGCTTTGACCGCAGCAGCTTCCACGCCGGTATGACCAACCATATCCGGGTTCGCAAAGTTGATAATGATCACATCATATTTATCAGATTTGATTGCCTCTACCAGTTTGTCACAAACTGCAGGCGCACTCATTTCCGGCTGAAGATCATAAGTTGCAACCTTCGGGGATTTTACAAGAATTCTGTCCTCTCCTTCATTCGGCTCTTCAATACCGCCATTAAAGAAGAAGGTTACATGCGCATATTTCTCAGTTTCCGCGATACGGGCCTGAGTCATATGATGTGCTGCCAGATATTCACCAAAGGTATTCTGAAGCTGTACTTTATGGAATGCAACAATCTTGTTCGGAATCGTATCATCGTATTCTGTAAAGCATACATAGGTAAGATCCAGTCTCTTCTCTCTCTCGAATCCCTGGAAATCATCTGCACAGAATGCTCTGGTGATCTCACGGGCACGGTCCGGACGGAAGTTGAAGAATACAACGGAATCTTTATCAGAAATAACTGTCACCGGTTTGCCGTCTTTTTCGATTACTGTAGGAAGTACAAATTCATCAGTCTTACCGTCATCATAGGATGCCTGAACAGCTTCTGCAGCATCTGTGCCTTTTACGCCCTCGCCTTTTGTCAGAGCTTTATAAGCAAGTTCTACACGATCCCAGCGATTGTCACGGTCCATTGCATAATAGCGTCCGGAAACAACACCAATCTCGCCGACACCGATTTCTTTCATCTTAGCCTGGAGTTCTTCAACATATCCCTTACCTGATGCCGGAGGTGTATCACGGCCGTCCAGGAAGCAGTGTACGTATACTTTGCTGAGGCCCTCTCTCTTAGCCATTTCAAGCAGGCCGTAAAGATGTGTATTATGGCTGTGAACACCGCCGTCAGAAAGCAGTCCCATGAAATGAATTGCAGAATCGTTCTCCTTTGCATTTCTCATAGCTGTCAGAAGTGCTTCATTTTTGAAAAAATCGCCATCCTGAATCTCTTTTGTGATTCTGGTAAGCTCCTGATATACGATACGGCCTGCGCCCATATTCAGATGACCTACCTCAGAGTTACCCATCTGACCGTCAGGAAGACCTACTGCCATTCCGCTTGCATAACCTTTTACAAATGGATACTCTTCCATTAATTTGTCCATAACCGGGGTTTTTGCTTCATATACAGCATTTGCCTCATGCTTGTCATTTAATCCGTAACCATCAAGAATCATTAATACGGTTGGTTTTTTGCTCATAATGTTCTCCTTTTATTTGTAAATTTTTCCGCTGGAAAACGGAATTGTTTTGCCAGTACATCGAAAAACAGATGACCAGTACCGCCGCAGCTGGTCGCACAGGCGACAGTTTCCTTCTTTTATATAGTATCAAAAATCTGAGATTTTTCAAGAATTTTCTTCTGTTAAATCCGGTTCTCTTACACTGAAAAATTTACGTCAGAAATCTCCCCTAGATTACTTTTTATTTTCCATAAACACGAAGCAGACTGGAAATCTTGCGGATAGACTCCCGGTTGCTCATTTCTGCCATCGCAGTACGGAAATCTCCTTCGCGTACTTTATCTGTGATCACAACCACTTCTGCGCAGCCTTCTGTTCTGGTGTCTTTCTGGATAATCTGTGCTACGCTGACATGATACTTTGCAAAAATTGCTGTGATCTCAGCCAGCACACCACAGCGGTTTTCTACCTTCAGACGCATAAAATAACGGTTATAAGTATTTTCCATCTTCTTTACCGGAAGTTCCTTATAGCAGGTACATCCGATACGTGCACAGCATCCTGCCTGAATATTGCGCACAATATCAAAAACATCTCCCACAACAGCACTTGCTGTAGGCAGTTCACCGGCACCGCGGCCAAAGAACATGGCATCTTCCACAGCATCCCCGTGAACAAATACTGCATTATAGGAATCATTGACAGAAGCAAGCGGGTGGCTGCTTGGAATCAGCATCGGGCATACATATGCCTCCACTCCATCCTCATCCTGTCGTGCAACACCGAGAAGCTTGATATCACAGCCCATTTCCTTGGCATAACAGATATCTTTCGCAGAAATCTTGGTAATTCCCTCTATATAAACATCATCAAATACTACACGGGAATTGAATGCAACACTGGCAAGAATCGCTACCTTGCGTCCCGCATCCAGGCCTTCGATATCTGCAGTCGGATCAGCTTCCGCATAGCCCAGTTCTGTTGCAAGTGCCAGAGCATCTTTAAACTCCATGCCTTCCTGTGTCATCTTGGTAAGAATAAAGTTTGTGGTTCCATTGACAATTCCCATTACCTCTGTCATGTGATTGCCTGCCAGACATTGTTTCAGCGGACGAATGATCGGAATACCGCCTGCAACGGCAGCTTCAAAAAGAAAATCCACATGATTTCTCTCCGCTGCATCCAGAAGTTCCTTGCCATGAACAGCGATCAGATCTTTGTTCGCAGAAACTACATGCTTACCTGCATTTAAAGCTGAAAGAATATAGGTTCTGGCCGGTTCGATACCGCCCATCAGCTCAATCACAATGCTTATTTCCGGATCGCCCAGAATTTCATCCCACCTGTTCGTCAGAATGGAAGGATCTTCCACCTTAGCTGCGGCTTTCTCCAGATTGCGGACAAGAACTTTCGCGATTTTCACCTTTTTTCCGATTTTGGCTTCCATCTCGGCTTCCTGATTTTTTAATACCTTATAAACACCGGTTCCAACGGTTCCAAGACCGAGAAGAGCGGCTTTGATGACTTTATTTTCCATTAGGGAATAGCTCCTTTCCAATATCTCGTTGGTACATATAAACTGTTTTTTATAGTAGGATATAAATGGAAATTTGTCAAGGCAATTTCCATCCGGAGAGATGGAACACTCCAAAAGCTGCTGCTGTTCATTCTTTCCACAGTAATATACTTCGTGATGCGCAGCAATTCATTTTTCCTGTGACAGCAGTAAAAAGCACCGCAGATTACCCGTCATCAGGACTTTTCATCCCAACGACACAGCATTTTGCGGTGCTTTCGTTATTTCATATTATGATGATGGGGTCAAAAGGTATTTTGCCCCCTCTGATACACGGATTTCTCCGCACTTTGTGCTTTTGACCCTTGTATCATATTATAATTATTTGTAGCAAACGATCTTTCCGAAATCCGGTTTCAGAGAAGCGCCGCCTACCAGACCGCCATCGATATCAGCCATAGCGAACAGTTCTGCTGCATTTCCAGCATTTACAGATCCGCCGTACTGAATACGGATAGCTTCTGCTGTATCAGTGTCATAGATTTCTGCGATGCATTCACGGATGCCCTTGCAAACTTCTTCAGCCTGTTCGCTTGTAGCAGTTTTGCCGGTTCCGATTGCCCAGATCGGCTCGTAAGCGATTACGATAGTTTTTGCCTGATCAGCAGTTACATTCTGCAGACCAACTTTTACCTGCTGACGGATCCAGTCCATTGTGATTCCCTGCTCTCTCTGAGCCAGAGATTCACCACAGCACATAATCGGAGTGATACCGTGTTCCAGAGCTTTGAGAACTTTTTTGTTAACATCTTCACTTGTCTCTCCGAAGTAATCTCTTCTTTCGGAATGTCCAAGGATTACGTATTTAACGCCTGCATCTACCAGCATAGCCGGAGCGATTTCGCCTGTGTAAGCGCCTTTTTCTTCGAAGTACATATTCTCTGCTGCAACTGCAATATTAGTTCCCTTGCAGGCTTCTACTACAGGAACGATGTCGATTGCAGGAACGCCGAATACAACGTCTACTTCGTCATTCTGTACAAGCGGTTTCAGTGTCTCAACAAGAGCAACTGCTTCGCTTGGAGTCATGTTCATTTTCCAGTTACCAGCAATAATTTTCTTTCTTGCCATTTTTATATCCTCCTGTGGGGTTTTATTTACATCATTCAATTGTTTCGCTTCCCCTGATAATTCCAGTATCTTTGGAAAAGCGGATTTTTACAATTGTTATCCGATTATTTATCGTTTGCTGCTGCAACGCCCGGGAGTTCTTTACCTTCCAGGAATTCCAGAGATGCACCGCCGCCGGTGGAAATATGGGACATCTTGTCGCCAAATCCAAGCTGGTTTACTGCTGCAGCGGAGTCGCCGCCGCCGATGATAGTTGTAGCATCTGTATCAGCAAGTGCTTTTGCAACTGCGATTGTTCCTTTTGCAAGGATCGGATTCTCAAATACACCCATCGGTCCGTTCCAGACAACTGTTTTGGCAGATTTCACTGCATCTGCATACATTTCTGCTGTCTTCGGTCCGATATCAAGGCCCATCATGTCTGCCGGGATAGCGTCTGCATCTACAGAAGACACTTCAATCTCAGCATCGATCGGGGTCGGGAATTCTTTTGCGATTGTGGTATCGATCGGAAGAAGAAGCTTCTTGCCGAGTTTTTCAGCCTTTTCCATCATTTCTTTGCAGTAGTCGATCTTGGTATCGTCTACAAGAGATGTTCCTACTTCCAGTCCTTTTGCTTTCTGGAAAGTATATGCCATACCGCCGCCGATAATCAGAGTATCGCATTTCTCCAGAAGATTGGAGATTACATTAAGCTTGTCAGCTACTTTTGCACCGCCGAGGATTGCTACAAACGGTCTTACCGGTGTTTCTACTGCATTGCCAAGGAAATCGATTTCTTTCTGCATCAGATATCCAACTGCGCAGGTATCGATGAACTGAGTTACACCAACGTTGGAGCAGTGTGCTCTGTGAGCGGTTCCGAATGCGTCGTTTACAAATACATCTGCAAGAGAAGCAAGATCTTTGCTGAATGCTTCGCCGTTCTTGGTCTCTTCTGCACGATAACGGGTATTTTCAAGAAGGATGATTTCTCCGTCTTTCATAGCATCAACAGCAGCTTTTACACTGTCATCTACTACTACAGGGCTCGGAACAAATTTTACTTCCTGGCCAAGAAGCTCGCTTAAACGAACTGCTACAGGTGCCAGAGAAAGTTCCGGTTTCGGTTCTCCCTTCGGTTTTCCAAGGTGAGAGCAGAGAATGATCTTTCCGCCGTCAGCAACCAGTTTCTTGATTGTAGGAAGAGCTGCTACAAGACGGTTCTCATCTGTAATTTTGCCTTCCTTTAACGGTACATTAAAGTCGCAGCGAACAAGGACTTTTTTGCCGTTCACATTGATGTCATCAACAGATTTTTTATTTAATCCCATGACTGTAATTCCTCCTTATTAACTGATTAAGATGTCAGGGGCAAAATATCAGAACCCCTGTTTCATATGAAATGATAAAAGGGTCCGGTCCTTTTCAGACCGGACCCTTGGGTGAGTCTATACTTCTCTCAAGCCTGGATTATGCGTTAAGCAGTTTTCCGAAATGTTTGATTGTACGAACCATCTGGCTTGTGTAGGAGTTTTCGTTGTCATACCAGGAAACTACCTGTACTTCTGTTGTGCCATTGTCAAGTGGAAGAACCATTGTCTGAGTAGCATCAAACAGAGAACCATAGGTCATTCCTACGATATCGCTGGAAACGATTTCGTCTTCGTTGTATCCGAAGGATTCGTTTGCTGCTGCTTTCATAGCTGCATTGATCTGATCTTTTGTAACTTCACCTTCAACAACTGCTGTTAAGATAGTTGTTGAACCGGTTGGGGTCGGAACACGCTGAGCGGAACCGATGAGTTTGCCGTTCAGTTCAGGAATAACAAGACCGATAGCTTTTGCAGCACCAGTGCTGTTCGGAACGATATTAACTGCAGCTGCACGGGATCTTCTCAGATCGCCTTTTCTCTGCGGTCCGTCAAGAGTCATCTGATCGCCTGTGTAAGCGTGGATTGTGCACATGATACCGGATTTGATCGGTGCACAGTCATTTAATGCTTTAGCCATTGGTGCTAAGCAGTTTGTTGTACAGGAAGCTGCGGAGATGATCTTGTCTTCTTTTGTAAGACCCATATGGTTTACATTGTAAACGATGGTAGGAAGATCGTTACCAGCCGGAGCGGAAATGATAACGTGTTTAGCGCCAGCATCGATATGTGCCTGAGCTTTTGCTTTGGAGGTGTAGAATCCGGTACATTCCAGAACTACGTCTACGCCGATTTCTCCCCATGGAAGTTCTGCAGCGTTAGCTTTTGCATAGATTTTGATTTCTTTTCCGTCAACAGTGATGGAATCTTCGCCAGCTGTTACTGTATCAGCTTTAGCGTATCTTCCCTGTGTGGAATCGTATTTTAATAAGTGAGCCAGCATTTTCGGGGATGTTAAATCGTTGATTGCTACGATTTCAAATCCTTCTGCTCCAAACATCTGACGGAATGCAAGACGACCGATACGGCCAAATCCATTAATTGCAACTTTTACTGCCATGATAAAATTCCTCCTATGAATTAAGTGGTTAATTATGATATCTCCTTAATTGTTAAAGAAACATCAACCTATGGCATATTGTACCGAATTTCATACAAAAATTCAAGAGCATTTTAGAAAAAATACATGTAAAATACAAATTTGTGATATAATGGGTTTGATAAACCCGCAACACTCATATAAACAAGGAGATTTCACTATGTCAGATCAGATCAGATGGGACTGCCATATGCATTCCTCTTTTTCAGCAGATTCAGATACACCAATGGAAGAAATGATCCGCAAAGCCATCGACTGCGGTCTTGAAGGAATCTGCTTTACCGAACATCTGGATCCCGATTACCCGGAAGCACCGGACCATCTGGATTTTTTCCTGGATATTCCTGCCTATCAGACGAAATTATACGCGCTAAAAAAAAAGTATCAGGACAAGCTTGACATCCGTTTCGGCATTGAGCTTGGACTTCAGATGCATCTGGGACCTGATTTTCACAGACTTTTGCAGGAGGTCCCTTTTGATTTCGTCATCGGCTCCTCCCATGTGGTTCACGGTTACGACCCTTATTATCCGGAATTTTTCCAGGGGCGCAAAGAATCTGCCGCATATATGGAATATTTCGAATCTATTCTGGAGAACCTCTCATGCTTTTCGGAAATGGATGTTTATGGACATATTGATTATGTCGTACGCTATGGCCCCGGCAAAAACAGTGAATATTCCTATGGAAGATATCAGGATATTCTGGACGAGATCCTTCGTACACTGATTTCCAAAGGCGTGGGCATAGAACTGAATACCGGAGGCTACCATTACGGTCTCGGGGAGCCCAATCCATGTACAGCGATCATACGGCGCTACCGCCAGCTCGGCGGAGAGATTATTACAATTGGTGCAGATGCACACACTCCCGACAAAATTGCTTTTTCCTTTGACAAAGCAGCGGAAGTTCTCCGGCAGTGCGGTTTTTCTTACTATACTGTTTTCCATAACCGGAAACCGGAATTTCTCAGACTTTAAATTCTGACAGATGTACGTTACAATTTGCGGGGCGTGCAGATGCCGGTAATGAATTTTCAAACAGGCGCCAGGCCTTTATCTTTACCTTTTATCTTTACATAAAAAAAGAATCCTGCTCTTCAGGATTCTTTTTTCATGCTTTTTATTTTTGAAGTTTTGCAAGAAACTCGAAAAATTTACCCGGATTTTCCTTATCCAGAGATCTGGCATACATTTTTTTCAGCCATGCTGTAATAATTTCTATGACAATCGGCGAGAATGTCATCAGAATAAACACAAGAACAATCATTCCATATTCCAGAGTTCCAAGTGTCAGAAGATTCTGAAGAACTACCGATGACATAAAGAATATAAACTGCATTCCGTAAATAATTACTTTTCGATACGTATTCAGCGGAGCATATACGGTTTTCAGAGCAGCCATATAATTCCATCCTGTCACCAGAAAGCATGCTGTATTCAGCATATCAGTAGAGCGATAAACACCCTGACAGACTTCCATGATCACAAATACACAGGCTGTAATAGTAATCGCAGCAGGAAATGCATTCATAAAGACATGTCGCAAAAATGTATGATCAATCTTATCATAATTATTTTCCTGTGCCAGCAGGAAGGTTGGTATTCCCACTGCACATGCACTGATCAGCGACATCTGAATCGGTTCAAAAGGATAAGCACTTCCAAAAAAGATCGTCAGTAATGACAGGCACACCGAAAAAATCGTCTTGATCAGAAACATCGAGGCTGCCGTTCGAATATTGTTCACAACCCGTCGGCCCTGATTCACAATGTGCGGCATAGACGCAAAATTAGAGTCCAGAAGCACCACATTGGCAATATTCTTTGCCGCATCACTTCCCTGTGCCATTGCCACGCTGCAGTCCGCTTCCTTAAGTGCCAGAACGTCATTTACACCATCACCGGTCATGGCAACCGTATGCCCCTGTGCCTTCAGAGCCTGTACCATGGCTTTTTTCTGCTGAGGTGTCACACGTCCGAACACACTGCATTCGGCAACTGCCTGCTCCAGATCCTCCTGTGTGTACAGAGTCGTTGCGTCCACATAACGGTCTGCATTTTTGAGTCCTGCCTTTTTGGCAATGGATGCAACAGTAACAGGATCATCACCGGAAATTACTTTCAGATCCACTCCCTGACTGTCAAAAAACCGCAGCGTATCCGGAGCTTCCGCCCGGATCACATCCGTAAGCAAAAACAGCGCAATCGGTTTCAGACCTTCCGGAAGTTCCGGTCCCTCTGCCTCTGTCTCACTGTGAGCAAGAACCAGAATACGAAACCCTTCCTTTGCATAACGTCCGCAAAGCCCTGTAAGAGTCTCATTTCCTTCCGGAAACAGGAACTGCGCTGCTCCCATCAGAAATGTTCCCTGACCAGCGAAAGAAGCGCCGCTGTATTTTCTGTCTGAGGAAAACGGAACTGCACATTTCAGTGTCAGATTTTTCTTAATCCGGAATCTCTTACGCAGAGCATCTGCTGTAGCATTTTCATCTTTCAGAACAGCCATCAGATTGCCCATAATTTCCTCGATTTCTCGTACAAATGACTGATCCGGCTGCGGATATACAGTTTCTGTATGAGAAAGTTCTTCTGAACATTTTTCCAAATTGATATCATTTTTTACTGTTTCCGGCGTATCTTCTTCCATAAATGGCAGAATATATTCCACACACATGCTGCCTTCCGTAATTGTACCGGTCTTGTCAAGGCAGAGCGTATCTACACGTGCCAGGGTTTCGATGCAGTACAGTTCCTGCACCAGTGTCTGCTTCCTGGCGAGAACCAGCGAGCCAAGTGTCAGAGCCACACTGGTCAGCAGCACCAGTCCTTCCGGAATCATACCCAGAACAGCTGCAACCGTACTTACTACAGCCCCTCCGATACTGTCTCCCACCAGATAATACTGCTTGTAAAACAACAGGATTCCCAGAGGGACAATAATGATACTGATCACCTTCAGGATTGCATTCAGTGAATTGCGAAGTTCTGAATTATGGCGTTTAAATTCCTTGGCCTCACTGGTAATCTGGGCAGCATAATTATCTTTGCCCACATGAACGACCTGGCAGTATGCCTCACCGGATGTAACAAAGCTGCCGGAAAACAATTCGTCTCCTGCATTCTTAGCAAGATTGTCTGCTTCGCCGGTAAGAAGGGATTCGTTTACCTCCAGACTTCCCTCCAGAACTCTGGCATCTGCCGGAACCTGATCTCCTGTTTTCAGCAGAATATAATCATCCAGCACCAGTTCTTCTGTGGAAATGCTGCTCACTGCACCCTCTCTCAGTACCGAGACTTTGCTCTGTGCCAGAATGGCCAGCTTATCAATGGTCTTTTTTGCCCGGATTTCCTGGATTATTCCAATCACTGTATTTATGATGATCACAAATACAAACATGGAATTCTTATAGGATCCCACCAGCAATACCAGAACAAGGAGTACAATATTCAGAAAGTTAAAAAACGTCAGCGTGTTTTCACGTATGATCTGTTTGTATGTTCTGGTATTCGGGTTTTCGTTGGCATTTACCTGTCCTTCTTCAATTCTCTGATTTACCTGTTCGTTTGTAAGTCCTGTCATCTCTCCACCACACTTTATGATTCTTTTACCGCTCCGTCAATCAGTCCTCCGCCGGCCACATATCCATTCTGATAAAATACCACTGCCTGTCCCGGTGTGATGGCTCTCTGCGGTTCCCGAAATCTCACAAGAAGCTCATCCTCCCCTGTCCGTTCCAGAACAGCCGGAGCTCCTTTGTGATTGTAGCGTATCTTTGCTGTCACTTCCATGCCTGTGGTAAATTCAGGTACTGCCATGGCATTCAAATTGCTGCATTTCAGTACCGGTATCAGAATATCTTCGTTTTCCCCAATGACAACTTCATTGGTTTCCGGCCGGATCTCCGTCACAAACACCGGATGTCCCATTGCAAGATTCAGTCCTTTTCGCTGACCGATCGTATAATGAATGATTCCCTCGTGTCTGCCCAGTATTTCTCCGGATGCATTGATATAGTTTCCCTTTGGAATAACCGCATCCGTATGCTCTTCAATGAATTTCGCATAATCCTTATCCGGGATAAAGCAGATTTCCATGCTGTCAGGCTTGTCTGCCACAGGAAGTCCGATCTTCGCGGCAATTGCGCGTATCTCTTCCTTTGTATAAGCTCCCAGCGGCATTCTGGTTCGGGCAAGCTGTTCCTGAGTCAGGCCATATAGTGCATACGTCTGGTCTTTGGCGGAAGTTACGGAACACTTTACAGCATATCTGCCGTTTGGCAAAAGCTCTGTCTGTGCATAATGACCTGTTGCCAGAAGCTTCGCACCGAGTTTTTCCCCCTGTTCCATAATCGCCTTCCATTTAATAGAACGATTACAGACCACACATGGATTCGGAGTTCTGCCGGAAAGATATTCTTTTATAAAATAATCGATGACATTTTCTTTAAATTCCGCACAAAAATCAACCACATGATGTTCAATACCAAGAAATTCCGCCACACTTGCGGCATCTCCTGCGATTCGGTCTCCATCTTCTGCGGAATCTGACCCCCGGAAATTCACCATGGTCACTCCGATCACTTCATATCCTTCTTCTTTCAGAAGATATGCAGCTACCGAAGAATCCACACCTCCGGAAAGTCCCACGACTATTTTTTCTTTATCCATTAATATTCCTCGTCCTCGTCTTCTTCTCCTTCATGGATATCAGACTTTGGTTTTTCAAGACCTTCGATCACAATGCCATGTTTCTCTGCATAATCCCAGAGAGCTGCATGAATAGCCTCTTCTGCCAGCAGGGAACAGTGAACTTTTACAGGCGGAAGCCCGTCAAGGGCTTCCATTACTGCCTTGTTTGTCACCTGCATAGCCTCTTCAATTGTCTTGCCTTTTACCATTTCGGTTGCCATACTGCTTGTCGCCACTGCTGCGCCGCAGCCAAATGTCTTAAATTTACAGTCACGGATGATATGTGTCTCATCGTCAATATCCAGAAAAATTCTCATAATATCTCCGCATTTGGCATTGCCGACTGTGCCTACGCCGCTGGCATCTTCGATTTCTCCCACATTACGCGGATGCTGAAAATGGTCCATTACTTTATCACTATACATCTTTTCTTCCTCCAAACAAAGTATTTTTATTATTATTTCATCTTTTTTACAAAATCTTCATACAATGGTGACATATTTCTCAGATTCTGCACAATCTCTTTTAATTTATCCACTGTATAATCCAGATCTTCCTTCGTGGTATCTTCTCCAAGTGTCAGGCGAAGGGAGCCATGGGCGATCTCATGCGGAAGCCCGATGGCAAGCAGCACATGGGACGGGTCAAGAGATCCGGAAGTACAGGCAGAACCGCTGGATCCGCAGATTCCGTAACTGTCCAGCATAAGGAGAAGTGATTCTCCTTCCACAAACCGGAAGCTGACGTTCACATTATTCGGAAGTCTTTTCTCCGGATGTCCGTTTAATTTCACATAAGGAATCTCTGCCGTAATTCTTCTGATCAGATAATCCCTCAGTTCGATTTCTTTTCCGGTTCTCTCTTCCATGGATTTTGCTGCACGCTCTGCTGCGGCGCCATAACCTACAATACCCGGAACATTCTCCGTACCTGCACGGCGTTTCCGCTCCTGTGCGCCGCCGTGAACAAAGGAACGGATCTTTACCCCCTTACGGATATAAAGGAAACCGATTCCCTTCGGGCCATTGATCTTATGGCCGCTGGAGCTCAGCATATCAATTCCGCACTCGTCCACATTGATTGGAACCTGACAGAATGCCTGAACAGCATCTGTATGGAAAAGAATGTTGTGTTCCTTTGCGATCATACCGATTTCCTTAATCGGCTGAATGGTTCCAATCTCATTGTTGGCAAACATGACAGAAATCAGGATTGTCTCGGGAGTAATCGCTTTTTCAAGATCCTCCAGACGAACCATTCCATTTTCGTCTACATCCAGATACGTAATACGGGCTCCTCTTTCTTTTTCCAGATATTCACAGGTATGCAGAATTGCATGATGCTCAATCTTCGTGGTAATGATGTGATTTCCTTTTGCTTTGTATGCTTCAAAGGCTGCTTTCAGGGCCCAGTTATCAGCCTCCGAACCGCCTGCTGTAAAATAAATTTCTTCTTTCTTCGCTCCCAGAACATCCGCAATCTGCTGTCTTCCTCTGGTGATGGCTTCCTTGCTCTTGCCTGCGAAATCATACACGCTGGAAGGATTGCCATACAGTTCAGAAAAATACGGAAGCATTGCCTCTACAACTTCCGGAGCTGTTCTGGTAGTTGCTGCATTATCCAGATAAATCATTTTTTCCATCGTTTTGTCCTCCTGCTATTTTAAAGCGGCGTCTGCCGCACCTTTTTTGAAATCGACTTTTGTTATATCTCTGATTTATTTCGAAACACTTCTGCACCCGGGATTTTTCCCGGCTGTACTGTTAGATTCCTGTATCCGCAGGCTCTCTTCTATCAACTCATGCAGGCTCAGGGTATCTACCGCATTGGTGATGCTGTCGTTGATCCGTTTCCATACATATTTCGCCACACACAGATCCGCGCCGTCACAATCTCCCTCAGCACTGTTCCCCGGACAGTCCACAGCTTCCAGTCCTCCCTCCAGCACCCGCAGCACATCTCCTACCGATATTTCTTCTGCCGGTCTTCCAAGGCGATAGCCGCCGAAAGCCCCTCTGGTACTTTCCACAAGTCCTGCCTTTTTCAGCTTGGCCATAAGCTGTTCCAGGTAACTTTCCGATATATTCTGCCTGCCGGCGATACTCTGAATAGAAACCGCCTCATTCTGACAGTTCTGTCCAAGATCGATGAGTGCCCGAAGCCCATATCTGGCTCTTGTTGACAGTTTCATTTTCTCACCTCTTTAATTCCTAGTGTTTTCGTCGGATTTCTATTTAGTACTTTAACAGAAACCTTCCGTTCTGTCAAGGCAGTTTTCTGCATATAATGGCAAAAAAGGGAAATAATCCGCTGCGCTTTACCGATCCTTTTTATAAAACGCAGTACGGTCGGTCTCATATGTCGAAACAACACTTTTTAAAAGGAACTCTGATTCTTACCTGTGCCGGAATGCTCACAAAACTCATAGGGTTCTTCTATAGAATATTCCTCTCACATACAATTGGTGCACAGGGACTGGGACTCTCTCAGCTTCTTATGCCGGTACAGACTCTGGTCATGGCACTTTCCACTACAGGCATCCAGACTGCGATCTCCCGTCTGGCTGCCGCAGAATTTGCTGTCGGAAAGCCAGACAAAGCCAGGGACAAATTCATCACCGGTACGATCAGCGCGTTTCTCCTGTCATGCAGTATATCGGCAATTCTTTATCTGAATGCAGACTTTTTTGCGGTACAGATTCTGAAAGAGCCGCGTACCATGTCACTGATCAGACTCCTATCCTTCAATTTTCCACTGAGTTCGCTTCATTCCTGTATCAACAGCTATTCCTTTGCACAGCAGAAAGCGGAAATCCCCTCATCGATCCAGCTTCTTGAGCAGATTGTACGCGTAGGCATCTCCTACCTTCTCTTCCTCATCTTTCTCTCCGAAGGAAAGGAAATCACTCCTGTGATTGTAGTGGGCGGAGCTCTTGCCGGAGAATGTGCGGCAGTCATTTCTTCTCTTTTGTGTGTCGGACATCATTTTCAGATTCATCATTATTCACCTTTTCTGCTGAAGAATTTTATTCCGGATCTGAAAGATCTTTTCCGCATGTCCGTCCCTCTCACGCTCAACAGAGTACTTCTGACACTCCTCGGCAGCATTGAGGCCGTACTGCTCCCCCAGCAGCTTCGCGCGTTTGGAATGAATTCCGCAGAAGCTTTGAGTGTTTACGGTATTTTTACGGGAATGGCCATGCCGCTGATTCTTTTTCCATCAGCGATCACGAATTCCGCCTCTGTGATGCTCATGCCATCCATTGCGGAACTTCAGGCTCTCGGGTACAAAAAACGAATCCGGTATGTTACCTCCAAAGCCAGTCTGTATTGTCTGCTCCTTGGCATCGGGTGCTGGTTTTTGTTCTTTTTTTTCGGAAAGCTGCTTGGAATTTTTCTGTTCAAAAGTCCCACTGCTGGAAATTATATCCATATTTTGTCCTTCATCTGCCCGTTCCTCTATCTGAATGTAACACTTTCCAGCATTCTCAACGGGCTTGGAAAACCCGGTATCTGCCTGATCCACAATGCAGCCGGACAATGCATCCGCATCTCTTTTGTATTGCTTACTGTCCCCAGAATCGGTATCCGCGGATATTTATACGGAATCCTCATCAGCGAATCCGTACTGTCGGCTCTGCATCTGAAAGCATTGCTGTTTTCCCGGCACCCATAAATATTTCTTCTGCTTTCATCTGTTTGTTTCAGGCTTTTTTATGTTTGCTTTATATTTGTTTCAGGCTTGTTTTATGTTTGCTTTATGTTTGCTTCAGGTTTGTTTTACCGATACTTTCTGTTCGTTCTACCGGCATTTACTTTATCGATTTTATGCGGTAATACATTAAATTACCTATCGACAAATTTCTCAGAATCGTTTATAATATTGCGGAATAACGAAATGCAAAGGAGAACAAACATGGGATTCGAATTTATTAAAAAATTACCAACACCAGAAGAGATCCGCAATCAGTATCCCATTGACGCAGGCATTAAAGCCCTGAAAGAACAACGTGACCAGGAAATCCGCGATGTCTTTACCGGAAAATCCGATAAATTCCTTGTTATCATAGGACCTTGTTCCGCTGATAATGAAGATGCTGTCATTGACTATCTGCTCCGTCTCCGTAAGGTTCAGGACAAAATTGCAGATAAAGTACTGATTATTCCAAGAGTTTATACAAACAAGCCAAGAACAACAGGCGAAGGCTACAAAGGAATGGTTCACCAGCCGGACCCTGAGAAGGAAACAAATATGCTGGCAGGTCTCATCGCCATCCGCAAGATGCATATCCATGCGATCCAGGAAAGCGGCTTTACCTGCGCAGATGAGATGCTTTATCCGGAAAACTACCGTTACCTTTCTGACATTCTGTCCTACGTAGCTGTAGGCGCACGTTCTGTGGAAGACCAGCAGCATCGTCTGACAGTCAGCGGAATGGATGTCCCTGCCGGAATGAAAAATCCAACCAGCGGTGACTTCAGTGTCATGCTGAACTCCATTGTAGCTGCTCAGGGTTCTCATCGTTTTATCTACAGAGGCTGGGAAGTGGAAACCACAGGCAATGAACTGTCTCATGCGATTCTGCGCGGAGCTGTCAGCAAACACGGAGAAGCCATCCCCAATTACCATTACGAAGATCTGCGTCTTCTTCTGGAGAAATATCAGCAGAAGAATCTGAAAAATCCGGCTGTTATTGTGGATACCAATCACTCCAACTCCAGCAAACAGTATGAACAGCAGGTTCGTATTGCTCAAGAAATTCTTCACAACCGTAAGGTTGAACCGGAACTTCACAAACTGGTCAAAGGTCTGATGATCGAGAGCTACATCGAACCAGGCAATCAGAAGATCGGCTGCGAACATGTTTACGGCAAATCCATCACAGATGCGTGTCTCGGATGGGAAGAATCCGAAAAACTGCTGTATGATATTGCTGAAATGTGCTGATGTTTTTATGCATCATTTTCATATTACTGGAAAATACAAAGCACTTTCTTGTGATTAATAAAAAAATCTCCGGTTCCTGCAAAAATTACAGAACCGGAGATTTTTTATAGACCAGAAAATCAATAACTGATATATTAGAGCGTGTTTGAAAATTGTGACCCACATCTGTCGGAAAGCAATTTTCAAACACGCTCTAGCAACTTACCATCCATCAATGCCGCGGATGGGCTTTCATATATACATCTCTCATTTTATTCATATTCATACCAAGATAAATCTGCGTAGTGGAAATATCGGAATGTCCCATCATTTCCTGCACACTTTTCACATCCGCTCCATTCTGAAGCATATGTACAGCAAAAGAATGACGCAGTGTATGCGGAGTAATGTCCCCCTGAATACCGGCTTCATCCGCATATCCTTTCAATACTTTCCAAAATCCCTGGCGGCTCATGGCTTTGCCGGAACAATTGGTGAACAATGCTTTTTCATTTTCATTTTTTACAAAATATGGTCTTGCTGACTCCATATAATGCATCAGAGCCTTCCTGCTGACATTCCCAATCGGAATCACACGTTCCTTCCCATTGTCATGACAATTCACGTAACCAAATTCCAGATTCAGATCATCAACAGTCAGCCGAAGCAGTTCACTGACACGCATGCCAGTCGCGTAAAGCAATTCCAGCATTGCCGTATCGCGAATCCCCTTGGGAGTAACTGTATCCGGCTGCTTCAGAAGTTTATCCACATCCTCTACAGACAATATCCCCGGAGCCTTTTTCTCTACCTTGGGTGGTTTCAGCACATCTGACGGATCATTTCTGATCACACCTTCTTTTTGCAGGTACTGAAATAGCGCCCTGATCGATGCCACACTTCTGGATATTGTAGATGAAGCAAAATTCTCCCGCTCCAGTTCATGAATATATCCCTGAAGATCCAGTTCGCTTACCTCTGTAATCTCCTGAATCCCCTTACTGTGCAGGTAGGAAACCAGTTTTTTCAAATCTCTCTGATAAGAAACTTCCGTATTCGTCGAAGTCCTTTTCGTATTATGCAAATATGAAATAAATTCCCGTATGACTCTTTCCATTCTCTTTATCCCGCTTCTGTAATATAGTAAAATAACGCAATCCTGTTTTCAAACACACTCTAAACTTGCGAAACCATTTTTCAAAAAATTTACCTGTATTATACTTGTTATTTTACATAAAATCAAACCCTTTTTTCGCCAGAAAACATGCGAAAATATGCGCTTTCGACGGCAAAATACAAAATATCGAAACAGTTATGGCAAACCTCTACTACATCTGGTAAAATTTCTGTTTTACAGGAAATATGAATTTTTTGTAAACATTTCAAACACCCATGGATTACAATACGCTTCAAGAAAAATGCCCGTCATGTAGACGATTCCAGCCAGAAAAACCTCAAACAGATATCTGTATATTCGCTGCGGAAACAACCCTTTATTTCTCCATATATCAAGAGATTGCTGATATATTGCAGACAAAAGATAACCAAACGCAGGAACATACAAAAGATACTGAGGTAAAAGAAGTCCTGCCCCCATCGCTCCTCCTGCCAGTCCAAACTGCAGAATCGATATTGTCAGGATCAACCCGATTCCAGCTCCCTGAAACAGTGCTGCAAGCACTGATAATGGTACCCCAAATACAGAAATCCCACACAGTGCCATGATTAAAAACATACTTCCACGCATTCTGAGAACATACTGGAAATAATCAAATTCAGCCAGATTCTTTCCCTCAAACGCTGCAAGCAAATAAGCTGATGCCAGTGCTTTCTGCCGCCATTCCAATTTCCAAATAATATTCGGAAGCAATATTCCCACTAAAAAACCAATAATCATCAAACGCCATACAGGTAATACTCCACGTACCACCTTTATTTTTCTTTTTCCCATAACTTCACCCTGTACCATTCTACGTCTGCTGTCTCCAAATTAGAACTTATGAGAAAGAGTCCCGCCCGGAAGGCTTTTTTATATGAAAGGAAAATGCAAAGCACTTTCCTTTCATATAAAAAAGCCGCACGAATTATTCCGTACGGCTTTATTTATTCTTTATAAATCGGAAATTCTGGAATATCGATTCTGACACGAAAGCTTATTTCGCGAAATCTACAGCTCGGCTTTCACGAATCACATTTACCTTGATCTGACCCGGATATTCCAGTTCTGCCTCAATCTGTTTGGCAATATCTCTTGCCAACAGAACCATATCAGCATCACTGACATGTTCCGGAACGACCATAACACGAATTTCCCTGCCTGCCTGAATGGCAAAGGACTTGTCTACACCTTTGAACTCATTGGTAATATCTTCCAACTGTTTCAGACGGTTCGTATAAGTTTCCAGAGTTTCTCTTCTCGCACCAGGTCTTGCAGCGGAAATCGCATCTGCTGCCTGAACAATACATGCAATCAGAGACTCAGGTTCCACATCACCGTGATGTGCTGCAACTGCATTGATGACGATTGCTGATTCCTTGTACTTTCTGCACAGATCCACACCAATCTGAATATGTGATCCTTCCACTTCATGGTCAATGGATTTTCCAATATCATGAAGAAGTCCGGCACGTTTTGCGATTCGAACATCTACACCAATTTCTCCGGCCAGAAGTCCTGACAGCTGAGCAACCTCAATAGAATGTTTCAGAGCATTCTGTCCATAACTGGAACGGAATTTCATTCGTCCGAGAAGTTTCAGCAGTTCCGGATGAATACCATGAACGCCTACATCCATAGCTGCAGTCTCTCCATCTTCACGAATCTGAGCTTCCACTTCTTTCTGAGCTTTTTCAACCATCTCTTCAATTCTTGCCGGATGAATACGTCCATCGACAATCAGTTTTTCCAATGCCACTCTCGCAACTTCACGACGAATCGGATCAAAACCTGACAGTACGACTGCTTCCGGAGTATCATCAATGATCAGATCCACGCCTGTCAATGTTTCCAATGTACGAATGTTTCGTCCTTCACGACCAATGATACGTCCTTTCATCTCATCGCTTGGAAGCTGTACAACAGAAATCGTCGCTTCAGACACATGGTCTACTGCACATTTCTGAATAGCATTGACCACATATTCTTTCGCTTTCTTGTTGGCATCTTCCTTTGCACGGTTCTCCAATTCCTTGTAGAGTTTTGCCACATCTCCCTTGACATCATCTTCTACACTTCTGAGTAACTCTTCTTTTGCCTGTTCGGAGGTCAGACCGGAAATTCGTTCCAGTTCCTGTACTCCTTTCAGTTCAAGTTCTTCAACTTTCTTTTCCCTTTTCTGCAATTCAGCGACTTTTGCTGTGCACTCTGCCTCTCGCTTCTCTACTGCATCCGCCTTCTTATCAACAGATTCCTCTTTTGACAAGACACGCTTCTCGTATTTCTGCAGTTCGTTTCTTCGTTCCTTGGTTTCTCTCTCCAGTTCATTTTTTGTGCGGAGAGATTCTTCCTTTACTTCCAACATAGCTTCTCTTTTTTTCGTTTCAGCCGATTTCAAAGCTTCATCTATGATGCTTCTTGCCTGGTCTTCTGCTGTACCGATCACTTCAGAGTCTTTTTTGACCTTGTTTTCAACAGCAATCTTGCAAGTAACTGGAACCGCAATAAGCAGTGTGACTACCACAGCGACAATCGCAACAATAATAGTTGTGCCTGTCACAGGAGCACCTCCTTATTTAGTTTTCATTGTACAAATACAACAATACAAGTTTATCTGTTTTTGAGAATTATGTCAAGTTTTTCTAAGGAATTGTTAAACTTTTTTTCTTCTGTGTAATATTCATCTCCTCAAGAACGGAAAAAATATCGCAGGAACAAAACCCTCTGCGTGCAAGATAACCATAAAGACGGCGCATTTCTTTCTCATCCAGTTCTGTATGACACGGATATTTCTTCTCTACAGTCCGGCGAAGAAGTCCCTTTTCATCCGGTTCCTCGATTTCTGCAGTTTCTTCCCACGCGGCCATAGCGACTTCCCTGTCTATCCCTTTCTGACCCAATTCCTGCAGAATGCGCTGTTTGCTCTTTGTCTCCAGTCTGTACGCAATATAATTTCTGGCATATCGTGCATCGTTGATATATCCATAGGACTTCACATAATCCATCGCATACTGCACCGCATCATCTGAAAATCCGGCCTGTCTCAATCGATCCGTCAATCCCTTCTCCGTGCGGTCCATATGTTCCAGAAGCCTCATGGCTTTCATGCAGGCTTTCTTTCGTTCTTCTCCGGTAAAAGGCATATGAGATTATTCCTCCTCTACCGGCAGAGATTCCATGTCCTCCGTTTTCTCCGTCTTCACAGCTGCCGTTCTGGACGTTTTCTTATCAGCATTTTTTTCATCAGACGGTGCAGCTTCAGCAGTTTCTCCCGGAAGCAGATTATAATGAATTCTTACCTGTTTCTCCACTTCCTCACAGACATCCGGATGCTCTTTCAGATAAATTTTGGCATTCTCACGACCCTGGCCGATCTTGTTTCCGTTATATGCATACCATGCACCGCTTTTATTAATGATCGAACATTCTGCTGCCAAATCCAGAATGTCTCCTTCTCTGGAAATACCTGTACCGAACATAATGTCAAACTCTGCCTGTTTAAACGGCGGAGCGACCTTGTTTTTAACAACCTTGATCCTGGTGCGGTTACCAACCATCTCACCACCCTGTTTGAGAGTTTCCACACGTCTGACATCCATTCTGACAGAAGCATAGAATTTCAGTGCACGTCCACCGGTCGTTGTCTCCGGATTGCCAAACATTACACCTACCTTTTCACGAAGCTGATTGATAAAGATCACCACACAGTTGGATTTACTGATAACAGCCGTAAGTTTACGAAGAGCCTGAGACATCAGTCTGGCGTGAAGTCCTACATGACTGTCTCCCATATCTCCTTCGATCTCGGCTTTGGGTACCAGCGCTGCTACAGAGTCCACGATCACGATATCCACAGCCCCGGAGCGCACCATGGTTTCTGTAATCTCAAGTGCCTGTTCTCCATTATCCGGCTGAGAAATATAGAGATTATCAATATCAACGCCGATATTCTTGGCGTATACCGGATCCAGAGCATGCTCTGCATCAATAAATCCGGCAATACCGCCTCTCTTCTGCACCTCAGCTACCATATGTAACGCTACTGTCGTCTTACCACTGGACTCAGGTCCGTAAATCTCTATAATACGTCCCTTGGGAACTCCACCCACGCCAAGAGCGATATCAAGGCTCAGGGAACCTGTCGGAATCGTTTCCACCTGCATCTGTGCCCCGGATTCCCCCAGTTTCATAACGGAGCCTTTGCCGTACTGCTTCTCAATATGTCCAAGGGCTGCTTCCAGCGCCTTCTGTCTTTCTTCACTGATCATGATCTGCATTCTCCTTATGCTGTATTATTAACGAACCTATGTTCGTGTTTTCTACATACATACTATTATAAAACACCTTTCTTGTCAAGCGTGTTCTTTCCTTTTCTTTCGACATTTTACGCAGAAAAAACAGGAACTGCGGAATCATTTTGCATATTCTTCTTTTTCTGTATCCAATGCAAGAAAGAATCCTGCTTTGCAGGATTCTCCGCCTGCGGCGGATTGCTTTAGCAATATATTTCCTCTCCGCCGCAGTGCGATCCTGCCCGGAGGGCCTTTTTAGATTACAGGAAAATGCAGAGCACTTTCCTGTAATATGAAAAAACAGGAGGGAAGAATCTGCCAACGATTCTTCTCTCCTGCTTTTAGATGATTACACTGTTTACTTTATCTATTTGACTGCACAAGTTCTTCACGAATGCTGTGTCAGCATTCTTACTGCGAATAAAAATCTTCAGCCCTGCATCAGAATAGAACGCACATGGTCCACTTCTTCTCTACTTGCTTTTGAAGCCGGAACATAATAGCCTTTTGCTCTGGCAATTTTGTAGATTTCTTCCTGAGACATTTCGCATTGGTTGCGGATCTGTTTCAGAGTCTGCTTCAGCTGAGGATTTTCCGTCTGGGAAATCATCTCTCCGTAACGTACCAGTTCACCATTGATTCCCACAAGGGTATCTGCCACCATTGTTTTTTCGTCCATAATGCACCTCCTACTGTAAAAACTGCATCAGCTGCTGTTTTGTCTGCTGAGCAGACTGTGCGGATTTCTGGAAAAACTGTTTTACTTCCATATCCTCGGCTTTCTGAGCATAATCCTGCATTTTGCAGTGGGTGGTGTCATAGCCGCCGATCAGGTGGCGCAGATTCTGTAAATCAAGTTCTGAAATATCTGTCATGATTGTGCCTCCTCACATATTTTTCACTCATATCTGCACAGCATCCCTGCAGGGTCATGCATGCTGAACAGATACTCACAATTCATAGTATCTCAGATAACTTCAGTTCTATTCATCCCTGTGATTCCTGTCACATTTTTATTAAAACTTATTCTCTGATCAGACAGCTTCATTTTTATGAAGTTTATTCTCCAATCAGACAGCCTCATTTTTTTGAAGTTTATTCTCCAATCAGACAGCCTCATTTTTTTGAAGTTTATTCTCCAATCAGACAGTTTCATTTTCTATATAGGTTATTCCCCGATCAGCCAGTTATACATTTCTTCATACTGGCGTGCGGAATTCTTCCACGAGAAGTCAGCCGCCATCGCGCGGTCAACCATCTTATTCCATTCACGTTTCTTCTCGTAATAGACACGCTCAGCATTACGGACAGTCGCAAGCATCTCATGTGCATTGTAATTGCGGAAGCTGAAGCCTGTACCTGTTCCTTCGTATTCATTGTAAGGTTCTACCGTATCTTTCAGACCGCCGGTTTCCCTGACAATCGGAAGCGTACCGTAACGCAGGCTCATCAGCTGGCTGAGACCGCACGGCTCAAACAGGGAAGGCATCAGGAATGCATCACAGGATGCATAAATTCTGTGTGACAGAGGTTCATCATAATAAATCTGCGCAGAAACCTTGCCATGATATTTCCAGTCAAAATGACGGAACATATTTTCGTAACGTTCATCCCCTGTTCCAAGAACAACAATCTGTACATCATCCTGGCAAAGTTCATCCATGACATAAGCAATCAGATCGAATCCTTTCTGATCTGTCAAACGGGAAACAATACCGATCATCATGGTCTTCGGATCTTCTGTCAGGCCAAGATCCTTCTGAAGCTGAATCTTATTTTTTACTTTTTCCTTACGGAATGTGGCTGCGTTGTAATTCTTCGCAATATGCGGATCTGTCTCAGGGTTAAACAGATCATAATCGATACCATTTACGATTCCACGCAGACTGTTGGACCGTGCACACATCAGGCCATCCAGTCTTTCTCCATAAAACGGAGTCTTGATTTCTTCAGCATATGTATTGCTGACTGTTGTCACCGCATCCGCATAGACAATACCACCTTTGAGGAAATTTGCATCTCTGTATGCTTCCAGTTTGTCAGATGTAAAATAATAGTCAGAAAGACCTGTAATGGACTTCACTGTCTGCACATCGTACACACCCTGGAATTTCAGGTTATGAATCGTCATGACTGTTTTAATTCCGCGGAAAAACGGATTCTGCTGGAACGAATCATGAAGATATACCGGCACAAGGCCTGTCTGCCAGTCGTGACAGTGAATAATGTCAGGACGGAAACCGATTACCGGAAGAACCGACAGAACTGCCTTGGAGAAAAATGCAAATTTCTCCAGATCCCACGGTGCACTGTCATATGGTTTCGGACCGCTGAAATAGTATTCATTGTCAATAAAATAGAATTTGATACCGTCATACTCCATCTGGAGAATCCCTACATAACAGTTCTTGTACCCCAGATCCATGTAGAAATGAGTCACATATTCCATTTTATCTTTCCATTCCTGTTTCATACAGGCATATTTCGGTAAAATAACGCGAATATCAAAGTAGCGCTTGTCAAAACATTTCGGCAGGGCGCCTGCTACATCCGCCAGACCTCCTGTTTTAATAAATGGTACCGCTTCCGATGTTGCAAATAAAATATTCTTCATCTGTAACTACCCCTCCTTGGTGACAACCTTATATTCCGAATGGAAATGTCTGCTTCCGCAAACACCGTTAAATCTATTATAACGTATAATAATTCTAATGGAAAGAGTGATTTTTATATTCCAGACGTATCTTATCAGCGATCAGCGCAATAAACTCGGAGTTTGTCGGCTTGCCTTTTCCCGTACTTACCGTATAGCCAAACAGCTCATCGATCGTATCCATTTTTCCCCTGCTCCACGCCACTTCAATCGCATGGCGGATGGCTCTTTCCACACGGCTTGGAGTCGTCTGATGTTTTTTGGCAATCGTCGGATACAGAACTTTTGTTATGGAATTCAGCATTTCCATATCATTCACTGACAGGATAATGGCATCTCTGAGATACTGGTAGCCCTTGATGTGCGCCGGAACACCAATCTCATGGATCACATTGGTAACATCTGTTTCCAGATTTTTTACAGAATATGTATCCGGATTTTCCATCACCATATTCTGACGGCTGAATTCTCTTGTTTTTCTGTCACTGATTCTGCGAATATGTTTGATCCTGTTTATCAGCATTTCATTATCAAAAGGTTTCAGCATATAATAATCCGCTCCAAGCGAAAAAGCATCCTCTGTGATTCTCTCCTGTCCGACTGCAGAAACGACAATAAATGCAGGGACTTTTTTGCATGTATTTTCGTGATGAAAGCGTTCCATAACAGAAAGTCCGTCAACCTTCGGCATGATAATATCCAGTACTACCACGTCCGGTTCCTTCTCTTTGATGATATTGCATATCTCCTCTCCATTATGTGCTTTTCCGACCAGCTCCAGGTCTTTATCCTCTTCGATCATCCGACCAAGTACTTCTACCATTTTCTCATTATCATCTGCAATTGCCACATTTAATTTCTCCATGAGGCCCGTCTCCTCCTAACCAACTTCTGCATATTTTTCAGTTTCTCTTGCACATCAAGGACATTATAGTAGAACGGTGATGTGGAAATCAAGCCGAAAGTGGCTGAAACAGGGCATTTTCGTTCGTCCTGTTTCGACATTTCATATGGTCTTTTTTTCTACATAGGCAGCTTTTTTTCGTCCTGTTTCTTCTTTTCTTTTCATAAAATCCGTACTCAAAATCTCTTTCTTTGACAAAGATTTCCTGATGTATCTGAAGAATTTCTGGCGCATCCGCTGATTTTCAGCTTTCTCCTGCAGCATTCTGCAGTCTGTTTTTTTCAGAGCCTATTTTACTTTTATCTCCCCCAATCAACAAGACAGGATTCTACACATTCACTCAATATTTTCAGAGGTCATCCGTCCGAAAGAATCCTGATTCTTTGCCTGAACGTATTGAAATCCTTTTTCTTCGATTTTTTTATGAAAATCATTTAAAAAATGCATACAGTAAATATTCTTTCTCATCTCGACAGGAAAAATCTCCTCTAATGTACTCAACGGGCAATGAGACAGATGATCTGAAGAAAATTCTGCTGTATCCTGATAGATTGTCTGTATTTTCCCTGCAAAAAATTCTTCCACAATCACCTCTGGCACTTCATAAGAATCTCCGCTGTAATAAACCTGTTCGTCACCAGATTCCAATACATAACCATAACATCGTATGTTGTCCGCATGCTTTACAGAAATTGCTTTTATTTTTATATCTCCTATGAGATTGGTTTCATCCGTCAGCAGTTCATAGGCATCCGATGTAATCCCCATCATCTCCAGCAATTTTGTTAATGATCGTTCCGGATGGATAATTTTGACCTTTTTACCCAATACAAAATAGCTATAGGAAATAACAGAAGGAAGACTGCCCACGTGATCTGCATGAGTATGTGTGATAATAACATAAATATCCTGGTATCGTTCCAGTAATTTCATTTCATATAATTTTCTGAAAACAGTTTCTCCTGCATCAATCAGAAATAACTGATTATTCCTCACAAAATAAGCACTTGTATTTCCCAACAGAGGATTAAATGCGGATCCGGAACCTAAAAAAGTAATCATCTTTACCACCGCCTGTTCTAATAATGAATTTCAAAAAATATGTGCTGATTATTCCATTCAGCATAACATGCTTTCTTTTTGATCTTCGCAATAAAAATTTGCCATTCTACAACATACAATTCATAACAACGTTAATCATCATCTCTTTTTCTTCCGGTCTTGATTCTGCTATCATGATCGTCAGCGCAACTAACGTTGCATCCGCTATCTTCTTTTTTCCATCCGCAAACAGAGCCTCATTTTTGTCCAGGAAGTACAAAAACATGGTTGCTGCAATTCTTTTATTTCCGTCAAAAAAGCTGTGATTCTTGGTCACAAAATACAAAAGATTTGCCGCCTTTTCTTCCAGTGATTCATAAATCTCGATGCCGCCAAAAGACTGATAAATGTTGCCAATACTTCCTTTAAAAGAATCATCCTTTTCCCTGCCAAACAGATCAGATTCATCACCAAATCTCATGCTGTGGATTACTTCCATACATTCCTCGTAAGAAAGAACATAGGTCGCACGATTTCCTTTCATTCCTGCCGGAATAAAATACATAACCAATCGACTTTTATAAACTATCACGCGCTTCTGGCAAAAAACATTTTTTTCTTAAAGGCATCAAATAATCCCAACTGACCAACTCCTCCAAATCATTTTTTGAATATATTATAAGATCAACCTTGGAATATACTCCGGCGGTGTTCTGCGCCCTGCTTCCCAGTCCTCGATTGTTCTTAAAGGAATTCCTATATGTATGGAAAAATCCTTTCTGGTCATTCCTGTTTTTTCTCTGAGTTCTCGTATTTTATTTGCTGATTCCATGCTTTTTATCACTCCCATTTATAAATATAGTTTTATTAATATCATGTCGAACTTATTGACACATTAATATAAATCGAGTATTATAATACACAGGAAATGGGTTTTACGACCGTACAGTTTTTACTTAAGCGGGCTACTCATTTCTTTTTTGTTCTCAAAAAATCATATAAGTACATTTTTCCATCTTCATCATGCCTGACAAGCATTCTCAACTTATAAATGTTATATCGTTCTATCTCACCATCATCATTATAAACCGGCAAAGCCAGTCCGGTATCATAACGATACCAACCAAATTTTGCCTTTTTCCCATGCTTTGCATTATAATCTAATGAAACAGATTTGTTCTCTGCAATCTGTATTAATTCTCCCACAGCCTGCGCTGCATTTGCTTTTGCCTTTAAATTCGCGCCTTTCAATACCATTTTGTCTTTTCCATGCGCAAATTCATCAGGGAAATCCGTACCGATATATATTTTCTCTGCCGTTTCACTAATCTCATAATATTTGCCGATATACTCCTTTAAATACTTTTCTATTTCTTTCCATTCTTCTTTAGATTTGCCTTTAAAACGTACATCATGAATCAAAACAGTTTTCTTATATTCTGGATCGGTAATAATAACTACATTCTTAGCCAATTATGTATCCTCCGACTCTGTTATTTTCCCGCATCGAAATATCTATTAAAAACACAAAATTCCATTACTTCGATTCTAATATGAAATCTATCTTATCATATTTTTTATTTTTCGCAATGCGTGGTTCTATTTCTATAATAAAGAGATACAATCTAAATTTCTGTTCAAAAAAGCAGACAACGCAATGACATCCTCATCACCCTGTCTGCTTGTATTTCTTCTGTTTTTATCGTATCAACAAATCCACATACTTTGCCGGTTTCCAATTTAATCCATAATACTTTTCCAAAAAGTTCAGTGTACGCTCAAGACTGTCAATTTCTTCACCAATCCCATTAAACCAGATTATCAATAAAGTATAAACACGATTGTTAATATCACAATTCAATTGCTTCATGGTCTTATCATCCAGACATACTCCCTCAGCATGCAAATCTTCCACTACTCCATTTCGGAAAATAAGGTGTGTTAATGCTCTGGAAAGCGCCTGTAAGGTGTACTCATCCATAGCACGATTCCGCCTCATCCAGCATCGTCTCCGCAAAGATTCCATACCCGCTTGTGGAGTCCTGCACGAATACATGAGTGACAGCCCCCACAAACTTCCCATTTTGAATCACAGGTGACCCCGACATCCCCTGCACGATCCCTCCGGTTATTTCCAGGAGTTCAGGATCTGTAACCTGTATGACAAAACTTTTGTTGCTGTCCTCGTGATTCATATCAATTTTGGTAATTTCCGCATCATACATTTTTGCAGTTCCGTCCACACTGCTCACAATAGAGGCAGGACCGATTTCCACTTCCTGTTTATAGGCAATCGCCAGTTCCATCAGGGACATTTCCGATACAGCATTCGCATTAAATTCTCCATAAATTCCATTTCCGCTGTTTTTCCCAATTTTCCCGATAATCTGTCCCGGTTCGTAACGAATCAGGCCGGCAAGTTCCCCCGGACTTCCCTTACTTCCTTTCTGAATACCCAGGATTTCTGCCTGATACAGCTCTCCTTCCCGGATTTCAAGCAGTTCTCCTGTATCTACGTCGCTGATGCCGTGCCCAAGCGCACCAAATGTTCCAGAGGAATCGATATATGTCAGAGTTCCGATCCCCTGTGTATCGTCTCTTACCCAGATACCGAGTTTATATTTTCCTTCTGTATCCTTTACCGGAGTCATGGAAACCGGAATCGTCTCATCTCCCCGCCGGACATCCAGAGTCACTTCTCCTCCATCCAGGAGAGACAGATCTTCCATCAGTTCCTTTTTTGATGAAATCTTCTGCTCATTCAGGGAAACAATATAATCCCCTGACTTTACGATATTTTTTGCAGGTTCCTCCGTCGTCCCGCTGTCCGTGGTGATTTCTCCGGTATCGACGATCAGCACACCCTCCGTTTCCATATACAGCCCAACCGTACTGCCGCTGACATATACACTGGTACTGTCCGATGGTATCACTTTTACATTTTTGAACGGAACCACTCCCATGAGCCTGCAGGGAAGCAGATAACTTCCCTCTCCGGACACGGTCACTGCATCTTCAAATGTTACGAAAGGCCGGGCAAGCATTGCTTCTACGTGATCTTCCATGCCCCGTTCCACCCGAATCTCGTCCGGAATTTTTCTGTCCAGATAGCGATAGCCCGTAATTCCCATTGCAAGCAGATCAAGACAGAGACACCACAGAATAAAACGCCTGTATTTCCTTTTTCTTTCCATCTCGCCACATCCTTTTCCTAAGTATATTTTCTGTAAAATACCAAAATCGGCATGATTCTGATGAACAGCAAATTTCTGCTGTCAGTATCTTCCCATATCAGCTAACCCTTTTTATCAGACAAACTTTTTCGCACAAAAGAAAAAGAGAGAAACACCCTCTCGGATATCCTCTCTTAGTATGCGGGAAAAAAATTTATTTCAGTCTTGTATTTTTATGTACACGTGCCAATTCTTTCATTTCTCTTGCATTTTCCAGAACTGCATCGGTAATCTCGGCACCCCCGAGAAGTCTTGCCAGCTCTTTCAGACATGCATCTCCTTCCAGCGGATGAATCTCCGTAATCGTTTCTGTACCCCGAAGATGTTTCTCTATCTCAAAATGAGTATCTGCCATCGCTGCGATCTGCGGAAGATGGGTAATACAAAGCACCTGATGATGCCTTCCGATAACTGCCATTTTTTCAGATACTTTCTGCGCGGTTCTTCCACTGATACCGGTATCGATCTCGTCAAAAATCAGTGTCTCAATCTGATCGCGGTCTGCAAGTATCGCTTTCAGTGCAAGCATGATTCGGGAAAGCTCACCACCGGATACGATTTTTCCAAGTGGCTTCAGGTTTTCACCCGGATTTGTGGAGATCACATATTCCACTTCATCAAAACCATTGTCTGAATAAGACGATTTCTTTTTAAATGAAATATCAAAATTCACATCCAGGAAATTCAGATCCTGCAATCCTTCGATTACTTTTCCGACAAGCTGCTGACTGTATTCTTTCCTGATTTCAGACAAATCATACGATGCAGTTTCCAGTATTTTTTCTGTTTCAGCAAGATGTTCTTCTGCTTCCTGGAAACGTTCCTCATATCTGATAAGATTTTCCAGTTTTTCCTGCTGTTTTTTCAGGTAAAGCTGAATTTCTTCAATACTCTGACCATATTTGGATTTCAGTCCGTTGATCAGATCCAGTCTCTGCTCTGTTTCGTAAAATGACTCATCATCAAAGGTCAGATCTTCCATATAGGATGACAATTCTCTGTTAAAATCATTGACCAGCGCATCAATTTCCTGAAGGGATGACTCCATATTTTCAAGTTCGGAATCATATTCTGTCACTCTGGAAAGCTCCCGAAGAGCCGATCCAATCGTCTCTCCCGCCCCGTTCTGCCCATCATAACCAGTCAGGCCATGAACCGTCTGCAGTGTCTCTGCAATCCGTTTCCCGTTACTCAGTTTACGGTACAGTTTTTCCAGTTCTTCATCTTCCCCTTCCGTCAGATGTGCACGCTCGATTTCTTCAATTTCAAATTCAAGAAATGCTTTTTCACGATTGCGCTGTTCTTCATCCATATCCAGTTCTTTCAGGGCACGAAGCGCTTTGCGGTATGACTGATAAGCAGCTTTCACCTTCTCTTTTTCCGGCTGGATTTTCTCCTTACCATAAGCATCAAGAATCTCCAGCTGCTTCTCCGGATACAGCAGTGACTGGTGTTCATGTTGTCCGTGAATATCCAGAAGACAGGTTGCAGCCGCCTTCATCTGACCGACTGTGCAGGTTTCCCCGTTAATCTTATTGATACTTCTTCCGTCCATTATTTTCCGTGATAACAGGACCTGTCCATCCTCCGGAAAAATATCCAGTGCACGGAGAGATTCCTCCGCTTTTGGATTTTCCACCTGAAAAAGAAGTTCCACCAGAGCATACGGAGCATTCTCCCGAATCATATTTCTGGAGATTTTGCTTCCGAGAATCAGCTGCATGGAACCCAGTAGGATGGATTTTCCGGCACCGGTCTCACCGGTGAGGATATTCAGACCGGGTCCAAATTCCACTTCAATTTCTTCTATCAGTGCAAGGTTTTTTACATGAAGATGTACCAGCATTTCGTCCTCCTGATCGTGCTGCGTCGGATTGCTCTAGCAATCTATTTCCTCTCCGCCGCAGTGCTATCGTTTTAAAATACCCTTTAATTTCTCTTTTACCGTCTGTGCCTCCTCGGTCGACCTGGTCACACACAGAACCGTATCATCCCCGGCGACACAGCCCAGAATCTCCTGCCATTTCAGCGCATCCAGAGCTGCTGCCACCCCCATGGCCATACCGGAAACCGTCTTAATCACGATGATATTCTGCCCGATATCAATCGATGTCAGAGCATCATGAAGCACTCTGGTATATTTATCCCCCAGTGTTCCCTGAGTATTCTCCAGAATCGCATAATGGGATTTTCCGTCTCTTCCGGCAACTTTTGTCATTTTCAGGGCACGAATATCTCTGGATACCGTTGCCTGAGTTACTTTAAATCCAGCTTCGTTCAGTCTGGCTGCAAGTTCTTCCTGTGTATCAATCTCATACTGCTGAATCAGCTCGATTATTTTTTCATGTCTTGCTACTTTCACCTTTGATCCTCCTAGCTGTTGCGCATCTTCTGCCTGATTACTTCCACAAAACTTAAATGATTCAGTTTCAGGATTCTGGTGCTTACACCGGCTTTCCGGATCACAATTCTGTCTCCGGTCACCATGGGAATCTCTTTGTCTCCGTCAAAAGATGCCAGTCCCTTTTCCTCATTCTGTCTTCTTCCTTCTCCCAGCTCCACCGTGATCACATCCTGCTCCGGAAAAATGATACTTCTGGAATTCAGTGTGTGCGGTGCAATAGGCGTCATAATCGTCATGGACGCACTGGGGGACACGATCGGGCCTCCGCAGGAAAGGCTGTAGCCCGTGGAACCTGTAGGTGTGGAAATAATGATTCCATCCGCATTATAAGAATTCAGATACTCATTGTTTACATAGTTTTTGAACCGTACAACACGAAGAGGACCTTCCCTGCAGATTACAATATCGTTCAGGGCCAGATCACTTCCCAGAATTTCTTCTCCTCTGTAAACGGTTCCCTCCAGCATCATCCGTTCTTCCACTTCATAGTCATCTGACATAAGCTGATCAAGAGCCGGATATACGGACTGCCTGTCCACTTCCGCAAGAAAACCAAGATTGCCCAGATTCATTCCAAGAAGAGGAATTCCCCTATGTACCACATCTCTGGCAGCCTGCAGAAGGGTTCCGTCACCGCCAAGCACAAGGATACATTCTGTTTCTTCCGGAATCTGATCCGGATCTGTATAATGGTAAGGTCCATCCAGTTTCCGGACGGCTTTTTGTACCTGACAGTGTCTTCCGTGTTCTGTCAAATAGGAGACAATACTGTCTGTAAGCTCCAATCCTTCATCCTTCTGGCTGTTGGTTATCATATAAAAATTATCCATACTTCGTACTTCCTCAATCCAGTTGTCTGTGAGCCTCCGCTACAATCTCTGCGGGAAGTTCTGTAAGTCCGGAAACGATTTCTGTTCCCTCCGGACGTTTTTTCAGGTGAAGAAGATATTCAATATTCCCTTCCGGACCCTTAATCGGGGAAAAGGACAGGTGATGCGGTTCCAAAGCAATACCCGCTGCATAATCCAGCACTTTTTCGATAACCTCCTGATGCACTGCAGGATCCCTTACCACGCCCTTTTTTCCTACCTTTTCTCTTCCTGCTTCAAACTGCGGCTTGATCAGACAGACAATTTCTCCTTCCTCTGTAAGAAGATTCCGCACCGGAAGCAGTACCTTTGTCAGAGAAATAAAAGACACATCAATAGAAGAAAAATCTGCCGGCTCCTGAAGATGTTCAGGAAGCACATAGCGGATATTTGTTTTTTCCATACAGACCACGCGCGGATCATTGCGAAGCTTCCAGTCCAGCTGCCCGTAGCCAACATCGATGGAATACACCTTTTCTGCTCCATTCTGCAGCATACAGTCTGTAAAACCACCTGTAGATGCTCCCACATCCATACACACCTTTCCGGCAAGTGCCACACCAAAATGCTTCATGGCTTTTTCCAGTTTCAGGCCTCCGCGGCTCACATAAGGAAGGACATTGCCCCTCACCTCGATTTTTACTGTTTCCGGAAACATGGTTCCGGCCTTATCTTCCTTCTGTCCGTCCACATAAACGTCTCCGGCCATAATATATGCTTTTGCTTTTTCTCTGGAGGGTGCCAGTGCACGTTCCATCATCAAAAGATCCAGTCGTTTCTTCATATCAGTCCTCGTATTCTTCAATAGCCCTCACAATATCTGTTTCCGTCAGGCCGATTTTTGCTTTTAATTCCGGCACAGTGCCATGGGTAATAAAACGATCCCAGATTGCAATATTCAAAGTCCGCACTTCCGGATGACATGCTTCCAGATAAGATGCCACATGTTCTCCAAATCCACCATTTTTCACATTTTCTTCCACCGTCACAAACAGCCGGTGATCTTTTGCAATCTGATCCAGCAATGCAGTGTCCAATGGTTTTACAAACCTCACATTCACCAGAGTGGGATCGTATCCATCCTGTCTCAGTGTTTCACAGACATTTACACAGGTCTCAGTCATGGATCCTACAGCAAGGACCGCCACTTCCCGGCCTTTCTGCAGGATTTCACTTCTTCCGTATTCTATCGGAGCCTGAAACTCCTCCAGTCCCTGATATGCCGCGCCTCTTGGATACCGGATTGCACATGGTCCCGGATGCTTCACAGCAAACTCCATCATTGCCTCCAGCTCCCATCCATTCTTAGGCGCCAGAACTGTCATGTTGGGAATCATGCTGAGATAGGAAAGATCAAAACAGCCGTGATGCGTCTCACCATCCGCACCCACGATGCCGGCACGGTCAAGCGCAAAGATCACATGCAGATTCTGCATACACACATCATGAAGAATCTGATCTATCGCTCTCTGAAGGAACGAGGAATACACGGCAACCACCGGAATCATTCCGCCCAGTGCAAGACCGGCCGCAAATGTTACTGCATGCTCTTCTGCAATTCCCACATCATAAAACCTGTCCGGAAAAGTCTTTCCAAACTTCTTAAGCCCGGTTCCTTCCGGCATGGCTGCCGTAATGGCTACCAGACGTTTTTCTTTATCTCCGAGTTTCACCATGGATTCGGCAAAAACATCCGTATAAGACGGAGCTGCCGGTTTCTTCAGTTCCTTTCCTGTCTCCACATCAAAAGGTCCTGTCCCGTGAAATCTGGACGGATGGATTCTCGCCGGTTCATAGCCTCTGCCTTTTTCGGTCAGGACATGTACCACAACAGCACCTTCCACCCTTTTTGCCTCGTTAAACAGTTTCATCATCTGACGCATATCATGGCCGTCTACCGGTCCCAGATAAGTCAGACCCATATTTTCAAAAAGCATTCCCGGAATAAAAAGCTGCTTGATACTGCTCTTGGTCCTGCGCATGGTATCTACTACCGCAGTGCCAACTCCGGGAATTTTTTTCAGGTTTCTGGTCACATTCATCTTAAACCCGGTATACGCTTCCGCCGTGCGCAGAGCGCTCAGATAGCTGGACATACCGCCCACGTTTTTGGAAATAGACATATTATTATCATTCAGAATAATGATAAAATTCGTCTTCAGATCCGCAGCATTATTCAGTGCTTCATATGCCATACCGCCCGTCAGCGCACCATCCCCGATCACAGAAACCACATGATGCTTCTGTCCCAGCAGATCTCGCGCCCTTACATATCCCAGTCCCGCAGAGATGGAATTGGAACTGTGACCTGTATCAAAGGAATCACAGGGGCTCTCTTTTCTCTTAGGAAATCCGCTGATGCCGCCTTCCATGCGGAGCCGGTCAAATTCATCCTTTCTTCCGGTAAGTATCTTATGAGTATACGCCTGATGTCCAACATCCCAGATAATTTTATCGTGAGGAAGATTCAGCACATTATGAAGTGCCAGTGTCAGTTCCACAACACCAAGATTGGAAGCCAGATGGCCTCCTGTCCTGCTCACAGAATCTATTAAAAAGCCCCTGATTTCTTCTGCAAGACGAGGAAAATCCGACAGTGCAATCTTATGAATATCATTGGGTTTTTTGATTTTTTCCAGAATCATTGGTATCCTTCTTTCATTTCCTGCGGCTGATCAGATAATGGATCAATTCCGTCAGGAATTCATTTTTTTGGTCAAGACTGTCCAGAAGCCGGATCGCTTCCCCGGAAAGTTCTTCCACCTGATGCGAAGCTTCCTCAAGTCCAAAAAGCGTCACATATGTCGTTTTATTATTCTTTTCATCACTGTGTACCGGTTTGCCCAGTTCCTCACTGGTGCTTGTCACATCCAGAATATCATCCTGTATCTGAAAAGCAAGCCCGATCTTTGCAGCAGCCTGCTCGATCACTGCAGTCTGCTTTTCATCTGCGCCAGCCAGTACCGCACCGGTCATCATAGCTGCTTCCAGAAGTGCCGAAGTCTTGTGACAGTAAATATAATCCAGCATCTCCTGGCTGACAGGTTTGCCGTCATTCTCCACATCCACACTCTGACCGCCCAGCATTCCATACAGACCGGTCTTATGCGCCATAATCCGGAGTGCTTTCACAATTCCGGGATTCTCCGGAGCCAGATCAAATGCCCGAAACATGGTCTCATAGGCATAATTAAGCAAGGCTACTCCGCTCAGTACGCCCATAGCCTCGCCATATACCTTATGTGTCGTAAGTCTTCCTCTCCGGTAATCGTCATTGTCAATCGCCGGAAGATCATCATGGATCAGAGAGTGTGTATGAATCATCTCCATAGCTGCCATAAATGGCTCCGCCGTCTGAAGGTCACCGCCAAACATCCGGCAGGTCTCCATAAGGAGCAGCGGGCGAAGACGTTTACCGCCTGCACACATGCTGTAATTCATCGCTTCCGCCATATTCTTGGCAAATCCCTCTTCCGGAGGAAGGTATTTCCGGATCACTTCTTCTATCCTGTCGATCCTGTATTTCAGTTCATCTTGAAAATTCACGTAACGTCCCATCCTCATCCATCTGCAGCATTTTCTTTTCTACTGTATCCAGTTTATCGCTGCAGTATTTCAATAATTCCATTCCCTGTTTATATAAACGGAAAGACTCTTCCAGTGAAGTTTCTCTGTCTTCCAGTCTGTCTGCAAGCTCATCCAGCTGAAGAAATGCATCTTCAAGAGTCTTTTCCTTCATCTTTTCCATCTCTGGTTCTGCCATTCTTACCGTTCTTCCTTTCTGAGTCTGTCCACAACGGCTTCCATGCTTCCATCCGTCACAGAAATCGTCAGTCTGTCACCGGGCCGCACCTGCGTAACGCTTGTCACTGTTTTTCCCTCTTCATCAGCCACATGGGAATATCCCTGATTCAGCTTCTTAAGCGGGGAAAGACCCGAAAAACGTTCCAGATAGATCGACAGCCTGTGTCTGCTGTCCTGCATCCGCCTGTCAAAAGCCTCCCGGATCCGGTCATCTATATCCGCAAGCCTCTGACAGTTTTCACGGAGCCGGTTCTCCGGACTCAAATACTGAAGTTTCACCTGATACTGTTCCAGACGGCTGCGCATCAGCTCCACTCTTCCCCGCATGGAACGGTTCAGACGTTCCCCGTAAGCCCGCACAGATTCCACAAGGCTCCGATAGTCATCCACCGCAAGTTCTGCTGCTGCAGACGGGGTTGGGGCACGAAGATCCGCCACAAAATCCGCAATCGTAAAATCCGTCTCATGGCCCACAGCGGAAATCACCGGCGTACGGCATTCAAAAATGGCTCTCGCCACTTTTTCTTCATTAAATGCCCACAGATCCTCAATCGAACCACCGCCTCTTCCCACAATGATCACATCCACGCCAGCTTCATCCAGCATACGGATTCCTCTGGAAATACTGTCTGCAGCGCCCTCTCCCTGAACGAGAGCCGGATACAGAATCATCTGCAGATAGGGATTTCTCCGCAGAGAAATATTACGGATATCCTGCACTGCCGCTCCCGTAGGTGCGGTCACTACACCAAGCTTTCTGATGAATCTCGGTATCGGCTGTTTATATTCCTGCGCAAACATTCCCATGTCTTCCAGCTCAGCCTTAAGCTGAAGGAATCGTTCATAAAGAGCTCCCGCTCCCTCCAGAGTGATTTCTTTGGCATAAAGCTGATAACGGCCGTCTCTTTCATAGACATCCACAGTACCGCCTGCGACCACACGGTCTCCATCCTTCATCCGGAAAGACAACCCGCGTCTATGACCGGCGAACATGACACAGCTTAACACTCCTGTCTCATCTTTCAGTGAAAAATAGATATGACCACTTGTATGATATTTACAGTTGGACACTTCCCCTTTTACATAAATCTTTTGCAGAAGAAAGTCCTGCACAAACATATTTTTCACATAACGGTTCACCTGTCCGACGGAATAAATGGTTTTCATTCTACCTCAGCAGCCGTATCTGCCGTCTGTTTTTTTTCTTTATCTGCTTTATTGATAATAATGTGCTTCGCCCTGTGCTCTTTTCTCACAGGAGCTTTGTGTTCTTCTGCATCGTCTTTTCTTCCGCTGGCAATCTTGCCGAGAACACCATTGACAAAGGAACCGGATGTCTCGCCTCCGAAACATTTGGCGATTTCCACAGCTTCATTGATGGCAACTCCAACCGGCACATCCTCTTCGTATTTCATCTCATATACAGCAAGGCGAAGTGCACTCAGATCCACCCGGTTCATACGGTCCGTCTTCCATCCACGGCTGTATTCATTCAGAACACCATCAATCTCCTCCAGATGTGCAAGTACACTACTGTATTGCTCCTGTATCGCTATACGGCTCTTATCATCCGGCTCCTCAAGGCCTTCAAAATAAAGATTTACCTGTTCTGTCATCTCGTTTTCGGAATTAAACTGCGTCATAAACAGCAGTTTAAATACATGTTCTCTCTGTTCCCTTCTTTTCATAATTCCTCCTAATATAGAAAAAAGGAAAGGGTTACTTTCCTTTTTCGTTCTCCATATCTACGCTGGCAATGTGGATATTGACATCTGCCACTTCCAGTCCGGTCATGCTCTCAATGGAAGTTTTTACCTTGTCCTGAACCTTCTTGCTGGTCTCCAGAATATTCATACCGAATTCAATATTCAGTGTCAGATCTACTGTGACCACGCCTTCCAGCACCGTCACCTTCACGCCTCTGGAAAGATTCTTCATGCCGAGCTTGCTGACCAGCTCATTGGTAATGTTGCCGCCCATAGATGCAACACCTTCCACATCTGTAGCAGCAAGACCTGCAATGATCGCAACTACCTCATCTGCGATCTGTACTTCACCAACACCGCCGATATCCTGTATTTTATATGTTGTTCTTTTTTCAGCCATTCTAACTCCTCCTAAAGGTTACTGCCCCATCCTTTACAGATGCAGGCAGATACGCTCCGTTACGTTTTTTGCTTTTTTTATTATAACAAATCAGCCGAAAAATGAAAAGGGTTATTTACTGAATTCTGTCAATATTAAGTTTGGATTACGGTCCTGCGTCATACCCACACTCCACGGATTTACAAAGAGCAGAAGCGGATTACCCTTGAGATCAGTTACTTTCTTCATATCAGAAGTACCGGTGATCTTCGCTACATCAACTTCCTCTTTGTTTGCGATCCAGCGGATATGCTCATACGGCAGATTTTCCAGGCGAATTTCCACATTGTATTCATTTTCCAGACGGTATTTCAGCACATCAAACTGAAGGACACCGACTACACCCACAATAATTTCTTCCATACCTGTATTAAATTCCTGGAAAATCTGAATCGCACCCTCCTGCGCGATCTGATTGATTCCCTTCACAAACTGTTTCCGTTTCATGGTATCAATCTGACGCACTCTTGCAAAATGCTCCGGTGCAAATGTAGGAATTCCCTCAAATGCAAACTTATTCCCCGGTGCACAGATCGTGTCACCGATGGAGAAAATACCCGGGTCAAAAACACCAATGATATCTCCCGCATAAGCCTCATCCACCACATGACGGGCCTCTGCCATCATCTGCTGCGGCTGAAGAAGACGCATTTTTTTATTTCCCTGCACATGATACACTTCTTCTGATGCATCAAATTTACCGGAACAGATCCGCATGAACGCAATACGGTCTCTGTGCGCTTTATTCATATTTGCCTGAATCTTAAATACAAATGCAGAAAAATCATCAGACATCGGATTGATTTCACCTTCATCTGACATTCTTGGCAGCGGTGATGTAGTCATTTTCAGGAAATGCTCCAGAAATGTCTCTACACCGAAGTTTGTCAGCGCAGATCCGAAAAATACCGGTGTCAGATTTCCTCTGCTTACCTGTTCCTGATCAAAATCCGCACTTGCACCATCCAGAAGCTCGATTTCTTCCATCAGCTGTTCTTTCTGTTCCGGATCCACCAGTTCTTCCAGTCTCGGATCATCAATATCGATCTCTTCGATTTTTCCCTCTTTGGTACCCTTCTGGGTATCTGAGAAGATCAGCACTTTATGCGTATTTCTGTCATAGACACCGCGGAATTTCTTACCGGAACCGATCGGCCAGTTTACAGGACAGGTTGCAATTCCCAGCTCTTTTTCTATTTCATCCAAAAGGTCGAAAGTATCATTGGCATCCCGGTCCATTTTATTAATAAATGTAAAAATCGGAATATGGCGCATGACGCATACTTTGAACAATTTTCTGGTCTGGGCTTCCACACCTTTGGAACCGTCGATGACCATGACAGCAGAATCTGCCGCCATCAGCGTACGATACGTATCCTCAGAGAAGTCCTGATGTCCCGGAGTATCCAGAATATTAATGCAATATCCGTCATAATGGAACTGCAGTACGGAAGAAGTAACGGAAATACCTCTCTCCTTTTCGATTTCCATCCAGTCGGATACTGCATGACGGGCCGTAGCCTTGCCCTTGACACTTCCGGCCAGATTGATGGCACCGCCATACAGCAGGAATTTTTCTGTTAAAGTAGTTTTGCCGGCATCCGGGTGGGATATGATCGCAAACGTTCTTCTTTTTTCTATTTCTTTCGTATACTTCGACACGGTTGGCCTCCTATTATTTTCTATGTATCAAAGGGGTCAAATCTCGTTTTGACCCCAACATCTCTTTATTTTATATAACGAAAGCTTGACTGTCAAGGATATTTCAGTCATAAATTCTTTCCACTATTTCATTCATAAAGCTCTCCCGCCTGCATCAGTCATAAATTCCTTCCGTTTCAATTTCATATCCGTCATAGATATCTGCCGCGGTTTCCGCATCTTCATAAATATCTGCGGATGTTTCTGTATCTTCATAAATATCTGCGGATGTCTCCACATCTTCCTCTGCATAGGAAGCTCCTGATGTCTCACTGGTATCTTCCTCATAGATTCCTGCATCCCCGGCAGAAGTTTCTTCTGCAGCTTCACTCTCACTCAGCGGTGTGATCACAATTGCTTCCGGCGCAATTCCGGTCTTTCGTTTTACGATATCTTCGATCTGTGCACGCCTTGCATCATCCAGATAAACATCCGGAACTACCACATCTGCCGTCTCCCCGGTAAGATTTACCACCACGTTTTCAAACCCTTTTGCCTCCAGAAGAAGCTCCGCAGCTGCCTCTTTTTCTGTTATATCGGTCATTGCTACCATGGTGCTGATGGCTTCCTGCTTCTGTTCATCCGCAATTTCCTCATTGTTGATGATTTCCTGCAGATCCGCTTTATTCTGTGAACGGATCTGTTCTCTGCTGAGTTTTGCCTGAGCCGCAAACCCGGATGCACCGGTAAGTACTGCTTCTCCCGGAGTACTGGTATCTCCCGATCCGGTTTCCGTATCAGCTGCTCCGTTCTCATCCAGAAGCGCTGTTTCGTCTGTCAGATCATAATCCACCTCCTCCAGAATCGTGCTGCTGTCTGTACTGGTTTCTTTGTCTTTGAATCCAAGATCCACATCTGCAAAATTCAGATACCCGGCCACCGCAATAAGAATTGCCAGTGATGTAATGATCACCTGATTCTTTTTCATGATTTTTTTCACTTTCCCTCTCCTCATTTCATTTTCATAATACTAATTTTATGGGCTTCAATCTGAAATAATGCCATCACCGCTTTTTGAATCCTCTGCACAGTAACCGGATTATCGGCTCCCTGTGCAGCAATCAGCACTCCTGTCACTTCCGTTTCCTGCGTTCCGTAGAAAGATCCCGTATTCCCATCTGTTCCCGTCATCAGCATAACCCGCACCTCTCCTGCTCCCTCTGTACTGGAAAGCAAATCCTCAAGTTTTTTCTCAAGTTCTGATTTTTCTGTTTCTTCCTGCCCGCTTTTATCTGCTGCAACGAGGGAACCTTCCTTCTTTGAATCATGAGAGACAGGCATTGCCGCTGCCGCCAAAAGCAGGCCCAGAAGCAGAAGTATGATCCACTGTGTTCTCCCCATCCGCTGAAATACGGAACGTATAGTCTCCTTCCCCGATTCCGCATGATTCCCAAAGAGCATCAGCCACCCTCCTTTTCTGTTCTTCATCCGGCTTTTCCCGTACTGTGAGAACTGCAGACACACGATCCCCTTCTATATGTACGGCAGCATCCACAAGGTTTATTCCTGTATTTTCCAGAGCATTCCTGATATTTTCCTGAATTTGTGCCTGATAACCTTTTTTCAGGTAAAGAATCTGCATCCGCTCAGCCTCTTCCTGTTCCATCAGCTGCGTTTCCCTGTCATAATGAAGCGTAAAGTCCGCAAACAGTTCCTCACCTTTTCCCAAAAGTGCAAACACCGGTGTACACATCATTGCGATCAGCAGAAATCCCATAAACAGACGCACATATCTCTCATATTTTTTATCCGGAACCAGATGAAGAAATGCGGTAAATAGAATATAAAAAACGGCCAGATTTTTCATCCACTGATAGATTTCTTCTTTCATGCAGCTCCCCCAAATCCAGACATAAGAATCACAAAGGTCAGGATACACATCACTTCTGCAGTAAACAGAATCCGTAAAAGAAGAGCACAGCCTTCTCCCAGTGTACTCAGGCATTCCACCATCCTCTTATCCGAAACCGGCTGGGAAACAGCTGCCAGGAACCGAAAAGAAAGGGACATAAATCCAAAATGAATCACCGGTTCTGCCGCAGCGATCAGTAAAACTGCCAGAAATACCACTCCCAGACAGTTTCTCACCAGAACAGCCCCCGTCAAAACCAGTTCTGTCACCGTATTTACTGCATTCCCGATCCCCGGCAGTGCACCGGCTGTTTTTCCCAGCGCGCTTCGTTTCAGAGAATCGATCACCGGAGCTACCAGACTCCTGACCACCTGAAGCCCGACAGTCAGGCTCAGCAGGCTTTTCAGTCCCCATTCCACTGCTGTTTTCAGAAGTTCTGCCAGTTTTCCCAGCATTTCCTCTTTTGACAAATGATTGACCAGAAGGATCAGCACATAAAGATTTACTCCGGGCAGAAACACGGACAGAAGAATCCACTGAACCAGCCATACCAGCAGCAAGACTCCTTCATAGAACAAAACGGCTGTTGACGCTCCCACAGATGCAGCCACAGCCATATAATATGCCGGAGCAAGACCTTTCATAAACTGCGTCATCCAGGACAGCTTTTGTGCAAGGGAAAGACTCATCCGGGAAAAAGAGTCCATCAGCAGCATAAACAGCAGCAGATAGACTACATAAAAACTGACCTCCCCTATCTGACCGCTGTCAAGTACCGATGCGAAATTCGAGAACACAGCTGCCATCAGGATCAGCACCAGACACTTTACAAAAAGTCCTTTTTCCTGCTGAAACCGCGAAAAAAAAAGACTGCGCAGAAATTCCTGCACTGCCTCTTTCGAAAAGACCTGTTCTCCCGACATCAGCCCTCTGGCTGCTTCTGCAAGGGAAAAGCTGTTTTCTCCCAGCATCTCATCCATCATCTTCTGTATTTCCGTAAAATCCATTTCACCCAGAAGTTCTTCCTGGAATTCTGAGCCGTACGCTTCTTCAGGCAAATAAATCATAAACAGCCCTAAAATCATCAGTATTTCCAGCAGCACCACACGGAATCTCATGTCAGAAACTCCTGAATTGTCTCGATCAGAGACAGAAGAACCGGCATACTGAGAACCATCACCGACAGTTTGCAGAACAGTTCAATCTGCGCACCTGTTGCCTGACATCCCGCATCTCTGCATATTCCTGCGGAAAACTGTCCGATATAAGTAATCCCGAGCATCTTCACCAGTGTAACAAAATAATCCGCATCCATATCCAGATTTTCCCTGATCCTCCGGATGGAATCAAACAGATACTCCAGTTTTCCCACTGCAAGAGAAAGAATGAGAATCCCCACTCCCATCGTGACAAATCCGGAATATTCCGGTTTGGTACCTTTCAGCATGAAACTCAGCATCACGCCGCCTAATCCCAGAAGTGAAATTCTGACAATATCCACCGGCAGCTCCCTTCTTTCTTCCTCCTGATACACATAAACAATCTGATAGAAAAACCACGTTCCGGTACAGCAAAAAAAACATTCGGGATGATATCATCTATCATTTATTTTTGCTCTGGAGTGTGTGTGAAAATTGCTTTCCGACTTTTCAAACACGCTCTAAAGCATAAACAATTTCTGAATACTCTCAAAAAGATCATAAATATAGGGAACGATCCAGAACAATACAATCAAAAGTCCCGCAAGGCTTACAAGAAAAGCCTGTTCATCCCTTCCGCTGTGTTTCAGCACCTGTGTGAGAATGGAGACAAGAATTCCGACTGCCGCTATTTTGAAAATAATACTGACCTCCAAACAAGCCTCCCTTCCAGGCCGGGACTACCAGATCAGAATCGCCAGAAGGATACCTCCCAGAACCCCCAGACTTTGATATACTTTCTTTTTTGCCGGCATTTCCGCCCGTAAGTCATCTCTGGAACGCCCAAGCTCCTCCTCGAGAAATTCCAGCTGTTTTTTCTGCATATCCAGATCAAGATACCCCAGTTTTTCTCCCAGAGACAAAAAGAGCTCCCATTCCCTTTCTGACAGTGGAAGCTCTCCGAGAATTTCCACAGCACAGCCCCTGTAAATCTCCGAAAACCGCATTCCGGAAGATGTTTCTGTTTTTTCTGCTGTTTTTCTTAAAAATTCTCTGTATTGTCCATTCATCCGAACGGATACATCCCAGAAAGCATCATGAAGCGATGCATGTCTGCTGCAGATTTCTCCTTTCAGCCAGCGTATCATCAGTAAAATTTCCTCCAGAGATTTTTCCCTGCAGGACAATTCATAACTTCTGCAAAAGCCAAGCCCGGCTCCTGCTGTGAGAATCAGAATCATTCCCGCTGTTTTCAGCATAAAGCGCCTTCCGCATCATAAATCGCTTCCACCACACCGGCATAACTGCCTCGTCCGAGAACAATATAACGTTCAAAAACTCTGGCTGCCAGAAGTTTCTGAAACAATGGCTGACTCAGTACATCCTCCATGGAGTTTCCGTGAGCCGTGGCGATCAGCTTGCATCCGCTGTGGATAACAGATTCCACTGCGTGATAATCATCCTCCCGCCCAAGTTCGTCCACAGCCACCACCTGCGGTGACATAGACCGGATCAGCATCTGCATGCCTTCCGACTTCGGACATCCATCCAGTACATCCGTTCTCATACCAAGATCATTCTGCGGAACTCCCTGATAGCATCCTGCAAGCTCACTTCTTTCATCCACGACTCCCACAGTCATTCCGGAAACTGTCTCATTTCCATTGCTGAGCTGTCGGATAATATCCCGAAGCAGCGTGGTCTTCCCGCATCTTGGCGGAGAGACAATGAGCGTATTGGCTACCCAGTCTCCCTGTCTGATATAGGGCATGATTTCATCTGCACAGCCGATTTTCTGGTGGGCAAGACGCACATTGATACAGGAAATATATTTCATGCCGCGGATCCGGTTGCCGTCAAGAATGACCTTACCGGTAACACCTACCCTGTGACCACCCTGTACACTCAGAAATCCCTGACGTATTTCCTCTTCATATGCATACAGCGAATATCCTGTCACATATTCCAGCGTTTCCTGCAGATCTTCTCTGGTGACCAGGTACTGTTCCTGCCCGCTGCTTCGAAGAAAACATTCTCCTCCGTCGTACGTCAGAAACAACGGCCGCCCCACCCGAAGACGTATTTCATATAATTTATCATAATCCAGGTCCGCTTCGATCAGAAGCTGCCGGATATTCCCAGCAAAAAGGTTCTGAATCTGCGTTGGTTCTATCTATCTCACCTCTTTATCTTTACTATATGTGGACAATCCTGTTTTCATTCTTCTTTTGATACAGTTCCTTCCCACATGTTTCAGGGAAGTTCAATGTCCACGCGTTCCCAGCGAAGTTCCAGCGGATGTGCCGACCATACTGCACCGCTGTAGCCGGGCTCCATATCCAGCATCACATAGGCACCGCTTTCCATGCGGATGTTCCGAAGATCTTTTGACAGACCTTCTCCAGTCCACTTGATATATGCTTCCCGCAAAACCCACTGCTCAAAAAATGCTTTCTCAGGATCCGGACTGTTCTGAATTTCTTCGATCATTTTCTCCGGAACCATCCTTCTCAGCATTCTGTCCTGGTGGTTTACCGCACGATGCACCTGGATATCGATCCCGACTTCCTGTCCGGCAAAGATACATGCCACATACTTTCCGGAATGTGTGATGTTATAATGGATTCCCGGTTCCAGTGTAAAAAACGGCTTTCCATGTTCTCCCAATGCTCTCGGCTCATAGGCAAGTTTTTTGCCGTATTCCTGAAGCAGTCCCTGTTCCAGAACCTTCTCCCCGATCATATGCTCCATATTCTTATTTCTGTATTTCTCCGGAATTTCTGTAAAATAAATAACCCCATTCATCTTCCTGCCTCCTCAAGGAACCGGGATGGTTCCCGATCCTTTTCATACTGACGTTTTACATAGCATAATACCAGTTTTTTCTTTGCTCTCGTCATACCTACATAAAAAAGCCTGCGCTCTTCCTCCAGCGCTTCTTCAAGAACTGCTTTCTTATAGGGAATACTTCCTTCATTGACATTCAGAATATATACCTGATCGTATTCCAGCCCCTTGGATGCATGAAGGGTGGAAATCACCACTCCTTCTTTTCGTGTTTCCTGCTTTCTGGCCTGTTCCGCCAGCTTTTCCGTATAATCCTGAATATAGGTCTCCCACTCCTTCAGGTTCTTCATCCCTTTTGCACTTTCCATGATCCTGTCAAGTACTTCCGTCAGTTCTTCTGGTTTCATTTTACGATACATGGCATATTCCTGCAAGTATTCTTCGTATTTCATTCCCTTTCGGATGAAATTGATACATGCATAAGGAGGCATGGTACCAAGAATCCGCAAATGTGTTTCCAGAGTCGTGATCCTGTCGCACATCCAGTCTTTGTCTCTGTAATATTCCCGAAGGTCATCAAAAGAAACCTCCGGCTTTTGCAGAGCATCCCTGGAAATATATCGATTCGGTCTGTTCATGATTTCCAGAAATGTTTTTCTGCTCCGGTCGCCTGACGCCATATGCAGATATGCCAGAAGATTTCTGCAGATCCAGTGCCGAAAGAGATTGGGAAGCTGTTCCTTCATGGTAAAAGGCACCTGATATTCCATCAGCGCCCCCACCAGCCCTTCTGCTTCCTGATTCGTTCTCAAAAGGATCGCCGTATCTTCCAGGTTCTCCCCTTTTTCCAGACGTTTTTTCAATTCCTGAACAATTTCCAGATACTCTTCTCTGGGATTGGCAAATTCCCGGCATAAAACTGGTTCGCCAGTCTCATTTGGCGTAGACAGTTTCTTTTTGAAACGCTTTTTATTGCAGTCCACAACCTTCAGGGCAGTTTTCAGAATACTGTCTGTACAACGGTAATTCACATCCAGAAGAACCGTTTCCGCTTTTGGATAATCTTTTGTAAAATTCAGCATAATCTCCGGTCTTGCTCCGCGGAAATGATAAATCGACTGATCATCATCCCCGACAATAAACAGATTATCCTCCGGTTTTGCAAGGAGACGGACAATATCATACTGAAGCTGATTGATATCCTGAAACTCATCAACCAGTATATATCGGAATTTGTTCTGCCATGCTTTCAAGATATCCGGTCTTTTTTCAAACAGTTCATAACAATACAGAAGCATATCGTCAAAATCCAGTTTTCTTCTTGCCCGACAGGTTTTGCGGTATCCTTCATAAATATGGCGGAAAACTTCGTCCGGACAGCAGGAAGAATAATAATGTTCCAGAGAGATTCTGCCGCCCTTCACCACGCTGATCTCTTTTGCCACTTCTTCCGGAAAATCTCCTTCTTCCGCAAGATCTCCTCCATACTGCAGCGTCATTTCTTTCAGAATATCAAATTTCTCCTCTTCCGAAAGGATATTCGCAGCAGAAAGTCCGTATGCCTGTTTCAAAATGCCATAAAATACCCCATGAAACGTACCAAAGGTTACACCTGTACGTTCCAGACCGGTAAATTTCAAAAACCGCTCTTTCATTTCTTTGGCTGCCGCTCTGGAAAAAGTCACAACCAAAACAGAAGAAGCCGGTATCTTCCCCTCACTGATCATATATGCAGTTCGTTCCACTATCACGGAGGTTTTCCCCGAACCGGGGCCTGCCAGGACCATCATCGGTCCCGACAGGTGGGCGATTGCCCTTTTTTGAGATGGATTTCTCTTCATTCTTTTTACTCGATTACTGCTGCAGTTTTTCAACAGCAGCTTTTACACGGCGGATGGTTTCATCCTTTCCAATAATTTCCATAATTTCCGTAGCACCGGCAGGAGTCATCTGCTTACCGGATACTGCGGTACGAAGCGGCCACATCACATAACCGTTCTTGTAGCCTTTTTCTTTGACAAATTCACTCAGAGATGCATACAGAGGATCATTGGTATAATCTTCCTGCGCTTCCAGAACCGGAAGAACTTCCTGCAGCACAGCAAGAGAACTTTCCTCTGTTGTTTTCATTTTTTTGTGACGATACATGGATACATCATATTCCGGTACTTCCTCAAAGAAATCGATCAGAGCAGGAATATCCGGGAATACTTCGATTCTGGTCTGTACCATGGCAGCAATCTTTCTGAAATCATAATCTTTTTTCAGAACTTCTTTCATGTATGGAAGCGCTTTTTCATAAAAAGCATCCGGATCCATTTTCTTGATATATTCTCCATTCATCCAGCGAAGCTTGGTAATATCAAAAACTGCCGGAGATTTGCTGATATGGTGATAATCAAATGCCTCCACAAGCTCCGGAAGGCTGTAGATCTCACGGTTTTCCTGCGGACTCCATCCAAGAAGTGCCACAAAGTTTACGATTGCTTCTGTCAGAAATCCCTGATCCACCAGATCTTCATAGGAAGAATGACCGGAACGCTTGGAAAGTTTCTGATGCTCTTCATTGGTGATCAGCGGACAGTGTACATAAACCGGGATGTTCCATCCGAATGCCTCATAAATACGATTGTATTTCGGTGCAGAAGAAAGATATTCATTTCCTCTTACCACATGGGTGATTCCCATCAGATGGTCATCAATTACATTAGCGAAATTATAAGTCGGGTATCCATCAGATTTGATCAGGATCAGATCCTCCAGTTCTTCATTATTGACTGTAATATCCCCGTAGATCACATCATGAAATGTGGTGGTTCCTTCTGTCGGCATATTAAAACGGATCACATGAGGTTCCCCCGCAGCAAGGCGTCTCTCCACCTCTTCTTTCGGCAGATGCAGACAGCGCTTGTCATAAATGGAAATCTCCTTGCCTGCTACCACACGCTTCATGCTCTCCAGCTCTTCCTGCTGGCAGAAGCAATAATATGCGTCACCCTGTTCAATAAGCTGCTGCGCATATTTCAGATACATGCCGGATGCCTGACGTTCACTCTGAACATACGGTCCCACGCCGCCGTCTTTATCCGGTCCTTCGTCATGAAGCAGTCCTGTCTTCTGCAGAGTACGGTAAATAATATCCACCGCACCTTCCATATATCGTTCCTGATCCGTATCTTCAATACGAAGGATAAAATCTCCTCCTTCATGTTTCGTGATCAGATATGCATATAATGCTGTTCTCAGATTTCCGACATGCATTCTTCCTGTCGGACTCGGTGCGAATCTGGTTCTTAACTTGCTCATAATATGATTCTCCTGTTCATTTTTTGTCACATCTGTGCCCCCACAGATGTCCAATTCCGGCTTATTATAGCACCATATCTTTCAGAATGTCCATAGGTTTTCCGTAGATTACCAAATCTGCCTTTCAATCTGCAAAATGTTCCCCATCACTAAGAAGAATCAGCCGGTCTCCGGAAAAATCCCTGATAGATGTATTTACAGACAAGAGAAAAAATCTCCCCGAAGCACTGTGGCTGCAGGGAGATCCTTGTTGTTTATTTCTTAAGCTTCTACGCCTTTTTTTCTGAGATAGTTCATCACATCACCGATGGTCTCAAGATCTGTTAATTCCTCTGTCGGGATCTCCAGGTCATACTCTTCTTCCAGAGCCATAACCAGTTCAAAAAGATCAAGGGAATCTGCACCAAGATCGTCCTTAAAGGAAGTCTCCGGTGTAACATCGGTTGTATCCAGATTTAACTGTTCAGATATAATTTCTTTCATTTTCTCTAACATTGCTTTTCTCTCCTTTATCAAACATCCTGCTTTGTGATAATTTTGATGCCCAAAGTATATATGCTGCAGGGGCATTTGTCAATAGTATTTTCCATTATTTCACAGACCTTTATGTCTGGCTGATTATAACAGTCGTTCCGGCTCCTGAAATTTGATCTGTCGGGCCACGCTTAAGGCCAGCCCCATCTCGGACATCAGGAACAAAACAGAGGTTCCTCCGTAACTGATAAACGGCAGCGTTACACCGGTATTCGGCAGAATGTTCAACACTACCGCAATGTTCAGAACAACCTGCAGCGCAATATGAATAAAAATCCCGCTGACCATCAGAGAACCAAACATATCCGGAGCGTTCTGTGCAATAAAAAACAGTCTGTACAGAAGATACGCAAACAGTATAATGACAATGAGCCCTCCAAGAATTCCCAGTTCCTCGCAGACGATCGAAAAAATCATATCATTCTGCGCCTCCGGAACATTTCCCAGCTTCTGGATACTGTTGCCAAGTCCTCTTCCCAGAAGTCCTCCTGAACCGATTGCATACAGAGCCTGCAGAGTCTGATATCCATCACCTGATGCATAGGCTTCCGGATGGAGCCAGACCAGAATACGTTTGATACGGAAACTTCCGCTGGACGCAGGATCCACAAGGGCATTCAGCAAAAATACCAGTCCGACTATCAGAACAATCCCGATGATCAATAAAATCACAAATGGCCTGGTATCCGGATGCGCAACGAAAATCATTCCCGCTGTAATCCCGCAGATAATAATTGCCGTACTGAGGTTATCTGTTGCCACATATGCCACCAGTCCCAAAGCGCCTCCCATACCTGCAAGAACCATACAGGCCTTGAGAGTCCTGATCTGCTTACCCATCGCTACAATCATATAAGACAGGCAGACAACCACCGCAATCTTGGCGACTTCCGCAGGCTGGAACTGTATCGGTCCGATCTTCAGCCACCGTCTGGCACCATGTGACGTATGTCCCAGAGGTGTCCTTACCAGAAGCATCAGAACGACTGCCAGGCCATAAAGAATCGTAGTAAAATAAGTCAGGATATGGTAGTCGATCTTTGAAATCAGTATTGCAGCGATCAGACAGACAAGACTAATCACGGCCTGTTTCTTAAAATAATACATATCATCATTGTAATCCAGTTCTGCAATATAGGCACTTGTGCTGTAAAGCATAATCAGACCAAAACAGGTGAGAAGAATGATCACTGCCACAAGACTGTAATCATAATAATTCGTCGTTGGCTTTCTGGTGTTTTTCACATTTTTCTTTCCTCTGTTGATCCTGTCAAATAATGCAGTTACGGATTTTCCGGTTTTATCCATTGCATCACCCAGCTTTTCTGAAATTGACTGACAAACCTTTCTGATTGCTGTCAGCCTGTGTTGATTTTCATTATAGCATGGGGATGTTATCTGTGCAAGTTTTCACAGAACCGGTTCCTCCTGTTTTTTACACAGGAATGATAAAAATGTCTAATTATTGTAAATCCGGGAGCTGCTGTTTTCCGCAGTATGCACACCTTTCTGTTTCTATGACATAAAATATAGCGTAACTGAATTTTGCAGCAGAAAGGATTTTTTCATGGAAAATTATCAGATGGGCCGTTCTTCCGGCCGTCCTTACCGCACTACCTGCGGCATGAACAGAATGCCTTACAACGAACGTATGACACACAGATCTTGTCAAAAAGCTGCCGAATGCAGCTGCCGGATGCCCGGCACAATATCACACGAAGAAGAAATGTATTCCCACCTGAAAAGCCTGCCGCCCGCCATGGCTTACGTCCCATGCCAGACTTTCTCGAAAACCTTTGATTTAAAACATGCACTTCATGTGGGCACAATTTTCCCGGAACTTTGCAGACCATTCTGCGGAAAGCGAGGTGTCCGAAAATGATGTCCGAAAACAGATCTCTGAACCAAAAACAGCTTCTTCAGGAAATCAATGAAGTAAGCTTCGCGGTAAATGACATTCATCTCTTTCTCGATACCCACCCGTGTGACAAACAGGCAATGGATTTTTTCAAAACTGTCGCTTCCAGGCGCCGGGAACTGATGACTCTGTATGCAAGAGAATTCGGTCCTCTTACCGTCGATGACGCCCTGGAAACAGACAGCGATACCTGGAAATGGATGGAGCAGCCGTTCCCATGGGAACAGGAAGGAGGCTTAAAATAAATGTGGAATTATGAAAAACGGCTTCAGTATCCTGTCAACATCAAAACCCCGAATGCCAGGCTGGCACAATATATTATGAGTCAGTATGGGGGGCCTTACCTCTGTAACCTATAACAGGAACAGCCCGGCAAAAATTAATATTGCCAGGCTGTGAATCATTTTATCTTTTGTATTTTATACTTTTCTCTCATATAACGAGAATAACATGTATTTCACCGAATGTCTACTATTATTTGGTCACTATCTCGATAAAATTCGACATCACGCAACCTTAATAATCGCATCGAATCCGGCCTTCTTCAGCTTGTCCACCAGTTCCTGAGCCTTGTCTTTGTTCTTGAACGCTCCGGCCTGTACATAATATTTTACGGCATCGGATTCCACTTTATTTGACGTTCCTGTCTCTGTTTTCGCAGAAATGTTCTTCCCACCAATGATTCCTTCAGTCGCCGTAATCTTTCCAGATATTGTCGCCCCTGTCGCAGTCAACGCTCCTGCACTGGTTACTATAAACTTCCCAGAACCGATATTAATGCTTCCAGCGGTGACAGAGCCAAGGTTGGCACTGATGGCAGACAGGGATGTGACGTTGAGTTTGTCGGCGGTGATAGCCTTGGACGCAATCTGCGTAGCGGTGATTGTCCCTGTGTAAATCTTGCCGCCATTGATATAGGTCTTATTGCTGTCGTAGCACAGATTTGCTAAGGCAGTATCGACGGCTGAAATACTGGAATCCACATCTTCTGGAGCTGGTGTCCAGTCGGTGGCTTTGTTGCCTAGTTCGAGCTTTATTGTTCCACCTATTGAATATTTCCAATAAATTCGTATATACCCGCATTCGTCTGGAGATATTTCAGTAATTGTTACTGGATTTCCCGTTCTTTTATAGTCATTACATGAAATATATGTTTTATCGGATTTGTAATAAAAAAATCCAAGCCATTGTTCGGTTATTCCTCCATCTTTTCTCCAACATATCGTAAAAAATTCTCCACCTTTTAACTCTATAAAATCTGATGTTCTAAATTGCGAGTCTGTGGACATCATTGCGCCAGTTGATTGAGACGGATAACCATTCGTAAGCGTTTTACGGACAATCAAATTTCTTCCACCAACCTGCACGCTATCAATAATACTGCTCTTCGCGGAACTGCTAAGCCCGTCAAACGTAACAAGCCCTTGCAGATTAATCACATCTGCCACAAGGGTTGCTGTTCGATCGGTAAGGGTGAAGTCGGTCGAAGAAGTTCCGCTCTCCACAACCCAAGTGAACCTATCTGCGGTCTGTTCTGCTATTGTTTTGACGGATGCGATGGATGCGTCGGTGTCTTCTGGAGCGGGTGACCAATCTGTTGGTAAAGTGCCTTTCTCAAGCTTAAAATTTGAGATTGTAAGAGTGATTGGTGTTGTAAGAGCAATGCTTGATCCGTGACGTAACGGACGAAATGCGAAATATGTATGAGTTCCAATCTGTTCACTGGTTTTTGCAGATAAGCCTTACGGGTTGCCGCCCTGGGGCTCATTTTTTTCTTCCAGGACTCTCCAGCATCCTTTTAATCCGTTTCCGAGATGCATGTACAGGACTCCGACTTTTAATGTCTGGTTCTTGCAGATCGTTTTCTTTCTTTTTCCGCGGATCCCGGTGAAGAAATCTTCTTTGATAATTATGTAAGTGTGCATTTTTTTCACCCCCAATCCTTCACTTTCAGATACAGGCATGCGAGCAGATTTCCATTTGTCGGCTTCTGTGCTGCAGTCATGTACTTATTCAGTGAATCCAAGTTTCCATATGTAGTTGCTTTCTCAAAAGCCGTTCTTATGCATCTCTCCACCCTTGTCCAGGTCGTATCGTGCATTTCGGCAATTTTCTTATACAGAGCTGTGGTCCCGGATAAAATATAGGATTCATCCTGGGCATAAAACTCTATCGCGTCACAGATATAATGGAATCCGGATAAATTAGCCGGAACTCCCATCTCGATCAGTGCGTCAACGGTCTTCTTCCTCATTGGTTTTCTCCTTTTTGAAAAACAGCATGAACATGTAACATAAAATAGATGAGCCAAATGCAATCACAATCTTCTGTACCGTAGTTACTTCCCAGATTGGCATGTAACTCAGGATCCATCCGGCCATCAGGCTGTCGATTAAATCTCTTTTCAAGGCTTGTCCCTCCTTCCCGCCTTAGCTGGCGGTCTTCTGTACTTTTGTTCCAATCGCCTTCCCTGCTCTATTCATTGCTATAGCAACCATCTCAGCAAATCTTTCCTCTGGAATCTTTTCCTGTCCGACCCACTGCCCGTTGATTTTCACCATGCTTACTATATTTAATTGCATCAAATCACCTCCCGATATGATATGACCAACTGTTTGTACCGGTTACTCCCGTTTACGGTAGTATTGTTATTTTGTTCTGAATCTCCTATAATCTAAGTACAGGCACTGCCATGCCGAGTACATTAAGAAGAAAGGGTTTTCTATGGATAACGATTTTACAGTTTTAGCCTCGTACATTACCGCGTTGGCTGCCATTATCGCTCCAACTATTACCACTCTTATCATTTCTGTTAAGGACTATAAAATCTCAAAAATGAACCACACTATCGAAGAACGCTTGAAACTTTGTGAAAGTTTTTCCGATTCATATTCCAAGTGTCAATATGGCAATGATAAAGAAGGATTTGCCTTGGCTTTTTATAAATCATCTTTTAAATTAGCCGCTGTCTGCAAACGCAGATCTGTTCGGCGTTCTCTTTTCTCACTTGCTAATATTGTTCTTCAGGACGGTGCCTCAAAATCAACAGATAAATTATATGAACGATGCATCCGTTTACTCTCAAAAGAGTTTTAAAAATACAGGTGCATATCCAAAAAACGCTATTATTTCGCCAATTAATAATAAGCTTTTGTATAATGTTCTGTTTTCACTTACAGCACTAACAACAATTGATGATATGAGTAGGCTCGTACCAACAAAACAACAAGCTAAGCAGAAGAATTCCATAACTTCATCTCCCTCTGTATTCTTCGTAGTTTATTTCTAATTTATCGCACTCTTCCGGATGACCAGTTTCCAGATTCGCATTAAACAATTTGCATAATGGCCACCCATCTGGCCCCGTAAGAGTTGTCATCACGGGTTCCGTTACATTCTTCCCGTTAATCATCAAAATTCCCTTATCAAGATCTACCTCTAACGAACGGATTCCTATATCATTATCCATCGTTTTATCAAACGACATGTCGCCTCTGTCATTTGTGGTATACTCTGAATCTCCTTTTCTCTTCGCTCCATGCTTTGAAACAAAGCAATATTCTCCCAATGTATCTTTGGCCTTTTTCAAAACGATCGTCGACTCATCGTAGGACAATCCTTCTTCGGAGAACTTATTGATAATAAATTCGGTAAATTCTCCAATCTTTTTTCCATCAAAAATCTCTCCATTGTTCATCATAATGCTTCCAAATTCCATGCTTCCCACCTCCTCACTCCGCAAAATACTCTACTGGAACATCGAAACATGTGCTTGAATCTATTCCAGAAAGCTAATCTGCTCATATTCTGGAATCTTTACAAAGTCATCTGGGAGTCGAATGCCAAACTGTTCCGATACCATTTTGAACGCTTCACAAATCTTCCATGGCGCCGATCCCTGTTTCTCCATTCGCTTGTCCATTTCCTTGTTGAATGAAGCTATCTCGCCAAGAGATGTGGCTTTTGTTTCATATACTTTTTCCCTAGTCAGTTTCTTTGCACCATTTTCAATTCCTACGAAATAGTTTCTAGCAGCTTCACCTTTCTGGTTTTTCTGCATCATAGAAAGCTTCTTTGCGAAGCTAGCGGTAAGGCGTGCATCCTGACGTTCCTTACTAAAGTTATCTCCCGACTCGTACTTCAGTACGAACCGGAAATAATCAACATTTTCCTCTGCGAACTGATTCTCGATAATGTTTTTCTTAAACCACTTTGAATAATTACTTGGATTCAGTTCCAAAAATCCATACAACTTTGTAGCTGTTGTCATTCCCTGTTCATCTACACCAAGGGCAATCTCAATCGGTGTCTGTTTGCTGGTATCTGGTGTACTGAATACTTCGTTAAAAATATCATTCATTTAAATAGTCATTCCTTTCTTGTTGAATTTAATTCACTTCTTCAATATGGCATTATGATGAACTTGTGTCAACACTTTTTTATAATATTGTTGAATTTTTTTCACATATATGTTATAGTGTTCCCAGGAGGTGACACCCAAATGATAGAATTATACAAAAATATAAAAGAATTGCGCGAACAAAAAGGATTATCTCAAGATGAACTTGCGAAACTAACAGGATATACGAGCCGATCTTCTATCGCAAAAATTGAAAAAGGCGAAGTTGATCTTACTCGTAGTAAAATAATAGCTTTTGCAAAAGCTCTAGATACTACACCTACACAATTAATGGGATGGGAAAAAAAAGAATGGGATAAAGAATCTCAACAATTTGAGGACAAAATTAATGCTCTCTATTATCAATTACGTGGATTAGGATGGACATATGAATGGTCTAGTGATGAAGAAAGATATATTCTCTCAAATGGAATTACTTCTATCAAAATTACTCCCGATGAATACAGTTCATTGGTAGAGCAATCAGAAGAATTCTGTCGAAAGATGCTTCAGAAACTAATTTTAAAATCAAGTTCCCTGCTTGCCGCCGCCCATGAACGTACTGATATAGAAGTAACTGAAGATATGAGAAAACATGATGATGACATCATGATGGATGATTCTGAATGGGAGTGATTTTTTGACCTACGAAGAACTATTAGATACCGCAGACAATGAGGGGCTGACCGTAATGGAAAAGCCCCTGACCGGAAGTGATGGGCGAATATATAAAAATCGTATAGCCATCCGTTCAGGCATTGATACGACCGTAGAAAAATCCTGCGTTCTGGCAGAAGAGCTCGGACACTACTATACTTCTTCAGGTGATATTCTTGATCAATCCGACACTATGAACCGCAAGCAGGAATACCGTGCCAGATTATACGGATACAATCTAAAAGTCGGATTAATGGGAATTATTAACTCTTATGAATCCGGTGCACGGAACTTATATGAAATGGCTGAATATCTGGATTTCGCAGAAGAGTATCTGAAAGAAGCCATTGATTGTTATAAATCAAAATATGGTGAATTTGTAAAATTAGATAACTATATCATTTACTTTATTCCGTATTTTGCTGTTATGAAAATAGCTACCAAGCCAATACTCTATACAGAAAGGACGTGATACCATGCCATTACCAAAGGACAAAACCTATACATCCGAAGACTACTGGAACCTTCCGGAAGGCCAGCGTGCAGAACTGATCGACGGCCGGCTTTATGATATGGCACCGCCAAGCTATGTGCATCAGAAATTAATAAGTGCCTTCACTGTAATTTTCTCAAACCATATCAAATCAAAAGGTGGATTCTGTGATGTCATCCCCGCTCCATTCGCCGTGAACCTCACTGCAAACGACGAAACTTATGTGGAGCCAGATATCAGTATCATCTGCGATAAAAGTAAAATAACAGATCACAGATGCAATGGAGCGCCAGATTTCATTGTTGAAGTAGTGTCGCCGAGCAGCCGCCGGATGGATTACAATATAAAAAATGCCAAATATGCAGAATCCGGAGTTCGAGAATACTGGATCGTAGATCCAGCAAAAGAGCGCACTACTGTTTACCGTTATGAAGAAGACGCAGCTCCCATGATCATTCCTTTTGACCAACCTGTGGTAGTTGGAATCTATGGTGATCTGCAGATAATAATCTCAGATTTACTCAAATAAAGAAAAACCGCCCCTGCGCCAACAGGAACGGCTTTACATAGATGTAACCTGTCAACCCAAAGGATGCATGGTCACACTACTTCAACACCAGTATTATACCATACATCCTTCCAAATGAACAGGGTGTATTTTTTATACCCAAAATTTCATAAAATGAAAGGGTGATATTATGCCAAAACAATCTTCTGTCCCCGATTACCGCACCGGAGCACTTTATATCAGGGTGTCTACTGACAAACAGGAGGAGTTATCTCCCGATGCCCAGAAACGTCTTCTGCTGGATTATGCAAAGAAGAATAAAATTCTGGTCAAGCCGGAGCATATTTTTATGGAAAATGGCATTTCCGGACGAAAAGCTGACAAACGTCCGAAATTTCAGCGCATGATTTCTCTGGCCAAGTCCAGGCCTTCCCCCTTCAACATGATCCTTCTCTGGAAGTTCAGCCGTTTCGCCAGGAACCAGGAAGAATCCATCGTGTACAAATCCATGCTCCGCAAACAGTGCAATGTGGATGTAGTCAGCATCACAGAGCCACTGATTGACGGTCCATTCGGCAGTCTGATCGAGCGCATCATTGAATGGATGGATGAGTACTATTCCATCAATCTGTCCGGAGAGGTTGTCCGTGGAATGACCGAAAAAGCCATGCGCGGCGGATACCAGGCTGCTCCTCCATTGGGATACAAAGCTGTAGGCGGAGGAAATCCGTTTGTCGTGGATCCGGATGAAGCACGTACGGTAAAATATATATTTGAACAGTACTGCCACTATCACAAGGAACCAACTGCAATCGCCAGACAGCTCAACGACATGGGAATCCGCACCAAACGCGGAAGCCTGTTTGAAAAGCGCAATATCGCTTATATACTGCAAAATCGATTTTACATCGGAGAGCTGGAATGGAATGGGATCAAAACACAAGGGACCCATGAGACATTTATCTCCGAAGAGCTGTTCCGGGAAGCCCAAAACACCTACACAGAAACATTCAGGCCTCAAAAACGAAGAAGTGTATCCACCTGCAGGCATTGGCTTTCCGGGCTGGTAAAATGTTCTGTCTGCGGTTCCAGCCTGTCATATAATCACTGCAGGTATCCTTTTTTTCAATGCTGGAAATATTCCAAAGGAATGCATAAAGAAAGCTCCGGCATATCTGAAAAGAATCTGATCTCCGGTGTGCTGGAATATTTTGAAAAAATCCTGAACGGAGCAGAATTCACGTTTTCTTATATTCCTCCCGAATCAGATGAGGAAACTTGTGAAGAAACGTATTATCAAATAGAACTGGAGAAGCTGTCTCAACGCGAACAGCGCATCAGATATGCTTACGAATCCGGAGTGGATTCTCTGGAAGAATATAAAGAAAACAAAACCCGCCTTCTCGAAGAACGGAAACGTCTGGAATCGCTCCTGGCAGAAATTGCACAAAAAGAAGAACCTCCAAAAGTAACCAAAGATCACTATTTGTCAAAAGTCCGCACCGTATATGACATTCTCAAAGATGATGATATTTCTTACGAAATAAAAGGAACCTTCATCCGATCTGTTGTTGAAGAAATCATTTATGATAAAAAAACGAATACCCTCACTTTTCACTTATACAGTTCCTGACAAGCTGCGATTCCCATCCTACTTACATTCCGAGTCTCTGCGCGATTTCTCTCGCTGCCGGTGTGTTGGCCACGCCTCCTTCTCCGGTTTCCCGAAGAGAAACATGCATGGACTCTCCGATTTCTTTCATAGCATCGATTACCTGATCCGGCGGAATGCGGCTAGTAATTCCTGCAAGAGCCATATCCGCACAGGAAAGCGCATTGACTGCCCCGATCACATTACGTTTCACGCAGGGTACTTCCACCAGCCCTGCGACCGGATCACAGACAAGTCCCAGAAGATTCTTCAAAGCCATTGCCGCTGCCTGAATGATCTGACTGGAATCTCCTCCGCGAAGGTGCACCAGTGCTCCCGCTGCCATAGAAGAAGCTGCCCCGATCTCCGCCTGACAGCCGCCTGCTGCCCCGGCGATAAAGGCACGGGCAGCGATCACCTGGCCGATTCCTGCTGCCGTATAAAGTGCCTCCAGAACCTTTTCATCCGGAATCTTTTTTTCTCTGTAAAGAGGAATCAGCACAGCCGGAAGAACACCGCATGCCCCTGCAGTAGGTGCCGCCACAATTCTTTTCATGCACGCATTGGACTCTCCCATCTGAAGTGCCTGAGAGATTACTTTTGCCATAAAATCTCCGCAGAGCGGTTCCTGACTTGTCCTGTATGTTTCCATCTGCGCTCCCATCCCGCCCACAAGACGGCTCTTGGAAAGCATTGTTCCTTCGTACTGATCACTGGCCTCCAGCATAGCGCTCCACATTTTTTTCATGGTGTCCACAGACTCTTCTTCTGTCACAGACCGATCATTCATATCATCCAGAAGAATCACTTTCCAAAAAGGAATACTTCGGCTGTTTCCTGTTTCTACAATTTCCTGCAAAGACTGATATGCCATTTATGCTTCCTCCCTGCTCATAAGATAGGTCACTTTTAAAATACCTTCCATTGCTTCCAGCCGTTCCATAACATCTGCAGGAATCGGCTGATCCGACTCGATCACCATAACTGCATTTCCGCCTTTTTTGTCACGGTGAAGGTTCAGCGTTGCTATGTTTACGGAATGCTGGGTCAGAAGCGTGGTAACTTCTGCCACATATCCAGGCTTGTCCTGATTGCGGACGATCAGAGTCGGACTCTCACAGGCACAGTTTACCTCAATTCCATCCAGTTTATTCAGCATAACTCTTCCGCCTCCAAGGGAAGAAGCCTGCACCTTCAGCTCCTTGCCGCTGGTTCCTCTTACCTCCAGAAAGGCAGTATTGGGATGCGCACCGGAAATCTGCATATCATGAAAAGAAAACTTTACATGTTCTTTTTCCGCTTCTTCAAAACTCCCGGGAATACGCATATCGTCCGGCTGCATTCCCAGAAGACCTGCCATCAGTGCCCGATCCGTTCCATGTCCTCTTCCTGTGGCCGCAAAAGAGCCGTGAAGTCCGATCTTCGCTTCTGCCACCGGGCTTCCCAGCAGAACCCTTGTAATATATCCGATCCGCACAGCCCCCGCCGTGTGGGAACTGGACGGACCTACCATAATCGGTCCCAAAATATCAAAGATACTCATAAATCTATTCCTCCGGGGAAATTTTTGTTGTATTTAGTATACCAAATCTTCCCCGGAAATACTATCCGCAAATGGCTGTTCCTTTGCTTTTCTCTGCTGCCAGTCCATGCGATAGGTTACGGGGATAAGGGGGACCGGATGGAGAAATTGGCGCTTCCATGCGTTACCTTTCCCAGCGATTTACCATGCCAAACCGTATGGCTTCGGCAGTACTCAACGATGTAGGTACAGAAGAACTTGCTCACCTCGAGCTGGTCTCCACCATCGTTCACCAGCTTACCAGGAATCTTTCCATGGAAGAAATTGAGAAATCCGGTTTTGGTCCATATTATATCGACCATACCGTAGGCATCTGGCCGCAGGCTGCAGGAGGAGTTCCCTTTAATGCCTGCGAATTCCAGAGCAAAGGAGATCCGATTACCGATTTGTTTGAAAATCTTGCAGCAGATGGTGCGTTCCTGTAAAAACAAAAAATCCTGACCAGAAAGAACTTGTCTTCTCAGTCAGGATTTAAAATTACCGGATTCATCTTTTCCGAAACTTATCCGATTTTTTCCAGTATCAGTCTCTTATACTGCAGGAATTCTTCCGTCAGATTAAAGTCTGCTCTGCGGGGTTTTGGCTCTCTGATCACAATTTCCTGTGTGATTTCTCCAGGTTTGCCTGTAAGCAGATAAATCCGGTCTGACAGAAGAATCGCCTCATCAATATCATGAGTAATAAACAGTGTAGACAGATGAATCTGCTCCATAATATTCAGATACCAGGTATGCATACTGCTCTTTGTAATAGTATCCAGCGCAGAAAAAGGTTCATCCAGAAGTGCCACATTTCTGGAAAACATGTAGGTACGCATCAGAGCAGCTCTCTGACGCATACCGCCGGAAAGCTGGCGTGGATACTTTTTTTCCGTACCTTCCAGACCAAACTCCGCAAAATAGGGAGCTGCCTGTTTTCTTGCTTCTTTTTTGCTCATTCCCTTAATAACCAGGGGAAGCGCCACATTATCCTCAATTGTACGATATGGAAGAAGCAGATCTTTCTGGAGCATATAACTGATTTTTCCCGGTTTTCCTGTAATTTCTTCACCATCAAGGAATACCTGTCCTTCATCAGGTATCGTTAGCCCTGAAATCACATTAAACAGCGTGGTTTTCCCCCCGCCGCTCACACCCAAAAGACATACCAGTTCTCCCTCATGAAGAGTCACATTGACATTCTGTATGATTTTCCTGCCGTCAAAGGATTTGCTGACATTTTTTACGATTAGTTCTGACATCTCTCAAAACCTTTCTGATTCGAGATTATTCCGGAAGGTAATCATTGGAAAATCCGGTATTCTCCGGAATTTCATCTTCTACCAGTTCATTCTCATTCAGCCACTGATAAAAACCGTTCCATCTTTCCGGATCAATATATCCCCACTGTTCTACCTCAGCTTTATACTGTTCTGACAGATAATTCTGACTTGCCACAGTAAGCTCCTGATCAAGCTCAGGAGCAGCTTCACAGAGAATTTCTGCAGCTTCTTCCGGATTTTCGATTGCATATTCATATCCATCTCTCAGTGCTGTCAGGAACTTCTTTGCAGTTTCCGGTTCACTGGCAAGGAAATCATTATTTGCGATTACAACAGGTGTATAATAGTCAAATACCGGGTTAATATCTTTAAATGCAAAATAATCTGTCTCCAGACCTTCCAGTTCCATCTTAACGCCTGCCCATCCGTAGAAAATCCAGATAGCATCCACAGATTTTGACTGCAGTGCGGAAACTTCATCGGTAACAGTACTTGGAATCATTTCTACCTTGCTGTAATCACCGCCGTCCTCTTCTACTACGTTCTGAATCATTGCTTTTTCCACAGGACTGTCCCAGGTCGCATATTTCTTTCCTTCCATTCCCCTGGGAGTATCCATTCCCTCTCCTTTTCGCGATACAATTCCTGAGGTATTATGCTGGATCAATGCAGCTACAGCAGTAGTCGGAAGAACATTTTCCCCTGCCACCCCAGGCGCCATCGTATCCTGGAAAGAAACACCGAACTGTGCCTTTCCGGATGCTACCAGAGCATCTGCACCATCTTCCGGCGGCTGGACAATTTCTACTTCCAGGCCCTGTTCTTCAAAAAATCCCTGACTCTCAGCCACATAGAGTCCTGTATGATTCGTATTCGGAGTCCAGTCCAGAACAAATGTGATTTTCTCGGTCTCTGCTTCTTCCGCATAAACCGGAACTGCACTCATCATGGAAACGGTCATTGCTGCAGCCATTCCTGCTGCCATTATTTTCTTTTTATTCATTTTTTGTATCCTCCCATGGCATACATTTTTTCTGTAAAAAATCCACCAGCTTCATCAGAAGCAGACTGATCAGTGAAATTAAAAAAATTACTGCGAACATTTTGTCAAAGGAAAATGCCTTTTTAACCCTGGTCATATAAACTCCCAGTCCTGAAAATCCACCAAGCCACTCAGAAATCACCGCACCTACGACAGAATATGCAACGGAGATCCGAAGGCTTGCAAAAAACTGTCCCATAGACCCCGGAAGTTTCACATAACGGAAAATCTGAAATTCCGAAGCTCCCATGGAACGCAGCAGATTCATGGTATCCTTATCTGCACTCCGGAATCCATCCAAAACTCCCACCGTAACAGGGAAGAATGTGGCAATTACGATCAGAATGATTTTCGGCAGCATTTCATAACCGAACCATAATACCAGAAGCGGTGCCACAGCCACTGTCGGAATCGTCTGAGTCAGCACGACAAGCGGATAAAATGCCTTATAAAGCACCTCAAACCTGTCCATCAGAACTGCCATAACAAAACCAAATGAAACACCGCAGGCAAGTCCGATAAACGCTTCCAGAAGGGTGACTTTTGCATTTTCCATCAGAAGCGGAAACTCCTGGATAAATGCTTTTACTACCTGTACCGGAGACGGAAGCATGTAGCCCGGAACAATTCCAAGAGCCGATACCGTCTGCCAGATTATCAGGAGAATCAGAATCGCAGCAATCGTATTAATCTTCGAGGTGATGCTTTGAAACTTTTTTCTCAATGGTGAGCACCTCTCCTTCCGGACGATAGGTGACTTTGATATAAGCTGCTACAGAAGGAGCTCCTGCTTTGATTGCGATGTGCTGGCATTCTTTTACGATGTCCATCAATTCATCATAATCTCCTTCAATTGCAGTCTCAAAAGGTCCCACATAACAGTTCAGCCCTGTGCTTTTGATGTAGGCAATCACCTCATCTACCACACGGATCAGTTCTTCATCATCTTTTGCTTCAGGAAGTACCTGAATTGCTACACTTGCGTTCATTTTGTTTCCTCCTTTTCTTTGCCCGCGAAAAAAACACTGCCCGGAGGGCTTTTTATATCGCAGGAAAATGCAGAACAGTTCCTGTTCCATACAATAAAAAAGCTCCTGCAAGGCAGATACCGCGGGAGCTGATTCATCCATTACAGAGCTTCTGACGCTCATCCCTCCGCTGGCATTACCCAGATCAGGTTGTAGGGTCCGATACGAATACGGTATCTATCTCAGCCGGTCTTCACCAGCACCCCTGTAAATGATTATTTGATTAACTACTTTACCACGACTGGACAAAATGTCAAGCACATTTTCACAAAGTGCGTTTGACAGCACATTTCCCGGAGAGTGTTTGATATTTCTCAGAGTGTGTTTGAAACTTTCCCAAAGTGTGCTTGAAACTTTCCCAGAGTGTGTTTGAAACTTGCTTTCCGACAGATGTGTGTCACAATTTATCGGAAATTTCCATCAAACCTTCAAAAATCCTGTGGATTTCCGGATAAGAACGTTTTAAGGAAAGCGGTCTGCCCTCCGGAGTTAGGAAACAATGTCTTGTGTATCCGGTACAGCGCACTTCTCCTGTTTCTTTGTCTCTGACTGTATAAGCAAGCTGAAGCCGGATGCCATTATAAGCAACTACCTTCGTATCAATCAGTACCCTGTCTGAATAATGAGTCATGGTTTTGTACTCCGCATTTGCCTCCAGAACAGGACTCATTACTCCGCATTCTTCCATCTCCCGGTAGCCAAATCCTATCTCTTCCAGCACGTATGTGCGCGCTTCCTCAAACCACCGGATATAGTTGGAATGATGTACAATGCCCATCTGATCCGTCTCATAATACTGAACTTTATGTTCATACGGCTTAATTTCTGCCATCTTATCTGTCATATTTCCTGTGGAATTTTCCGTCTTATTTTCCGCCATATTTTCGCTCATACTTCCTATCTTATTTTCTGCCATATATTTCACCCTGTTTTCTTTTACATATCTATCTTTTTTTCTTAAAGCGTGTTTGAACATTCATTCCAGACATCTGCATCCTGCTCCTTTTTTTATTTCTCACGCCCTTATAATTATGCCTCCCGATGCAGTCTGTATGTTATGTTGTTATCAACCAGAAACATCCTTACCCGAGTGCCACATCCAGCGCCAGCATCACTGTAAAACCGACAGTAAAAAAGACGGTTCCCAGATTGGAATGATGCCCTACTGACATTTCCGGAATCAGTTCTTCCACTACTACATACAGCATCGCACCGGCTGCAAAACTGAGAAGATACGGAAGAATCGGAACGATCAGACTCGCACCCCACATTGTAAGAAGTGCAGCCACCGGCTCTACGATTCCAGACAGTGCTCCATGTAAAAAAGCCTTCTGCTTACTCATTCCTTCTGCCCGAAGAGGCATGGAGATAATCGCTCCCTCCGGGAAGTTCTGAATCGCGATTCCAATGGATAATGCAAGTGCTCCCGCCATTGTGATCGTATCATTTCCTGCCATCCATCCGGCATATAAAACACCGACTGCCATACCTTCCGGAATATTGTGAAGGGTAACAGCCAGTACCAGCATGGTTGTTTTTTTTAGACTCGATTTTGGTCCTTCCGGCTCCTCACTGCTCTGGTGTAAATGCGGAATAATCCGGTCCAGCAAAAGCAAAAACAGCACTCCCAGCCACACACCGGCAACCGCCGGAACAAACGCCCAGCTTCCCATTGTTTCTGCCTGTTCCATAGCCGGAATCAGAAGACTCCAGACAGATGCCGCCACCATTACTCCGGCTGCAAATCCTGTCAGCGCTCTCTGTACCGATACATTCAGTTTTCCTTTCATAAACAGCACACAGGCTGCTCCCAGCGCAGTTCCCATAAACGGAATCATCACGCCTCGAAATACTTCCATATTCATTGTTTCCTCACCCTCCAGTACATAGTTATTTTCTTACAAAGCTTCAATTCTTTTCCGGATTTCCGTACTCACATCTTCAAAAAGCATCTCTTTATTATACTGATAATATCGTTCGCATTCATATTCCTGCAGGAACCGGATACTGTAAAAATCTGTATTCAGATCCGCAATAAATACAACCATTTCCTGGCTGTTCAGAAATGCTGTTTCCATGAAATCGAACGTATTTTCCAGAACATTTCCTGCCTGGTCAAACAGGATGTCGAGTGCTCTTCGATCCATGGAAAATTCCTGTTTCATAATCTCAAAAGCGCTTCTGCCATCTGCATTTCCCGCTTCCGCCACTTTATTTTTATATTTGTTCAATACATCCAGAGCCCTGCGATAACAGCGGTCTTCCCGGCGATTCAGAAGCTCCGCAGTACGTCGTTTTTCCCACTCCTCACGCAGTAATTCGATATGCTGTCCGATAATCATTTCCGGCTCTTTACTTCCATCGATTACTTCCCGAATCATCTTCAGAGTCTCAAAAACCTTCTCCATAATTTCTTCCATCTGAACGGCTTTTCGAATGAATTGTCCCACTCCGGAGAACAGAAGATTCACTACACTCATGCGCTCATCAAAGGATGCATGGGCGATTTTTTTGATCATTCCTTCAAAGCTTTTTCCCTGAAGGATCTCATCAATCTGATAATCCGCTTCATACTTCCGATACAGTTCATAATATCCGGCAAAATCCCCCGCCACTTTCGGATGCTGGATATACTGGATCACAACATCTGCCGTGACATCTTTTCCAAGTTTTTCATATACAGAAATCATCCGCGACAGATCTTCCCAGCCTCGGGGAGTTGCAAACTGTCTGCCGTCCACCGTTGTCTCCATCTTATAAAAGAACCCTGTACGAAGGTTCAGATACGACAGAATACAGGGATGAATGTTCTCCTGATACGCATACGCTTTCCATACCTGAAAATCCGGTTCCACCTCAATCTTTTTCACGCGGTCCATAGTGACCACATCAAATTCACGAACCGATTTATTATATTCCGGAGGATTTCCTGCTGCCACAATGATCCATCCTTCCGGGATCTCATGGTTTCCAAATGTCTTACACTGAAGGAACTGCAGCATGGCCGGTGCAAGGGTCTCGGAAACACAATTGATCTCATCAATAAACAGAATTCCCTCTTTCAGCCCTGTTTCTTCAATTTTATTATAAATACTGGCAACAATTTCGCTCATGGTATACTCTGTAACTGCATATTCTTTTCCGTCATAGCGTTTATGAGAAATAAACGGCAGGCCAATTGCACTCTGTCTCGTATGATGCGTAATTGTATATGCCACCAGCCCCACCTGACATTCCCTGGCCACCTGTTCCATAATCTGCGTTTTTCCGATTCCCGGGGCTCCCAGAAGCAAAACAGGTCTCTGGCGGATCTTCGGAATCACGTATTCTCCGTACTCATCTTTTAAAAGATATGCCTCTACCGTATCAATCAGTTCCTGTTTTGCACGTTTAATATTCATAGTCTTCTGCTGTCCTCTCTTCCTCTCCAAGTTCTTCCGGATCAATGATCAGTTTTATCGCCCAGGGCGGTACATCCACATCCCGGTAATCATCTTTCATAAAGATGAAAGCAGTATCATAGGGCGGCATCTTTACAGGAAAAAGACCATATCCATCCGTAAAATAAATAAGTCCCCGAAGCTTTGTAAAAGCCCCTGCATGGCGAAGCTGTTCCACATATTCAAAAGGTGGACGGAAATCCGTACCTCCAAAACCTTTCACCGTAAATCCGGCAAGATACGTTTCCATTTCCCTGCTGTTATGGATCACAACATCCTCCTGAATCCGGTCATCACACTGAATAATATGAACGTTGATCTGTCGGAAAAAGCTCTCAGATTCCGAAAGAACTCCATATGTTTCTTCCAGAAAATGCCGGATCAGATCTCCTTTACAGGACATGGAAGTATCCACGACAATCACAAAATCTTCGATTTTTTTCATTTCTTTTGTTTCCAGAGGCTCAATCAGAGGCATATTCCCATAAGTCTCAAGACCGTAATGATAAAAGATATAGTCAAAGGCATCCATATCCACTTTCATCTCTTCTTTGAGTACGGAAAACTTTCGGAGAAAGGCTTTGTAATCATATCTCTGCCGGTTTTCAATCTGCAGCTGTTCCAGAAGACTTCCTGACTCAGAAGCTGCTTCTTTGGAAATTGTCTCCATTTCTGTCTGCATTTTCTGACGCATATCTTCCCATTGCTTCTGCCGGTTCGGTGTCCCGTTTCTTGTCTTTCCATCTTCCCAGCGGCTGTGATCATCAAGACGGAATTCCTGCTCCATTCTGGCAATTTTCCCCGGTTCCTGCGGTGTATTTTCCAGAATGCGGTAAATCACTTCTGCTGTCAGTATCTTTTTGTATGCTCGCAGTTCCAGATAGATTTCCCGGCGAAAACTGCCCGGACGCAGATACACTGCTTTTTGATAAAGTTCATCAATGATTGATTCCACAGCTATATCAGATGCCAGATTCCATAACCTGGAATTTCGATTTTTTCCATTCCACACATGACAGAAAAGGCAGTGGAGCAGTTCATGAAGATACAGCCTGTTGATCATTGTTTTCCGGTTCAGAAACGCCTGAATAAGCCAGTCCGGTTCAAAATATAGAAATTCGCCATCCGTACCGAGCGTCCCTGTCTGAAACGATGGTTCTGGCTTCAGGGAAGCCAGTGCGACATCCATAAAACGCATGGAAGCATACAGTTCATTTCTCGCATTTTTCAGGATATCCCGACAGATATCCAGTCTCTCTTCCTCTTTTTTCTGTAGTTCCTGTATGGGGCTTCTAATCTCTTTCACAGTTCAAATACCTTTCTCTGTTTCTTTGTATGTCGATGAAGATAATCCATAAGGATGCTGACCAGTTCGGCATCTCCCTGCTGTCCTGCCCGGTCCAAAAGCTCCCCGGCAGTCTCGCCGGATGGCTCTGTTTCCCTAAGAATTGTTCTGATAAACGCATATTCTTTTCTCCCGGCAAGCAGACTTACGGCTGGCTGAATCTGTTCTTTCAGATAATGAACATAACGGATTCGGGCATCCTCACACAATTCCATGGGATGCAAAATCCGGTCCAGAGCCAGGGAAATCACCAGTTTTTCATTCTCCCAGGCTTTTGCATATTCAAAAAGACGATCGTATTCCAGAACATGGAGTTTTTTATGGACAAAACAGTTCCTGTATCGAATTCCGCTTCCATGTACATGATTTTCAAGAATTCTTGCCGGTGTATTTTCCACACCCTCTTCAAAAAATTCCGGAAACCAGAAGCGCCCTGTTTCCCCGTTTTTTATGATATCCACACACAATTCTTCCGGCAGTTCCGTCAGAATTTCCCGTAAAGAAGAGCTTCCCTCTTCCCCGATTTCTACTTCAATCTGATTGATTTTGTGACATCCGGTCAGCGCGCCTGCCCCGATATCTGTAAGATTTCCGCCAAAGCTTAGTCTCTGCAGATTACGGCAATTATAAAATACATATCTTCCGATCTTCGTAAGCCCCTGCGGAAGCTTCAGTTCCTGAAGACGTTCTCCTGCGATTTCCGGCAGATGAGCTGCCGATTCTACCTTTGTTCCGTCTTCATGGCACAAATTCCCATGCAACAGCATTTTTTCAAAATCTTTCCGGTCCATCCTGTCCGAAAATGTATAATCACCAAGTTCTGTGACTGGGATTTCCCTGATAAACTCCGGAATTTCCACAACCTCACTCTGCCCGAAAACTCTTGTTATCTTATATCCGTTTTTTGCATTTTCATATAGAAAAATCATGATATTCCCCTGCGGCTGATGCCGGATTCTCTCTTCTTAATATACAACGATTTTATCATACACATTTCGGTGAAAAACGTCAATAAGCCCAGACCCAAAATCATACATTCTATACGCCCAGACCCCAAATCATACATTCCTGCAGATATGACTGAAAAACACAGTTTTCTACAGACATGTCCACAGCTAGAGTGTGTTTGAAAATTGCTCTGGTAAATCGAAAAGATGCAGGAAAACTTCAGCAATTTACCGAGCTTCCCTGCATCTTTTCTTTCAGCAAAACATCAATTTATCTACAATTTTGTCAGACCATCCAACATACCATCAGCGAATCACGAGTTCCTCAATATCCACTTCTTCTTCGATCATTTCTGTATCCAACATGAATTCCATGGTAGATTTCATCGCTTCAATATCGGAATCTTTAATCGTCATATCAAAGTCATAGTATTCATACATTTCTTTGACTGCATCTACTTCAAGATCCAGAAATTCCGCTGCCTCTTCCATTGCTTCATCCGGATTTTCATCCATATAATCCAGTACTTCTTTCTGTGCTTCCAGGAATTTATCCACTACATCCTGATGCTCTGTATAAAACTTGTTGGTCGTTGCACAGGCAATCGTTGCTTCTACAAGACCCTCCCCGTTTGTTACCAGATGCGCACCACCGGAAGCAGTATTATAGGCTGCTGCCCCTGCCAGAAGTGCACAGTCTGCGCTTCCGCCGCTTAATGCTGCCATCGCATCCGGAATCGTGGTATTTACAAAGTTTACATCATCAATCGTCATATCTCCGGATGCCAGATATGCAACCAGAAGCTCATGAAGAATGGTTCCCTGCGGGCCTGCAATGGTTTTCCCTTTCAGGTCTGCCGGGGATGCAATGCTCTCATCATTGGAGAACAGACAGAAGGCCTTCGGAGACCGGCTGTACATGGAAATAATCTTAATATCTGCACCGTTTGCTGCTGATAAAATAACAGACGTTGCACCTACTGCATACAGGAACTGAATATCTCCGGATGCAAGTGCCTGTGTCTGGTCAGCACCGGAAGTCAGATCTGAATATTCTACGGATTCAATTCCCAGATCCTTCATATTTTCCGCAAAAATACTGTGATTTTTTTCCACAATAGACGGAACATTCAATGGGGAGGTAACATAGGTTACAGCTATAGAATCCAGTTCTTCCGCCATAACCATCGACGGAGAGCTCATTGTCAGGGAAGACAGTGTAATTGCTGCCGTAAGTAAGAGTGACATTGTTTTTTTCGCTTTCATTTGCATATCTCCTTTTTATGAATTGATATTTTGAAGAATATCCTCTTTAAGATCAGCCATCTCTCCTGCCAGAAGATTTCTCTGTTCCGGCTTCTCTTTCAGATGATAAACTTTCTTCACTTTTTTTTGATCAATAACCACGATATGATCACCAATCGTCAGTGCTTCCTCAATACTGTGCGTGATAAAAAGCACTCCACAGTCATTCTTTTTGTGAATATCCAGAAGCGCCTGCTGCATACTGCTTCTGGTAAAATAATCCAGTGCTGCAAATGGCTCATCCATCAGAAGAAACTCCGGTGAAACAGCCAGAGCTCTTGCAATTGCCGTGCGCTGTCCCATACCTCCGGACAGCTGTGATGGCAGTGCATGTTCAAATCCGGACAAGCCTGTCAGGTCAATCAGTTCTCTGATTTTCTCTTCCCTGATTTCCTTTTTTTTCAATCCGAAAACGATATTTTTCCATACGGTTAGCCATGGCATCAGGCGCGGTTCCTGAAAGACAATCGCAGTTTTTGACTTCTCCGGATAAGTAACCGTACCCTGAAAATCCTGATCCAGCCCACCAATAATCCGAAGAAGCGTTGTCTTTCCGCACCCGCTTTTTCCCAAAATTACCGTTATGGCATGATGGGGAACTGTCAGGTTAAAATCTTTCAGAACCTCCAGACGCTGTCCTTCCACCAGAAACGATTTTTCTATCTTTTGAAGCTGAATATCATGACCCATTTTTCTCACCGCCTACACAAACTTTACGGATAAATACAGAAAACAGCTTATCACAGACGCAGCCGATAATCCCGATCAGGAAAATACCGATCAGGACTTTATCTGACCGCGACATCTGCTGTGCAAACACGATCATATGGCCCAGTCCTGATGCTGCCGCAAACATTTCCGCGCCAATCAGCGCCCGCCAGCTATATCCCAATCCGATACGCATTCCAACCAGAATATCTTCTTTCGCATAAGGCAGGATGATACGAAAAAACAGCTTCCATCTGGAAAATCCCATTGATTTTCCCACCTCAATCAGTCGCCTGTCACATTCCACAAATCCCTTGCTGATATTCATTGTCATTGGAAAAAAGGAGGCAAGGACAATGATGATCAGCTTGGAAGTTTCTCCAAGACCAAACCATAAAATCAGCAAAGAGATCATGGAAAGCGGCGGAACATTCCGCAGAAAATTACTGACATGCTTCAGATATGCCGCATGTCCGGGCAGGTATGCAGATAGCATTCCCATAAAAAAAGCCAGTGCGAATGATATAAAAAATCCGGTCAAAACACGCTTAAAGCTTACCAGAATCGCCTCAAAAATCTCGCCTTTCTGCAGCATTTTCAAAAAAGTGGCTCCCACTTTCCATGGTGTGGGAAGCAAATATGTATTCCAGATTTCCAGCACTGAAACCACCCACCACAGAATGAAAAGCAGAATAATCACATACCATGGTTTCAGGAATTGATGAATTTTCTTAATCACAGCGTGTACCTCACAATTGTTTTAAAGACCGCTTATTCCTTAAATATATAATTCGAATATGCAGCCTTCGCAGTAACACCTTCAATACGACCGATTTTTCCTGAAAAAGCACTGATGATATCCTGCGGTGCATCCACTGCAATACTGATGATATTGATTCCCTTCTGGCGGTAAGGAATCCCCATTCTTCCTACAATGTATTCCGAATACTCATGAATTACCGCATTCATTTTTTCTACGGAATCCGGCTTTTCCAGAATAATTCCAATGACTGCAACTCTTGTTTCCATTGCTGTTTCCTCCATTAGACAACAAATACGTATCTCTTTTAATAAATGAATCGTTATTTTCTGCACAAAAACAACAAATTCATCTCTTATTTTTTGTACAAGAAAGAATCCTGCCCGGAGGGCTTTTTTATATTACAGGAAAATGCGGAACACTTTAATATAAAAAAAATCCTCCCGCTCCAAATGCAGAAGGATTCATACACAAACAAAACCCAGGCAGCTGCCTGAATCATGCAATCGGCTTTGTGATGAGGAAATCCTTGTCATTCAGAACGATTCAACTATTTTCTTTTCAAATTTCATCGATATGTTTATTATATCAGATAATTTCCGGGATATCCAGTAAAAATTGAAAATTCCCGATGTTTCCTTTTCCTATGTGTTACTTCACACTGTTCATGATCACACATATGGTACAGGCACTCCCGCATACATTTTCATAACCCCAAAAAGGAAGGCGTTTTATGGGCAGAAAGCAAACCCGGATCATCTGCAAGAATGTTTTCAAAAGCGGCGGAAACACTCCTTCCAAAGAATCCTTTACACAACTGTGGCTCTCTCTGATTCCTCTGTCAGAAAAAAACAAACATATAAAACAACCAGCTTGTCCCAGGGAGAAACCGCATGACTGACCCCTCCCTTCATCAAACAGCAGCCATCTACTGCCGCTTATCGGAAGAAGACCGGAACAAATCGTCCGAAACCAGCGACAGCGAAAGTATTCAGAATCAGAAATCCATGCTGGTTAGCTTTGCCCATGAGCAGGGCTGGGCGATCTATGATATCTACAGCGATGACGATTATACCGGTTCCGACCGGAAACGTCCGGAATTCAACCGCCTGCTGAAAGATGCGGAAAATAGGAAATTTGACATCATTCTCTGCAAAACCCAGTCCCGTTTTACCCGCGAACTGGAGCTGGTAGAAAAATACATTCACGGATTATTTCCGCTGTGGGGAATCCGTTTTATCAGTATTGTTGACCATGCAGACACCTCCAACAAAGGAAACAAAAAATCCCGGCAGATCAACGGTCTGGTCAACGAATGGTATCTGGAAGATATGTCGGACAACATCCGGAGCGTCCTGACCGACAAGAGAAAAAAAGGACAGCATATCGGAGCTTTTGCCCTGTATGGCTACCAAAAAGATCCGGACCGGAAAGGGCATCTTCTCATTGATGAAGAAGCTGCTTCTGTAGTACGTGAGGTCTTTACTCTGTTTTCGCAGGGATACGGAAAAACAGCCATCGCACGGCTTCTGAATGAGCGTCACATCCCGAATCCGACCGAATACAAACGACTGCATGGTCTTCACTACTGGCAGCCCCGAACCCCAAACAGTACCTTGTGGAAATACTCTGCCATCGCTCATATGCTTCAGAATGAAATGTATATCGGCAATATGGTACAGGGAAAATACGGGAGCATTTCTTACAAAACCAAGCAGAACAGACCACGTCCCCAAAGTGAGTGGTACCGTGTCAAAAACACCCACGAACCGATTATAGACCAGAATCTCTGGAACCAGGTACAAAGCCTTCTCCGCAAGCGAACCAAACCCTTTTCCAACGGAAAAACCGGTCTGTTTGCCGGAAAAGTCCGGTGTGCATACTGTGGATATATCATGCGCTCTTCCCAAAGCCACAACAGATATTACCTGCAGTGTCCCAATCATCATATAGCAAAAGAGTCCTGTACCGGTGCTTTTATTTCCGTGGAAATTTTAAAGCAGACAGTGATCACAGAATTCAATCAATTCGCCAGAGAATATCTTGATAAAAATGAATTAGCCGCACAACTATCCTCCATTAAACAGCTATACACCCCCGATATTTCCAGACAAAAAAAACAGCTGGAAACCAATATTTCCATGTACCTAAATAAAATATCTGAGTACCAGACAGCCCTTCAGAATTTATATCTGGACAAAGTCAGAGGTATTATTACAGAAAGCGAATTCTTATCATTTTCCCATGATTTTTCCGATGATAAAAATCGCCTGGAAATACTTCTCTCCGATACCCGAAACGCCTTATCTGGGCTGCAGATAAATGAAAAAACAGAGGAGCCGGCAAAGAACTCTTCCCTTCACAAATTGGAACCATACACACAATTCAAAGACCTGAATCGGGAACTCATCGAAACAACAATTGACTATATAGAAGTAGAAAGACGTATCTCCGGTACAGAGAAAATCCCCATCACGATTCACTGGAATTTTTGACATGAAATAAGTTGTTCTTTTCCTTTCGCCCCAGAGCAGAAAGCGCGTTCCACTTATGATAATATCCTCCGGGTAGTCCGGGATATTCCGGAAATCGCAGACCCCATCCGCTTTCTCCGCGCCCGGGAAGTCGTCCATTTCCAGCGCTTCGGGGAAGCTCTCAGAAGTGTCCAGGAACAGCTGGATTCCAAAAACTTTTATGCTTTCAATCCGAGCTTTGATGTACCATGCATGGAAACCTGCAAAGACTGCAAAGATTGTGAAAATTGCAAATAAACGCAGATACTGCCGGACAGGTGAATGATCACCGCTCCGGCAGTATTCTTATGTAACCAGATTGTCGTTCAAACCATGCGCCTGAATCCTGCCATGCCAGGAAAATTGCGCCCAAAATACTCTGTACAAAATTCCCGGTTAACCCAGCATTGCAACGGCAACGTCATTCACATTCGTGCCTGTCGGTCCTGTGATAATCAGGCCTCCCGCTGCTCCCAGAGCGGTATAGGCATCGTTATTGGACAAAACAGTGAAGACATCCAGATTCTTCTCTTTGAGACGATCCAGGGTATCTCCGTCTACATAACCACCGGCCGCATCTGTTGGCCCATCTGTTCCGTCACTTCCCACGGAAAATACACAGGCATTGGGAATCCCTGCAATTCCCGGTGCCGCGGCAAGAGCCAGTTCCTGATTTCTTCCGCCTTTTCCCTTTCCGGTAAGATGCACTACTGTCTCCCCTCCTGCAATATAACAAAGACGTTTCCCATCCTTTGCATGGGTACGAAGGATACTTGCCAGCATACTTCCTGCCTCTCTCGCCTCGCAGCAGAGTTCATCGGTCAGAAGAACAGGTTCATATCCAAGTGCTGACGCAGCTTTTCCTGCAGCTTCACACAGTTCACGAACACTTCCTGTAATCTGCGTAGTCACATTGGCGAGCTCCTTGGGTGTTTCCTCCTGCATCAGTGCCTGCGCTTTTTTCGACAGATTCAGGTGATATTTTTCGATAATTGCATCTGCCTGCTGACAGGTAGAAGTATCCGGATATGCCGGACCTGATGCGATCATATCCAGCGGATCTCCCAGAATATCGCTGAGCACAATGGCATTTACCCTGGCAGGCATGCACGCCAGGGCAAAACGGCCGCCCTTTACACCGGACAGACGCTTGCGTATAGTGTTCATTTCTACAATATCCGCACCGCATGCCAGAAGCTGTCTGGTAATATCCTGCAGTTCCTCTCCCGGAATCAGCGGCTTCTCAAACAATGCACTTCCACCGCCGGAAAGCAGAAACAAAACCGTATCTTTTTCTGTCAGACCGCTGACTTTTTCCAGTGCTTTTTCTGTTGCAAAAAAGCTGTTTTCATCCGGAACCGGATGTCCGGCTTCCCGGCACTCCACTCCCGGAATTTCTCCTTTTACATGATCATACTTGGTGATGACAATTCCATCATCCACCTGTCCCAATACACGCACAGCTGCTGCAGCCATCTGCCATGCAGCCTTTCCTGCTGCCACAAGAACCGTACGACCGCCGCAGCCCTGGAAATTTTCCAGGGCTTTCTCAACGGCACGGTCCGGCATCACTGCACCCAGGGATTCCCGGATGATCTGATCTGCTTTCTCTCTCAAACTCTTTTTCATTCTGCATATTCCCTTCCTCGTGTTCCTCTCATTTCATGTTATCCTTATCCAGCACTTTACCAAAACTCTTCGTCTTCTTTACTATACACCTCTGTACAGTTCTTCTCAAGCTACGTTTACAATAAAATCCGGAAAAAGCTTGCATCCTACTATTATTCGTTTATAATGAATAGAAAGCCATCTTTCGGTCATCATATCCACACAGGAGACAAATTACCATGGAAAACTTAATTGTTCTCGGTACTGGCAATGCCCAGGCCATTCACTGTTATAACACCTGCTTCGCTATGAAAAACGGCGAAGAATATTTTCTCACTGATGCCGGCGGCGGCAACGGTATTCTTCTGGCTCTGGAAAAACAGAACATTCCGCTGGAAAAGATTCATCACATTTTTGTTACGCATGCCCACAACGACCATATTCTCGGTATGGTCTGGATGATCCGTATGATTGCCACCAGCATGAACAAATCCAAATACGAAGGCAATCTGCATATTTACTGCCATTATGAGCTGGTGGATACGATCCAGACTCTTTCCCGTCTGACTATTGGCAAAAAATTCACTGACCATTTTGGTTCCCGGATTTTATTCCATACAGTGGAAAACGGCGGGCAGAAAGAAATCCTCCAAGACCGCTTCACCTTTTTTGATATCGGTTCTGCCAAAGAAAAACAGTTCGGTTATCAGATTCAGATGCAAAATGGGATCAAACTGGCTTTCCCGGGCGATGAACCTTATCGGGAAACTCTGCATCCCTATGTGCAGGGAGCTGACTGGCTGCTCCATGAAGCATTCTGCCTGTATGATCAGCGTGATATTTTCAAGCCATACGAAAAGCATCACAGTACCGTCATGGATGCCTGCAAACTTGCAGAAGAATTAAATATCCCCAATCTCGTTCTGTGGCATACAGAGGACAAGGACATTGCCCACAGAAAAGAAAAATACACCGCAGAAGGACGGGAATTCTATCACGGAAACCTGCTGGTTCCGAATGATGGAGAAGTTCTTTCTTTTGAATAAAAGGAAAGCTCTCCAGTACTGCAAACTTACCGTACTACCTGCTGAATCTCTCAGTTTTTTTATATTACCCGAAATTTTTTCCACTTCCCGGATTTCTGCCGCCGGAAGAATAGTACCGCCCGAATGATCCAGTCACAGACCATCGCAATCGCAATACCAATGACACCCATTTGCAGTGCGATTCCTAAAATACAGGACAGTAACAGGCGCACTGCAACCGTGGATATGACAGAGACATACAATAACGAAGAACTCTGATTTCCATATAATCCCCTTTCCGGATTTCATTTTTCTTCCTTTCTCAAAAAACCATAGGTTTCTTCATCCTGAAAACATTGTCTCAGATTATTTTTTAATTCATTCAGAAAATCTTCATTGACATCTTTAAACTTCATATGCTCATAAAGCGGTGATTTCGTAAAACTGTTGATATCATTCACACTGCCAAGCATCTCTTCCATGATCGACAGGACAGTATCCGCATCTTTTTCCAGCGTTGCAATTTCCAGCTGGCTGGCAGCTTCATGATATCTGCCCATGTCAAAGCACCTTGCAGCTTCCGACTGCTTGTCTGCAAACAGATGTGCTTTTTCAAAATTATTTTCCTGCAATGCCAGAAGATACAATCCCTGCAGGGTAGCATTTATCATCTGATAATCTGCAAACAACAGTTCTTCGTATGCCTGATAAGCCTTCCTGATCTGATTTGCTGCACTGTAAATCTGTGCCTGTTTCCTTTTTTTCTCCGGATTTTGTTCAGAAAAAAATCTCAGACATTCTTCTGCTTTTTTATATTCATTTTTTCTCAGGTAAAAACTAAACAGGGAATCAGCACTCCTCTGACGTACCGTCTCATCCCGGCTTTCCAGTGCCCTCTGATACCAGGCACAGATGATCGGATCATATATTTCCTCATCCTGTACTTCCTTCATCATTCTTCTGGCATCGAATATGACCGCGATCTGCCATATGAGCATCTCACAGTTCGGATATCTTTCTATAATCTGTCTTGCCCAGCAAAATGCTTCTTCAAAAGACTGTTCTTTTAGCCTTCTGTCAGCCTCGTCAACAATATCTTTTATTTCCTTTTCCGTCAATTCTTCAGAAAAAGATAACAATTCATCCGTCGTAATACCCAGAAGTCTCGCAATCGGTGCCAGCATCATAATGTCCGGCATGGAATTTCCATTTTCCCATTTATTTACTGCCGGTGCAGACACACCAAGCCGTGCTGCCATTTCTTCCTGCGTCAGGTTTTTCTTTTTTCGGTATTTTCGAATCACTTGCCCTAATTCCATATCCAATCCTCCTCTTTGGTCGCATTGGCCTTTGCTAAAACTAGCATACCAGAATTAAGATTATTCCACAATTGAATAACCATTAAATAATCTTCAAAAAAATTAACTGATACTCATACTCTCTCCGACAACAATTCTTTCAATACTTTCCACTCCCCAATCAGCCGTTCCAGATTCCATGCCGCATTTGCAGGACTTGTAGAAGGAAGTACAATCGCCGGAATCCCGATCTGTTTTTCCTGATACCTGTGATAATAATTCCCGGATGTTTTTCCGTTGCAGATCACATGTGAAATTTCCGATTCCTCCAGAATTTTTCTCAGATCCGTAGGAACCACATTTTTAATACTGCTGTCACTGGATCCTCTGATGTCGCAGCTGTAAATCGTGTCCCACATAGCAACATGATGCTTCAGAGCAAGCTCCTTCTTTTCTTCTATTGTTTTCGGAACCGGTTCCTGAAAAACTGCTGCAAGCACGGGCCAGTACCTGTTGTGCGGATGCCCGTAAAAAAACTGCTGCTCCCTTGATTTCACAGATGGAAGGCTTCCAAGTACCAGAACTCTTGACTTCTTATCGAATAATGGTCCAAAAGGATGGACAATATGTTCATATTCCATAATTTCATTTTTACCTCTCTGTTTCTATTTTTTTCTTACAAAAATAAGTTTGATAGCCGATTGCTTTCATTCGTAAACTGGATATCGGATGTTCGTCCTTCATAAAAATAACATTGAAATCCCTCTCTCCATGCATTATAATGAACACATACGGAATCTGAAAACCGTATAAATACAAAATAAAGGATGTGAACAGAATGGAAAGTTGTGATAGTCATGGTCGAAGTAGATGCATAAGAACAGAATCATCCGGAGCAGTTTCGGGAACCGGCCTTATCACAGAACCGTTCCCTTCTGTTTGTATGTTTTGGAAATTGGAGTGTTATTGTTAGTGGAAACACAATGAACAGTAACACGTAATTTGTCTGGTATCGTTTTTATCGAATCAGAATAATCTGAAATTTCCGATTTATTTTCCGGCGTTTCTGCTCTTTTCCCTGATAATTATATAACAAATTTCATAAACGACTGCAGGATCAGAAATATTCATCCCCGTATATTTTTTTGCATTAATGACACACGAATATACGATAATAAGAAAAACAAGTCAGATGTATCAGCTGCTTATTTTTCAAACACACTCTTAATCCTGCGGTTTCCAGTGGAGGAATATCATCCTGCATCTTTTTTTGGCGTGCAATTATCACTTTAGCAACAAAAAGATAAGGAGGACGTAACAATGGAAAACAAAATTCTGGAATCCAATGCTTCTTTCGAAGCAGAAAAAACGGTTTCAAAACCGGATTACAAAAACGAAATTTTAACGATCATCCGCAGCAATGCTTCGCCAAAAGTCATGTGTGCCCAGCTGGATGATTATCATGAAAATGACCTTGCAGATGTACTGCCGGTTCTTTCACCTGCCGAGCGGAGGAAACTTTACAGAATCCTGGATCTGGATATGCTCTCCGGAATGTTTGAATATACAGATGAGCAGGATGCCGGACGTTATCTGAATGAAATGGATCTGAAAAAAGCTGCTGCTGTCCTCTCCAGCATGGAAGCAGATGCTGCTGTGGAAATTCTCCGGGAACTTGACAAAAGCAAACGCGCACTTCTGATCGAGCTTCTGGATGTCCGGGTGCGCAAGGACATCGCCCTCATTGCTTCCTTTGATGAGGACGAAATCGGAAGTAAAATGACCACAAACTGCATCATTATTCAAAAAGAACTTTCCGTAAAACAGGCCATGAGCGAACTCATCCGCCAGGCATCACGCAACGACAACATCTCCACCCTTTTCGTAGTGGAAGATAATGATACATTTTATGGTGCGATTGATCTCAAAGAACTGATCATCGCCAGACAGACGGATGACCTGAACGATTTGATCATGACATCCTATCCTTATGTCTACGGCCAGGAATCCATTGATGACTGTATCGAAAAACTGAAAGATTACTCAGAGAACTCCATCCCGGTTCTGGACAACAACAATCATCTTCTCGGAGTCATCACTTCCCAGAATATCATTCAGGTTGTAGATGACGAAATGGGAGAAGATTATGCACGACTTGCCGGCCTGACCGCAGAAGAAGATTTGAAAGAACCGCTGAAAGACAGTATGAAAAAGCGTCTTCCATGGCTTCTGGTTCTCCTCGGACTGGGCATGCTGGTTTCCTCTGTAGTCGGTGTTTTTGAAAAAGTCGTATCCCAGCTGACACTGATCATGTGTTTCCAGTCATTGATCCTTGATATGGCCGGAAACGTGGGAACCCAGTCCCTGGCAGTCACGATCCGGGTATTGATGGATGAGTCCCTCACCGCCCGCCAGAAGCTTTCCCTCGTCGGAAAGGAAATGAAGATCGGCGCGAACAACGGCATCATTCTGGGCATTCTTTCCTTCTGTTTTATCGGCGTCTACATCTGCCTGTTCAAGGGAAAAGATCCTGCTTTTGCCTTTGCGGTATCCGCCTGTATCGGATGTTCGCTTCTTCTGGCAATGATCATATCCAGCATTGTGGGCACCTGTATTCCGCTCTTTTTCAAGAAAATCAATATTGACCCTGCCGTTGCCTCCGGTCCGCTGATCACCACCGTCAACGACCTGGTGGCAGTCGTTTCCTATTACGGGCTGAGCTGGCTTCTCCTGATTCAGGTCATGGGGCTTGCGGGGTAATTATTTTTTCATATCATTCATATAGGTATTTTATTTCTTGACATCCCTGACAGACAGGATATAATAAAACCAACATAGACAAATCAGCGGTGTCCGTTATTGCATTTACAATGTACCAAACAAATCACAGAAGAAAAGAGGTGTTCTTATGATCGACAGACAGATCACTGACCTGATTGACAGGCTGGAAACGCAGCATTCTCTCTCCCTGGAAGAATACGCATTTCTTATTCGGAACCGTACACAGGAATCCATGGACTACATTGCGCCCAAAGCCCGCCATATCCGGGAAGATATTTATGGAACCTCGGTTTACGTGCGCGGTCTGATCGAATTTACCAATATCTGCAAAAATGACTGCCTGTACTGCGGCATTCGCCGTTCCAACCACCAGTGTGAACGCTACCGCCTTACGGAAGAGCAGATCCTGGAATGCTGTGATATGGGATATAAACTGGGATTCCGCACCTTTGTACTGCAGGGCGGAGAAGATGGATTCTGGAACGATGACAGAATGTGCGGACTCATCTCCCGGATCAAACAGGCATATCCCGACTGTGCTGTCACGCTTTCTCTCGGAGAGCGCTCCAGGAACAGTTATCAGAGATTATTCGATTCCGGTGCAGACCGTTATCTTCTGCGCCATGAAACCGCAGACAAAACGCATTATGAACAGCTTCATCCGCAGGAAATGTCATTTGAGCACCGAATGAACTGCCTTCGTGACCTGAAAGAGATCGGATATCAGGTCGGATGCGGTTTTATGGTGGGTTCCCCCTTCCAGACACCGGAAACACTGGCCAAAGATCTGAAATTTCTGGAAGATTTTTCTCCTGACATGTGTGGGATCGGACCGTTTATCCCTCATAAGGATACCCCATTTGCCAGCCAGTCAGCCGGTACACTGGAAGAGACCCTGTGGCTTCTCTCCATCATCCGCCTGATCCTTCCCTATGTCCTTCTGCCTGCTACGACAGCGCTGGGAACCATTCATCCCAAAGGCAGAGAAATGGGGATTCTCGCAGGTGCGAATGTTGTCATGCCCAACCTCTCTCCTGTTTCTGTGAGAAAAAAATACGAACTTTACGATAATAAGATCTGCACAGGCGATGAAGCTGCCGAATGCAGAAACTGTCTCAGCAGACGCATCCAGTCTGTGGGATACGAACTTGCCACAGACCGGGGCGATGTCCGCAGATAGCAGATAACCAGCCATATCTAGTATAAGCCACGATAAATACCTTATTGTGGCTTATACTAGATATGGCTGGTTCTTTTTTTATTCCATGTACCGGAAGCGTTTTTTCAATCCAACTGCCTGACGATGGTATGCTTCATACCGGTCCCTGATGATTTCCTTTGGACATGCAATAACGCCGCGGTTTTCATATGGATCATTAAAAATATAATGTTCCCTGTCTTCTCCAACCAGCAGCATGCAGTGTTCATTGGAAATCCAGGTAAAGGTCTCGCCTGTATCCAGAAGTTTCCATTCCGGTCCGATCACCGGTTCCCGCATGTTGATTGAATTCCACAGGATGACCGGCATTCCCTGCTTCAGGTAGGTTTCTGCCAGCTCATCCAGATTCTTCCCTGTTTCATCCACAACCTCATAACGGTCTCCCACGATCTGTTCAAGCGCTCTGCAGATCACAGGTGCGTAACATCCAAAGGAATCCGGATCATAGGGACTTCCTGCAAAATATTTCCACGGATCCGGTCCGTACATGATGCCGTCTCTTATTTCAAAATCTTTTTTTTCCAGATATTTCCGGATAAACTCATCAACCGAAATCTCATATCCCAGATAATGCAAAAGCATGACTGCAGTCACGCTTTCACATCCTGTGGGATATTTTTTACTCTGATCAATGTAAGGTACCTCAATTTTCATCTCTCACAACTCCTGTTTTCTTTTCTGCTTCCAGAACGTGTTTGATAATTTTCAGCTTGTTTATTTTCCTTTTACAAATTCTAAAAAATGCAGTATGGTATTCTCACCGTGTCCATCAGCACAAAACCGGAACCAGAGCTTTTTTATTCACTCCGGTTCCGGTTTATACACTGGAACAGCGAAAAACAAATGACTGAAAATTATTCGCTGTACTTAAATATCAGGCATCCTGTTTCGCACTGTATACACGGATAAATTCCAGAACAGCAATCAGAATAATCAGACTCAATGCCAGCGTAATGATCCAGTTTTTGCAGATTCCGGCAATTACATAGCCGACTGCACATACTCCGGCAACAACCATCGCATACTGCATCTGCGTAGACACATGATTGATATGATTGCTCTGTGCACCTGCAGATGACATAATTGTCGTATCTGAGATCGGGGATACATGATCACCGCATACCGCACCTGCAAGAACTGCAGATACAGAAATAATCATCATCTCCAGATTCTGTCCTCCAAACAGAGAAACCACGATCGGGATCAGGATCGCAAAGGTTCCCCAGGAAGTACCTGTGGAAAATCCCAGAAACAGTCCCACTGCAAACATGATAACCGGAACCAGAACACTGGCAGATGCATTATTGCCAACAACACCACTTACAAAATCACCAAGACAGAGGGCATCACCCACACCTTTCAGGGTCCATGCAAGAATCAGTACCATGACAGCAGGAATCATCAGCTTGAATCCCTCTACCAGACTGTTCATAAATTCTTTGAAGCTTACAACCTTACGCGGAAGATACAGAACCATCATAAAAAGCACCGTAATAAAGGTCGCAAAAATAAGACTTGTTTCCGCATCACATCCGGCAAAAGCATCGATCAGATTGGTTGCTCCGCCCAGCATACCGGTATAGATCATTGCACCAACTGCTGAAACAATCAGAACAGCGATCGGCAGCACAAGATCATACACCTTACCATTGGATGAGATTTTTTCTTCTGCTACATTGTCAAATTCTTCTGCTCCGCTGGTAAACAGATCTCCTTTTGCTGCGTTTCTTTCATGGATCTTCATCTGACCAAAATCAAAGCCGCGGCAGGTAATATAAAGAACCATCACAATTGTCAGAAGTGCATACAGATTATAGGGAATGGTTCTCAGAAACAGCTGGAAACCTGTAATTCCCGCATCCTCCGGAACATAGGAATTTACTGCGGCAGCCCAGGATGAAATCGGTGCGATGATGCAGATCGGTGCTGCTGTTGCATCAATGATGTATGCAAGCTTGGCTCTGGATACTTTATACCGGTCTGTAACAGGACGCATAACGGAACCGACTGTCAGACAGTTAAAATAATCATCCACAAAAATCAGCATTCCCAGACCGCTGGTTGCAAGAAGTGCGGATTTTTTGCTCTTGATCTTCTTGCCCGCCCAGCTGCCGTAAGCAGCGGAACCTCCCGATTTCTGCATAAGCACAATAATCATACCAAGCATAATATCAAAGATCAGAATATTCAGGTTCATATTCTCTTTCATAATATCAAACAAGGCATTAAACGCATCCCACGGCACGAATCCTGTATAAAACAGCACACCAACGATAATGCCGATCAGCAGCGAACTGTACACTTCCTTCGTGATAAAGGCAAGGACAATTGCCAGAACAGGCGGAACCAGCGCCCACCAGGTCCCGATAAACATAGAGTTACTCATAAAATCTTTCCTCCCATTAATCATTTTGTCTTACGGAATACAGACATTTGCCATCTGCTGCCGAAGACTCCGCGTTAAAACGTTGCTCAATTATACCATGGTGTTACAAAATATACAATATTTTTATACTTTTTATACATTGTTTTTTCAGTTCTAAAAAATATTTTCGTCAAAACAAACAAATAAAAATCCCCCTTAAGCAGACTTTATTTACCTTGTCTACTTAAGGGGGAGCATATCATCATTCCCTGCGGTCAGCAGCTTATGCCTTATTGCTCAGACATGATTCGGAAGAATCCCTTTCTCAGTCCTCGTATCCGTTCGGATTATGAGACTGCCAGTTCCAGGAATCCGCACACATATCCTTGATATCATATTCTGCTTCCCATCCGAGTTCTCTCTTTGCCTTGGATGCATCGGAATAGCAGGTGGCAATGTCACCAGGACGGCGATCCTTGATCACATACGGAATTTTTACTCCGGTTGCTGCTTCAAAGTTTTTCACAATGTCAAGAACGCTGTAGCCTTTGCCGGTTCCCAGATTGTAAATACTGAGTCCGGAATTGTCTTCAATTTTCTTCAGAGCCTTTACATGGCCCTTTGCAAGATCCACTACATGAATGTAATCTCTGACACCGGTTCCGTCCGGTGTATCGTAATCATTGCCGAACACGCCAAGCTCTTTCAGTTTGCCGACTGCAACCTGTGTGATGTAAGGCATCAGATTGTTCGGGATACCATTCGGATTTTCTCCGATTGTTCCGCTCTTATGAGCACCAATCGGGTTAAAGTAACGAAGAAGAACCACATTCCATTCCGGATCTGCCTTCTGGATATCAGAAAGAATCTGCTCCAGCATGGATTTGGTCCATCCATAAGGATTGGTGCACTGTCCCTTCGGGCACTCTTCGGTGATCGGAATGATCGCCGGATCTCCATATACGGTTGCGGAAGAAGAGAAAATAATATTTTTCACACCATGATTTCTCATCACATCCACAAGGGTAAGGGTTCCTGCAATATTATTCTCGTAATATTCCCATGGTTTCGCTACGGATTCTCCGACTGCCTTCAGTCCTGCGAAATGAATACAGGAATCAATTTCTTCTGTATCAAAAATATGATTCAGGGCTTCTCTGTCAAGGATATCTGCCTTATAGAATTTTACCGGTTTTCCTGTGATCTTTTCTACACGTTCCAGAGATTTTTCACTGGAGTTGCTCAGATTGTCAAGCACCACTACTTCGTATCCGGCATTCTGAAGTTCTACAACTGTATGGCTTCCGATATATCCTGCGCCGCCTGTTACTAAAATTGCCATTGTCATATCCTCCTTATATGGATTTAGTTATTTTTATTTCTTAAAACTCCAGATGGATTGCGCCCTGCTTACGGATATGCATCACAAAAGCGGAGCCTTCTCCCAGAGCCTTATTGATATACTGACAGTACTCTTCCGTATGTTCCTTCGGGATAAATGCTGCGATAACACCGGCAAATCCACCTCCATGAACACGGCAGGCACCACCCTTGATTTTTTTCAGGAAAAGCTCTGTAAGTGCCAGTGTACAGCTGATCGACTGTTCCTGCGGAGTCTCATTCAGATAACAGTTCTGCAGCCATTTCCAGGAGGAATTTCCGGAAGCTGTGATCTCCTGAAGAAAACGTTCTTTATCGCCGCTCTCCAGTGCAGCTACCTGATCATCCACACGGCTACTCTCCTCAAAGAAATGAAAAGCTCGAAGAACTGCACGGTCACCGCATTTTTCCCGGATATCTTTTACATTGGCAATGACATCTGCTTCCTCTACTTCAGCCAGAACTTCTTTTCCGAAATAGTTTGCCACGCTCTTCATCTCATTTGGGATAGAAGAATATTCTGCACTCAGATCCGCATGGCCTTTTCCTGTATTTACGATCACAAGATCAAGATTCAGATCATCAAAATTGCAGTCTACCTTTCGCATTTCCGGTTCTTCCGTGTTCGCAAAATCAATGGTAATGATTCCGCCTACCGCACAGGCCATCTGATCAAGAAGGCCGGAACCTTTCAGCCAGTATTTATTTTCTGCATACTGTCCGGCTTTTGCATAGGAAACCACATCTCTGGTGTAATGATTGAAAAGGTAATCTGCGATCGAACATACCAGCATTTCAAAAGATGCAGAAGAACTTACACCGGAACCCCCGATTACATTGCTGGTTACATAGGCATCAAATCCATGAATCTCAAATCCTCTGTTCTTAAGACCTGCCAGAACCCCTTTCATAAGAGGAAGTGTTCCCGTCGTCTGACTGCCCGGTTCCAGATGATTCAGATCAATCACAAGATCCTGTTTATAAGTTTCACTGATCATACGGATTTTTTCTGTTCCATTGGCTGCAGCTGCTGCAACACAGTCCATCTGCACGCTTCCGGCAAGAATCTTTCCCTGATTATGGTCTGTATGATTTCCGCCGATTTCTGTTCTTCCCGGAGAAGTAAAGAATTCAAATTCTCTGTCTCCGAATGTTCTGGAAAAGCCTTCCGCCACCAGCACATAACGCGCTGCATTCTCTTCTGCTTTTCCCTTACCATACATCTGCTCCAGAAGCTGTACGGAAGAATCCTTTTTTAATAACTCTTTCACCTGTTCTGCTCTCATCGTGGACGTACTCCTTTTACATTATGATAGTTTTGCCAGCTCATCTTGACTTTGTTGTTAATGTTATTATAATGAGAATCAGAAGAGAAAGCTAGGATTATTTTGGACACTTTTTGCACTATATTGAGATATTACCACTAACAATGAGATATTATCACTGACAACAGGATGAATCATAAAAAAGGTTATTTTGCAAACCAGAGAAAACAGGGAAAACCTGACAAAATATCGTAAGAAATCATAAACAGGAAAAGGAAACAGATATGCAGATTCAGACAGACCGCAATCAGAAAGAAATTAAAATCCACGGAACGTATGGATTTCCGGTCAGAGTCAGCCATGAGCGGCTTTCTAACTATGAACGGCGTTCCTTCATGTGGCACTGGCATACAGAACTGGAATGGACCTATGTTCTGGAGGGCCAGATCCGGTACCAGGTCAATGAGCAGGTACATGAACTGAAACCCGGCCAGGGCCTTCTGTGCAATTCCAACATGCTCCACACCGGTCATCCGGTCAATGACGAGGACTGCCATTATGTATCGATCACTTTCCATCCGAGACTTCTGGAAGGATACAAAAACAGTTTCCTGAAAGAAAAATATGCAGACCGTATCGTAGAGAATCCTTCTATCCCCTGCCTTGCCCTCACCACATCCGGACAATGGCAGAATCACATTCTCACAAGCCTGCAGAAAATCGAATATCTATATAGCCATCAGAAAGAAGAATCGGATTTTGATTTCCAAATTTATCTCCTTCTGATGGATATCTGGAGAATCGTCTGCAGACATGTCGGCAAAACCGAAGACAATCCGGCAGATGCGAAAAATATGGACCGTCTGAAACAGATTCTCACCTACATTCACGGACATTATCAGGAAAAAATCACTCTGGATGACATTGCTTCGGAAGTCAGCATCTGTCCCAGTGAATGCTGCAGATTTTTTAAAAAGCACATGAAGGAATCTCTGTTTGATTATCTGCTGAATTACCGGATCGAACAGAGTCTGGACTTCCTGTCCTGCGGAAACGGAACGATAACAGAAGCAGCCATACAATGCGGATTTTCCAGTCCTTCTTATTTTTCCCGTGTATTCCGGGAGAAAATGGGATACTCACCCAGGGAATATCTGAAACTTTCCCAGTAATTCCAGGAAAAGAGAACGTTCAGGGAAGGGGAACGTTGTTCAAATGAGTTCCAGTTTGCGGAATGCTTTCAGGATCCCGTCTGCCAGAAGAGGGGCTGTCTGCCAGTCAGCTGCCTGTGCAGCACTTTGTGTAGCATTTCCCATGGCAATTCCTGCTGCCGCAAATTCCAGCATATCCACATCATTGTCACTGTCACCGATCGCGATGACATCCTCTCTGGAATAATCACTGTGTTCCAGAATACTGAGGATTCCTGAAGTTTTATTCACATTCAGCGGTGAAATCTCTCCTCCCCAGCGTTCCGCATTGGGAATACTGAAAGGAGTCATGATCACCCTGTCCGACCATTCATGATAAATTTCCTCATACGGGACTTTCTGGCTGAAGAACATGACCTTTTCTACATTCTTCACATCCGTATCCTGTTCCACAAGACCGGGATACGGCTCCAGTTCTTTCGCATCTTCCCCGAGACTTGCCATCATATTTCTGCCCATCTCCTCGTAACGGCTGACAAATCTCTTCAAAAGAAACGTCTGGTCAAAACGCTGCAGTTCGATCATACAGTCCTTCTCCACCAGATATTCACAAAGTTCATGAACCGTCGCAGGATCAAAGCTGACACTTCTCACACACTGTCCGCGGTACATCACATAGGTTCCGGCGCAGGATACGATCCCGTCAAATCCGATATCCAGAATATTTTTTTCAATCAGACTTAACGGGCGTCCGCTGCAGACACACACCTCATGTCCGCGTCTCCTTGCCTCCTGAATGGCATAAACCGTACTGTCCGGAACACTTCCGTCAAACCAGCGGATCGTTCCGTCTATATCCAGAAAAATAATTTTCCCCATATTATTTGCAAAGCTCGGCAACAACCTGGTTGATCACCTTGCCGTCCGCTTTTCCTTTCAGTTCAGGCATTACGTTTTTCATGATCATTCCTTTGTTTTTGCCGGCAAGAAGATCTGCAAATTTTTCCTCAAGAAATGCTTTTACTTCTTCTGCAGACATTAACTGCGGAGCATACTCGGAAATCACATCATAACGGAACTGATATTCTGCCTTCAGATCTGTTCTTTCTGCCGGACAGGTATCGAGCTGTTCCTTCGCGGTTTTCTGTTCTTTCAAAATCACCTGATCCACCATGGAACCCGGAATATCATCTCTGCATCCTGCATCGATTCCTGCTTTTTTTACCGCAGATACCAGTGCGGAGATGGCTTCTTTTCTCGGTTTATCTTTTGCTTTCATTGCTGCGATCATATCTTTTTGTAAAGTTGCTAATTCCATACTGATTCCTCTTTTCTTTTTAGTCTTCCGTTATTCTACTACAGGTTTTTAAAAAAAACAACGTCACGGCAGGTTACCTGACAGCTCATGAAACGTGCTGTTTTTATCTTTCGGAAACACACTTCACGATGCACAGGAATCATCCTATCTCACTTTATCTGGGTTTCTTCCTTTCTCGGAAGCCGCCAGCATGATCACCATTCCCACAGCTGCGGCAGCTGTACCGAATACCAGCATCATATTCACGCCGGCCATATCGATCAGTGCACCTCCGAGAAGCGCGCCGATCACGCTTCCAAGTGTATAGGTCATAGTCATGTAAGCCTGCCCTTTGATCGCGTCCTGCTCATCCATAATGGAATTCACATAATAAACAGAGGACACGGCAATCAATGCCCATCCCAGCATCTGGAAAATCTGTACTGCATAAAACACCGGAATATTCGGAGCAAGAAGCGTTCCCAGCGTTTTCAGCATAAAGAAAATACCGGATATCCGGAACCAGATGTCGCATCGGACTTTTTTCATCATAAAGCCAAAGCCAAACAGTGTCGGCAATTCCACGAGAGCACCAAACGCCATAACAAATCCCATTTCCTCGCTTCCGCCGCCCTTGCTTTCTACGATCTGAAAGGTAAAATTATTCAGAAGCACATGGCTGATATAGACAAGCACGCATCCGACCAGCACCACACTGAATCTCTTGTATTTCATAAAAAATGCAAAGGGATTGGAACTGTGTTTCCCACCGGATTTTGCAGATTTCTTCTCTGCTTTTTCAAATGGAAACAAAAGCAGACTGACCACCAGAACAGAAAACATCACAATAATCGAAACAGGAACAAATCGTGCGCCTGTTTTTGCAATCACAATTCCCAGCGCGTAGGAAAAAATCGCATACGCAACCGATCCCATTCCGCGGGCCACACCAAAGTTCAGGTTTCTGCCCTGGTTGATACTCTCCATGCCAAGAGAATTCACCAATGGAAGCAAAAGCTGCAGAAGTGTAATCAGACAGCCGTAAAAAAGCCCCGTCAACAGAAAGACTTTCTGATAGGTCAGAAGCACCAGTACCGCCAGAATAATCTGAACAACGGAAAAGAACAGTATCATCTTTTTGATGGAAATACTGGACGGCCTGTCTGCATAACTTGCGATCACCGGCTGCAGAATCGCAGATATCATTCCTGCCACAGCAATGATGATGCCGATCTGGGTATTCGAATAATCGCAGTTCAGCAGATAAAGGCTGGAAAATCCCATGATTGCTGCGAAATTAATCCAGTAAAATCCCTGAATGAACGAATATCCAGGTGTCAGGTTTTTCTCATTTTTTCTCGTATTCATGACGAATTCCTCTTTTTCTCTCTTCATACGTTATTATCAAGAAGACTTGGTTACTTTTCAACGTAAATCCTACTGCAAAAGGTAACCGTATTTTCCTCATCATTGTGTTATTTTAGCATATACTCTGTCCCTTTTCCATAGTCAATTTCCCGTAATCTTCCGGTATTGCTTCGAGTCTGATAAATGTTCTTCCTGCATTTCATACAGAAATTGCCTGAAAATTCCATAGCATCCCATTCTTCCCATACGTGAAAAAGTATGCTACAATGCAGATATGTATCATTGTATTTCATCCAATCTACGCAGAGTATTTTGAGATGTGCGGTAAATCAGATGTATCAGTTATTTATTTTACAATGTACGAACAACGGACACAAAAGAAAGGAAACGATCATGAATCTGAAACTGACCAAAAAAGAAAAAAGCTGGATTCTCTATGATGTGGGAAATTCCGCTTTTATTCTTCTTGTATCCACCATCATCCCTATTTATTTCAACAGTCTCGCGGAAAGCGGCGGTCTTTCCTCTGTAGAATATCTTGCCTACTGGGGTTATGCGGCTTCCGCTGCCACGCTCATCGTTGCTCTGCTCGGACCGGTTCTCGGAACACTGGCAGATACAAAGGGATTCAAAAAGCCTCTCTTTCTCCTGTCCCTTCTGGTCGGACTGATCGCATGTGTCTCCATGGGACTGGCCAAACAATGGCTTGCTTTTCTTGTCATTTTTCTGATCGCCAAAATCGGATATTCCGGCAGCATCATTTTTTATGATTCCATGCTTTCCGACGTCACTACAGAAGACCGTATGGATCATGTATCTTCGCAGGGATACGCATGGGGATATATCGGAAGCTGTATTCCCTTTGCCGTATGCCTTCTGCTGGTTCTCGGTTCTGGCAGCATTGGCATTTCCATGACCGTTGCCATGGCTCTCTCCTTTGTGATCACAGCATTGTGGTGGCTTGGCATGACAGTGCCTCTGCTTCGAAACTATCAACAGAAGTATTATGTAGAACCGCAGAAACATGCAGTCGCCGAAAGCTTCCGCAGAATTGGAAGAACTTTCAAAAATATCCGGAATGAAAAACGGATTTTTGTTTTCCTGCTTGCATTTTTCTTTTATATTGACGGAGTTTACACCTTCATTGATATGGCAACTGCCTATGGATCTGCCCTTGGACTGGGCAGCACCGGTCTTTTGCTGGCGCTTCTTGTCACACAGCTTGTTGCTTTCCCCTGCTGCATTATTTTTGGACGTCTCTCTGCCAAATATCCCGGTGACATTCTGATTACGATCTGTATTGCAGCCTATCTGGGCATTACCGTATTTGCCATGTTCCTCACAACGCAGCTGCAGTTCTGGATCCTGGCAGTTCTGGTGGGAATGTTCCAGGGCGGTATACAGGCACTGTCCCGTTCCTATTTTACCAAGATTATCCCTGCTGAACAGTCCGGTGAATATTTCGGTTTTCTGGATATCTGCGGAAAAGGCGCTTCTTTTGTGGGAACTGCCATCGTAAGTATTGTATCCCAGCTTACCGGTGATATCAGCAAGGGAGTAGGAATGATCGCTCTGCTGTTCCTGATCGGTATCATTCTTTTCCGATATTCGGTAAAACTGAACGAAAATGTACTCGCTGCTGCGGATTCCGGAAAGAAAAATTTTTAACAGCAGTATCATTTCTCAGGAATCCCGTAAGAAGAATCCATTAATTTGATATCTCAGTTCTTTCAAACACACTGCCGTAAGCATCCAAAAAAACGCATCCGGCCTTCCAGTTGAATGGACGGACAGATGCGTTTTTCTTATACACTTTTATAAACTTTCCCAAAGCTTTTATACAACATTTATTTCGTATATCTCTTCAGCGTCTCACGGACAGCTCCCGGACCTGCTGTCAGTTCACGGAAATATCCGCAGACTTTTTCTGCCATACCAGTCTCATAAAGATCCACACCAAAAATTTCTTTCATTTCCAGAACCGGTTTCAGAATCTCCTCCGCATGAATGTCTGTACCCAGCTGAATTCCTGCCACATAAGGACGAACCGTATCCAGAAGCGGATCCGGGCTCAGGGTAAACTCTGCGCCCTCGTCATTGACTCCCATGAGATAACGCAGCCAGCCTGCAAATACAAGCGGAATCAGTTTCAGGTCTTCTGTATTCAGTTCAGAAGATGCCTGATAGGCTTTGATTGTTTCTCCAAAACGGATAGCCAGCTTCTGAGACGTATCGGTTGCAATTCTCTGAGGTGTATCCGGCATGAACGGATTCGGGATACGGACATTCAATACAGTATCAATAAACTCTTTCGGATCCAGAATGCCAGGATTTACCACAACCGGAAGACCTTCCTGATAACCGATGACTTCCACCAGTTTTTTCAGCTCCGAATCTTTCATTTCTTCAGAAATCTTTTCATAGCCAAGAAGACAGCCGAAAACAGCCAGAGCTGTATGAAGCGGATTCAGGCAGGTGCAGACTTTCATCTTTTCCACCTTGTCTACGGTCTCTCTGTCCGTAAACATCAAACCGCCCTTTTCCAGCTGCGGACGTCCGTTAGGGAACGCATCCTCAATGACCAGATATTCACACTCTTCTGCGTTTACAAAAGGAGCTACATAGGTATTTTTGGATGTGATAACAGGATCAAGGCCTTCGATTCCGTCCTTCTTCAGAATTTCTTCCACAGAAGCATCCGGACGAGGAGTGATCTTGTCGATCATGGTCCATGGGAACGTCACTTTTTCCCTGTTTTCCACATAAGCAAGAAATCCTTTTTCCGCAAGTCCTGCTTCTGTCCATTTTTCTGCAAAAGTATGAATAGCCGCATAAAGCTTATCCCCGTTATGGGAACAGTTATCCATGCTCACCATAGCGATCGGTTTTTCGCCGGACTGATAACGTGTATAAAGAAGAGCTGCCACCTTTCCCATATAGCTTGCCGGTTTTTCAGGGCCTGCTGCAAAATCCGCCTCTACCGCTGCAAGAAGCTCACCTTTCCCGTTTACAAGGCTGTATCCCTTTTCTGTAATGGTGAATGTAGCCATCTGCAGAGAATCCGCACGGAAAATCTGTTTCAGACGGGTATATTCGCTGTCGTTTTCGGAATCCAGAATGCAGGATTCCGCAATGCTGCCTACCACTGTTTTTTCTACAGATCCGTCTGCTTTTAAGGTAACAAGAATGGAATAGTCATCATGAGGACGGTTCATTTTTTCTACAATTTCGTAGTCAAAACCTTCTGCTACTGTCAATCCTCTGTCCAGTACACCGTCGTTCAGGAGATTCTGTACAACATTTGCCTGAAATGCACGGAAAATATTGCCTGCACCAAAATGGATCCAGAATGGATTTTCTCTGGTTGCTGCGATCATCGCTTTGCGGTCATATCGGGGAAGGCTGTATCCGGCAGCTTCCCATGCTTCTTTATTCTTTAATCCTTCTGCGCTTAAGATCATTTTGCTGCTCCTTTCTCAATTGCTTCCCAGAGTCCGTTCAGATAAGTTGCGCCCAGAGCTCTGTCGTAAAGGCCATATCCCGGCATGGCAACTTCGCCCCAGATCATACGTCCGTGGTCAGGACGGATCGGTCCGTCAAATCCGATATCATAAAGAGCCTTCATAATTTCATACATATCAAATGTACCGTCAGAAGAAAGATGTGCTGCTTCTTCAAAGTTTGTCGGAGAATGGAATTTCAGGTTGCGCACATGGGCAAAATGAACTCTTCCTTTCAGGGAACGGATCATGTCTGGAAGATCATTCTCCAGATTGGTTCCGTAAGAACCGGAACAGAATGTCACACCATTATGCGGGTTATCTACCATCTGCATCATGCGCAGGATATTTTTCTTATTAATGATAATACGCGGAAGTCCGAATACGCTCCATGCCGGATCATCCGGGTGGATTGCCATATTAATATCATATTTGTCACATACCGGCATAATCTTTTCCAGGAAATATTTCAGATTTTCAAATAATTTCTCATCATCAATATCTTTGTACATGGCAAAAAGCTCTTTGACATGTTCCATACGCTCCGGTTCCCATCCCGGCATTACGGTACCATTCATATCTCCTGCGATAGAATCAAACATTTTTTCCGGATCAAGTGCATCGACTGCTTCCTGCGTGTATGCCAGAACAGTGGAACCGTCCGGTCTCACACGTGCCAGTTCTGTTCTTGTCCAGTCAAATACCGGCATAAAATTGTAGCATACCAGATGAATATCTTCTTTTCCAAGGTTTTCCAGAGTTTCGATGTAATTTGCAATATACACATCTCTGTCTGCTGCACCTGTTTTGATGGCATCATGAACATTGACACTTTCAATTCCTGCCACATGAAGACCTGCGGCCTCTACCTCTTCCTTCATTGCGCGGATTCTCTCACGGCTCCATACTTCACCCGGTGCTGTATCGTACAACGTTGTGATGACGCCTGTAACTCCCGGAATCTGGCGGATCTGCTCCAGTGTAACTGTGTCAAATTTGGAACCATACCATCTTAATGTCATTTCCATAATTGTTTACCTCTCCTTTTTGTATGCCTGTTTTTCCCTGTCTCTTTATATCAGCATTTTTTTGATGATTTGATTATAGGACAATCTCTCTGAAAATTCCATTGACGGAATTGTTGTACACATTGTAAAAATTGCGATTTTATGATATTCTAACAATAGTACGCCGGCAAATGAATGGCAATCCATCATGTTTCTTTATTATATCACAGGAAAATGCAAAGCACTTTCCTGTAATCTACAATATCTGAACAGCAGACATTTCTGTTTACAGGAGGAGAAAATCCATGAAAAAAAGACTGCAGACCCAGTTCAGTACACGCCAGTATATGCTCTCCAGGGATTTTGAGATCTACTACTACAGTGACACTGCTCCCATCAAAGTAACTACCCATGCACACGACTACTATGAATTTTATTTTTTTCTGGAAGGCAATGTAAGTATACAAATTGAAAACGAACAGCTTCCCCTGACCTGCGGGGATGTCATCCTGATTCCTCCCAATGTGCGACACAGAGCTGTCATTCACAATCTTACCATTCCCTACCGGAGATTCGTTTTCTGGATCAGTCAGGAATACTGCAATCATCTTCTGGAACTTTCTCCTGATTATGTCTATATGATGCAGTATGTCCAGACATCCAAAAAATATCTGTTTCATAATGACAGAATTGCTTTTAATATCATTCAGTCCAAGGTGATCCGTCTGATCGAGGAAATGAAATCTGACCGTTTTGGCCGCCATTCACAGATTCCTCTCTGTGTGGATGATCTGATCCTGCATCTGAACCGTGTTGTCTACGAACAGAATCATCCCCTGGAATTTGAAGAAGAGCGCTCTCTTTATCAGAATCTCTGCATCTATATTGAAGAACATCTGGATGAAGAGCTCTCTCTGGAATGTCTGGCCAGGGAATTCTATGTCAGCAAATATCACATCGCACATATTTTTAAAGAAAATATCGGCATGTCCATCCACCAGTATATTATAAAAAAACGCCTCGCTGTCTGCCGTGACGCCATCTTGGGTCACACCAGTATCAGCGAAGCGTATCTTATGTGCGGTTTTAAAGATTATTCCAGTTTTTTCCGTGCGTTCAAAAAAGAATACGGCATGTCACCGAAAGAGTATAAAGACTGCTTCATGCAATGATTTGACTCTGCGCAGATCAGACATACAGCGATCCGGTGATGTTATTCTCCAAACCTGCTGTAATCAGAGGGCTTCCCATCTGCTGTTTTCTGCACTGCAGATTTCGTTCCACTGACAGTTTCCACAGATCTGCGGACGTCTCCCGGGGGCAAGAACCTTATCCTGCACGATCTTTACAAAATCCAGAAACAGAAGTTCCCTTCCCTCTTCCAGTCCGCACAGTTCCAGCACTCCTTTGTCAAATCTTTTCACACACTGTGCATCTTTGCAGTGATGATTCTGGTTGTTCGGACAGGCAGAGCAGATTTCATCCACCTCCAAACTCAGTTTTACCGGAATATTCTTTACCAGAAATTCCAGCATTTCTCCCATATGCTTTTGAAAATCGTCACTATACCCATATCCTTTGAAATAGGCAAGACACATCCCGTGATGAGGCCGCAGCGGCACCGCATAGTTGTCTGCCCGGTTCAAAGTACTTTCAAAATTCCTGTTCATTTCGTTCACAGCAATTCCTCAGGCCCGCGGCACATACTGACGAAGTCTTGCAGAAAGGACAAATGCCAGTGCGATTTTTACCAGATCCGGGATAATAAATGGAATCACGCACCATCCCAGAACAGTACCGAGTCCTACTGCTCCGTTTGCTCTGGAATAAACGACCATAAACCATGCAGTACCGATTGCGTAGCACACGATCAGCCCCACGAGCATGGAAAGAATCTGCATAACCGGTTTTCTGCCAAAAACCTTTTCTATTCCCCACATCACAAGTGCAGAGAATAAAAATCCGATGATATATCCGCCTGTGGTATTCAGCAGAACTCCGAATCCTCCGCTGAATCCGGCAAACACCGGAACGCCGATGGCTCCCAGAAGAATATATACCAGAACGGCCACGGTTCCTCGTTTTCCTCCCAGAATTCCAACGGAAATAAATACTCCGAATGTCTGTAAGGTAAACGGCACGGTCATAGGAATGGAAATCCAGGAACAGATTGCCATTAATACGGCAAAAATTGCAATGTATACCATGTCGTAAGTCTTGCTTCTTGAAGCTGCTGCTGTTGTCATTGTAAACTCCTCCTTCTTGTATCACTCATTTGCAGTCGTTCTCTGCAGAAAAACTGCTTTTTATCGAATAACTGTTAACAATTTATCATATGGTTTTTCCATTGTCAACCTTTTATTATATAAAGTTTACAATCCAGCATATAGAAAAAACAGCAGCCGTAAACTTTCCTAAAATACGGCCGCTGTTTCTTTTTTCACAAATATTCTGTTTCAACTCTTCTGTCCGGGATTGTTATGTAACAATTAATCAGTCTTTCAGTTCTGATGTACAATGCGGACATCTGGTCGCGTCGATAGCTATCTCACTTTTGCAGAACGGACATACCTTCGTAGTTTCTTCTGCAGGTTCTTCTTTCTTACCGATGGACATCAGTTTGTTGATTCCTCTCATCAGGCAGAACAGAATGAATGCCATGATAATAAAATTCACCACCGCTGCCAGAAAGTTCGAACCGAATCCGGCAATATCCTTCAGGCTGTATACCGCCTGTCCTGTTACAAAATTCAGAATCGGTGTGATAAAATTATCCGTTAATGATGTCACAATTCCGGAAAATGCACCACCGATCAGAACACCGACAGCCATATCCATGACATTGCCTCTCAGAGCAAATGCCTTAAATTCTTCCATGAATTTCTTCATAATACGCTTTCCTACCCTTTCCTGATTCTTTCATTTTTCTCTTACGGTCAGCACAGACTGCTGTATATCCGCAGTTCATTCGCTTTCCGCTGCAAAGATATATTATTATAGCATAATTTGTCAGACGTGTATAGTTTTTAAGACGGATTTCCACTAAAACAATAACGTCCTATTTTTCCTCCTCATGGTGAATATGGACATCCATCTGCCTGTATGGAATCTCAATCCCCTGAGCATCAAACTCTTCCTTGATCTTCTGGTTCAGTCTCCATTTCACCGGCCAGTACTGTTCAGTTTCCACCCACACACGAAGTCCCATGATCACAGAACTCTCTCCCAATTCATCCACAAATACCACCATCTCAGTGTCTGTCTTGGTATCCGGATCATCCAGCAGGATTTTTTCCAGAATATTACGTGCCTGATGAATATCTGACTGATAGGAAATACCGACTTTGATCTCCAGCCTGCGGTGATTCCTCGCCGTCACATTGATGACTGTACTGTTCGCCAGTGTTCCGTTTGGTATTACAATATTCTTATTATCCACAGACAACAGAGTTGTATAATACATATCGATTTTGGAAACGGTTCCTTCACAGCCGTTCGCCTGATCCTGTATGATATAATCCCCTACCTGAAACGGTTTGAACAAAAGAATCATCACGCCGCCGGCCACATTGGCAAGACCGCCCTGCAAAGCAAGACCGACCGTCACACCTGCTGTTCCAAGAAGCGCAGCTACTGAAGATTCCTTGACCCCCAGGCTGATACCGATATTAAAGATCACCAGAAGATAAAGTACCAGTTTGGCAATGGAACAGGCAAACTGGATAACACCTTCATCCACATTCATATTCGTCAGTGATTTTTTCAAAACGCTGAGTACCCAGGCAATCAGTTTCCTCGCAACGAGAAACACCATGATTGCCAGCACCACTCTCAGACAAAATCCGATGATCGACGGCATCTGTTCCTGCAGATATGCATAAAATCTGCCGGCTTCCGCTTTTACCTGCTCTACATTGATATCCTGAACATCTGCATTCTGAATAATTTCCAAACAATCCTCTCCTTTTCGTATGAATCCGCTTTGCATACATGTCCATTACCACTTCATATAAACAAAATCTGCAGAAACATCATCTTCCATTTAGGATAGCACGATTATATCACACATTTTCTTTTCTCCCAACCGGAATCTGTATTTCCGTCACAAATTTCGATGTATCATTTGTCAGACCATAGTCGATCATGGTAAGTTCCATGGAAAATCCCCGGACTTCATATCCATGGGCATCTATGTAATCCATCATCTTTTCATAATGCTGTGCAGCCTGTTCATGGCTTCCCTGAAACCGCAGCGTCACACAGGTTTCCGTTTCCAGCAGCGTGGTTTCCCCGTGAAACTGGTCTTCCTCATCCAGAATGATAAAAACCAGATCATAGGGCAGATACTGCCTGCAGCGCAAATGTTCCGCAAAAAGTCCTACTCCCACCTTTCCCAGAAATACCACGGTATTTTCCTCTTGTGCTTCCAACTGCCGGATGCTCCGTTCCAGATCCAGATAACTGCGCGGCATCAGTTTTTCTTTCACCGTTGCAATCCGTCTGGCCGGCTTGTTTTCCAGCCGGATCAAATTCAGTTCCGAAGCCAGAGCATCTTCCAGCTGATTCAGGCGGTTGTCAATCTTTTTTTCGATCAGCTCCAGTTCCTGCTTCCGCCTCTGTACCTCATCTTTCTGTCTGCGCAGCAGCTCTTTTATATGATCCGTATCCCGGTTCTCCAGAAATCTCGCGATCTGCTCCAGAGGCATATCCAGCGCCCGCAGGTACCGGATCGTATTCAGACATTCAAACTGCCTGGTACTGTAATACCGGTATCCGGTCTCCTCATCTGTAAATTCCGGTTTCAGCAGACCGATTTTATCGTAATGACGCAGAATACTCACACTGACATGAAACAGTCTGGAAACCTCACCAATCTGAAATAATTCATTGTTTTTCATGTTTTCTTCCCTCGTAACATACATATACGAAAGTATAACATGCCATGATCCCGGAAACAACAGGGGCAATTTTTCCCAGCATTCCCAGGTCATTTCCGAAATATTTCGCAAAGTAATACACCATGGGAATTCTCAGACACACGGCACCAAAGGTACAGCTCACCATTGTCCAGACTGTCTTCTGTTGTCCGTTCAGATACCCGTTCAATACAAACACAAGAGCTGTCATAATATAATCGTAACTGCAGGATCTGAAAAACGGCACACCTGCTGCGATCACATTGCTGTCACCGGTAAAGACCCCGATCATGGACTGCGGGTTTTCCTGAGCCCACACCCAGAACAGACAGGATACCGCAACCGCAATTCCCAGGCTGTACCACAGGGATTTTCTGGCACGCTCCGGTTTGCCGGCTCCCATATTCTGCGCTGTAAGAGCCGCAAGCGCACTTGCCATGGAAGTAGAAGTCAGCATGGCAAACACATCATATTTGCTTCCGATTCCCACCACAGATGCAGCGTAGACCCCACAGGTGTTCATCATTGCCATCAGATACAGAAAAGAGATACGCACCATCAGCTCCTGAAACGAAATGGGAATCCCCACATAAGCCAGTTTTTTCACGATGCTCCAGACCGGCCGGAAGCTGGCAGGCTTGAAATCAAAAAGAAAATCGTGTTTTTTCAGATATGCCACTGCGATAAACATGCTGACTCCCTGAGAGAGAACCGTGGCAAGTGCTGTTCCCGTCACATTCAGCCCGCAATATTTCACAAATACAAAATCAAGAATAATATTGATCACACATGCGATTCCGACAAACATCATCGGTCTTGCTGAATCCCCGTATCCCCGCAGAACCGCACTGATGGCATTATAGCCGCAGATAAAAATATTTCCAAGCAGACACACTGCCACATACTGCATTGTCAGCCCAAAAGACTCTTCCGGTGTTCTGAGAATCGTCAGAAGCGGCCTCTCAAAAGCCAGCATCACCACCGTCAGAAACAGGGCAACTCCCGCAAAAACCGTCAATGTCGTTCCGATCGTCTGTTTCACCCGTGCTTCGTTTCCCTGACCCTTGAACTGTCCGATAATCACTGTACTTCCAAGTGTCAGTCCTGTAACGAGACTGGTAATAATCTGGGTCACCTGCGTACCGGTGGAAACAGCTGCAACACTTTCTGCCGTACAATATCTGCCCACCACAAACAGATCCACTGCCCCGTACAGAGACTGCAGCACATTGGCAATCAGAAACGGCACCGCAAATACCAGTAATTTTTTCAGGATACTTCCTTCTGTCAGATTGTTTTCTTTCATCTTTTGTTATCTCCTCTTCCTTATTCTCCTGCTATCTACCCGAATCATAAACCCTGCAACAGTTGCAGACTCAATGATATTTTCCAATTTCCAGAAAAATACGATCCAATATCTTATTCTTCTTTCTGAAAATTCTATTTGAAAAACTTCTGTACAGTGATATAATGGCTCTGGGGTCAAAGTATGTTTGACCCTTTGCTATTAACATATATTTTTGTAAATATCAGCATTGAAAAAATCATTTTGCGTTTTTTGGAGGAATTATGCAAATTATTATTGTTGGGTGCGGCAAAGTCGGCCGTACTCTCGCAGAACAATTGCAGGAAGAAGAAACAGAACTTACGCTGATCGATACCAACCCGGACAAAATCAATCAGCTTACAGAAAACATTGATGCCATGGGAATCGTGGGAAATGGTGCCAGTATCAACATCCTGATGGAAGCCGGAATCGAAACTGCCGATATTCTCATCGCAGTAACCGCCTCCGACGAGCTGAACCTGCTCTGCTGCCTGGTGGCACAGAAGACCAGCCATTGTCATACCATTGCCCGTGTACGAAATCCGATCTACAATCAGGAAATCGGCTTTATCAAAGAACGGCTTGGCATTTCCATGATCATCAATCCGGAAGCTGCAGCTGCACAGGAAATTTCCCGGCTTCTGCGTTTTCCATCCGCCATCAAGATCGATACATTTGCCAGAGGCCGTGTGGAACTTCTGAAATTCAAGGTTATGCCGGAATTTGGTCTGGATGGAATGTCCATCCTGGCAATTACGGAAAAATTCCGTTGTGATATCCTGTTCTGCGCAGTGGAAAGCAGAGACAACGTATCCATTCCCGGCGGTAATCACATCATCCACAACGGGGATCTGGTTTCCATCATTGCTTCCCCGCAGAATGCAGCCCTGTTTTTCAAAAAGATCGGACTGAAAACGAACCAGGTAAAAAACACCCTGATCGTAGGCGGCGGAACCATTTCCTATTATCTTGCAAAAGCGCTTCTTTCCATGAAAATCGGCGTGAAGATTCTTGAAACGGATAAGGCGCGCTGCGAAACATTAAGTGACCTGCTGCCGGACGCTACGATTATCAACGGGGACGGCACAGACCGGCGTCTTCTTCTTGAAGAGGGACTTCAGCAGACAGAATCCCTGGTTACCCTGACCAATCTGGATGAAGAAAATATCTTTCTCGCCCTCTTTGCCAAAACCGTTTCCCGTGCGAAGCTGGTGGCAAAGGTCAATCGGCTGGAGTTTGACGATATCATCGATTCGCTGGATATCGGCAGTATTATTTTCCCCAAATATATCACCGCCGATTACATCCTTCAGTATGTCCGCGCCATGCAGAACAGTATCGGAAGTAATGTGGAAACTCTTTACCACATTCTGGATAACCAGGCAGAAGCACTGGAATTTGCCATTCACGAAAATTCTCAGGTAGTGGGCATTCCTCTGTCTGAACTGAATCTCAGGAAGAACCTTCTGGTAGGCTGTCTGAACCGCAACGGAACGATACGGATTCCAAGAGGCCACGATACCATTCAGGTCGGCGACACTGTCATTATTGTTACAACCAATAAGGGTCTGCGGGATATCCGCGACATCCTGGACAAATAAAGGAGACCTGATATGAATTATTCGATGATTCTTTATATTATAGGATATATCCTGCGCTTCCAGGCCGGCTTTATGCTGCTTCCTCTTGTCACATCCCTGATATACGGGGAAAAAGACGGATTTGCCTTTCTCATTACCATTGTCTTCTGCATGATTGCAGGAACACTGATCACCAGGAAGAAACCCGTCAACAAAGTCTTTTATACAAAGGAAGGCTGCGTCACAGTGGCAATCAGCTGGATTGTCCTGAGTCTCACAGGGGCACTTCCCTTTACCATCGGCGGAAGTATTCCCAACTATCTCAATGCAGTATTTGAGACTGTTTCCGGTTTTACCACTACCGGAGCCAGTATTCTGGAAGACGTGGAAACCCTTTCCCACTGCATGCTGATCTGGAGAAGCTTTACCCACTGGATCGGCGGAATGGGAGTTCTGGTTTTCCTGTTGTCCCTGCTTCCTCTGACCGGCGGATATCACATGTCCCTGATGCGTGCCGAAAGCCCGGGACCTTCCGTCAGCAAGCTGGTACCCAAGGTGCAGTCCACAGCCAAGCTTCTGTACACCATTTATATCGGCATCACCATTGCAGAGATCATTTTTCTTCTTTTGGGCGGTATGCCGGTATTTGATACAATCTGTACCGCATTTGGTACCGCCGGTACCGGTGGTTTCGGTGTCAGGGCTGACAGTATCGCCGGTTACAGCACCTACATCCAGGTGGTTGTTACTGTTTTTATGATTTTATTCGGAATCAACTTCAGCTTTTATTATCTGCTGCTGGCCAGGAAATTCCTGCATGCGCTCCATATTGAAGAAGTCTGGTATTATCTTGGCATTATTGCTGTTGCCATTCTTGCCATTACCGTGAATATCCACGGGCTTTATGACAATATAGGCACTGCACTCAGGGATGCAGCCTTTCAGGTAAGTTCCATTATTACGACAACCGGATTTGCCACCGCGGATTTTAATGTATGGCCCGGATTTTCCAAGACCATTCTGGTGCTCCTTATGTTTGTCGGCGCATGCGCGGGAAGTACCGGCGGCGGAATCAAGGTTTCCCGCTTTTTGATTCTGTGCAAATCCATCCGCAAGGAAGTAGTCCTCTACCTCCACCCCAATGCGGTCAAAAAAGTAAAAATGGACGGCAAATCCATCCCTCATGAAGTTGTCCGTTCCACAAATATTTTCATCACTACCTATGTGCTGATCTTCGCAGTTTCCGTGCTGCTCATCAGCCTGGATGAATTCGATCTGATCACCAATTTTACCAGTGTGGCAGCCACACTGAACAACATCGGTCCCGGTCTGGAGCTGGTGGGACCCACAGGAAATTTCAACATGTTTTCCTGTCTTTCCAAAATTGTGCTGATCTTCGATATGCTCCTCGGCAGACTGGAGATTTTCCCCATGCTTCTGCTGTTTTCCAAAGATACCTGGAAAAAATTCTGATTTTTTATATCATAGAAAAATGGAAATTACTCCTTTATTTCCCGCAAAGTAGGGCGTGCATATGACAGGAATGAATTTTCAAACACGCTCTAGACAAAAATCCCCGGCAGTACCGTCTGAACTAAAAATACAGATGTACTTCCGGGGGATTTTTATTTCTGTCTTTTTATAATTTTTATCAACAACCGTTCCGTCAAATTTTCTGTTATTTACAGAATACTCTCTGGCAGGAAATATCCGAATACAGTTCCATTCCCTTTACATCCACTACATGGATTACCTTCGCATATGCGGCTGCTTCCGGAAGGATTGTCTCCAGAAGATTCTCCGCTTCCATCAGTTTCTCTTCATGAAGAATCACATCTTTCTGCTCCTTAAACAATGCCAGATAAAAGACTCCGGATTCCACCAGGTCCTGGAAGAAATGACTGCCATAGGAAAGCTCCGGCATCAGCCCTTCTGACTGATAGGAAATCTCGCACATAGCTGTCATATTGCTGATTTCCGTAAAATGTACGGGAACGCCCAGAGACGGTGTGGTAGTTCCCCATCTTCCCGGTCCCATGAGAAGCACATGCTCCTCTTTCAGAATCTGGTTCAGCCTGCCAATCATTCTCGCAACCTGGTATTTATCCTGTTCCGGGCAGGCAAGATATTCATGAATATCCACAAAAATCGCTTTATCCAGAGCCACTCGCAGATTTCCGCCCATAAAATTCCCTTCCGAATAAAACAGACATTCCTCTGTAGAATCCAGTTTGGGAATCTCCACAGTTTTCCCAAGCCCTCTCGTCTGCAGAGGACGGCACTGCACAAGATTAAAAAAGAAATTCTTTTCATCCTGGAAATTCACAGTAAACTCCACATCTACCGGATAATCATAAGCCTCTGACAGAAGACACAGCATTTTCCGCATAATCTCCGGAAATCTTGTCTGTGTCAGCATGCGGCGGAAATTCACCGTAAAAGGCACAGGCAGATTGGTATATCCCAGTTCCCGCAAACGGTCTGCTTCTGCATAATCCATAGTGAGAAACAGCGTTTTCTTCACATGAATATCTTCTTTCAGAAGTTCTCCGATCTCTCTGCTGCACCACACATTGTTCCGAAGATCCAGTACATCCGCATGATGCTGAGAATATTTCCGCTCATCCCGGGCGGTCAGAAGCGGAAGCCTGGACGGATCATCCAGTGCCACTATTTTTACATAATCTCCAATGACACGATCCACCGCTCTTGTCCCAAGACCAAACACCAGACGCAGCATCCCTGCATCCATATCCATATTTTTATCCCACACATAAAGGTTGGAGGAATTTCCCACTCCTGCTGCATGAGGGAAAAAGTAATCGCCGTAATAATCTCCGGAAACACGCTGTACCAGAATCGCCATCTGCTCATCTTTATACGCAAGCCCTCTCTGCCGGCGGTACTGCAGAGCATCCGGATTCATCGTACTGGCATAAACCCGGCGCACCGCGTCCTCAAATGCCCGGAGACGTTCCTCCGGTGTTCCCTGATTGACGCAGAATACGCTTTCATATTTTCCAGCAAACGCATTTCCAAAATTATCCTCCTGCAGAGAACTGGAACGCACAATTACCGGTGACTGTCCGAAATACTCCAGCATATGTACAAATTCCTCCTCAATAATTTCCGGAAATCCACCTGTAAGCAGTTTTTCCCGAAACTGCTCTGCCATGGTCAGGTAGCCTTCTTCTGTTTTCTGTTCCAGACGCATCTCCCACCATCCATTCTGGACGATATAAGTATAATATACATCTGCACCGATAAAGAACGAATCATCCGGTTCCAGGAACTTCTGGATTTCAGCCATTTCTCCCTGTGCATTTTTAATAATCTTTCTGGCAAGAAGCATACCGACACTTTTACCGCCAATGTAACCCGTTCCTATCTCTCTGGAAACGATTTTCAGCAAATCCCGAAGAGTAAAGTGCTTTCTACAAAGCTCCCGTATCCTTGTTTCCTTCCCGATAAAAAGACTGATCAGCAGATTCTTCATGTCCTCCTGTTTCTCTTTCGGCTCATTCAGAAGATCTCTGGCACGGTCCATCGTCACGTTCCAGTAATCCAGACGATTTTTATCCCATTCAAAATCCGAAAACAATTCTGCCGCCTGTGCACTGGATGTAATGCTGGTAAATTTATCTCCTTCGATCTTATGCGGAAAAAACATCGTAGGTGAATAACGTCCGTCCGCTTTCAGAGGATGAATATACATATTCCCCTGAATCATATAAAGATCAAAGAGACACTGGGTCGTCTCACGGATTCTGGCAATGGTATCAAACACATGCCGGTTTCTCATTATTGCAAAATAAGCAACGGTATCCATAATATAAAGATACGGACAGGTTACTTTGAAAAAATTCCCGATCATCAGATCCGAATACCAGAATTTCAAAAGCTCCGTCAGACAATCAAATACATAAAAAACTTTTCTTCCTTCCCGCTCCGCGATCTGGTGAATGTCTGTGGCAAACTGCTCAAATCCATTCCCTGCATCGACTTCATAAACCTTAATATCGTCTGCTTCCTCCAGAACCGGCTGATGACTTCCAAAACGGAAATATACAATTCTCCGGTGGTCTTCCCGTGCCTTTCGGATATAAGGCCGCACCACTTCCAGATAATCATCGATCTTGTCGATCTGCCAGACCACATTGTCTCCCATCCGGAGCATATCAATGGTCTTGTCAAAACCTGCCATACCGGTACTTACTTTTTCGTGATATTTCATAATCGATTTCCTCCCTGCTTCTTCTCATCCATTCACACAGAATCATCATTTCTGCACACACTGCTGTTTTTCATCAGTTATATAAACCGATTCTGCTGCAAAACGCAAAAAAAGACGCTCTGCACCTCTGCAAAACGCCTTTGTTTCTATTAAAATCATATTTCCTCTCAGACAAAATGTCAAGATATTTCTGCTTTCTTACCTTGACATTAGAAAATCCTTTTCCTTGGGAATAATGGAGCAGTTTTTGATTCTATTGAGGCAAAGAGACAGTCATCCCTTTACATCTTCACAGCCACAACTACCAATCTTCCGTTTTCTTTGGAGTACTCGCATGTAGAAAGCGTAAGCAGCCCCGCACATGTCTGTGGAATTTCTTCAGCAGACCAGATGGCATACCTGGTGCACTGATTCAGGAATTCCTCGTAGTTTTTTTCTTCCGACAGATCTATATATTGATAATAAGGAAAATCCATGGCTTCTTTTTCTGACATCGTAAGAACATAAAGAAGCTGATACTGTGCACTCTCTATCGGCGTATCAAACTGGATTACTCCATTTTTTTCACAAAACTCTGCAGCTTTATAAAACATCAGATTTTGGAACATAGTTCCATCCTTCATATGATGACCATAGATAATCAGATTTTCCGACTGTCCAATTCTGCAATTCACATCCAGAAAAGGGGTTCCATGAGGATCCTCTCTGCCGTCAAAATCATGATTCATATAAAAGTCATTATCTTCCCCGGTCTGCATAACCGGATAATCGATATTTGTTCCGGAAATCCGCAGCCAACCTGCCAGATCTTTGTTTTGCTTCTGCAGATCCACGATCCAGGGATTTACTATAGGATCATATCCTGCCCGGACATCTTTGTCGTGAGCCTGATCCGCCAGTGACTGGTAGAGAGCGGTTGATTTTTCTGTAGACTGTCGTATCTCCCACAAATTCCATGCTGCAATAAGAAGAATCACGGCACAGAGGGGATAGATGATTTTTTTTAGTTTTTTCATGGTCTGTTTTCCTCTATAGTTCCAGCAGAGCCAATTATTCCAAGAAAGAATCCTGCTTTGCAGGATTCTCCTCCTGCGGCGGATTGCTTTAGCAATATATTTCCGCTCCGCCGCAGTGCGATCCTGCCCGGAGGGCTTTTTCACTTTTCTTTAATCCCCCCGTCTGCGGCTAAAAAAATGCTCTGCTGCTTCAAACAAAAGGATGAAAACAATTACACCTATGATTACTTTTTTCCAGAAATCCGGGTTCTGGTAATCTCCGGTCTTCTTTGGCCCGGTTCCCTGGATGTCATCCGTGGAACCTGATTCGCCCGAAGAAACGGAAGTCTGTGCGCCTGCGGATGCGGTATGAGAGCCATTGGCAGAATCGGGATTGGAATCTCCCGGAAGGATATCCTGCCCTTCACCCGGTTTTTGCTGCGGATTCTCGTTTGGCTCGCTTTCCGGTTTTCCGCGCACAAGGAGCAATACAGTCCGGTCATTGGTGCTTCCATCCGAGCAAGTAACCAGAGCCACCACCTCCATAGCATCCGGACGGTTTTTCAGCTGCTCCGTAATACTGGGGTGATACCAGATACTGTTGGTCTCCAAAAAAACGCCGAGGCCATCCAGGTTGTCTTTCCAGATATCCGGATTGAATATTTCCTCCGTGCCTGCAGAAATCTGCAGGACCGCCGCCACATTCATATCCCAGCTTTCCCCGGGAACCATGAGTGTGGCTGTGGTGTTTTTTTTGAAAAAATCCTTTTCCTTAAACAGAGCCAGATCTCCGAACATGAGATGTTCATCCATGTTATGCCCATAAATCAGGGAATAATTATCCGAAAAATCCGCTTTGTTCCTGGTATCCAGAAAGATACTGCCCGACAGGGAAAACTCCCCGTACACATCCTTGTTCATATAGGTGAGGTTGGTGTCTCCCTGCAAAACCGGATAGTCAATGTTGGTGCCATCCACAGTAATCCATGCGACCACATCTTTGTTCAGATCCCGCAGTTCCTCGAATCCAGGACCACCCTCCGTCTCTTCCCCGGGCTTTAACTTGCGGATCTGATCCTGCACATTTTCCGTCGCCTGGTACACCTGGGCATTGTCCCATATGGAATACCCTGCATATACTGTGGACGCCATCAGGACAGTGCCAATGATCCATCCATATATTCCATTCAAAAGTTTCAGGACAATCCTGCTCATAAGGTCAGTACTCCTCTAGGTTATTTTTACGACGATGCACAAAAAGGACAAGGACTGCTGCTGCGAAAATAAGCATTGTGAAGTATGGCGCGTTGGAGGTGATGACGCCGATATCGATAGCGGATTCCTTGTCGTTGGTGATGGTTACAGTATCAGAATCATCGCTGATTGATCCAGTTGCTATGGCATCACTCCAATTACTCTTCTCTGATGTACCAAAATCTGCGACTGTGCGTAAACCATTAAAAACATCTGCAGCATCTGAATCTGTATAGGCAAAACTATGTGTATACTTATCATCGCTCGGCTGTGTTTCTGTAATTTTGTAAGAAACACCGTAAGGAATGTTGTCAAATGTCACAGTTGTACCGTCTTTTACATAAAACGATACTGTCTTAGTACTATCAGCAGCAGCATTCAACCAACCGATAGATGTTGCAGCCGTTTGCAGAACTCCTGATTCGTTATAGAAATTCTTATATGTAATATCACTATTCATCGTAGCTTTAGAAGAATTCGTAAATACAACTGTTACTTGGAAAAGCTCATTCTTATCTCCGGCATTTCCCGTAACTTCTTTCGTGATATTCAACTGTCCGGCATAGTATTTGTTCTGGATATCATTTATCTTTTTGGCGGGTTGTTGTTCTGTATTTTCATTATTGGCTTCATACCATTGTTCATACTCTGCATTTGTAGCAACAGATTCAATATTTGGAGCTGTTTTATGAAGTGTTACAGTTCGGATATAATTTCCTTTTGTTGCACCATTTGTTACTTGTACATGAATATAATAAACAGCATCATGCCCATTATTACTCTTGCCTCTATCATCAGCAGAGTTATCGTTGGTACCGTAAATCACACCAGCAATATTGTTATCCGTTTCAACAACCTGATACCAGTAGTCACCAACAGCCTCATATGTCGGAACAGTAAGTGCTACCCTCAAATCATCGCTATTTTCAGCAGCCGCCTTACCTGCATTAATTGTAAAACTGTTAGTTGCAGACTCATCCGTTCCATTCATAAATGTAGGCATTGCATTTTTTGAATATTTGTCTTGACCATTTCCATCCTGGCCTACGTTCCATAAACCATATCTGGTGATGGTAAACGTAAATGTTTCCTCCGGACTCTCTGTCGGTATTTTCCCAGCTTCAATCTCCTCACCCGCAGCAGCTTGGTTTTCTGATCCTGCTACATAATCTTTAATAAGATAAATTGTTGATGTGTCAGATATGTTTTCTCTACTTGCATTCAAGTTGGATGTTATACCCTCCGCCAACACACTCACGCTCATCCCCAGCGTCATGGTTCCTGACAGGGCAAGAACCGCTATTCTTTTCATAATTTCTTTAATCATATTCAGACCTTTCTATCCGTCTCTGACTGTTCTTGTTGGGACTTATGCCGCCCTCTCAATTTCTTCTTCCTCGCATTTTTATGACTTTGAACACCGGGTGGCATCAGATTCCTCTTCTTCGGAAGATGCTTACCACCTTTGCTTTGATGCTGCTTGTTTCCACCGGCCCGAAGTCTCTGCTGTCGGTGCTTTTTGTGCGGTAGTCGCCCAGAAGGTAGACACAGCCTTCCGGGACGGTGTATGGATAGGTTTGTTTTCCGGGATCGGTAGGAAATGCGATTTCCCCTGTCTGCTCGGTTCCGTTTACAAAGAGGGTGCCTTCTTTTGTGATATTAACGCTGTCGCCTTCCCTGGCAACGATCCTGCCGATCACTTCTTTTCCATCTACTTCACACACAACCACATCATTTTTCAGATACTTGGTGTCCAGACGGTAGCCAAGTATGATATCTCCGTCCAATATGGCCGGGTACATATCTGTCCCATTGGCAACTGTGATGAAAAACACCTGACTGAATGCAACCAGTATCAAAACAGCCATAAGTGCCATATTTTTTAACAGAGATGCATAGTCACGGCGGGTTGCAAGGCGATACCTTTTTTGTCTGATCTGCCTTCTCACATCTTCCAGAGGGTGAAGGTTTTGGTCATTTTCCATTTTCGGAAGCACCTCCCTGGTATTGTGCAAGAAGTGCATCATACCTGGCCCGCTCATTGAGCAAAGCTGTTTCGTAGAGACTATTTAGTTCCCCTATTTTTTTTAATACATCATCCTCGTCAACGCCTCCGAAAATCTTCTTTTTGAATTTCAGTTTTTGAATCCATCTGACGATATCTTTGTGCGTTTCACTGATTGGTTCTTTTTCCACTAAGGAGAAACCTCCTTTCTTTTCCCGCAAGGGGAGGGAATCTGTAAACGATTCATTTTTTACTCACCTCCCCTGCGTTTTCTCCTGCTGCGGTATGCCAGCCAGACAGCCGGCAAGAGCAGTGCCAGGGATGCCCATGGCGACTGGTTTTCCGTGTTGACGCCTACATCGATTGCTGCGTCTTTGTGATTGGTCAAAAGAATGTTCACTTTTTGCGGTGCACCGTTTGGATTCAGCGTTACAACTGCTGTTCCTTTATGGTCAGCATTCGTTTCAATTTGTGCAATCCCTTCAGACGTAACTGTTGCCAATGCCCAATAGCCTTCTCCCGCAGGCTCTGTCATAGTGACGGTTGATCCTACCGGAATGCTGCCATATGTCGGATATTTCGATGCCGTCACACCTGCACTGCCATCTGATTCATATACTTCCGTTCTCTTAAGCGTAACAACTGTCGTGTCTTTTCCATCATCGTTTTTAATGATGGTTCCATCCGGTTCCTTCACTTGAATCGTGATTTCAAATGTCCCGGACAAATCCCCCATGTTTCCTGATACTTCTTTCGTGATAGAAAAGCTTGTCGCCAGCGGGTTTACTACAGTAATCGTTGAATCCTTATTTGCATCTTCTATGATGCTATATGGTTCTTTCGTCTTACTGCCGTTTTCTCCACCAATAACAAGTGAACCGTCTGTGTTCACATAAATCTCAATCCCAGCTCTGGCTGAATTGCTCAGGTAATAAGAATCAACTGTGCTTACTTCTTTTAGAATATAGGTATTCTTCTGCTTTAAGATACCCTTTTCGATATCAATCACACCATCAATACCTGAAACCGTTGCTGTCACAAGTTCCACATCATTTTCTGATGATACAAGTGCTGTCGGTGTTTTGGCAAATGCAGAACCTTTTTTTGGCTCCAAAGTAAACTTAACGCCATTTAATCCTTTTTGCGTTATATTACCATTTGAATCAACTTCATCCCCAGTTTTGATGATACGTGCATCAATCATCTTATTGGTTATGGTAATCTGTTCTACACCATTTTTATCCGGGTCGGTTACTGGTTCTGATGTGTCTCCACTGCCCAGATCAATCAAAGTACCGCTGCCACCATTTACCTGCTTACCGTCTATGGTCTGGACAGTCAGGGAACCATTATTGTTTACCGAAAAAACGATCTTTCCGGCCAGTTCATAACCATCTGGAGCCACTGTTTCCTCCAGAACATAGGTATGTCCAATCACCAGCAATGCGGATGGGATACTTACGATTCCACTATTGTTTGTGGTAAGTACAACTTTTCCATTCTCTGTCTTTATTGACGGATCATTCGCAGGATCATACGCAAACGCATTCGCAGTACCATTTGTCTGAGCAGTTGGATCTGGACTTAAAACAAATTTCGCATTCTCAAGAAGTTTCGAAGCGTCCTCCTGATCAACCTTCTTAATCTGAATCTCTACCGGCGTATCTCTGAAAGTTACCTCTGCATTCTCCTTATGCACATTTGTAATGTCTTTTGAAGATGCCGTCCCAAAGGAGGCACTCTTAACTGTAATCCTTCCATACTCATCCACCGTCACTACCGCCGTCATTAGCTCATATCCGCCTGGTGCAGTAGTTTCCGTAAATGTATACTCTTCACCGGCAATCAGCATACCCGTTAACGCTGAACAAAGAGTGCTTGTCGTACCTTCTGCGGGCTTGTCAATGACTATCTCTTTCGATGTTCCTCCATCAGCAAACTTACCTGTAACCGTGAATTTGGCTCCTTCAAGGAATAAATCGTCTCCCAGATTTTTCTTTGAGACAAATACCTGGATTTTGGAATCTTTCATCTGGATTTGATTTACAGTTGCGTAAGTTCCATCTGTGGTGTTCATCGTTGCCGGAGTGATTACCACACAGTTCGTTACTCCACAATCTGAATGATCCTCATTCAACGGATGATCTGTCATCTCTGAAATCACGCCCGCTTTATTTATCGTAAAGAATACCGGTGGAGATACTTTGTATCCATTCGGAGGGGAAAGCTCCACTAATGCATAACTGCTGCCGCCGATCAGATAACCGGAGAGGTCTATGATTCCTGATGCTGTGGTAAATTCAGGAACTACCGGAGCCGCTGCATTACCTGTTGTGCGGTCTACGCGTATCTCTACTGTCTTATCCTGCTTCACCGTGACATCATCCGCATGATAGATTGCAAATTTTGCACCATCCAGACTATTGCCGGATTCATCTTGTTTGACGATTCGCAGTTTCATCTGCTCATTAGCGGAAGCATCTGGAGCAATCACATAAACCGGCGGATCCGATGTGCCCTCTGCTGTAAACAGCTCTCTTGTCAGATTCACAGAGATATTGTTTCTTGTATGATAACCGTCCGGAGCTTTTGTCTCTATGAGAATGTAGTGCCCCCAGGTTGTCGAAGCACTCACTTCATCCCAATCGAGTCCTGTAAACAGAAGTTCACCGTCAGCATCCGTCTTTGCTTGTGCCACTGGCGTTGAGTCAGCTTTTGGCTTTCCACTTGCATCAACATCTGCTGCCTTATATAAATCGAATTCGGCACCTTCCAGTTTTGTAGTATTTGAAACGTTATCAACCTTCGTCAGTTTGATATTGACTTTTTTTCTGGTATTTTCGATACCCTCACCAGCTGTAAATGAATCTGCTGCAGATGAAACAACAAGCTTCTTTATCTGTGCTGCAGGAACAGGGACTTCAACTCCTTCCAGATAAATACCTGCATCTGTTTTTGCATGTACCTCTGGTGTACCAGCCATACCAGCGTCTGTATGTTTCAACAATACTGGAACAGAAGTCTCACTATACTCTTCATCTGTCATTTTAAATGCATAGAAGATATCCGATACTTCATACCCGGCATTGTCTGATTCTCTGATGAGATACCAGCCTTTCTTGTCTACGTTTACGGTAATCGTTCCATCTGCATCTGTCGTAAACAACAGATCCGATTCAGAATTGACCAGCTGCCTGTACACGTAATGACCATTCTCTTCATCATAAGTGCCGCTGTACCATACTTCAAATTTTGCATCTTTAATTCCAGCATAATTGTGAGCTGCGTCCTCTGTTTTCCAGAACGTGAATGCCGCCTTATATGGGACGTTGCTAATCGGCTGTTCTCCGGTTTTTCCAGAATCTGTATCCAATATCACTACATTGTCACTTGTTGGATCATAATGACTGCTCTGTGAATTTGCATTGCCTTCGGCATCTTTGATTTCGAACTCGTATGTTCTTGTTGGCGTATCCTTATCCAGATATGCACTGTCGCATTCAGTCTCAACCAGGTAGTATCGACCTACGGTCAGACCTTTTGATAAGGTATCCTCTGCTATTACATTCTCAATACCAATACTTGTACCAGAATTACATGCTTCCGGATCAAACTGATCTGTGGTATTTCCTACAGAAGTCCATTTCCCCTCTGCATTGGTACGAAGCCCGGATGCGATGACAACGTCCGGATCTGTCCCGGCTGTACCGCCTCCTGCGGAAGTTCCCTGCCCGGGAACCGCATCTTTTTCACCAACCACTTTGTACATGGTGAATACGGCATCTTGGACTCCGGTAGTTGTGTCCTGAAATACCTTCGTCCATTCCACATGACCACGAATCAGGGTGTTTTTCATGGTTACTAAATAACAATTCGTACCTTCTATCTCAGTAATCACATCATCTACGCCTGCTGTGTCAAGCTCAAGCTTACCTGAAGCATTGATCTTAGCCAGCTGCACCGTATTATCCTGGTAAACCTTAAAGTAAAGTGGTTCTGCCTGTAAATAACCTGCCGGTCTGTTGCTTTCTGTAAGCTTATACCAGCCTGCTGCCAAACCTACAAAGCTTTCCGGGGTTGTCGCACACTTTGATTGATTGGTGATTTCCTCATTTGTCGGCCATGTCTTGGTGTATGCATCTGCACCGGTTAAATGATTACCATCCTCATCCACTCTTGTGAGAGTAAGCTGAACATTTGTAAGGTCATACTCCGATGTCGTCTCGTTTGCGGTTTTTACAATTGAGAAATTGATGCGGGTATTCTTTACATTTAATGCATCTGTATCCGTTCCTTCAAAGGTTGTCGCTCCTTCTTTCTGTTCCTTAAACGTAATGACTCCGTTCGGTTCAACAGTAAAGGTAATATTATGATTCGTGGCATCACTCAACTGATATCCTGCAGATGTAGCTACCTCCGTGAGAATATAGCTTTGTCCTTGTTTCAAAAGACCTTTGGGAATTTCCATGGTTCCCTTGCCTTTGTTCTCACCGCTGGTGTCTACCGTCACTTTCAGATATACCGTGTTTGCTGTTTTCGTGAAACCGGTAATACCTTCCTGAAGGTATCCGTTTTCTGCTGCATCTTTTCCTGCAGTCGTTCCAGCAAAAGAGCTGCCTTTTGCTGGAGTGATTTTAAATACCGCACCTTCTGTCAAAGCCATATGATCAGCACCTTCAAAGGTTTTGTTGATGACGACTTTGATCGGAGTGTCTTCAAGACGTATACCCACAATCGTTCCAGCAGGGTCAACCGAACCACCATCGTTCAGCATAACCGTCTGTGCGTTGTTTCCTGAATTTTCAGCAAGGGTAACGGTACCATCTGTATTGACTGTAATCGTCACATCCACGCCCAACTCGAAACTGTCAGGAGCTGTCACTTCGCGAATCGAATATGTTTCTCCTGCCACAAGAAGCGCCGACGGGATTTCCACAATACCTGTATCTACTGTTAGCGGTAACGTTACATACGTTTTACCCTCTTCTGTTGTTTTTGTGTACCGGGCTTCATCCAGATTATCCAACGCACTGGATGCAAATTTTGTACCAATAATCTGATATTTTGCCCCGCCAAGCCCTGCTACAATAGTTTCTGCATCGACTTTTTTCAGGCTGACTTCGATCGGTGCATCCTTTACTGTCAGCTTACTATGTGCGTTGGAAGTTCCAGCGCCATCTGTGGCGACTGTTACAACCGTACTGTCATTTACATCTTCTGTAATCCGGTTATCCTCTCCAACGGTACAAGTTGTCACTCCAGAAATAACACCATCCGCAGACATGGTAAAGATCACATCTTTTGCCAGTTCATAGCCGTCCGGTGCCTTTGTCTCACGAAGGACATAAGTTCCCTTGGTAAGGCCGTAGATCGTCGTGTCACCGGCGGTAATAGTGAACGATTCGGATTTAGAAGCATCACCTGCAGAAGCATAGAACCTTGCAGGATCAGTTCCCATAGTTTTTGTGGTTCCACCATTTTCATCATCAGTGATTGTAACCGGATAAAGAATAAACTCCGCTCCATTCAGCAAGGTATTGCCATCCAGTGCCGTTTTTTTGATAGTCAGCTTATTCTTGGTATTTCCTACTGTATCATTTCCATTATCTTTCACGATCTGATTAAGACTATTTGCGGAAATGGTGAAGGTAAAGGACTTTGTATCCAGAATATATCCATCGTTCTCCTGCTGCTCCACCAGAGTGTAGGTTCCCCACTGGAGGTCCTGGATAGCCAGAACGCCCGGATTAGTACTGCGCCTGTCAATTTTCCCAATCTCGCTTTCAGATGTGGCCCCGGCTATGTTTGTGTACTCCCAACCGGTTTCTACGGTAAGACTGCTTACTTCAGATGACGGGAAATACTTGTCAACATTTGCATTTACATCCGGAGAAATCCTCGTCAGCGTGTATTTCACCCCGTTCAGTTTCACCTGTGAATCTGCATCCACCTTTGTCAGAGTTACAGAACCATGATTTCTGTAGTTTGGCAAGTCGTAAACAGTTGTACCTGCAATTGCTGCACCATTACGATCACGAATCACTGTAGTATGATTGCGATTGCTCTCATCTTTAGAATAGGTCAGGGTTTTCTCATAGTCCTCGTTGACAATCGTGAAGATTATTTCTGTTTCGTTCAACTGGTACCCTGTGAGAGTACTTGTTTCTACCAGCTTATAGGTTCCTTTTTCCAGAATATCAATGGATAGTAAGCCGTTATCGCCGGTGGTATAGTCACCCACCTCAACAAAGCTTTCATTTTCACCATTTGTCTTTTTCTTATATAATGTAAAGGTAACTCCCTTCATGCCGATAGCAGAATAATTATCGTGAGCAACAGTTATTTCAGGGTGTTCTGCATCATATTTATAGAGCTGGAGGGTTGTTTTAAATCCAGGATTTTCGTACGCATATTTAAAATCTGCAGCATAAGTGGTTCTGTCTGAAAGTGAATCTACTGTGTTACCTGCTTTGCCAGACGCATCCTTGATGTCGATATACTCATCCGTATCATATCCTTTATCTGTCTTGTACTCATTATAATTCTGAGCCGTGATTTTTACCGTAAAGCTTTCATGCTGATTGTATGCCTGATCAGGAGCATAGATTTCCGTAAATGTGTAACCATTCGCATTTTGCTGGAGAATGATCGTATTATTTAATGCCCCATCCGTATCATTTTCTGCGCGTTTTCCTGCTGCAGTAAAGATATGTTTTGAATTATATCCTTCTTCAAAGATCTTTTCCCATACAAGATAGCCGTTGGCATCCGTCACTGCAATTCCAAGTGCGTTTGCAGGATATGTACTATTGACTTTAAGTGTTTCATCTACATCTCTGCCGCTAAGATCAACTTCTCCATCTGCAACCAAGAATTTTGCTCCCGGCAATACCGATTTGGTTCCACTTGTATTGACTACTTTTTGCATATCCAACGGTGCGATGATGGCTTCATCTACCATGGTAAGGACGTTCAAAACAGATGTACTATCATTTTTTAAATCCGCTTTCAGCTTCGTCCATCCGCTTGTATCAAGATTCTTTGGTGTTCCATCTCCCTTCCATACATAAAGCTGTGAAATCACATAAGAGGTATTGTTCACCGTAGTCGTGGTTGTCCCAAACAGTTTGAAGTAAAGATCATTGGCTGTGAGATATCCCACAGGAGTGTATTCCGCAACCTCATGCAGCGTATAAATGGTGTTTTCCTTCAAGGTTCCTGCTTCTAAAATTGAGCCTGTTGTCGTCTCTCCTGATGGAGCAATCCAATTCCATTTACTCTGTCCGTTGCTTAATGTCGCCTTTTTCTTTTTATCAATGATATCTGTGCCTTCGTAGATTTCTAATGTGGCACCACTTAAAAGCTCTCCGCCAAATGACCATTGATTCTTTGTTTTTGTTCCACTTTCGATGTCATTTCGCTTGGCAGCAGAAACAAGAGTTTTTTCGTTCTTTACAATGAGATTAAGAGAGGTTTTCTCATTGTTTGCATCCTTGGATATCGTATAACTTACAAGATCACCTGCTCCACTGTAGCGCTGAATCTCTTTGATTGTGTTATCTGAATCCACCCGGAAAGTAACCATCGTGACTGGACTGCCATTTTCTGTTCGAGTCATGTAACCATCCGGTGCCTGTGTTTCTATTAATGTATACGTTCCTTTTCTGGAAATATCCGGCTTCGTAGATGTGAGTTCTCCACTTTCGTCAAGACAGAAGAGATTTCTGTCGGCACCTATCATGCATTTCGTTTCTTTTTGTATATCTGCTCCCGGATCACCATCGTTAACAGAAGTATATTTCAAAACAAACCTTGCACCTTCAAGTTTCTTTGTACTATCCTGGCTATCTACCTTACTCAAATTCAAGATCTTTGTATTATCTACCGGATCATTTGTTACTGTTGCTGTTTTTCCATCTGACTGTGTCTGGGAAACATGATTATTTGTAGTGAATGTTACTTTGGCATAGTCACTATAGTCTTCCTTATTACCAGCCGTTTGCGTCGGTGTAATCTCAAAGAAAATGTCATCAACAAGACGATATTTATCTGATGCTCCACGCTCCACTTCTTTAAAGTAATACTTGCCAACATCAAGACCATACTTTAGTGCACAGCCAGTGATTTTGTTTTTGATTTTTCCATCCTGTTCATACAGAACAATCTTTCCTGCGCTGTTTGTAGTCAGATATACTCCATCTTCTAAAACCGACTGCACTCCATTTTCATCTTTCCCATCATATTTATACAGTTCAAATGAAATGTTGGGAATTACCGCATCTGTTACAGAATCCCTTTTCTCCAGTGCAACATCTTTCAGATAACGGGATACGTCACGCATAACCACTACATTTTCCGTTGTACCGGATTTATAATAATTCTTATAATCCTGCCCATCTACCTGCAGAGGATTATCTTTCGGAATGGTATCTGATGTATCATTTTCCGTTGGTCTTGTATATGGAGCTACTTCGATACTTCCATCTTCTTTCATGCGGAATGTGATGGATTGTGCCCCGATATTATTGTCTGGAATGCTGCCTTCAGGTTCTGACAGTATGTATTCTTTTCCTGCTTCCAACAAACCTGTGATGATCCATTCACCGACTTCGACTGACTTCCCATCAATGGTTCTATCTTTTGTATACACCACATGATTCGAAAGAGCCGCTGTGCTGCCGTCCATCTTTTTTGCTGGTGTCGTACTGCTTTGATATAGATAGATAGATTTCTCACCAGTAGGAAACGTATTATTCTCACCTTCTCCATCACAAATGGAAAGTATCAGATAACCGTTATTCTTTAAAGTGACGTTTCTGCCGTACTGATCTCTCTTATACAGTTTCACAACATTTGGATCATTACTCCATTTATAATCGGTTGTACCTGTTGTATCTCCTGCAAGCATGATCTGCGCTTTATTACTTTGGTAAACCTTCGAAAGATCTGTATCCAATGCAGTACTTGATATCTTGGAAATCACTGCTTTTCGTATGGTTTTGTCCAATTTGTAACCAGCAGGAGCAACAAGTTCCTTAATATAATATGTTCCTGACAAAAGAGTGTATGGATAATCCTTGTACGACAAACTTTCGTTTCCAAATCGTCTCAAGTATGGTATACCCTTTTCATTATTTCTATTTAGTACTGAACCATCTAATGCTAAATTTGTCAGAATCATGGTTGTTCCATAGGCTTCAGACGGTCTCATTCCGGCTACCTGATTTTGGCAAGTCTCATCTGTATACACACCAAAGTATGCCTGTTGTTCCCCACTTGCACCACTGTGGGAGATTAATGTGCCGCCGTTTTCTCCCTTTTTCGTGAAAGTTAAAACACCACGGCTTTCCAGGTTTACTGCAGCACTACCGCCGTCTTTATTCTCCGTACAGTTATCCTTAAAAGTATGTTCTGAACCAGTGGCTGCTATATATTTTACCGTCAATCCAAATAACAGACTATTAAGGCTTGGCGTACTAGTCGTACTAATCCATGCTGTTCCATGTTCTCCAGTATCTGTCAAATTGTCTCTGCCGTCTTTTTCACCTTTACCAACAGTGAAACTGATACCTTTTGACCAGATACTAAAATCAGGATTGCTTTCGCTTTCTACTATGGTATAGGTACCTGAAACCAGATATTTACCCTCATCACCATACGTTCCATTAGAATTAATTAGATTTCCATTTTCATCCGTCGTTACATTTGAAACATATGGAGTTGCAGTGGTGTCCGTTCCCGCATAGATATTGAATTTCACGCCTGCTAATTTTACGTTTTCCTCCGTAATGTCCGGATTACCTTGATCATTGATTGCTAAATAAGCCGCCGTCTTACTTAAGTTCACAAATCCGTAAATCATGCGGTTAGTGGCTTTCGTTACAGTATCTCCAAATGCAGAAACAGCATTTTCTGCGGACTCTCCTCCGTATTTGTAGGAAACTATATACGATCCATTTGTATTACTTTCTACTTCTATGCCATTGATCTTTGTCTCAACAGCACGGTAAGTAATTTCCTCACATGACACCACATTGTTCTCATATTTGTAGCTATATTTCGGAAGATTCGTCCATGTATACTTCTGTTTATCATCATTTGCACTTGTGCTGGTCAGAGTAATCTCACTGCCGGAAATATCTGTCCATGCTCCGTTGGAACCAATCTTTTGCTGAAGCTTAAATTCTGCTGTAAAACCATTCTTCGTCTTCTGGGCATAGTCCACATTTTGCCAGACTTTTTCTACCGTATAGTTCTGCAGTTCTGTATTTGTGAAGGTATACTCCGTGGCATACGAAGACCCCTCTGCCATATTATCTTCCACATCTGTCCGATATCCTTCAATGGGATGCTCCACTACTTTATAGACAAGCTCGTTTCCAGATCGATCATATTTCGGAAGGTTTGTCCAGTTTATAACTTTTTTATCGGTTCCTGTAGATGTAACTTTCTGTAACTTACATCCATTCGCTTCTGTATGTGCAGACCAGTCCTTTGTGTTCTGTGACAGTTCATTCGACGGAGTTTCCTGGGAGCTCTGCTGTTTCTTCAGTTCCTGGCCGCCGTAGCAATGCCACTCTGTTTCGTTTACTTTTTTATACAGAAGTTCAAATTCCGCTGTGACAGACTCTCCTTGTACGCGATGCCAGATTTTATTAATGGTGATCGTTTCCGCTTGATTGTCCCAAATAAGCTGGTTCTTAATATTGCTTACGTTATAGCTATTTTCCGTATCATAGTAATGATCAAGATTTGGATTCTCAGCGCTGCCCAGCTCATAGTTCGTAACATCTGTATAGTTCTGTGCGCCATCCGGTTTGGTTCCTATACTTGTGCTATTATCATCCGTATGCACTTCTACCGCACGGAAATACAGCGAATAGATTGTATAGCTGGTTCCATTTTCATCCAAATAAATCTCTGCAACCGGAAGATCCTCCAGGGTTGTTGTCCAATTATCTCTGGAAGAAATCGTAAACGTATAAGGAGTATTGTCTGCAAGCATAACATCTTTCCATTCCGACAATTTACCCGTTTCTTCCGATGTGAGGCTTTGTGCTTCCCCTTCATGATTAACAATATAGCCTCTCTTCTGAAGCTTAAAAGTCAGTGATTCCGGACGCGAATTGTACAGGTCTTCCTGATCGCCTTTCCATTCCTTCGTAACCACAAGAGACGTGGATTTAAGCGTATTTTCGATGACTGTTTTTGTCTCCGTCTGCGTTGTATAGTTACACTCATATGCGCCTGCGATTAATTTGCCATCCGTATCCTCTTCTACAGGCACACCACCAATTGCAGTTTCCACACAACGGTACTCATAAGTTCCATATGTGTTGTCGTTTTTTTTGTACTGTGTCGGCAGATTGGTAAACGTATATTGCCAGGAACTGTGTCTCGTATTGTTAATCTCGTTTTTTGAGGTCAAGGTTACAGAAACAATTTGTTTCCCGGATTTATTCGTCATCACACTTGGAAGACCTGTCCATGTACCGCTGGTTGCATCATAGGATCCGTAGCTCTTATCCCAGAGAATATCTTCCCAATCCTCTCCTTCTTTGCGTCTCTGCAATTTTACTGTAATATTCGCAGGACGAAGATTGTATTTATTGTAGCCGTCCATCCAGTTTTTGCGGACATAATAAGTACCTTCGAAACGATTATCGATCGCTGTCATCGTAAGCGCATCGGAATTCGCTGTACTGGTTACAGAATTCGCCTGTTTATATCCCGAAACCTTTTCTTCTGACAGAGTATAAATGTAAGGCATACCATTGGGAGCATAACGTTCCAGATTATAAATGGTATATTTCCACTTGCTGGTATTCGTATTACTCCAGACAATATAAGGTGTTTTCAGGCTTTCATCTTCATTATCCATTACCTCAAGCGTAACCTCTGTTGAAATAACCTTATTGTTTTGTCCGCTTTCATTATTGGTATGACGTGTCAATTTTACCGTAATCGAATCCGGGCGGAGACCTTCCATGTCTTCATAATCGTTCCATTCTTTTACACCGGAAATTTTAATGTTTCCTTTTTGGTTATACACATTGCAAGTTCCAACTGAAACATTCTTGTCCTCAATTGCCGCATTTGTGTCATTCCACTTACTCGGAAGGCTGATGACATCGATTCGGTTGTTCTTCTTCAGTTGATCGAGCTGATCCTGGGTGATTGTTACTGTTGTGGTGGGTCCTGTCACAATTTCCTGGCCCACAAGGGTATTCTCTCTTATCCCTGTTTCGTCTATGTATTCTATGCTATAACCATTTATTTTGTTTTCTGTCGCTTCATTTTCGGTTATATAATAGCAATACTGTACTCCTGCTGGAGAATAAACCAACAAATCCTCAAATACATAGCTCGCCGCTCCATTTGTCCCAACAAAATCATTGGCATCGATCTTGTGTGTTGCGATTTTTTCAGTGGTTGTTTCTTCTTCTCCTGCCTCGTAACGATACAGTGTGTAGGTAACAGAAGGATATTTCTTTTCATTGTCTGCAAGATTCTCTCTACCTAACCATGTTTTTGTGACCGTGATCGTACGGCGGTTTAAATCCTTGCGGAACACATTCGCCAGGGTACCGTTTGCATTCGTTTTGGTATAAAGCTGACTGGCAATGGGATCCTCGATGGTCTCTCGGATAAGGTAGGTGTATCGCTTGCCGTTTTGATCAAATTTTGGCAGCATCCGTTTGCCGTTTACTTCCTGGACAAAACCACCTATTTTTACTCCGTTTTCTGTGGGAAAGGCATATGTTGTCTTACTCGCATCCAAATGGGTGGTGTCCACCAAGATAATTTTTTCAGCCTTCACCCATTCCGCAATCTGTTCGTCTGTACAATTCTGGATATTTGTAATTGTGGAATCGGTCGTACAGTACAGGGAAATCAACGGGTCGGGAAGATCATTATTATCGATATGGTAACCCTCCAGACCAGTCCATGTTTTGAGTCCCTTTACTGTCATGTAATCCTGAATCACATTCGTAAAAACTTCATAGGTGTCACTGCTTCCGCTAATCTGTTTTGTTTCAGAGGTACCCACATATTTACCCAGTACAGTCTGTCCATCATTGTTCATGGATTCCACGAACACATAGCCATACTCATTTCCATTCTCATCAAACTGCGGCAGATCTTTGATCGTAATCTTCCAGTTGTATTCTTTTTCATAATCTCCTGATGAGTTACTATCCGTCTTCTCTGGTGTCCAGATCTGGTCTTTATAATCTGTATATTTTTTATAAGATTCCAGATTACTAAGTTCCGTATCCGGGTTTGCTTTCTTCTCGCTTTTTAAATACTGGAACAATGAAAGATACAAGTCCGGCCGATTCGCCGCATAAGACGCCGGATCCGGATCCTTCCAGTACTTGTAGGCAACATGGCTGATCATACCGGTAATCGTGTTGGTAAAAGAAAAGGCATAATTCTGGTTCTTGTCTGTTCCAGTTACCACAGTTGTTCCCTGTTCCTGAATATAACTGTTCGACGTATTTCCTGCAGACAGCACTTTTTCTTCTATGTCATAGGAATGCGGCACGGCATGGGAATTAAACATGAAAAGTCCGCTTAAGGTAAACGACCACGAATCCTCCTTAGGATTTCGAATCGTTACCACACCTGTCTCACGATTTAATTCTACCACTGTTTCGGAGGTTCCGGTTATGGAAACGGTATCCGGAATCGAAGTATACGCGCTTCCATCCTGATAAAGCTGAAACTCTACAGATAACGGACGGTTACCGGTAGCATCGCTGTCATCCCTCCAGGTTTTTGTTACTGTGATATCTGTTGTGCCGATACGGGTATTTGTGATGTACACATGACCATAATGATTGCTGTCATCAACCAAAGTCGTCGTCTTATACAGGCGGCTGGCATTCTCCGCGGTGCCGGCAAAAGAATAATATGCATTCTCACTACTCGTTTCGCCGGTTTCGTCTGTGGCACTCTTTGTCATGCTGACTGCTGCTTTCAATACGCCGTATGTATATTGTGCCGGCTGCGCTCCGTCACCTGCAGCTTCGGTAGTTTCTGTCCCTGTTCCCTCTGTTCCGATCCGGTATTCCACCACAATATAGTTCTGCCAGTTGTTCTTAATGGCATCCTCTAAATCTTCTGTACCCGTCGCATCATGCAAATCATTATAAGAAATATTGATGGTCCAGTTATTGGCACTGGTAATTGTATATTCTTTAAAGTGTGTTAATTGCGTCAAATCTACAATATCAGCATCTTTCTCACTGTTGGTTTCCTGTAAATCCGTCAACTGTTTTAACAGATTCTCCCTATAATAGACTCGTACCGTCACAGGCTTTCTGTTCTCCGTGTCTCCATTATCTACCCAGTTTTTGCTCACCTGGAAGAAGCCACTCCCGCTGGTACTGATATAGTTGATAGCTGTTGTCTGATCCGGAGTACGATCATGATTCACCGACCATCCACGATCCGGATCATTATAGGCCTCAGTCGTAGTAAATATTGTTCCATCATTTTTCGTGAAGCTTACTTCTGTAGCACGGTACTCATACGCATACCCTTCGTCATCATATTTAGGCAGATCATGCAAAACTGTTGTCCATGTTTTTTCCCCATCCACACGGTTTATCTGATAATTCCCTTCAAGCGTCTCAAAAGCAGCCTGTGTTCCATCCGGATTATCCCTGGTGGTACGACGCTGGAGTGTGAAATTTACATAAGCAATGTCAGCGTATTTTTCCGGTGAAATACTTTCATCCCATTTCTTTATAATTGTATAATCTCTGGTACCTGTAATGGTATTTTTCTGGGTATAAGTGAATTGCTTTGTTCCATCCGCAAGCACAATCTGCTCTACATATTGTGTACTGGCTTTATAAGTGTCCTCACCCATTGTAAATGTACTGTCTCTACCCAAAGTCAACGTCTGACCATCTTTCGTGATCACCTCCCGGATCTTTGCCTTAGTCATATCATAAGGTCTGCCGGATTCGTCGTAGATATTCACATAATAAACAACCTCTGCCGAAGAAATGCTGGAGGAAAAACCGGATGCCGTCTGAGCTGTGGCTTTGTCGTTTTCATTCAGCTTCTCATATGAATTCCTCGTATCGGAATATACTGTCAGTTCCTTATATTTTGGATTTTCTTCTGCTGCTCCAAGCAAAGGGGCTTCGATTTTCATCTGTACCTGTGTACCCGAAATACTGGCAAGGTCAGCTGGATTCTGCCATACTTTTGTGATAGCCACTGCTGCCTTTTCACGGCGGATATTGGTAATGGTACCGCCAGTTAACGTACCATTCGTATGAACCGTGCCGTCTTTGTCCTTATATTGTATTTCATAATTCTCTTCATTCTCACCTGTGAGAGTTTCCCTGACGAAATACACATACTCCCTGCCCTGATCATCATAGAGGGGAAATGTATAACTTGCGCTCAATCCAGTAACCGAAGCAGAATTAAACTTAATTGTATTCTCATTAATACTTGTATTAAGCGAATAGGAGACTATATTTTCGACAATATTATCCTGACCGTCGTTTTCCTTCTGGAATACGACCTGGGCTGCCTTACCATTCTGATAGGCAGCGTCAAGATCCTTTGCCTCACTTTTCACATATCGCCAAAGAGTTACCTTTGTTGTTGGCCGATCATTTGTTGTTGGACGATCACTTTTATTTGTATGTGGATCCAGCCATATTTTCTTTGCTGTAAAATCAATCGTATCATAAAGAACTTCTGTTATTTTTCCATTGTTATGGCAAAGGGAAACATCATTTCCATAGCTTCCGGAACCGTTATCATAATACGTTTTGTAGTTTTCAATGGACTTCTGCTGAACAACGTTGTCTGTACCAATGGTTCCCTGCACCAGCACATAATCATATTCCTGATTCTGGTCATTGTATCTGGGCAGATCGTTCAATGAAACAGTCCAGGTATTTCCACTCTTAGTTATAGAGTCATCCTGAATCGTATCACATACCAATTCATAAGTCCCGTTTTCGGCTCTTCGGTAAAGCTTCAGACTGTCGATTGTTTTTGGCTGCAGATTTTTTGTATTGCTGTCATCATTCCATACTATATCTGCAGTAAAGCTTGTGGTTTCCCTGAATGTAAAAGTACCTGCATTCTCAACAACCAACGGAGTGGCAATGTATCCGTTCGGAACCTGGTTCTCTTTTATCGCCACACGATAAGTCAATGACCGATTCTCTGCGTCTACTGCCGGCAGCCCTGTAAAAGAAAATTTCCCCGTAAGAGCCAACGAATCATCAAAACCGGGCATTTGATCCATTCCAAGTTCACTTAAACGATCTTCTGTAATCTCTGTCCATTCTCCCTCTCCTGTTCGATACTGTAAAATGAAATTCTCTTTAGTCAACGCTGCCGGACGCGTTGCAGAGTTATTGTCATTCCATTTTACATAGAAACCAACCGAAACATTCTGGGCATAGTTTACCGTAGATATCGTGATATTCTTTCCTTCCTCGATTTGTCCTGTTGCGGTTGCACCTGTTGAAATGATTGGACGCTCTGATTCTGCCCCGGTAATCGTGGTTGTATAATTCTGATCAAATTTGTACCCTGAAGTAACCTCCTGTGTCACCTGATAGGAAATTCCCAGCGGAACAAAAATTGTGGATGGCTGGGATTCGTACGAATTATAGGACAGCCTTTTTCCACCTGACGCGGCAATATTTGTTTCAATCCCGTTTTTAAATACCACATTCATTTTAAACGCCGGATTATCCGTTCCACCATCTGGCTTCACCGTCGGCTGCAGAGTAAGTGTTTGATATTTCAGATTAAGATTCAACGTACCAATCACTTTTGTCTTATCACCAAAATCCCTAAATTTAATATCGATGATGTTTTTACTCTGATAATACTCTTGCTTGGGTGCAATATCTATCTCATAGCTGTCTACCTGATATTCTACATCAGCAACCGTCACTGTCTTCGGCACATGCTCGATGACAAAGTCGCCTCCGCCTTCTCCATCATGGGTAAATTTCAAATAAAAATTATCCGTGGAAAGATTGTCCTGTGCATATGTTTCAATACTTTGTCGTGCTCCATTATTATCCGTATAAGACAGCACGATCCTAATCGTATTATCTGTATCAAACTCATTCGGGCGCACCAGCTCACGCCAGTCTGTTCCATTCAGTGTTTCATCAAATGCAATTGTCCCGGAAACACTGAATTCTCCCTGAACCAGCGGTGAACCGGTATCGCTTCCATTTTCCGATTCACCCACGGCTTCCACCGAAGACTCTTCTCCGTTATCTCCAACCGTCATCAACATTGGCATAGCTGCAGCATCCGGTTCTTCCTCTTCCATGTTTTCTTCCGCAGAATTACCGGCATTTTCTTCTGTGTTCTCCTTCGAAGAATTCTCCACTCCTTCTTCTGTATTCTCCTGCGTAAAATCCTCCACGCCCTCTTCTGTATTCTCCTGCGCAAAATCCTCCGCATGTTCTTCTTCCTCACCCTGCGCAGCATTCACGCCATCTCCCTCTGTATCTTCTTCTGTATCTTCTTCTGTATCTTCTTCCCCATTTTCCTCCGTATCTTCCCCGGCGGCTTCTTCCACTGATTGCTCCGGAAAAATCACTTCGTAGGATACACTTGCCATCGGCTGAGTCTGATTTCCCTGCAGCACAAAAAGGCAGGTGCTTCCTGCCTCATTTTCCATTGTCTCCCCCAGAGAAAACGCCATATGTATCGTTCCGCTTATATCCGGTGTTTCCGGAATGGTCTGGAAAGTAACCGTCATCTTATAGGAATGATCTTCCTGCTCTTGCAGGGTGTATGTATAATAATCCTCCTGCGCTCCCGTAACCGACAGTTCTTTAAAACATGCAGGCAGCGTAAAGGAAAGATAATCCGATGCCTGCACATTCCGCTCCTCTCCTTCTTTTAAAAATGTGAAGGAAAGATCGAAGCCCGCTTCCGAATAATTATCTTCCTTTATCTGTGACAGATCACAGACAACATTGTTCTTCTCTTCTTCTGATGATACCGTTGTTTCTATTTTCTGCGTTTCGCCTTGCGGGTTTTTATACCACCAGTCGGTCAGCTTCACCTCCAGCTGATCCGTTTCATGAATCCGGTTTACCGGATCATAGATGATATTCTCCTCTTCCTCTGCTGCATTCTCTTCCTGATTTTCGGCAGCAGAACCGTTCCCCGCTTCTTCCATACCATCGGAAAAGTCCGCATCACTTCCATCATCAAAAATCAGATCTGTCCCATTTTCCTCTGTTCCATCTGAAATCAGGATATCTTCGGAAGTCATTGAGGAATCAAATACCGCTTCTGCTGAAATTGCAGTTATATTCAGATTGGAAAAGCACAGTGCAGCCGACAATACTGCACACATCATTTTTTTTAAAGATTTACCCATTCTCATTGCCCTTCATTCCCAGTCGTACACGAAATTAAACTATTTTTACGCTTTGCAAATCGGATCCACAGATGCTGTTATCTGATAATATCCATTATTCACAAAAATCACAAAACATTTGATGTTATTTTAACACATCAACCGTTACAAAAGTGTTACACCAAATAATGAAAGGCGTTTCCAAGGTTACTTTTTTTTCGAATGTGCAAGCCCCCCGTTGGTCAGCTCTGCCCATTCATACTGTGCCATATATTCCCCGATATACGCATTCAACGCGTATGGTTTTCCTTTTTTCCAATCGTAATAATCACAGTCCACTTTTTGCGTAAGAATGCCGATTCTTCCCCATGCCTGTACCACAATATCCGCACATTCCAAATCACCCATGGTATCCATCAGGTCTTTTTTCAACCTTCGCAGATAGCTGGCATGGTGGTCATCCTGCCACAAACGCGCCATGATTTCGTTGTTGCTGCACAAGGATCCTTCCCGGTCAACCAGGTATGCCACCATTTCTTTCGTCTTGTCGTACCTGAATGACACCGTTTTTTCATCTACAAACATCTCGAAAGATCCGAATGTCTGGAACCGCACTCGTTTTTTTCCTTTCGTCCTGGGGACATAACGAAGATCCGTCAATTCCCGCCATACCTTTTCCGGAGTGATGGGTTTTCGCACATAGCCGCTGGCGTGCATGCCGAATGCTTCCTCCATGTACTCGTCATATCCGGTGGCAAATACGATATTCACGTGCGGATTAAGAATCTTCATCTCCTGTGCCAGCCGGATGCCGTTGTAGTGCCGCATCTGAATATCCAGAAATGCAGTCTCACATGGGGTATCCTTTACAAATTCCAAAGCATCCTTCGGATTGTCGAAGCTTATCACCTCTGCAGAGGGGTCTGCATTTTTTATGGAAGATACCAATACTTCCAAAGCTATTTTCTCATCATCTACGGCGAGAATTCTCATCTGGTCACCTCCTTTGGGATTCGGATCGTGGCTGTTGTTCCCTTTCCGGGTAAGCTGTCTATTTCAAGTATTGCTTTACTCATTGCCCATAATCTACGGCGGACATTGTCTATTCCGATATGTTTCCCGCCTTCTTCTATGATGCTTTGCACATCAAAGCCCACGCCGTCATCTTTTACAGCAATAACGAAGTCTTCTTTTGTTTCCCATGTTTCGATGGTCACGGTTCCGCCTCCTTCTTTCGGGCAGATCCCATGCTTTACCGCATTTTCCACCAGAGGCTGCAGGGACAAAGCCGGAATGCTGAAGTTGTCCGGGCCGATTTGATAAACAATATGCAGATCATCCTCAAACCGGAGCTGTTCCAGCTTCAGGTATGTTTTTACATGCTTTAACTCTTTCGTAAAAAGAACCAGATGTTTCTGATTCAAAGATTTCAGATTTATCTGCAGATAATCAGAAAAATCACTGATTGCCTGCTGTGCCATCGCTGCATCTTTGCCGCACAGGTAATAAATCGTATTCAGACAATTATATAAAAAATGAGGCTGAATCTGAGTCAGCATAACGGCTATCCTGCTCTCCTCCAGTTCCTTGTCCAGTTTTTCCATACGGGCAACCTCTTTCCGATTCACAATGACATCTCGGATCAACAGCACAATATAAAGCACTGTCATCACCATAAATATCGTTTTTGTACATACCGCACGAGAATACACACTTTCTCCCAGACCTGCCATATCGAACAGCAACGTGAGAAACAGAAGCGCAAAGAAAGCCAGTGCAGTCTTCTTTCTCTTTCCTGTATCCTTCATTGACCGGATACACAAAATAAAAAACAGAACACAAAAGACAACTTCTATAATCACCCAGTACTTTGTCAGATCATAAATCACTGCAAAACCGCTGACAGATAATATCATCAGCGTCAGATCAAACACTCCGGAAATCGCAATTGCCCTTTCTGCCGTCTTTCTTTCCTTTTTTCGCATGCATTCCATTGCCACGAGGCTTAAGAAAAAGGGAAACAACATCATGACAAGCGCCTGTGAATAGGTAAACAAGGCCAGCGTCCCCCGCTCAAAAAAGCAATCCGCCGTATCCAGGCATACATATAGTCCTGCGCAAAAATATACAGTGCTTCCACTCCATAAAAACGATGTCCCTTTACTTCGAAGAAAAACAGAGGCAATCGCTCCTCCTGCCAGCAGGATAGACATGCTAATCAGAAGTATTCCAAATGTTCGAAAGGGACTGCAGTATGGATCCAGGTAATGTTTTACGACTGTATCCGAGCCAGCAAACATCATCCCCAGGAACTCATTGTATGCATGGGAGTTCCCATATGTATGAGGATTATGCAGCGTAATTTCCACTTCATCCTCAGCGGTAATGCCAGGAGAGACGAATGTCATCCATACTCTTCCGCAATAATCCGGAATCAGTTTCTGCGTCATGGCAGCATTTTCATCAATCACCGTTCCGTTCACAGACAGACGATAGCCTATATGATTTACATACAGACACATTTCCATTCCTTCCGGAAGCTCATATTCAAAATGTCCCCGCAACGTCACGTCTCCATCCATGGCCGACAGACTGGTTTTCTCTGTAAATATTTCCCATTCCCCGTCGCCCTGGCAGTATTCTCCAAAAAACTTCGCAGGTAGCGGAAAAGACATAGCTGCCTGGCTGCTTTTTATCCAAACGAACAGAAGGACAACTGCCATCATGCTAATTAGAAGAATCTGGAGAATTGTAATTTTTTTTATCTTTTTCAACTTTTATACCTCTTTAAAAAGGTGCTCTGCCGCCACCCTCGCTGCAAAGCACCTCATTGTGCATAATATCTGTATTGATGGTTTCCTGCCGACCGCCAACATTTTTCTGCTGCAGTCCTTGTTTCCTAATAGGATAACATAGAAAACCTTATTTGACAATTCCCCTATATTTTCACATTTTTTTCAAATGCTCATCACAGAATTTTCACATTTCTTTTTTATAGTATTTTGCATAGAAAGCGAAACACTTTCTATTAAATATTTTTCTTTTTCATACGCGCCGGTACGTAAGTACCGGCCTCCTTCCATTTATGGGATTTTTTATTCTTTCACTGTTTCTATTCTTTTTTATTTTCACCCTTTTTTATTTTCACTCTGTCTTCCGTTTTAGAATGTGTTTGAACACCTTCGTAATCAAAAGCCGGGATAAAGCTTTCTTTTGCCGTTTCCCCTTCCTGGAAAAATCCGTTTTCAATCCCCAGTTCCACAGCCGCATCCAGAACCTTTTCATATTCTCTTGCTGTCACTCTGCGATTCAATTCCGGATAGTTCTCCTGATGATAAATCGGAGTAAACTGATTCATAATGCTGATATAAATTTCATTCCCGTAAGTTTCATGAAGATATTCCAGCACTTTTATGGAATTTCTGGTGTGACCGGGCAGAATCAGATGACGGACAATCGTACCTTTTCTGATATATCCGTCTTCTCCGAATTCACAGGGTCCTGTCTGTCTGACCATCTCGCATATCGCAGCTTTCGCTCTTTCCGGATAATCCTGTGCGTGAGAAAAAGCTCCCGCCAGTTCTGACTCCATATATTTCAGATCCGGAAGATACACATCCACATAACCGTTCAGCAGCCGGAGTGTTTCCACCTTTTCATATCCGCTGGAATTATAAACCACAGGAAGATCAAATCCTTTTTGCTGTGCAATCTCAAGAGCAGTCAAAATCTGAGGCACATCATGCGCCCCTGTCACCAGATTCAGGTTTGCAGCACCTTCCTGTTCCAGTTCCAGAAAAATATCCGCCAGTCTTTCCGTCGAAATCTCCAGCCCACTGTCTCCGATAGCAATATCACGATTCTGACAAAAGCAGCACTTCAGCCCGCATCCTGTAAAAAACACAGCTCCGGAACCTCTGCTTCCGGAAATACAGGGCTCCTCCCACATATGCAAAGCGGCACGGGCAGCCACTACCGTGCTTCCCATGCCGCAATACCCTTTTTTTCCATGCAGACGATCTGCATGACACTCACGGGGACAGAGCGTACAGTCCCGCAATAACATTTCCATCTGCTCAGGCTTCATTTGCTGCCTCTTCCGTACCGCTCTCGTATATTTCTCCTGCATCTCCGATATCCTCTGATGCAGACGGATCTTCAATCGGCTCTGATGGAGTATCCGGTTCCTCAGGCGTTTCCGGAGTATCCGGTTCGAATATTTCATCAGGATCTACCGGTTCCTCCACATAGTCCACATCACTGCCATTGGAAGAACTTCCGGAACCCGACTGTCCGCCTGAGGAAGAACTTCCGGATGAGGAACTTCCGGATGAAGAACCTCCGGATGAGGAACTTCCAGATGAAGAGCCTGAAGACTGATCATAAGAATAATCTGCATCCTGACTGCTGCTCTGAGACTGCTGGTAATCCTTCTGTTCTGGTACAGATGTCGGAGTTGCCTTCTGGTTTTTCAATTCCTCCAGTTTCGCCTTATCATCGGTCACATATTCATGACGGACATATCCGGTCTTTCCATCTTTTTCCACTTTGACCCAGCCTGGTACAGATGCAACTGCCGTCCATTCTTCTCCGAATGTGGTGACTGTCACCAGATCTGCCTCCACATCTGCACTCTGACGAACATTCACCTCTGTTGTGACATAAATCGTCACAGGTTTTTCCAGTTCTTTCTCTTCTGCGGTCTCTGCAGCTTCCTTCTCTTCCAGGTTTTCATCCGTATATTTGATATAAAGAAATCCGAACTCTTCGGTCAGTACAGGGTCTGTCCACTTATCTGCTCTCACATCATCAAACGTATGTACTTCCCCTGCCTTTTCTTTCTTCTCTCCATCCACTTCTTCCACTGTAGGTTCTTCTGTCAGGATCAGGTTCCATGTCTGTGCTACCACTTCTGTTCCCTCATCCTGCGTATCTGCTGTTTCTTCTGCAGTTTCCATTTCCACAACTTTGGATTCTGCTCTTTTATATTCAGCATTTGCAAAAAAACGTTTGGTTTCGTTCTTTACTACCACATCTCCAGTCTGAAGAGATACAGTTACATCTTCCGGAATACGTTCTTCTTCCTTTTCTTCGCCGGCATCTGCAGAATTCTCCGCTGCACCTTCCGCAGCATTCTCAGCCGCCTGCTCTGTCTGCGCCGCTGCTTCCTCTGCCAAAACCGCTGCAGGTGTACTCATACACAGCATAGCCGCTGCAGACGCATATATCATTCGTTTCACTATCTGATTCTTCATCGATATTTCCTCCTGATTTATTGACAAAATGTCAATTCATACCATGATTGTATACCAATTCCCATAGAAATGGAACTCTTTTTTACAATTATTTTAATTTTTTTGAAGCATTTTGTATTACTGTTCACAGAAAATCCCGATACCGTCAACATACGAATTATTACGGAACGAATAATTTCTGCGTATCACCAATCGCACCTTGCAAAAAACCTCCGCTTTTCCCATGAAAAAGCAGAGGTTCTTATCATATACCAATTCTTTATTCAAAATATTCTCTCAAAAGCCATGCCGGTGTACAGCTCCATGCGTGGCAGAAACTGTTTACCTGCATATTTCCGTAAGGAGAAGCCAGCGGATCTTCCGGATCAAATGCTTCCCAGAACGTATCTGCACCAAGATCGATCATACCGCCCCAGTAGGTTCTCATAAGTTCCAGAGCTTTGTCCTTTTCTCCCACATGGAGAAGTGCCTCGATCACATGATGGTAAGCATATGGTGTCATCACACCCATAGCAGGCTTTACATCCAGAAGATGCAGCATCAGTTCCCGGCTCTTTTCCTGATCAAACACATCCGCAAGCACCATCCATGCCTGACTGGACCAGGACACCTGACGGGTTTCTCCGCTTACAAAGAAGCCCTGTTCTTCATCCCAGAAATGAGAAACTGCCTTTTCCACTGCATCATTCAAAAGACCATCCAGTTCTTCCAGTGCGCTGGTATCTCCTGCCAGCTGTGCCAGCACCTTTCCGTGTCGCAGACAGTAAATCCATACCCCCTGTGCGGCAGCCTGACGGTCAAGTCCCTCTTTCCAGTCAATAAATGCCACCATCGGATTTTCGGAAGTATCCAGCACCCCATCTTTCATATCGTCCAGAGCAAGACGGATCTGTGTATAGGCAGTCGGCCACAGTTCCTTTACAATTTCCAGATCTTTTGTTTCCTGATAATAATCATGAAGAATGGATACAAAAAACAGCGAATAATCCCAAAGGAACGTATCATCTACCTGCATTACCGGCTCTGTAAACAGACATGCGCCAATCTTGCCGTCCCCTCTCGTAAGACCTGCAAACAGATACATGCAGCGTTTTACCAGATCATAATTTTTGAATGTCACATAATTTGCCTTTGCCTGCAGGCGAAGGTCACCGATCCACAGACGGCGGTCACGCTTCGGTCCGTCCTCAAACACATGCTGCATACAGTCCTGAAGCGTTTTCAGACTGGCACGGTCAATTTTCTGAAGATCCTCCGAAATCCCCTCGATTGGTTTCACATCCTCCATGGAAACGGAAGAAACTGCTGTCATTTCCGCATCTTCCACCACCACCTGGAATTTCTGTGAAGTATCAATTGCCAGAACCTCCAGGTAACGGAAAGCATAACGTCTCGGCAGCTTCAGTTCACAGGGCAGCACATCAATATGGATAAATTCCTCCTGAATCCATCCTTTGCTGATCCATCCCTCATAGACAGAAGAATCATCCAGAATCTCACTGGCGATCTCGGCAAATTTCAGGCGCAGAAATGCCGGTGCATCCTGCGGACTTCCTGCAGACTTCAGTTTCAGCGTCACATATCCCACATAATGATCACCAAAATCCATGCAGATACTGTCGCCTTTTCTAAGAAGCTTACCGGGCATCTCTTCGATTGCTTCTGTTGATACGGGAACTCCGTTTCCTTTTTCATCTCTTCCGATTTCCACCAGACGCACCGGCTTCACTGTTTTTTCCAGAAGCGGATGATCCAGCTCCACAGCCTTGTTTACAAATGCATCTACTGTTTTTCGTTCCATATCCGGAATAATGCTGATTAATTGATCTCCCATGTTTATACCTCCCTGTTTTTCTTTTTCGTTATAACCAGCTCTGATTACTGCTTTCCGCCAAAATTAAGTGCCGGTTTTGCAAAGAAAATCACATTTCTTTCCACAGCAATACAGGCAGCAACTGCACAATTCACCACAGCTGCTGCCCTTTTCTTCCATCCATTCTTTATTTAGTCAGGACCTGAGATACGGCATGTTTCCATCCCTCGTATTTCTCATTGCGTGTTTCTGCATCCATAGCCGGCTCAAATTTTGTACGGCTCATTTTTGCAAACACTTCATCGCGTACATAAAGTCCCACTGCGATTCCTGCCGCATAGGCAGCTCCGATACCGGATAATTCTTCTGCAGACGGAACCTGTACCGTCACGTGCGCCATATCACTCTGGAACTGCATAAGATAACGGTTTCTGGTAGGACCGCCATCTACACGAAGTTCGCCGATCGCAATCCCGGACTCCTCGCTCATGGCTTCGATCACATCTGTGATCTGATATGCAATACAGTCCAGACCTGCGCGGACGATTTCCGCCCGTTTGGTGGTTCTGGTCATACCGCTGATGATACCGGTTGCTTCGCTGTCCCAGTAAGGAGCACTCAGCCCTGTAAATGCAGGAACAAGATAGGTTTTATCCTTGGGATTTGCGGCAAGCGCAAGTGCTTCTGTCTCGCCCGGGGAAGTGATCAATTCCAGATCATCCTTCAGCCAGGTAATGACTGCACCTGTATAATTGATATTTCCTTCCAGCACGTAGTTTACTTCTCCGTTCAGTTTCCATGCGAGAGAAGTTACCACACGTTTGCTGAATACAGGATCTTTGCCGATATTCATCATAACGGAAGAACCTGTGCCGTATGTAGTTTTGATCATACCTTTTTCTACACATCCCTGTCCGAAAAGTGCTCCATGGGAGTCACCCAGGACACCACGGATCGGAATCGGTGCATCCAGGAATCCGTCAAAATCCGTCATACCATACTCGCCGTCAGAATCTGTCAGCTCTGCCAGACAGGATACCGGAATTCCAAACAGGCCGCATACCTCCGGATCCCATGCCAGAGAAGTGATGTTAAACATCTGGGTACGGGAGGCATTGGAATAATCGGTACGGAATTCTTTGCCGCCGGTCAGTTTATATACCAGCCAGCTGTCAATGGTACCGCAGCAAAGCTCTCCTCTGTCTGCTCTTTCCTGTGCACCTTCCACATTCTGAAGTACCCAGGCAATCTTGGCAGCAGAGAAATACGGAGAAAGCTGAAGACCTGTATGGGAGCGGATCATCTCTCCGTGTCCTGCTGCTTCAATCTTCGCACAGATTTCCGCGCCGCGGGCACACTGCCATACCACCGCATTGTATACCGGTTTTCCTGTGGCACGATCCCATACCATCGCCGTTTCTCTCTGGTTGCTGATACCAAGTGTCACAATTTCATTTTTGTCGATTCCGGCCTTTTCCACCAGAATCTTTACAACAGAAAGGGTATTGCGGTAGATTTCTTCAGGATCATGCTCTACCCAGCCCCTCTCGTCAATATACTGTTTATGAGGCACGTCACTGCGGCAGATCAGGCTTCCTTCTTCATCAAACAGAAGTGCCTTGGTGCCCTGCGTGCTCTGATCGATTCCCAATACATATTTACTCATATTATTTCACCAGTTCCGCTGCTTTTTGGGCAATGCCTTCAGCGTTTAATCCATAATAATCAAAAACTTCTTTGGAGGTTCCTGTGATTACCGGTGCATCCGGAAGACTCATGTTGATCACTTTGCGCGGGCATTCACTTCCCACAACCTGGCTTACCATGGAGCCAAGACCGCCGAATGGAGATGCTTCTTCCACTGTGATCACTGCTTTTGCATTCTCAGCTGCCTTTACCACTGCATCTTTATCCAGCGGTTTTACACAGTACATATCAAGTACGGTTGCGCTGATTCCCTGTTCTTTCAGGATTTCTGCAGCGTCTTTGGCCGGTTTTACCATTTCACCGCATGCGATGATGGCAACGTCTGTACCTTCGCATACAACGGTAGCTTTGTCCATTTCAAACGGAACATTGCCTTCTTCATAAACAGGATCTACAGCATTACGTCCTACACGGATGTAAGCCGGTTTCTCATCTTTCAGAAGAGCTTTTACCAGTTCCTTTGTCTGAAGATGATCACTCGGAATATAAACACGCATATTCGGAATAGCTGCCATAGCTGCAATATCCTGTGCGGAATGATGGCTCATGCCCAATGCGCCGTAGCTGACACCGCCGCTGATACCGATCAGTTTTACGTTTGTGTTGGAGTAAGCTACGTCAACTTTTGCCTGCTCATAACTTCTGGTGGAAAGGAAGCATGCAGGGGAAACTGCATAAGCTTTTTTGCCGCATTTTGCAAGGCCTGCGGAAATACTTACCAGGTTCTGTTCTGCGATACCGGTCTCAACGAACTGCTCCGGATAGGTATCTGCAAATGGAGTAAAGGAACCGCTTCCTCTGGAATCGCTGCACAGTGCAACGATATCTTTATCTGTTTTTGCTGCCTCCATCAGGACTTCGCAAATCATCTGTTTATTAGCAATCTTACTCATGAAGAGCAGCCTCCTTTCTTGCTTCCAGATCTTTCATGATCTGTGTATATTCTTCCTCACTCGGTACATGATGATGCCATGCCGCTTTGTTTTCCATAACCGGGGAACCACAGCCCTTTACAGTGTTGGCGATAAGTACGGTCGGTTTTCCTTTTACGGTCTTTGCTTCGTCAAAAGCAGCGTTCAGCTCATCAATGCTGTTGCCGTCTTTGACATCGATCACATTCCATCCGAAGCTTCTGAAACGCTCATGAAGATCGTCGTGATGCATCACATCTTCGGTATTTCCGGAAATCTGCAGACGGTTGCGGTCTACCACTGCACAGAGATTGTCAAGTTTGTAATGGCTTGCTGCCATAGCACCTTCCCATACGGAACCTTCTGCAAGTTCACCGTCACCCATTACGGTATATACACGGTAATCCTGATGATTCATCTTACCTGCCAGAGCCATGCCCACACATACCGGAAGTCCATGTCCCAGAGAACCGGAGTTCATTTCGATACCCGGAAGCTTGTTGTTCGGATGACCGATGAATTTGGAACCGAATTTGCTGAAGTTCTCCAGAACTTCTTCCAGTGTGAAAAAGCCTTTCTTCGCAAGAACTGCATAAAGGGCTTCTACCGAATGACCTTTACTCATGACAAAACGGTCACGGTTGGGATCATCCATATTCTCCGGGCTGATGTTCATCTGTTTGAAATACAGGGTAATTAATGTGTCAATGACACTCATGTCACCGCCAATGTGTCCGGCTTTTCCGGCACAGATGATTTCGATGACATCTTTTCTTAAATCATAAGATAAAGCGGTCAGGTTTTCCATTTTTTATTTTCCTTTCTGTTATATATCTGAACAGTCCGGGCAAAGCAGATAAGATAGAATCCTGCTATGCAGGATTCTCCGCCTGCGGCGGATTGCTTTAGCAATATATTTTCTCTCCGCCGCAGTGCGATCCTGCCCGGAGGGCTTTATTTTATCATAGGAAAACGCAAAGCACTTTCCTATGATAAAACGAACGCTTCCTGTTGCTGTTCCCTCTGCCTTGCTCTGCCTGCTTCTATGCAAATCATTCACCGCGAAGGTAAGCTTTTACATCTTCCTCGATCGGGTCGTACAGATCCGGTTTCACGCCGATATATTTACATGCCTCGTAAAGCACCGGAACAACATCCTTGTGAATGCCGACACAGTGATGGATATATGGTCCTTCCACAATTTTTGCTTCCAGACGTTTGATATTTTCCACTTCGATCCAGAGGTAGGTTCCCATTCCTTTCGGACCGTCAACACCTTTGGCATTTCCAAGAAGAAGGGAATATTCGCCGTTGTCACCGTCAAAACGTGCCAGTGTGATATCGCCGTGTTTTGCTTCTGCGGTAATTGCTCCCGGATGATCAAATGCCAGCGGATAGGTAATCTTCGGAGTTTCTTTTGCAACAGAGATCGGCCATGGTCCGCAGTGCTGAAGGAGTTCGCCGTTCTCAATGTCAGGATGACGGATGGTCCAGTCAGCAAAGAAGCTTCTGGTCTCTCCCATGCCTGCTGCCTCTACCATAAGAGCGGTGATTGCTCCATGGATATCTGTCTCACAGACAACCGGAATTCCTTCTTCATTCAGAAGAGAGTTTGCTGCACACGGCATAATGCCAAGTTCGCTCTGAAGCTGGTTCCAGCACTGGATTGCTCCTGCCTGGCAGCCGTATTTATTGATCAGGTTTTTCATGGCAACTTTCAGAGCCGCTACATTTTCCAGTTCTTCGTCTTTGACGTCGATGATCATGTTGGTTCTGCAGTATTCCATAACTTTGGCAACTTCTGTTTTTTCTGCTTTTACTTTCTTCACTTCGTCAGTCAGTTCCGGCATCGGAATCGGGGAAATCTGGATGTTGAATCTTTCCAGAAGCTCGCCCTCGTTGCACATGGTGGTCCAGAAATCAAACGGTCTTGTGGAAATCTGGAGGATGCGGATGTTGCGGAATTTCTTAACGACATTGCAGACTGCCATAAAGTCTCTGATGCCTCTCTCAAATACCGGGTCGCTCAGACGGCAGTTGGTCATATAGGTAAACGGAATACGAAATCTTCTTAATACTTTTCCTGTTGCAAAAAGTCCGCACTGGGTATCACGAAGGCGTACGCCGTTCGGCTCCGGACGCTCATCCAGCGGTCCCCAGAGAAGTACCGGTACGTTCAGTTCTTTTGCAAGACGTGCACACTCATATTCTGTTCCGAAGTTGCAGTGCGGAAGGAATAAGCCATCGATTTTTTCTGCTTTGAACTTCTCGGCGATTTTCTTCATATCGTCATCGTTGTAAAGAAGTCCTTCTTCATTGATATCGGTAATGTCTACAAAATCAATTCCCAGCTCTGTCAGACGGTCAGCTGTGAGGCCTCTGTACTTGATAGCATCCGGTGCACTGAAAATGCTTCTTCTTGTAGGTGCATAACCTAATTTAATGTGATCCATGTTGTTTCCTCCTTTATTTTACCTTTGCGTGGTTTCATGAATTTCTGAGTTTTCTATGTTTTTTTGTGTTCTTTGCCTTGCTGGCAGATTGACCTTCTTTCTAAACGCTATTATAAACTGTTTATATATTTTTTCAATACCTTTTTTCTATTTTTTCATGCAAACATCGTTTTTCACAATCTTATTTCGTGGTTTTTGTTTATAATGCATAGATTATTTCTGGTTTTTGTTGTTTCCTCCACGCATGGATATTAAACGTTTATATAAACATTTCTAAACATATTTTATTTTTGTTATGAGATTATTGCTTTCGCCGGAACCTCCGTTCAGAGCGAGACGCTGCCCTCAGGGACTCTCTTTCGCTGTCAGTTAGGTTTCACTGGAAGAAAAAAGTGAAAAATCCGGAAGGGGACCAATAATGACAAGATATCTTACCAGTTACTTCATTATTCTGCATAAAAAGAAGAGCACCATGTATCATACACAATGCTCTATCCTGAATCTTTTCAGAAAGCCTCGAAACTTTCATGTTTCTCCAGACTTTCATATTCCAATATTTCTGTTACTGTTCACTCCGTTCACAGTAACATATTTTTATCTATTCCATCTTTTTTACAGTGTCACGGTATATGATGCTGGGGCAGACCTGGGTCTTGGTCACTGTGTCAGTGCCTATTCCCTCTACCAGCTCCACGAGTCTGCGCACTGCAATCTTGCCCATTTCCTTATTCGGCACACGAAGGGTTGTCAGTGCAGGGGAAGAGATCGCACTGAAAGACAGGTCGTCAAATCCCACGATGGAAACATCTTCCGGTATACGATAGCCTCTCTCCTGAAGAGCTTTCATAGCTCCAAGGGCAATCATGTCATTATCCGCAAAAAAGGCGGTAGGCAGCTTCGGATTTTTTTTCAGATACTGAAGCATATCCTGATATGCATCATTCATAGAAGTTCCCAGGGTTACTGTATATTCTTCCCGGTAAGGCAGCCTGCGTTTTTTCAATGCAGTCTGAAATCCGACAAAACGGGAACGAAATCCCTTGATTCGGAATGAGCCGCGAAGATAACCTACTTCTGTATGTCCATAATCCAGGACATGTTCTGTGATCATACGGGCAGCATCCGCATTATTGATCAGAACTGCGTTCAGTTCCATGGACTCAGACCAGTGGTCAAGAATCACCAGAGGACACGGAGGATTCCGGAATGGTTCCAGATCCCCGTCCATCATTTCTGTAGCAAGAACAACAACCGCCGCTCCCTGCTCTCTGAGAATCTCCTGTACCTGATTCAGATAATCCGGTTCTCTCTGATCCGCCCGGGAAATCACCATTTCGTAGCCCAGTCTGTGGCACTCCTCCTCAAACCCTTCAATCAAGCTCTGAAAAAAAGGCGTATCATCAATAATCAGGCCATTTTTTTTAAAAATAAGCAGTCTGATCTTCGTCACTGCATTTGCACTTAAATAGCCGGTCTCTCTGGCAACGCGAAAAATTTCTTCAGCAGTCTCTTTGTTCACACCTTTTTTGTGATTGAGCGCATTGGAAACGGTTGCCGGAGAAAAGCCGGTCATTTTGCTCAAGTCGCGTATACTTACTTTCATCTTTTCAACTCCTGACTTTTAAGAGGTCAATCTGTCAGAGTCAGGCAAATAAGATCACTGATGCTTAATTAATTTCACTATATCATTTTCTTTTACAAATTTCAAATCCATTTTTATATTTTTTTGTAAATTTTTCACATGATTGTTTACTTTTTATTTTTCAAAAGAAATACAATACTCTCCGGAACCGGCTTCTGCTTTCATTCCGCTGCCGTCATCAGCAAATGCCAGACCATCTGCATCTGTCACTGTTTTTGCTCCGTCCAGACAAATGGTCGCAGTTGTATTTACCGGAACTGTCACATGAAGCACTGCGCTGTCCCCGCGGTCTTCCCAGAAGCTCTTCACGGTACCATAGACAGAATCGTATTCACACTTCATATAGTCAAGTCCGCCGCCCAGTCTCGGATAAATTACGGAATGCTTATAACCCGGTTTTGTTTCATCCACTTCCAGACCGCCTGCCACGCGAACCATCCATTCTCCAATGGCTCCGTATGCATAGTGGTTAAAGGAGTTCATATCCGGGCTCCACATGGTACCGTCCGGTTTCATTCCATCCCAGTGTTCCCATACCGTCGTTGCTCCCATCTTTACCTGATACAGCCAGGACGGGAAATCGTCTTTCAGAAGCAGGTCGTACGCTTCTTTTACATGACCATTCTGACTTAATGCATGACAGAAGTACGGAGTTCCCACAAATCCGGTCACCAGATGTCCGTTTTCTTTTTCCAGAAGCTTCAGAAGATTGTTGATGGTTGTTTCTTTATAGTTTTCCGGCGTCAGGCCAAAGTAGAGTGCCACAATATGAGCCGTCTGCGTCTGTGCGGTCATAACTCCGTTTTCATCAAAGAAGGTATTCTGGAATTTCTCCACAATCTTTGCGTAAAGTTTTCTGTATTCCTCTGCATCCTCCTCGTTGCCCAGCACTTCTGCGATTTTTACAAAAAGTCCGGTGGAATATGCAAAATATGCAGTACAGGTAAGGTCGTTCGGAGTAGCACCGAAATAACTGCCTTCTTCCGCATCCAGTGCCACCCAGTCACCAAACTGCAGCTTATAATTCCAGATATAATCCTCCGCATGTTCCTTCATGAAACTGATCCAGCCCTTCATGCTCTGATACTGCTGTCTCAGGATTTCTTTGTCGCCAAATGTCAGATACATGGTCCACGGATTGATGACTGCCACATCTGCCCAGGCTGCTGCAGAGTGACTTCCCTGACCAAGAAGCCAGTCATTCACGATTTCCGGCCTTCCGGTCAGAAGATCCGGTACCACGTGAGCAACTCCGCCTTCCAGTGTCTGGTCTGCCTCCACATCCACCAGCCATTTTCTGTAGAAATTATAGGTATTTTCCAGGAAGCAGGCAGTTCTGCAGAAAATCTGCGCGTCTCCTGTCCAGCCCAGACGTTCGTTTCTCTGCGGACAGTCTGTCGGAACATCCACAAAGTTTCCTTTGAGACCCCAGAGAATATTATGTGCAAGCTGATTCAGATCAGGATTGGAAAATTCCAGTCTTCCGGTCTGATTCATCCTAGTATGCAGGGTATATGCTGTAAAATCCTCCACTGATGGTGTGCCCGGATAAGAGACAATCTTCGCATACTGGAATCCCATAAATGTAAAGGTAGTGGTATATTCTACTTCGCCTTCTTTTGCAAAGGTGTATTTCATGGACTCTTTTGCGCCGCGAAGGTTATCCAGATATACATTTCCTGCCGCATCCAGCACCTCGAAACAATGCAGCTCGATCACATCCCCCGGTTTTCCGTATGCTTTTACATGGATATGACCGGTCATATTCTGTCCAAAGTCAATGACTGTATCTCCTTCCGGTGTGGTAAAGATCCGTTTTGCACATACTTCATCCATCTCGGCCACTTTTCCGCTTCCCTGCCCTGCAAGAACTTCTTTCGAAAAGTCCACACAGGATACCGGTTTCCAGTTTCCGGTAACATCTCCCGCTTCTGACCATCCCGGAATTTCTCCGGATGCATCATAAATTTCTCCATCATAAATTTCCGCAAAAACGATCGGAGAATCGGCTCCTGTCCATTCTTTGTCAGTTACGAATACTTCTTCTGTGCCGTCCTCGTAACGCACCACCATCTGCGCAAGAAAAGCAGTTCTTGTGCCATAGTTGTTGCGGACTTCCAGAAAGCCCATTTTTCCCTTGTACCATCCGGCGCCCAGCATGGCTCCCATGGCATTTTCCCCTTCTTTCAGGTACTCTGTCACATCATATGTCTGATAACAGAGATGTTTGCGGTAAGAGGTCCATCCGGGAGTCAGTTCGTCTGTACCCACTTTTTTGCCATTGATATAAAAATTATATAATCCAAGGGCTGTGGTGCTGGCAAACGCCTCTTTTACTTTGCCTTTCAGTGAAAACGTTCTGCGCACATAGGTACCTTTGGAATTGTCTTTGTCTGCCTCTTCCTCTGCGGAAACAAATTCTGCTTTCCATTCGCGGTTGTCCATGAAACCGGTCACAAAGGAGGTTTCCGTCCATTCGGTTTCTTCTCCTGCTGCTGTCGCACGGACACGGACATAATAACGTGTCTGGGATTTCAGGTCTGTTTCTTTCGGTTCAACCTGGGCTGATGCATCGGATTCTACCCTTCCGCTGGCATATACTTTTTCTGCAAACGCGTCATCCAGCGCGATCTCCAGTTCGTAAGAGTCCTGCATCACATTTCTCTTATCACTTTCCAGAATCCATCCGAACTGCGGCATATGGGTAATCCCCACCTGCGACGTTTCATAATCCATAAGAATCTTTGTTATTTTCAACATTTTAATACCCTCCATTATTTCTATAAAAATTCTGTTTCTCTGCATTTTTCCTGTAATATCTTCAGTTCATGAACCAAAAGCCCCATAAACGATCCGACAGTTTCATTTATGGGGCTTTGGATTTATAACTTCCTGTTATTCCTGAACATTGATCAGAACTTTCATGGTTGTCTCACGATTGGCATCGATATATTCATATGCTTTTTTGAAATCACGGAAAGCAAATGTTTTGGAAATCAGCGGGCGTAAATGTACTTTGTCTTCATTTACCAGACGGATCGCATCGACATAATCCTCATGGCGATACATCATGGTGCTCTTAATATCCAGTTCATGGTCATTGGCAACTGCCAGATCGATTTCTGCCATGGATGCAAATACTGCAACAAGGACAATCACGCTGCCTTTTCTTGCATACTTGATTGCCTGACCCATCGTGATATTGTTGCCTGCACAGTCATAGATCACATCTGCCTTGTCCGGACCGAATGCTTCCACCATCGCTTCACCGAAATCTTTGTTTCTGGTGTTTACACATACGTCAATGCCGCATTCCTTCGCTTTTTCCAGACGAAGGTCGCTGACATCTGTGATCATTACTTTGCGGGCACCCATACCTTTGGCAGTCTGTGCAACCAGATTACCGATCGGGCCGGCTCCGATAACCACAATATCCATACCGGATACATCACCCATCTGTTTTACACCGTGCACAGCAACTGCCAGCGGTTCGATCATCGCACCTTCCTCGTAGGACATTTCCTGCGGAATCGGAGTAATCTTGGATGCATCGACAACAAAATATTCGGATGCCGTTCCTGTTGTCTGGAATCCCATAACCTTCAGCTCTTCACAGAGATTATATTTGCCATGGCGGCACGGATGACATTTTCCACAGGTCACCTGCGGCTCAATGGTCACTTTCTGTCCGACAGTCAGTCCTGTCACATCTGCTCCAAGCTCCACAATTTCACCGGAAACCTCATGGCCCTGTGTTACCGGGTAAGAGGTGAAAGGATGTTTGCCGTGATAAACATGGATATCAGAACCACAGATTCCGATATTCATGATTTTTACCTTTACCTGACCTGCTCCTACCTCCGGAACCGGCACTTCTTCAAAAATAATCTCTCCTGGTTTTGTCATAATCTGCTGTAACATAAAGAACCTCCCATATATTGTTTTATAAAACGCTTTATCAAAGTTGTCTTTATTATTACTCACCTTCCGCTTTTTGTCAATAGTCATAGCGCATGTTTGGTTTGCAAATGCGGAGCATTTTCCTATGGTATAATAAAAAACCGGTACACACAAATTCCCGTATGTACCGGTTTAAATAATCACTCCTCATTCACCGCAGCACACTCTGCAGGCCTCAGCAACAATCTGTTCTGTTTTCTTTCACGCGTTGACTCATCCCGGAAGCTTCTTATAATTCAACCAGTTCATCCTGGCATACAGGACGAATGCCGTTTTGCTGCAGCACTTCGATTGCTTTTTTGTTGTCTGCCACACGGATGATCATATAAGCACAGTCTTTTTTGCGTGCAGTAAACGCATACATATATTCCACATTTACATCACTGTCGCCAAGAACTTTGATGACTCTGGAAAGTGCTCCCGGTTCATCCGGCATTTCCACTGCAAGAACCTTGGTAATGGAAACTATATAGTCGTTGTCCTTCAGCACTGTAACAGCATTGTATACATCATCCACAATTACCCGGGCAATTCCAAAATCGGACGCCTCTGCAAGAGACATTGCTCTCATATTAATATTATTCTCTGACAAAACATCTGTAAATTCAGCAAGTCTGCCAGGTTTATTTTCCAGGAATACAGATATCTGTTTTACCGTCATAGAAAGTCCTCCTTTTTTTCAAATACAAACTTTTCCGTCGGAATTTCCTGCAGGAAACCGACAAATATTTCCGTCAGAATTCTCAATAAGAAACCGACAAATCCTTCACCAAATTACTGCTGATACAGATTACGTTTGTCGATGACACGCACTGCCTTGCCTTCACTTCTCGTGATGGCTTTCGGATTTACCAGTTTCACCTTCGCGTAAATACCCAGCATTGCCTTTAATGCGTCAACCAGTTCTTTTTCCTTGGCAGAAACAGCACTCAGACTGTCGGAGAACATTTCCGAAGTCATTTCCACCTGTACTTCAATGGTATCACTGTTGTTGACACGGTCAACAATAATCTGATAGTTTGCAGGATATCCCTTGTTCATCAGAACCGTCTCAATCTGGGACGGGAATACGTTGACACCTTTTACGATCAGCATATCATCACTTCTGCCCAGCGGTTTCGTCATTTTTACGTGTGTTCTTCCGCAGGCACATTTTTCTCTGCTTAAGATGCAGATATCACGGGTACGATAACGGATCAGCGGGAATGCTTCTTTCGTAATGCTGGTAAATACAAGTTCTCCCTTTTCACCATCCGGAAGAACTTCACCGGTCTTCGGATTAATGACTTCTGCGATAAAATGATCTTCGTTTACATGCATGCCTGACTGTGCGGAACACTCAAAAGAAACACCAGGGCCGGAGATTTCTGTCAGTCCGTAAATATCGTAAGCTTTGATTCCAAGCTTCTCTTCGATATCATGACGCATCTCTTCTGTCCATGCTTCTGCACCAAAAATACCTGCTTTTAATTTGATCTGATCACGTACGCCTTTCTCATGAATGCTTTCTGCAAGATACGCTGCATAAGATGGAGTACAGCACAAAATCGTAGAACCAAGGTCTGTCATAAACTGAATCTGGCGTTCTGTATTACCGGAAGACATCGGTAGAGTCAGACATCCAACCTTATGAGAACCGCCGTTCAGTCCAGGGCCGCCGGTAAAAAGACCATAACCATAACTTACATGGCAGACATCCTCATTGGTGCCGCCTGCTGCAACGATTGCTCTTGCACAGCAGTCCTCCCAAAGATCAATATCATGCTGTGTATAAAAAGCCACGACTCTTCTTCCTGTCGTACCGCTGGTAGACTGAATTCTCACACACTCACTCAACGGACGTGCCAGGAGTCCATAAGGATAACAGTCACGAAGGTCATCCTTTGTAACAAACGGAAGTTTATGTAAATCGTCAACAGACTTGATATCTCCCGGTTCCAGTCCCTGTTCCTGCATTTTCTTTTTGTAAAACGGTACGTTATCCCATACATTCTGCACCTGTTTTACCAGTCGTTCACTCTGCCACTCCCGAATCTGTTCTCTGGAAGCGCATTCAATCTCTGGCTGATAATATCTCTCCATATTTTTTATCCTTTCTGCGTCGTTTCTGATATCAGCACACCGTAAATGAAATAACTGATACATTTGTCTTTTCGATTTATTCTCCGATGTACTAAATATACCACTTTATTGTATTAACGTAAACAAAAATTTTATTAGAATGCAGTTTTTTTTAGTCGTTTTGCACAGAATGTTGATATTGTAATCACAGGTTATAAATGCACAACCTGCGGTGTATGATGCATGGCGGGGATGATCCGCTCCATCATGTCCTGCGTACGGATTCTCAGGCTTGAGGTATTGATACAGGGATGACATCCGATATACTCTCCTTTCAGTACATCCTCATCCATCAGAAGCTTCACCTGGTTCTCTTTATCATTCATCAGTCCCATCACGCTTACAGAACCCGGCGTGATATCCAGGAATTTCTCCATATATTCTTCTTTTGCAAAGGACAGCCGCGCAGAATGAATCTGAGCAGAAATATCTTTTGTTTTGAATTTTTTGTCTCCTCTGATCATCAGAAGATAAAAATCCGTTTCCTGCCGATTACACAGGAACAGATTTTTGCAGATTGTCGCCTCCAGCACTCTGTCAATATCCTCACATACCGCCATAGTCATAGCAGCTTCATGATCGATTCTCTGATATTCCACGCCGAGAGAATCCAGCAGGTCATATACCCGGATTTCTTTTTCCAGTCTGTCATTTGTGTTTTCCGGTCTTCCGTTTTCCAATTTCATTTTGTTCTTCCTCTGCAGTCCTCTTATCAAAATTTGTCCATCTGACTCATCACCGAAATAATGAGAATCCGACGCACAGTTATTCAAAATCCATCTTATCATAAATTATTTTTTCAGAGTTCTGTAATTCTCCGGATTTTCATAATCTTTGTGAACTCCGTCATCCTCATAAAGTTCATATTCTGCGCCATCAAAACCGAGAAGTTCCAGATTTGCGGTATCCAGCGATTCCACATTCTGCGCAGTTTTTGCCACCGGAATACATTTTCCCTCCCGGATAAAAAGCGGTACTTCATTCAGCGCAATCTCCACATAGTGATGTCCCTTTTCCAGAACTTCCTCTGTGAACTGATTGTCTTTTGTAAATTTCACAAATTTCATACGTTCCGGAAGATATACATAACGCCCCTTTGCATTCTGGGTATAAACAGGTGCGATCATCATCTCATTGCCGATCATCATCTGATCTTCTACACGCACTGCAAAATCATCCTCCGGATAAACAAATGCCAGTGGCTTAAAATACAGATCATTATTCAGCGCTGCTTTCATATATTCGCTGTATAAATACGGAACAAGACGGTAACGTGTCTCAATAATTCCGCGGAAATCATCGGTATTTCCAAATTGATAGCATTCCTGCTCTCTCGTTCCAAGTGCAGAATGATTGCGCATCAACGGTGTAAAAACTCCCAGCGCCAGCCAGCGAAGTACCAGATCTCTGGTGGCATCTGCCCCAAATCCGCCCAGATCTGCACCTGTGTACAGGAATCCGCACATATTCAGGGACGGCATCATTTTCAGATTCAGAAGGATATGAGACCACCAGGATTTGTTATCGCCTGTCCAGATTCCTCCGTAACGATGCATTCCCACATAGGATGAACGGGAAAACATCAGAAAACGTCTGTCCGGGTCAATTCTCTCGAAGGCTTCTCCTGCCGCCCTTGTCATGTTATAGCCAAAAAGATTATGTACTTTGTCATGACGGATTTTTTTGCCGTTTACATTATGATAAAACCTCTTATAGTCTTCAGGATTATTGGCAACACCTTCCACGGCCGCCCCCAGTTCCCATACAGGAATGGTTTCAATCTCTTCCTCCGCATACTTCCGGATTATCTCCTTCAGTTCTTCCATACCCTCTCTGGAGTAAAAAATCGCCGGTTCATTCATATCATTCCAGAATCCCTCGATTCCCTGATTAATCAGATCGCGATAATGATCGCCAAACCATTTTCTCGCATCTGCATTCAGGACATCCGGAAAATGCGTATCCCCAGGCCATACAGCTGCCACAAAATCACTGCCATCTTCCCGTTTGCAGAAATAATTGTTCCTGACACCTTCCTCGTATACAGAATAGCCCTCTTCCACTTTTACTCCCGCATCAATAATCGGTACCAGACGGATTCCCTGATCTTTCATTTCACGGACAAATTCCGGGAAATCCGGAAAGTTTTCCTGATTCAGCGTAAAGTCTTTATAACTCTCCATATAATCAATATCCATATAGATCATATCCAGCGGAATCTGATTGCTGCGATATCCTTCCGCAACCTTCCGAAAATCTTCTTTTGTCGTGTAGCCCCAGCGGCTCTGTCCGAAACCAAACGCAAATTTCGGCGGAATATAGCTTCTTCCGATCATACCGCGGAACTGCTTTACGATATCATAGGCATTTTCTCCTTCAATCACATACAGGTTCAGATCGGCAGTCTCACAGCTGACTTTCAGGACATCGCATTTAGTATATCCGATGTCAAAGGTGATTTTCGCCGGATAATCAAAAAATAAGCCAAAATTCTCTTTGCCTGAAATCACAATAAAATTGTGTGCCGCATACAATGACCGTTTATCCTCTGTATGATTCGGATCATCAGAACAGTTGCTGACATAACAGTATCCACGCTTGTTCAGTCCGCGGTTTGCTTCTCCCAGACCATAGACAATGTCCTCTTCATCCATTTCCAGGGTAAAGGAAAACCCGTCCTCTGTACAGATTTCCCCATGGGAAGGCATGCCTCCGGAAATTTCTGTCTTCTCTGTAACTGCCTCTGTATCAAAGGGCTCTCCATAAACATATTTCCGTATCATTGTTTGATTCCTCCTGTGTTTTTTTGCAGTAACATGATATCCTTCTTTTTTCTTCACAACAATCTATTCTATTTTTCCCAAATAATTATACTCTGTTTTTCTTGAATCCTCTTGCACCATTCTGTATAATAATAACACAATCTTGACTTTTGGAGGTTTGTTTCTATGCATCCTGACTCATCCCTGAAAGAAAATGTCACACATGGAACAGAGCAGAACCCTATCACAGGAATTCATTTCGAAACAGGTCCCGGTACTGATTTTCCGGATCATTTTTTTGTTGCCAGACACTGGCACCCTACTGTGGAAATTCTTTATATTACCAAAGGGACTTATCTTTTTGAAATCAATCTTGAAGAATATCATCTCTCAGAAGGAGATTTTTGTTTTCTGAACGGCGAAGATCTGCATCAGATCACCGGTATGGAACCGGATACCCGGCATGAAGTGCTGATTTTTGATTCCAGAATTCTGGAATTTACATATCACGATGAATGGCAGGAATCCGTTTTGTCCCCTTTTGTGGACAAACGTAAAATTCTGCCTCACTTTCTGCGTCCGACAGACGAACATTATGAAGAACTCCGGACTGTGCTTGCGCAGCTGATGAAGCTTTCTCTGGAGCAAAAAAACGAATGGTATGTTTCCTGCAAGCTTCTTCTGCTGCACTTTATCAACCGTATGCATGAATACGGGCTGCTGCTTTCCTCAGACCAGAATCTTTCTGCCGGAGACGAACTGAAAATTGTGCGATACAAAAGTCTGGTTTCTTATATGGAACAGCACTATTCCCGCTCCATAACACTGCAGAACCTGGCAGATCTCATCTCCTGCAATCCTCAGTATCTGTGCCGTTTTTTCAGGGAGATCACAGGAACATCTCCCATGCAGTATCTGATTTCCTGCCGGATCGAACATGCCTGTACGCTTCTTACCGAAACCACCAGTCCCATCCTCAGCATCTGTCTGGACTGCGGGTTCGAGAATGTCAGCTATTTCATCCGTAAATTCAAGCAGAATAAGGGATGCACACCCAAAGAATACCGAAACAGACATAGGTGAGAGAATACTGAAAAAACCGCCGCCCACGGAATAGGTCTCTTCCCCGGACGACGGTTCTTTTGATCACGATGGCACATCCATTGCCTTTTATTTGCTTTTTTATTAGCTTTTTTATCTGCTTATTTATTTGCTTATTTATTTGCTTATTTATCTGTTTCTTTTTTGTTTACTGACACTTTATTCGTACTTTATAATTTCTTTTTTAAGTCGTTTCATAATTCGTTTTTCCAGCCGGGAAATATAGGATTGCGAAATGCCCAGGAGATCAGCCACCTCTTTCTGGGTTTTTTCTTTTCCATCTTCATTATTCAGCCCAAAACGCAGCCGGATGATTGTCTGTTCCCTTGGAGAAAGCTTGCTGATGGCTTTGCCAAGAAGACTGATCTCCACTTCATCCTCCATTTTGCGGGAGATCACATCATCATCCGTTCCCAGGATATCCGAAAGAAGCAGTTCATTTCCATCCCAGTCCACATTCAGCGGCTCATCGATGGATACCTCCATCTTTGTCTTGCTGTTGCGGCGCAGATACATCAGAATCTCGTTTTCGATGCATCGGGATGCATAGGTTGCAAGTTTAATATTTTTTACCGGATTAAATGTATTAATTGCCTTGATCAGTCCTATGGTTCCAATGGAAATCAGATCCTCCACTCCCACTCCGGTATTGTCAAATTTTCTGGCAATGTATACCACCAGACGAAGATTATGTTCGATCAGCAGTGCTTTGGCCTCTTTTTCCTTTTCTGTACCAAGCTCCTCAATCACAAAAGCTTCTTTCTGTGGTGTCAGCGGTGCCGGCAAAACATCATTGCCGCCAATATAATAAAGCTCCTTCGGCCTGGAAAAAACCAGTCTGGAAAGGACCGGAAGCGGATAACTTCCTGCTGTGTTCGTGTTCATATGTGACCCCTCCTAATGCAATAATCTGGAATTCAGCAGTACTTTGTACTCTTTTCCCAAAGCAGAAGGTTCAAAGGCCAGAGCAAACACCGGTGCCGAAACATGAATCACTTCTCCGGGAGTATGGATACAAAGGTCCTCAAGCGTGATTGCCAGCATCACTCCTTCCTCCTGCCCTACTGTCCTGTATGGCAGAAATCGGGGTTTCAGCAAAACAAGCTCTGTACTTTCCGCCTCCCCTGGGTTCTCATTCAGGTGTTTCAGCCCGTCTAATAATTCTCCCGGCAGCATTGTTTCCAGAAGTTCCGGTTTCATTACAGAAACCGGCGCACCGCTCACTGGATCTGACAACAGATTGCCTGTATCATAATACCCGTAAGCAGACTGTACTTTGCCCTGATAGGACAGGGTTAAAGGATAAATATTCTTTCGCTGCGCACGAACAGAGTCAGACAGATACATCAGGCCGCTCAGCCCCAAATATGCACTGACCGCGAGAAGCCCGAACATTTTCCATGTCATCTCTGTGCCTGCTGCCGCAGCTTCCAGAAAGCCGCCCAGCAGAAACGCCATAAGATACATGGCAAGCATTGCCTTTACCAAAAGACTGCCTTTTTTCAGTCCGAGACCTGTCCGGATCATTCCCATGGCACATGCGCCATGAAGAAGAATAACCACCGGAAGAAATCCATCCATCTGTACATACAGAATGAAACAGGAAAACAGGGCGCCGACAGCCGCCGCAAGAAGGGATCTCCCGCGTGTCCTCCTGCATCGGAACAGCCTTCCTACAAGACGCAAAAGAATATAGTCCATCAAGAGATTCGTCACAAAGACGACATCTATGTATACTTCATAATACATAAAAACCCCCTATGACCTGTCAATCCTTCACTTTGGTAAGTGAGCTCATTATACGGTCACAGGGGGTGCGGATTTTGTCAAAACAGGGGAGCATATCCTCAGAATTTCTCGTGATGTTTCGACATTTCCCTATAAAACTGGTACGAATCATTCAATTATGCATATTTATTAATTGATAAATCACAGACCTCACATGCATAGATCACTAATCCGAATTACAGGCTGCTGTCATTCTTTGCATGCAAAGCTTCCATCATCATGCGAAGCTCTTTAATCGGAAACTGCCCCGGAGCAGACGCAGCGCCGACTGTGGCGAAGGTCACAGCAGAACCGAAATTTTCTCCGGCAATCCGGCTGATGGAGCCAAGGCTTCCCATAGACATGGAAATCACCGGTTTTTCTGTATATTCCGCTGTCATCTGACTGGTCACCTGCATAATGGCAGCCACATCCTCAAATTCATCCGGCATCACAGCCATCTTCAGAATATCTGCCCCTGCTGCATCGATTGCCTGAAATCTCCTCAGTAGTGTTTCTTTATCATCGGTCTTTTCAAAGTCATGGCTGGAACCAATGACTTTTGCGCCTTTTTTCTGAATTTCACAAATCAGCGCCTTTTTCTTCTCTTCCTCTCCAAACACTTCCACATCAATCAGATCTGCTTTTCCCGAGGCTGCAGCTGCAATGCAGAGACTGACGTAATCCTCTGTGGAAATTTCACGGTTTCCACCTTCCGCTTTTGTCCGAATGGTGAACAGCAGAGGAATTTCACCAAGAATATCGTTTATTTTTGCAAGAGTTTCCAACATAAGGGCAGTCTCAGATAAATGGTCATAAAAATCGGCACGCCATTCAACAAGATCGGCGCCTGCCTCTCTGGCAGCTTCGGCCTCACCAAAGAGTCCTTCCGCTGTTATACCGGTAAGAGGAACACAGATTTTCGGAAATCCGTTTCCAAGAATCAAGTTCCTGATCTGGATTGGTTTTGTCATTGTTGACATCTCCTTTCTTGTAGAATAAAATAAAAAAATGCAAAGTACTTTCTTACACACACGATGTCCCTGCAAAAAATCATTACATAATGGAGGATTTACCTATGAATACAATTACAGGTCATACCGGACTCACGGCACTTCTTGGAAGCCCGGTTTCTCACAGCATCTCCCCGCTGATGCATAATGAAGCTTTCCGGCAGCTTGGACTGGACTATGTATATCTTTGCTTTGAAGTCACAGAGGATACTCTTCCGGAAGCAGTTGCAGGACTGAAAACCTGCGGAATCCGCGGTTTTAATCTGACCATGCCGAACAAAAATAAAATCGTGGAACTTCTGGATGAGCTTTCTCCCGCTGCACGCATGATCGGCGCAGTAAACACCGTTGTCAATGACGGGGGAAAATTAATCGGATATAATACAGACGGCATCGGCTATATGCAGGCAGCCAGAGACGCCGGACACGACCTTGCCGGCAAAGTCATCACAGTGATGGGCGCAGGCGGGGCTGCCACCGCCATCTGTGCACAGGCTGCACTGGACGGAGTGAAAAAAATCCACATTTTTGCCCGCCCTACCAGCCGTTTCCGGGAAAGAACACAGAATCTTGTGAATACGATCAATTCCAGCACCTCCTGTGAAGCGGTCCTTCACGACAATGCAGACACCGCTGCACTGAAAGCCGCTGCTGCCGAGAGTTATCTGCTTCTCAATGCCACTTCTGTGGGAATGGCTCCTCATACAGATGCTTCCATTATTCCGGACACTTCCATTTTCCGACCGGATCTGGTTGTATCCGACGTCATCTACAACCCGCAGGAAACCCTGCTTCTGCGCCAGGCAAAAGAAGCCGGTTGTCAGACGTTCAACGGCATGTATATGCTTCTTTATCAGGGAGCCGAAGCCTTCCGTCTCTGGACAGGCCATGACATGCCAGTGGCACTGATCAAAGAGAAATTTTTCTCTCAGAAATAACTGTCCGCCCGCGGTGAATTGCTTCAGAAAAGTATTTCCTTTCCGCCCGCGGTGAATTGCTTCAGAAAAGTATTTCCTTTCCACCACAGTACGATTCCAGTTCCTGCAAATTTTATATAAGGCCGCCAGTTCGCACCGGCGGCCTTTTTATATTACTTTGCCTGCTCTTCCACTTCAATCTTGCGGATACGTTTTGTCTTAATTTCATCTTTGATGAAATCGATGAAGGAATCCAGTTCTTTCATGCCCTCATCGCCAAGATAACGGCTTCTTACAGACACTTTGTTTTCCTCTTCTTCTTTTGCACCTACAATGAGCATGTACGGAACACGGGCAAGACGGGCCTCGCGGATCTTATAGCCCATTTTTTCGGAACGCTGGTCAACAGAGCAGCGGATATTGTTATCTTTCAGTGCAGCTTCCACTTTTGCCGCATAATCATGGAACTTCTCGGAAATCGGGATAATTCTTACCTGTTCCGGGCACAGCCAGGTCGGGAACATGCCTGCGTATTTCTCGATAAGCCATGCAAGAGTTCTCTCATAGCATCCCATGGATGTACGATGAATGATATACGGACGTTTTTTGGAACCGTCTTCGTCAATGTAATACATATCAAATTGTTCAGCCAGAAGAGCATCCCACTGAATCGTGATCATGGTATCTTCCTTGCCGTATACGTTTTTGGCATTGATATCTACCTTCGGTCCGTAGAAGGCAGCTTCTCCCACGTCCTCTACAAACGGAATATTCAGTTCCTGAAGCATGTTGCGGATATGGCCTTCTGTCTCTTCCCAGACTTCCGGTTCACCGATATATTTCTCTCTGTTATTCGGATCCCATTTGGACAGGTGATAGGTAACATCCTCTTCCACACCCAGAACCTGCAGACAATACTGTGCAAGCGCAATACAGTCTTTGAATTCTTTTACCATCTGATCCGGTCTGACGATCAGGTGGCCTTCGGAAATCGTGAACTGGCGGACACGAGTCAGACCATGCATTTCACCGGAATCCTCATTACGGAACAAAGTGGAGGTTTCACCGTAGCGCAGAGGCAGATCGCGGTAGCTGTGCTGTTCTGCTTTGTATACATAATACTGGAACGGACAGGTCATCGGGCGAAGCGCATAGACTTCTTTGTCTTTTTCCTCATCTCCAAGGACAAACATTCCATCCTTGTAGTGATCCCAGTGTCCGGAAATCTTATACAGATCACTCTTGGCCATCAGAGGTGTTTTGGTTCTGATGTATCCGCGTTTTGCTTCCTCATCTTCAATCCAGCGCTGCAGTTCCTGCATCATAATTACACCGTTCGGCATAATCAGAGGAAGGCCCTGACCGATCACATCTACGGTTGTGAAAAGCTTCATTTCACGGCCAAGCTTGTTGTGGTCACGCTTCTTGGCTTCTTCCATCTGCTCCAGATGTTCTTTCAGTTCATCCTTGGATGCATAGGCAGTTCCGTAAACACGGGTCAGCATCTGGTTCTTTTCGCTTCCTCTCCAGTATGCACCGGAAGAAGAAAGAAGTTTGAACGCTTTGACACCCTTGGTGCTCATCAGATGAGGGCCTGCACAAAGATCTACCCAGTCTCCCTGAGAATAGAAGGAAATCTCTGCATCTTCCGGAAGATCTTCGATCAGTTCCACTTTATATGGTTCATTTTTCTCCTTGAAGAATGCGATTGCCTCTTCTCTGGATCTGGTATAACGCTCGATTTTTGCACCTTTTTTGATGATTTTTTTCATCTCTTTTTCGATCTCATCCAGATCCTCACGGGAGAATGGCGGACACTGGAAATCATAATAAAATCCGGTGTCAATGGATGGTCCGATCGCAACTTTTGCGTCCGGATACAAATGCTGTACTGCTTCTGCAAGAACGTGGGAAGCGGTATGGCGAAGTGCTGCAAGACCTTTTTCGTCCTTAGCCGTAAGAATGTTCACTTCACAATCGCTGTCCACAACCGTACGGAGATCTACAACCTCTCCGTTTACCTCGCCTGCACATGCTGCACGGGCAAGTCCTTCACTGATATCATAAGCAATATCGATCACTGATTTTGCTTCCGAATATTCTTTTTGGGATCCATCTTTCAATGTGATAATCATGATTCTTTATCCTCCTTAAATATTAACATAAAAAATCCCTTACAATGCGTACTGCACTGTAAGGGACGAGTTATCTTATGCTCGCGGTTCCACCCTGCTTGCTGAATCTTTCATTCTGAACGTGTATGAAATAATTCAGCCACTCTTTTGATGATAACGGAATCACCGGACCGGATTGGGGCCACTCAGAGGTAGTCTTCAACTGTTTCCCGATAAGGCACTTCCAGCATCTGTGTCTCTCTCTGGAACGTTCCGCAGTTTACTCGTCTCGTCATCGTGTTCTTTGCTATGCACCCCATTATATATTCCTAAAACTGGTTTGTCAATGACAAGAATCAAAGAATTTCATGGAAAGGCATGACAAAAAACACAGATTTTTATCAAAAACTTTTTGTTATGTTATTTTTATGGTCAAATTTGCCCTTTTAATTTTTCTTTTACAAGTGCAAAAATTTCCCGCACTACATAGTGTACCTGCATCACCGGGTCGGAAGGCGCAGCAATTCCCTCTGCCTGCCGGTACCCCAGTTTCTGCGCCAGTTTTACTGCGCGATAAACATGAAAATTGTTGGAAAGCACACCTGTCCGGGCATCTGCACATCCAGTCAGCCGGTTGGAAAACTCCAGGTTTTCTTTCGTATCGGTGGATGTTTCTTCCAGTATCAGCCGTTCTTCACCGATTCCGCAATCAACAAGATACTGTCTCATGCACTCCGCTTCTGTGATTTCCTCACCGGAGCCCTGTCCGCCGGATAAAATCAGAATGGTATCTTGATTTTTCTGCGCATATTCCAATGCCTTCTGCAGACGTTTCTTCAATGCTCTGGATGGGACAGTGCCTTTTACCTGCGCACCCAGAACCACCACATAATCCAGATTTTCGCTTCCGCTCCATGTCATTCCACGAAAAATCTGTACACAGAGAAACAGAAATACCGCGCATCCCACTGCCAGCACCGTATATCCAGTATCACGCAGCCATACAGGGAAAAAACCGGGATGTGTTTTGCCATATGCCAGGCATCCTCCAGTGCCTCCAAGCATCACTGCCGCCAGTATCCAGATCCAGGCAAAATCCGCCGTAATTCCCGCATAAATCACCAGCACCAGATAATAACTCAGGCACAAAATACTCAATGTGATGCAAACTGCCTGCATCCGCATTCCTCCTTCATTGCTTTAGCTATATAATTCCGCTCCGCCGACGTACGATTCTGCCCGGAGGGCTTTTTTATATTACAGGAAAATGCGGAGCACTTTCCTGTAATATAAAAAAACGGACTGCCGCATATATCGACAGTCCACTGTGTCTGTGAGCAATTATCTGCCGCAGCAGAATTTGTATTTCTTTCCGCTTCCGCACGGGCATGGATCGTTACGGCCGATTTTCTTAGCCTTCACAACTGTACCGGATTTCTTCTGCTCAAGATAGAGTTCTTTCCGTTTTTCCTCGGTGAAAATTGCATCCCACTGCGGAAGTTCATACAGCCAGTCTGCTCTTGCATCTACCATGTTCTTGTAAAGAAGCTCTTTGTCAAATCCGAGATTGACAACCGTATTCTCATCCATGGTCTCAATCGGGTTCGGCACCTTCAGACTGTCATTGATACCATCCAGGAAACCAACCATAGTCAGAACTTCCTGTCCATATTTCTCAGCCAGTTCCTTCACGGTTCCGGTTACTACTTCATCCGGATCAGTAAGAAGCTGCTCATAAATTCCTTTTTCAATGTTAAAATAATTAGCCCAGAACTGCTGGAGTTTATTGCGGTCAGCCTGCTGATCGTAAGCGATGGAACGCCACTGCTCTAAGATAGTTTTATCACTCATCTGTTTCTTCCTCTTTTCCAAAATTCGTTTCTGTCCGGTCAGTTCCTGCCGGAGTGTACCGGAAACACACCGTTTCCGACAGTTCTGCATCATTATAACACCTTTTCCGGCAAAAGACAAATCCTATTCTGAGAAATTTCTGATTATATTCCTGTTCTGAGGGGTTTTGATTATATTCCTGTTCTGAGGAGTTTCTGATTGTATTTCTGTTCTGAGGAGTTTTTGATTATATTCCTGATTCTGAGTATGCTTTATGAAATTTCCAATTATTATTTTTTGAATAGTTGTATAAAAACTTTCCCGCCGGACATACTACTAATGTTCATTGGAACCCCCTTCAATCGAACAATTACCGAAGATAAATGTAGAAATACTTATATCCTCCCCTTATAACCTCCGCGGATGTACAATGGTGTATGCCTGCGGAGGTTCTTGTTGCTCATTCCCCTTCGGCCTTGAGCAAATATTTCGGCCTAATTTATCTGAAAACGACTCAACAACTACTCCGTTACTCCAATCGCCTCGGCAACCAGTATAAGCCACGATAAATAACCATATGTTTCGGTGAGGATGCTTTTTCGATAGCACAGTTGTAAAAACGCAGGCGTAGCGGGCTACGCTGAGGCTTTTACAACTGTACTATCGGGAAAGCAGACCGGCGAAACATATGGGTATTTATCGCGGATTATACTGGTTCCAGGAAAATATGATCGGTATCATTACTGTCTTTATTTTCACTTAAACACTTCCTCAAAACTTCTCTGTTATTCTTCTCCGGAGCTCCCTGCATAGCCCTCTTCACACCTTCGACAATGTTATCTGCATAAGTGAAATCGCTCTTGCAGTCTCCATAGTGGAAATCTGAATCTTTTTCTCTGAGACAAAATACATACATAAATTCCGCAAGTATTACAGAATTGCACACTTCTTATTGTAAACTGCAGAATGCATCTGCCATACCTTTTATAATATATGGGATTATTTGGTGACAGCCAGCCGCTTTTTTTTGCGGCTGACTAAAGATTTTTATAGACTTTTCTCATAAATTGTATTTTTTCAACATCTCTTCCAAAAATGTTTCATCTTTTGTAAGTTCAGGAAGTTTTTCTGCTTCTCCGGCTGCAACCATATATTCCATCAGCTTTAACATTTTCTGCCGTTCTACTTGCCGACCTTCCTGTAAACCTTCCTGCCAACCCTTTTCCTCTGTTCTCTGAAGAAGCCTCTCAAATGTCATATACCTTGCCTCCCATTCTCTGCTCTCCTTCAGCTTACGGATTTTTTCATGAAGCTGTCCGATCTTTGCTTCTGACACTGTCTCCACATATTCGTCATTACTTTTCTCAACATAATGGAGAAAATCCACCAGAAGTTTCGGCACTTCCTCATCATTGTTTCCGCGAGTGTTCAGAAAAATCTTGTACGCTTCATCTCCCAGTCCAAAATCCCGTTCTAGACACCGATTCTCAAACCGATACCTGTACAATCCCTGCTCAAATGGATCAAATGTACAGATAAAAATCACATAACTGGGTTTGAAATCTGTATAGTCCCTTCCCGGTTCCAGGCATGTGACATCCATTTCTGACTGATGATAACGGCTCCGCTTCGGAAGGCTCTCCTTATCCCAATTCTCCATTTCCAGATTATAGGTAATCTCCGTCGCATCGCTGGCATACACATCCAATCGAATGCTCCGAAAATCAGAGCTGAAAAACACACCATGTTCCACATGGACATTCACCTTCGGAAGCTTTTTTCCAAAGATTATCTCAAGAATCATCTGACACGTCTCCGCATCCTGCAATGCCGCCGCAAAAAGAAAAGCATCTTTTAAATTCAGATCTTTAAATTTCTTCCCTGCCATAAGTACTCCTTAATCTGCATGGCAGGAATGCATTCTGCATAAATCCATTATATCGGAGTGTTATGGAAAATACAACCGGGATTCAGATTATCTCTAGATAAAAACAGACTCTTTTAAAACATTTCTCCACCATAAAGGATCTAGCTTACACCAGACCCTCATAATTCCCCTTCAGGTTTCTTACCTCACAAAAACTATCCAAAATCTGAATTGTCTAAGTTCAAACAAATACCTTGGCAAACAACACCAATTTCATCAATTAATTATTATGTGGACAAACAGCATATGTAACTATATTTTTCAGTGTCCCAAGTTTTATATAATTACACTTGGTACAAATTTCTGCGTTATAAAGCTTTACAGTACATCCACCATTTCCATCGTTAATATGCTTATAATATGTTCCACTCTTGAAGCTATGATTGCAAATTGCATAGGATGAATTATTATCCGGAACAATACTTTCGCCGTCCTCTGTGACAAACAACCCATCATGACCTTTCATATCAATATCATCTATCATACCAGCATTATCTTCAAATGAAAATCCCATAGAATCTCCATCAAAAAGGTCCTTTACACAATCCTCCGTACTCGACTGCAACGGTTCATACGCAAACACCGTCACTGCACTAACTACCAGTGCTACAGCCGACACAACAACCGTCATCATTTTCTGTAATTTACTAAATCTTTTCTTCATAATATACGTTATTCTCCTTTGGATTAGAAATCTCGTGCTAAAAAAGTTACTTCTCCACACAATCGGCATTACGTTTGATTCAGCTACGGCCAAGAGCAGATTTGCATAAACTTTTCTTTCCTCGAAAGTGAAACCCCTGGTAGCATAGTCATCACTTATATATTCACACAGGTAACTATACGAATACAAAAGCAAAAATGTCAAAGGATTAAACCAGTGAAGACATATAATCATCAGGCAAATGAGTTTCACAAGAGCGTCGTGATTCCTTTCGTGTGCTCTTTCATGGTTGTAAATATACTCACAATGTTCTGATTCCAATATCAACTCTGGAAAGATGATTTTTGAATGAATAAATCCAATTGTGTATGGAGTTCGTATGTTGGTATTGCTGCTGACCAGAATATTCGTATTCCCTGTTCCGTTTATGTAATATTTCTTTTCCACGGAATCTTCCAGCAAATACCTGACTGTTTTTCTGTACTTGATTACTTCATATACCGCAAAGAATAAAACAATTACGAACCAAATTGCCAAAATATACAGCACTATATTTGGAATCCACAAAATGCCCTCATCAATTGCAACATATGTGGAATTGCCATATTCAAAGTGAAAATCCAGGCTATTCATGCTTCTGATTTTCTCAATGACCGTGCTGTAATACAGTTTGTTTGGCAAAAGTCTTGTAAGCAATTGTACTGGTATCAAATAAAATACCATACTCATGAATAATAAGCTTTTACCAAGAGAATAATTAAAGCTGCTTTTCTGTATAAACCATGTTATCAGAAACACAATCAGAGGAATCGAGCCTGCTATAGACATCCACAGCAAAATCATGTTATTCCTCCAAATCATCAAGATATTTACGTATGTCGTCAATTTCTGATTTAGATATTTTATTTTCCTCCTCAAATGCACTGACTAATTCCAGTAATGAACCTTGATATGCTTTGTTTACAGTTTCTTTATCATCATCTGCCACTTTGATGTTAAAAATTCTGTATATAGAGTAACCAGACAACCCTGAAACAATAATAGAAAAACCTATTGCACAGATGATATATCTGATAGCAGCTTCACGTCCCACAGGTGCGCCTGCTATAAGATTATAAACCAGGCCTACACACAACAATACGGATAGTATCACCGTAATTGTGAAATAAAGTTTTTTCTTCAAAATAATATTTCCCCTAACGCAAATCGAATGAACAATTTATTATTCTGTCAATACATTTTACTATATTAAAACGTTCATTGTCAATAACTGACTTTTTTCAAATCTAATATATACGAAATTTCATTACATCACCTTCACCGCAATCTCCCCCATCCAGATCACTGTCCCGGCCTCAACAACCGCCTCCCGTTGAATTTTCCTTTTTTCACCTGTTTCCTTCTCCGTATAATACACCCCATTCACGGAATCCATATCCGTCACTCTGTATGTTCCATCTTCTCTGCATTCGATTTTTGCGTGAATCCGGCTGAGCGCGGGCTGGTTGATACACAGATCACATTTTTCTTTCGATTTTCCGATCAGAATGCTTTCCTTCCGGAAATGTCTGACTTCTCCTGTAGCGCAAATGAGAATGGAAAAAGAAGGATTTCCTTCCACAGATCCTGGTTTATTTTCCTCTTGCCTGGACAGTACTACCGTACTGTCAAAGCCAAACTGTTCTTCCAGATTCGGCAAACCCTTCTCAGAATAAAGCTCTAAATCTTTCGGATTTATTTCCAGAATCATTCCATCCTTCTCTATCGAATTCGAATTCCAAAAAGGACTACGTTTTTCTCCTTTTTCTATCGGGCTTGAATTCCAAAGGAGACTACGTTTTTCTCCTTTCTCTATCGAATTCGAATTCCAAAGGGAATTAAGCTTTTCTTCTGCAGCTTCAGTAAAAATCATTTTGCGTTTTTCTCTCAGTTCCTGATATTCTTTTAATTTCTTTTCGCGTTTCCGCAAAAACATCTCTTCTGAAAGTGTAATCCTGTTTTTCTTCAGATCAGATAACACTTCCTCAAATGACAAGTACCGCGTATGCTTATTTTCACGAACCATTTTCTGAATAATCAGATTCATTTTTCTGGCAAAAAGTTTTTCCAGGTTTTCAGACTGAACTATTCCGATCGGCAATACCGGTTCTTCCCCTGTACAAAGCTGATATATAAAAATGGCAAGATTCTCAAGCATCTTTTCGAAATAATATTCCCGGTTCTCAACCGACATCTTTACCGGTCCATAATAAGGATTCTGCATACGAAACAGACCGATGTCTTTTCCATCAAGTACGACAACACTTCCCCTTGGAAAATCCTTCAGTGCCAGATTGCATTTGTATAAATAATTCATACCTTCTGTCATATGTTCAGCATAATAAAGAATTTCTTCCTGAGACAGAACATGCTCTTTCAGATATTCACTCAGAAACTGCTCATTTCTTTTTTCCTGCCAGGTAAGAACCTGATTTCCTGTGCATTTGATATCATAGATGTCCGGAAAAAGAGGATGTTTCAATTTCGCGGCAATTTTTGCCTGACTGATAATTTCCTTCTGAGAATAAGCTCCTGTATTTTCCTCCATCAGGAGGCACTCGTATCCCAACGTCCGATGTACCGCAAGATAAGTGGAAGTTCCCTGACACTCAAATAATAACCCTTTCCTGTCAAAAAGCGGATGTTCTGATACAGCCTCCGCAGCCGGACCACAGTTTTGTATCTGAACTTCCGGCGGGAATGAACGAACCAGTTTTTCAATATATCCCTCTTCGAAAAAAACCATCTGTATTCTTCCAAGCATCATCTCAATATCCGATGGAAATACAAACTCCTCCAACAACAAAACATGAATCGGAATTCTGTGATTCATAGCAAAGTTCAATTCATTTTTTACATATTCCGAAGATGCAGAATCTTCTGACAAAAGCAGCAGACATACAGAGGCTTTGCGCAGAGATTCTGCAATCATCATGTTCCAGTCATCCCCGGAATGAAGTCCATCATCAAACCAGTAACGTATCTGATTTTCTGAAAGTTTGTTACAGACAGCGGCTTTCTGAATATTATTTTTGTGCGAATAGCTGATAAATACATATGGCCTGTCCGTTTTTTGAAAATGACCCTTTTCACATTTGACAAGATTCATAAATGATTCACCTTCCTCCGAATCTTCTGCGACCACTTTGCCTCTTCGTTTCTTACTTTTTCACTGATTTATACTTTTATTATTGGTGATGTCTGCGTAAGCCTACATTTCCGTTTCGTTTATCATCGCAAAATAATCCAGCGATACTGCCACGGTGCCATGTAAATCCTGTCCGGATCAATGGTTTCACCTGTAAAAAGATCCTGCCATACGCCGGTTACCGTCGGCAACTGAACTTCCACTTCTCTGTCCGCAAAATTGGACAGGCAGTACATTTTTTCTCTAATATTACCTGCGTGATTATCTCTGCCGTTTACGCTGCTGCAGTCTACATTGTTTTCTCTGCTATTTTCACTATCGGTTTCCCCATTATATTCCCTGTAAATGGCAAATACCGGCTGAATCCACGGAGTTTCCGGATCATATCCCTTTCTTCCCGGCAGAATGCGGGCATCCCAGGTGGAAACATAAGCATCGGCACCAAAGCAGGGATGCTGTTTGCGAATCGCAGCCATCCGGCGCATTCCATCATAAACCTTTTGCTGAATGGTACCCGGTTCGGTTCGTTTTGCTGCCCAATCCCAGTCAAAAGGATTGCGGTGAATGTTCCGGTTTTCCTTTGCCAGCTGCGGATCTTTTTCAAACGTATAATCGTTAAGCTGAGCGACTTCGTCACCGGAATAAATCATCAAAAAGCCGCGAAAACTCATACCGGCAGCATTAAGCAGCAGGAGTCGTGAAATACCAGCCTGGATTTTCTGTTCGTCATGTGCTTCCAGAGCGGTTTCAATTCCGCAGAGACTTGCAGCACGGCCATTGCTGCGGGCATCTCTGGTCACCGGATCATAATTGAACAGGGATCCTCTGGACCAGCTTCCCGGAATGCTTCCTTCATAGAAGTGATAAAGGAATTCTTTGTGAAGCTGAGGATCCATCAGCAGAGAACGCTCGACTTCCGGATCCAGCGCCCAGCCCAGATCATCGTGGCAGCGAATATAATTAACAAAATTGCAGTTATCCGGCAGGCTATGGAACTGATCCATCAAAATTTTCATCATACGGGTGTCCTGCGTTGCCAGTGCATTCCACAAATTAGCCATTCCATTGGCGCCATAAAGCAGCTGACAGCGCTGATGATCCGGAGTGCCGAAGAAATTAGGAACCTGCCATGGTACCACCAGAACTTCGCCTTTAAAAATCAGAGACGGACATACAAGCTCCGCAGCAATGTGCATAATTCGAATAATCGTGTAAGCCGGTTCCAGAGTGCTTGTGTAATTTTCCGTGTCTTTCCAGATACCGGTTGCAGCATCCAGACGGATAGCATCAGCACCCAGGTTAGCCAGGAAAAGAGCTGTTTCAATTCTCTCCTGCATAACTTTTGGGTTGTGGTAGTTAAGATCCCACTGAAATGGATAAAAACGGGACATCACCCACTTACCCATTTCTTCGGAATAAACAAAGTTGCCGGGGGCATCTGCAGGCAGAATCTCATGAAGATTCTGTTCAAATTTATCCGGAATTTCTCTGGTATCGTAGCAATAATAATAATCCTGATATTCCTTTTCTCCGGCTTTTGCCCGCATCGCCCATTCATGAGTATCAGCGGTATGATTCATGACAAAATCAAGACAGAGACTGATGCCGCGGGCGCGAAGCTCATCTGCCAGTGCTTCCAGCTCTTCATTAGTTCCGATTTTCGGGTCTACCTGACGAAAATCTTCGATGGCATATCCGCCGTCATTATCAGGATAAGGCATTTTCAGCAGCGGCATCAGATGAAGATAGGTAATTCCCAGATCCGAAAGATAATCCAGATGTTCACGTATTCCATTGATTCCATCTGCGAAATGAGTCGGGTACATGGTCATACCGAACATACGCTCATCCAAAAACCATTTCGGATTCTTTTCACGGACAAGATCCTGTTCTTTCAATTCCGGTTTTCTCACGCGATAGGCTTCTCTCATGGAGTTAATCAGTTCATTGTAGGATTCTTCCGAATCATAGAGAGAAAAGTATAGACTACGCAGTTCTTTTTCCAGCTTCTGTAAACGTTTTTCAAAAATTTCCATAATTTCCATTTCCTTGTCATTCATGTATTTTCATATCGATTTTTCTGAATTTCTTCTAAGCATTGAACCGTCAGATTCATCAATTCCGGGTTTCCACTTTTGAAGCGTTTTTATCTTATCATATTATTTACCGCCAGACAAGCATTTGAGAATCAAATCTCTTCTCCGAAAGAAGTGAGAAAAATCTAAAATAGTCAATCGAGTAGGAGGGAAATTTAAATAAATTTCCCGACCTCTCACACCACCGTGCGTACCGTTCGGTACACGGCGGTTCAACCAACTTAACAAGCAACACTCTTTTCGGTGTAGTAATCTAACATTGAGACTAATCCAAATCGGGTTAGTCTCTCTTTTGTAACAGCCATATTCATTGCACCTCCTTGGCACACGTGTGCTATATGAGCTCCGTAATAAGCTGTTGACCATGCAAACTTCTTGCTAATCCCAAGTTTCATCAAATTCTTTGCTCTGTTCTGTGGAGTTTTCCATTGTTTCCATATACACATTCGTAAGCGGAAACGTATTCGAGAATCCAGTTCCTTACAAAGTGTTCTCATACTTCCTATCTTGAAGTAGTTAATCCAGCCTCTAATAAGCTGATTGAGTTTCTCTACCTTGTAGCTGTTGCTAACGCCCCAACTACGGCAAGTGAGTTCTCTCATTCTCTTCTTGAACTTAGCTACCGACTTTGCATGTGGTTTCGCCTTAAACTGATGTGCTCTTGTGTCAAAGTAGAATCCAAATCCAAGGTATTTCAGTCCGCTTGGTCTGTCTACTTTGCTCTTGGTCATGTTGACCTTAAGCCCTAGTTTCTCTTCAATGAATCGTGAAATATTTCTCATGACTCTGTTTGCAGACATTTCACTTCCGACCATAATAATGCAGTCGTCCGCATAGCGTACAAAGTTAAGCCCTCGCTTTTCCATTTCCTTATCAAGTTCATTGAGCATGATGTTCGCCAACAACGGCGAGAGATTTCCTCCTTGCGGTGTTCCCACAATAGAATCCTCATATTCATCGTCAATCATGATTCCGCTGACAAGGTATTTCCTTATAATAGAGATAACATCTCCGTCTTTAATAGTTCTGCCTATTGTAGTCATGAGCTTGTCGTGATTCACTGTGTCGAAGAACTTTTCCAAGTCAATGTCAACAATCCAATCATTGCCGTCATTCATCATATCTAATGCCGTTAGGATTGCCTGCTGTGCACATCTATTCGGTCTGAATCCATAACTATGGTCATGGAACTGCTCTTCATAGATTGGTGTTAACACCTGTGCAATGGCCTGTTGTACAAATCTGTCTGTTACTGTTGGTACTCCCAAGTTTCTGACACCTCCATCAGGCTTTGGTATCTCCACTCTTCGTACTGGTTGAGGTTTATACTTTCTTGTCCTCAACTGTTCCTTGATGGTTTCGCCGTTCTTTTCTAGATGTTCTTTGAGTTCCGTGTACTTCATTCCGTCCACTCCCTCTGCACCTTTATTTCGTACGACTTGCAGATATGCTCTGTTGAGATTGTCGCTAGATATAATCTGCTCCATTAGACTACTTGTGTCCATGCGTTCTTTCCTTTCCGTCTCGCTTGATTTGACCATCTTTTACCCGATTGGTTACGGCAGATGTTGCCATCTCTGCAATACGAGACATACTCAAACTTATTGATTGTTCGCCCCTTTGCTCCATCACCATTACCGAGACTTCTTCGCTACTATGGGCTCTGCTGACTTCTCACAGTTCGTTGTTACTAGGCAAATGAAACCTCTGTGAGACCTCCACGCTTAAGGTGTGCGCTCTTTCTCTCCATATATCCGCCGCATTTACTCTGCTACTACAAATGTGGTAGTTATTAGACTTCGTTGTTTTCAGCCAACTTATCTCTCGTAGCCTAGCCTTATATGCGATTTCTGTCCGTCGGACCAGAGATTTGCTTACAGCTTCCTTCAGATTCCACCTCACGGTGGACACCCTTGCTGTTCGGCTATACATTTCCCACTACCTGGGCATGTTCGGGACTTGCACCCATTAGAGCGCGCCCATGGCGCGCAAACTGAAAAAAGCACCCCGGATTTTCCGAGATGCTTTCCCATAAACTGTTTTTTCTTGTCCCTGAACTCAATGTTCCCCTCCGATGGCTCCCTCAAATAAGGTGGAACAGGACTGTTTCCAGGACTACTCCCTGTTCTTGGATAATTTAAATCCAACGCCCCGCACAGTCTCAATCTGAATACTACTGTCAATACTATTCAGCTTCTTCCGTAAATTGTAAATATGCTGTTTCAAAGACTTCTCCGTACAATCCGGTGTTTCATAGCTGATACTATCCAGGAGTAAATCTCTGGAAATGATATACCTGGAATGATTCATCAACAGTTTGAGGATCACACATTCCGTTTTTGTCAGCTTAACGGTCCGTGACTGAACAGTCACATCCAACAACAGGGGATCCAATGTTAAATCACCAAATGATACGATAGATTCCTCTGCATAATTACGAGGAATTTGCCCTTTGCGCAGCTGCACCAGAATACGGGCGATCAATTCTTTTTTATGAAATGGTTTGGTTATATAGTCGCAGGCACCCTCGTTCAGGAGATTTATCTTATCCTCTACATCCGTTTTTGAACTCAGTATAATAACAGGAATATCCTTAATATGTTCCAATACTCCTTCACCTCCAAGACCCGGAAGTATCAAATCCAGAAGTATCAAATCAGGTTTCTCATGTTTCAGCAGATACAACGCTTCCGTTCCGGAATATGCCCGGATCACACGGAAACCCTCCTCCACTAAAATCTCTTCTACCATGTCTCCAGTTAATACATTATCTTCAATTACAGCTATTGTTGCCATAACTCACCTCAAAAATAAAGTATTTATCTCAATGTGAATACTGAACTTTCCTTCGACATTTACAGGGACTTATCTTTCCTGTGCAGATAAGAGATAATAGGCAACCATATCTATAAATTCACTGTTTGTCGGCTTGTAAACCAGAGGATAGCCGGCAATATCAGCCATTCCTTTCCTGTTCATTTCCCAGCATACGTTAATCACAGTACGTATATCATGTTCAATACTCAGGGTTGTAGTTTTATATTTTCTTGCAAGATATGGATAGATATCCTTGGTAATCCTCAGGGGCTTATCCTGAGAATCCATTGCCAGCCGAATCGCATCTGCAACAAAAAAGTAACCCTTGTAATGGGAAGTAACTCCAAGTTTTCTGATGATTCCATATATTTTTTTCATTCTCTTATGTTCTCCTTTCTTACCCTATTGAGCATTTTTTATCAGCCAGAACTTGTCTGGAATATCGTTTACTACTTTCTGAATATAATCCATAAACTCAAAAATCCGGTAAAGAAGAATGTAAAGATTTTGTAAAAATATTGGTAAAATTTTCGTAAAAAGCAACTGATGTCTGCCACGAAATACACTCATGGAAACCAGTACATCGCAAATTGTTCTATTTTTTATTTCCAATAAATATCATTTCACACCAGTTACTTTTATTTTACATCGGTCTTAGCCCTTCTGCAACATACTATATTGGGTAACAAATCCTGAATTAACGTTTATGTGTCTGCACAAATTGCCTGATCCAATCCATCCACAACTTTTACTGAGATGAGAATAACCGGGGGGGCCTGACTATCGCTATACAACCTGTAATTTTTCCAGTTCTTTCGCCGCCTGCTTAAAATTCCGGAACTGGATGGCGTGGATTCCCACTGCCTCTGCTCCCTTACAGTTCTCCGGCCGGTCATCCAGAAAGACAGATTTCTCCGGATCCAAGCCATAGGTTTTCAGAAGTTTGCGGTAGATGGCAGGTTCCGGCTTCATTTCATTCACTTCACAGGAGAAAACGGCTCCGTCCATGTATTTCAGGAACGGCATTTCTGTTTTCATTGTGTGATCCAGCATATACCGGCTGTAATTGGACAGGATATACAGGTGATATCCCTGGCTTTTCAGGTATTTTACCCAGGTCTCCGCATAGTCGTAATGGCGGATGGTTTCCGGACTCCTGCGCATGACCTCACGGATATCGTCTGCATATTCCGGTGCCTGGGCAATGAACTGACGGAGATATTCCTCTTCGTCATACAGTCCCCTGTCCCGTTCGTCCCAGACTTTGCTGCGGAAAACGGCATCTGCAATCTTTTCGTATTTCTCTTCGGGGAAACCGTAGCTTCTCAGGTAACCCTGCCAGTCGAATTCCACCAGGACTTTTCCTACATCAAAAATGATATTTTCGATCATCCGCTCTTTCCCTCCTCTGGAATCTCCTGTTTTTTCTGATTCCGGTTTCTTCTTGCCAAAGAACTTGTATCCCAGCAGGAAGATGTATGCCATAACCGGCACCATGATGGCTGCCGCAAGGGAAGCGCGAAACGCGGACTGCGAGCCTCCATCCGTGCCGAAAGCGAAGACCATGGGGAGGCAGAATATAATCAGTAACAGTACTACCGCTGCAAAGGCGGCTATTCGTTTCCAGTTTTTCATAATATCCTCTCTTCATATTTTCTGTTTTCTTCAGGAAACTGCTTTTTGTTTCCATCACAGAGCATTTCCTCATTTTTCACTGAGATTTGTTGCTGCCGCAAAACACGCCGGAGGAATTCCCCGGCGTGTACACCTTTTCTGTCTGATTTTTTCCTGAAAAACATTTTTTATGGCACATGTACGTTTCTGCAATGCCCCAGTGCCATACACCAGCCAATTATTTATTTCTGTAGATAATATCGTTTCTTCCCGGGCCGTTGGAGATCATGGTGATCGGGAAGCCGATCTTCTCTTCTACGAACTCAATGTATTTGCGGCAGTTTTCCGGAAGGTCTTCATAATTCCTGATTCCGCGGATATCGCTCTTCCATCCCGGAAGTACTTCCAGAACCGGTTTGGCTTTTTCCAGAAGGCCGGTGGTCGGGAAGTCTGTGGTGACTTTGCCATCGATCTCATATCCGGTACATACCGGAATCTCATCCAGATATCCCAGTACATCCAGTACGGTGAAAGCTACATCTGTGGTTCCCTGCATACGGCAGCCGTATTTGGAAGCGACACAGTCAAACCATCCCATACGTCTCGGACGTCCTGTGGTTGCGCCGTATTCTCCGCCGTCTCCGCCTCTTCTGCGAAGCTCGTCTGCCTCCTCACCGAAGATTTCGGAAACAAAAGCACCTGCGCCTACTGCGCTGGAGTATGCCTTGCATACAGTAACGATTTTCTTAATCTCGTAGGGAGGTACGCCTGCACCAATCGCGCCGTAAGCAGCGAGGGTGGAAGAAGAAGTAACCATAGGATATATTCCGTGATCAGGATCCTTCAGGGAGCCAAGCTGTCCCTCAAGAAGAATCTGTTTGCCTTCTTTCAGTGCGTTCCAGAGATAGAGAGATACATCTCCTACATACGGTTCTACCATTTTCTTGTATTCCATCAGTTCTTTCATCAATTTATCCGGATCCAGAAGCGGTTTGTGATACAGATGCTCCAGAAGAACATTCTTGGTCTCACATACACGAACCAGTTTCTCATGGAGTGCTTCCTCATCAAAGAGTTCACTTACCTGGAAACCGATTTTGGCATATTTGTCAGAATAGAACGGGGCAATACCGGATTTGGTAGAGCCGAAGGACTTGCCGCCCAGACGTTCTTCTTCATACTGGTCAAACAGGATGTGATACGGCATTACCATCTGTGCTCTGTCGGAGATCATGATCTTCGGAGCCGGTACGCCTCTGCTGACTACTTCGTTATACTCTTTAAAAAACACAGGGATGTTCAGTGCCACGCCGTTGCCGATGATGCTTGTGGTGTGATCATAGAACACACCGGACGGGAGTGTATGAAGGGCAAATTTACCATAGTCGTTGACGATGGTGTGGCCCGCATTGGCACCTCCCTGAAATCTTACGATAATATCTGCTTCCTGAGCGAGCATGTCGGTAATCTTCCCTTTTCCCTCGTCTCCCCAGTTCGCTCCCACTACTGCTGTGATCATAACACAATATTCCTCCTTGCGTGTTGATTACTACTTAACTATCTGTGCATAGATTTCTGATTGATTCTGCACGCGGACTCTTACACGTTGATTTCTGCCTTTACGCCCAGCATGTCTTTGTGGGCTTCCAGAACAGGATTCACTACTTTGGCAAGGAATGCTTCTGTCTGTTCTTTGGCACGTCCTACGTATTTGGTCGGATCCATGGTCTTCTGAAGTTCTTCCAGAGTCAGGTTGAATGCAGGGTCTGCAGCGATCAGTTCCAGAAGGTTGTTGTCCTTGCCTTCTACCTTCACATTGCGGCCTGCCTCCATGGAAAGTTCACGGATGCGCTCATGCAGTTCCTGACGATCTCCGCCGGCTTTGACCGCATCCATCATGATGTTCTCGGTAGCCATGAACGGCAGCTCAGACATCAGGCGTTTCTCGATTACTTTCGGGTATACGACCAGACCGTCTACCACGTTCAGGCAGAGATCCAGGATACCGTCGATCGCGAGGAAGCCTTCCGGAATGCTCAGTCTCTTGTTAGCAGAGTCATCCAGGGTTCTCTCAAACCACTGGGTTGCGGATGTGATAGCCGGGTTCAGTGCATCGACCATCACGTATCTGGAAAGGGAAGCAATACGCTCACTCCTCATCGGGTTTCTCTTGTATGCCATTGCGGAGGAACCGATCTGGGATTTCTCAAACGGCTCTTCCACTTCCTTCAGATGCTGAAGGAGACGGATGTCATTGGACATCTTGTGTGCACTTGCCGCAATGCCTGCAAGTACGTTCAGGACACGGGTGTCCACCTTGCGGGAATAGGTCTGTCCGGATACCGGATAGCATTCTTTAAATCCCATCTTCTCTGCGATCATCGGATCGATCTTGTCGATGGTCTCCTGATCTCCGTCAAAGAGCTCCAGGAAGCTTGCCTGGGTTCCTGTGGTTCCCTTGGAGCCGAGAAGCTTCATGGTGCCAAGTACGTACTCCAGGTCTTCCAGATCCAGAAGGAATTCCTGTGTCCACAGTGTGGCGCGCTTGCCTACGGTTGTCGGCTGTGCCGGCTGGAAATGGGTGAATGCCAGTGTCGGCTGTGCTTTATATTTATCTGCGAATTTAGACAGTTCTGCGATGACGTTTACCAGTTTCTTGCGAACCAGCTTCAGCGCTTCTGTCATAACGATAATATCGGTGTTGTCTCCTACATAGCAGGAGGTTGCTCCCAGATGGATGATTCCCTTAGCCTTCGGGCACTGTACGCCGTATGCGTACACATGGGACATAACATCGTGACGTACCTGGCGCTCACGTTCTTTCGCCACGTCGTAGTTGATATCGTCTGCGTGTGCTTTCAGTTCATCGATCTGCTCCTGGGTAATGTTCAGTCCCAGCTCCTTCTCTGTTTCTGCAAGGGCGATCCATAATTTCCTCCAGGTACGGAATTTCATATCCGGGGAAAAGATGTACTGCATTTCCTTGCTTGCATAACGTTCTGATAAAGGACTTACATATCTGTCTGTACTCATCTTCACTCTCCTGATCTTGCGTTTATTGTATACATTGTATCGTAGAAATTATATACCAATCAAATCTCAAAAGCAACCTAAAATAATTGCAGGATTATAACAGATAGATGAAATGTTACTGTTCACTGGAATATCCTGAGAAGAATTTTCCGATGCATCATTCCCGTACATTGACCGTACTGGAATTTTGATCCATATTGTGCCAAATTCCCAATATTTTTTTTGCTCGTAACTGTAAAAATACAAAACAGTTACATATGCTGTTAATAAGGACTGTCATCCCTGTGTAAACCGGGAAAGGAACTGTTTCGTACGCTCTTCTCTCGGGTTTTCAAACACCTGTTTCGGGTCGCCCTGCTCCAGAATGTAGCCGTCATCCATAAAGATTACCTGATTGGCCACATCTCTGGCAAATGCCATCTCATGAGTCACAATAATCATGGTGGTGTTCTGGTCTGCCAGTTCTTTGATGACTTTCAGCACCTCTCCGGTGAGCTCCGGATCCAGTGCAGAAGTCGGTTCATCAAAGCAGAGAATATCCGGCTGCAGCGCCAGTGCCCGGGCAATCGCCACTCTCTGGCACTGTCCTCCCGAAAGCTGATGGGGATAGTTGTTCATGCGTTTTTCCAGGCCCATCTGTTTCAGAAGTCCCTCTGCCTGTATACGGATTTCTCCATGGATTTCTTTTTTGCGACTTTTGTAATCCGGCCGTTCTTTGGCAAGCAGTTCTTTGGCAAGCATCACATTTTCCAGAGCGGTATACTGTGGAAAAAGGTTGAAAGACTGAAAGACAAGGCCAAAATGGAGCCGTTTTTTGCGGATGGTGGATTCCCTCTGCGTAGAAGGATCCGCGGAATCAAATAGTGTCTCATTGTTGACACGGATCACTCCTCTGTCCGGTGTTTCCAGAAAATTCAGGCACCGCAGGAGTGTGGTTTTTCCGCTTCCGGAGGAACCGATAATAGAGACCACCTGTCCCTTATCCAGGGAAAAGCTGATGTCCTTCAGTATCTCGGTACGGTTAAACGATTTGCATATATGTTCTACTTCTAAAATTGCCATGTTTGCTCCTCCTACCTGAAATAATCCAGTTTTTTCTCCAGTCTTCCCAGGAGAATGGTCAGGATTCCATTAAAGATCAGATAATAAACGGCTGTAAAAAACAGCGGCCAGATGGCTCCGGAAATGCCCTGAGAGCCTTTCATAAACGCCTGCCCTGCCCAGATGATCTCCTGCAGTGCAATGATGCGGGCAAGGGAGGTATCCTTTACCAAAGTTATGATTTCATTGGACATAGGCGGCACAATACGTTTGATTACCTGAAGAAGTTTGATGCGGAAAAAGATCTGGGTTTTGGTCATGCCCAGCACCAGTCCTGCCTCTTCCTGTCCCACCGGAACTCCCTGAATGCCTCCGCGGTAGATTTCCGAAAAATAACAGGAGTAATTCAGGATGAAGGAAAAGGATGCAGCCAGGAAACGGCCGCCTTCTCCGCCGCCCCAGATGGGATTGTGCAGTACCAGTCCGGGGAAATAGTAAATGATCAGAAGCTGGATCATCAGCGGGGTTCCCCTTATGATCCAGATCACAAGCTTGATAACCCAGCTCAGCGGCTTGAACCGTGATGTAGAGCCCAGGGCCATGAGCAGTCCCAGGGGAAAGGCTCCGATCAGGGTTACGAAAAATAATTTTAATGTCTGAAGAAAACCGATGTTCAGCGAGCGGATAACAATCGGCATCTGTTCCATAATCTGTTCCATAACATATCCTGCTTTCTAATTTCTTTCTAACTGCCTGATTATTGTTTTATTGTCTTCTTAATTATGAAATGTCCGTCTTTCTCAATACTTTTTCATAAAACTGTCAGTATGAATAACGCTAGAAAAGAGCGGTAAAAACCGCTCTTTCTGATTTTGTTGTGATGTTCTTGATGTCCGGCATAGCAAATCATACAAACTATTCTCTAAAAATATGCTTTTATCTATTTCTGTTCACATGAATATGAATCATCCTTGTGTGGTTTATCTTTATATGATACATCTTCGTATGATTCGTCTGTCAGTATTATTTCTGCTCGATCACTGCATCCTGTACGCCATATTTCTCAGCACATTCCAGCATGCTGCCGTCCTCGTAGCTGGCAGCAAAGAATTCATTCAGTGCTTCTGCAAGGTCGGAGCCTTTGCGGAATCCTACGCCGTATTCTTCGCTGTTGAGTTCTACGGTGTGAGTCAGGCTTTCGTATCCGGTTCCCTCACCGATCATGGCTGCTGCCATCAGAAGGTCGATTACGGCTGCATCAGAGGTTCCTGCAGATACTTCCATCAGAGCGTCAGACTGTGCTTTTACTGCTGTGTAGTTCAGTCCAAGTGCGCTGATTTCTGCTTCTCCTGCGCTTCCTGCTTCTACTGCAAAGTTCAGATCTGCCAGGCTGTCAACATCCTGATACTGATCTGCCTTGTCTTCCGGAACAACAACAACCTGTGCGTTGTTGCAGTATGCATTGGAGCATTCCATGGAGCTGGTTACTTCATCGGTCAGTGTCATACCATTCCATACGCAGTCAATGGTCTTGCCTTCCAGTTCCATAATCTTATTATCCCAGTCGATTTCTACGAATTCTACTTCCACACCAAGGCTTTCTGCAAAAGCAGCTGCCATGTCAGCGTCAAATCCGACCCATTCATCGCTTCCTTCTTCTTTATAATCCATCGGTGCGAAATCGGTAATACCAACTACCAGCTTGCCGTTCTCTTTTACATAGGCTGCATCACTCTCGTCTGTGGATGCAAAAGCTGTGGCTGTCATGGAAAAAATCATAGATGATGTCAATAACATTGCAATTAATTTTTTCATATCGGTTGATCTCCTCGCTTATTATTTGTTTTGGGTGATTACGGTACAATATTAACAATTTACCACGCGAAAGTCAACCTTAAAAATCATTTTCTTTCATCTTTTTTGTCATTTTCATGCCTGTTTTCGTACAAAAACATATGACCATTCCTTTTTTTATATCTGCATATGCTTTTTCCACATCATTCACACGGCAATCATCCTGTCATGACCCGGTGCTGCGGTGATATTCCTGAGTGAATTTCTCCAGCAGTTCATCCACCTGATGGGAATCTACCTGTTTTTCCGGTTTCTTCGCGAACTGATCCAGGGTTTCTTTGATTTCTGCACGGATTTCTCCGGATACATGCAGTTCCGTCAGCCTGCTCTCGTATTCGTTTGGCGTCCGGATGCTGCGGAACGCAAGGAGATAGCATTTCAGTGCTGCACGGTCATGTCCCTGTTCGTATGCTTTCCAGAAGCACTCCACTGCTTTTTCCATCTGGAACAGGTAACTGCAGGCACAGCCAAGGTTGTGGTAAATGCTTTCTGTCAGACCTTCTCTCGCTTCTTCCAGATCCTCCCGTTCCAGAAGCTTCTGGTAAACACGGATGGCATTGACGTACATGCCGTTTTCCACCAGGGCGTCTCCTTTTTCTTTTTCACGGATGGCAGGCGGCTGGATGTTCAGCTTCTGAAGCTGCATGCCAAGAACGCGTAGTTCTTCATAAGTCAGGTAATTGATTTCCTTAAAAATCGGATACAGGATATCCTCCACTGCCGCAAATTTGCCAAGATGCGGGCGGAGCTTCGCTGCCAGCTTCGGAAGGTCCAGTTCCCCGGAAAGCCAGCTGCACAGCCCCTCATTGATAATTGTATCATCCACCAGATACAGATTATGATAAAGATAGTAGCACAATTCCTCCATTGTATAGATGTTTGTGCTGATATTCTCGATAAAATATGGTGTTTCTGCCTTTTTTGTCTGGCATAAAATATATCCGCTCATGTCCGTCCCCCTTTTACCATGCGGCCGTTTCTTTCCAGACTTTGCCGCTGCCCGGGAACAGGTCGCCAAAGCCCAGGTCTTTTACGGTGATCTCGCATTCTTTCGGAGATACATAATTAAGTTCCACGCGAAGTCTGGTGGTCTTGTTCGGCCGTTTCGGCAGTCCCGGAAGACTCATGGCCACACGGCGTTTTTCGGGTTTTTCCATGGTGGCTACGGTAAATATCAGTTCTTCGGTATCATCCAGGATCAGCTCGCACCAGGCTTTGCAGTCATACCAGTTATTGCCTGCCTCAATGAGCGGATAATAGGCCGGAGAGCCCATCACTCTCATATCCATGCCCACATCTGCCAGAACCAGAGACTCGCTCATGTAGCGGTAGCCTTTGAAGTTCTTTTTTTCCAGGCGTTCCACAGCCGCTGCGCAGGCACCTTTGGCAAACAGATTGTTTCCATAGAACACCTTGCGTTTCTGGTAGCAGAGGGATTTCACCGACTGTTTCGCCCATTCAGTGTCAAATCCGTTGCCCGTGATCTGAATGCTGGAATAAAGTTCCATGCCTAACGTTTTCTGGATAAACTGGCAGAAATCGGAATCTCTTACTTCCTTCTCTTCACTGAGAGCGGTTTCCTGCGGCTCCTCCAGTCGCACCAGAACCGGTCTTGTAGCGGAGGTCATGGACATTTTGCGGAAAGTGACTTTTTCCGGAGTGAACGCATACCATGCCACATTCCGGTTCCAGGTATCCCGTTTCTGGGAAAGCATGTAGTAATAAAAGCTCTCGCCATAGTCCAGCAGCATGAATTTCTCTTCCGGAAAACCAATGTCTGCGCATGCTTTCTGGAAGTTTTTTACCCGTTCCGGTGTCAGGGAAGGGGTGGTGATCACCATGCATCTGGTGTTTTTGACGATGTCCAGGATTCCCAGAAATTTCAGCATTCCCTTAAGGAAAATGGACAGAAATTCCCATGGTTCATGCTCTTCTCCTGCCAGCTGGATGCGCTCTGTGCTTCCGGACAGTTCATAAAGGTTATCCAGCATGATGCCGTTTTTTTCTCTGGCAAAGTACTCGGCCTCCAGACCTATGCAGTAATCTCCCTGCTCGATCCTGCGGCAGAGACAGCTGGGTGCCTCATATTGACTGCTTCCCACCTTCATGCTGATGGATCTTGCCTCATCCGCTTTGCGGTCGTAATAACATATCTGGGAAAATTTTTCCCCAAAATCAATTCCTATCATCAAGTCACGAATTTCGTTCATCTTCCGTTTCCTTTTCTATGGTAAACATTTCTTTTACATATTGTTCCTGACGAAGATACTGCTTCATTCTCCTGGTCACTTCCTGTTCTTTGTCCAGTTTACGTGCGGACAGCATCTGATTCAGGAGCTGATATTTGCTCATGGGGGTTCCATCCACGCGGTTCATGGCAAGAACACGTTCGGATGTGGTATGGATTTTGCCGTCCTCTTCGATACGGAAATAATAATGCAGGGTTTCTCCGTAAAACAGGGTAAAGGTTTTGGTAAAAATTCCCTCATAAACATTTTTCAGCGGTTCGCTCTTATATTCTTTCCCGATTCCAAGCCCGGTATCCAAAGCATAGAATAAGGTCACCTTTGCCATGGGGCTTGCATGATATTCCACGTAAGTCTTGTCATCCAGCTGATAGGGGCTCAGAAGTTCCGGCGGAAGTTTCCGGTAAAAAGCAAATGCCCTTCCCTCTCCGACGCAGTCCTTCAAAAGCTCCCGTTCCATTTCCAGATGTCTGGCATCGGTCACTTTTTCTTTTGCCAGAGCCTTGAGAAGTGCCATGCGGCAGACCTCGTCCACCGGCCATTTGCGCTCAAAAGCATGCTCCAGGCATTCCCGGACAAACGGGCTCATGGGGTATTCGCGGACAAATACACCGTAGGAAAGCTGGGTCAGGTAGGCACCGATGATCCGTTCTTTGCCTGCCTGTTTTACGTAGGCTTCCAGGACGTTCTCGCCTTCTTTGCGGTAATCGGAGGTGAACATCAGGATGTTCAGGATTTTTTCTTCCAGATCGTAGGTGTCCATGTCAAAACCGCGGGCGCTTTTCCAGATTGCCAGCAGCTCGTCTGTGGGACCGAAACGGTACTGCATCAGGTAATGAAGGATCACTTCATCGTATTTGCCTGCACGATAAACTTCGCTGGCAAGTGCCAGAAGCTCCTCGTCTTCTGCCATTTCGCTGCGCAGGATCATGCGGCTGGTAAGCTTCAGAAGGCTGCCCCATTCCACGCCTTCGTAGCCAAATTCCTGGATCACATACATGGCTCTGTCAAACATTCTTCTGGAAACCAGGACTTCCAGGAGGGTGCTGCGGTCTACCATGGTGTATTCCCGCAGGTTCAGGTTTTCCAGATACTCGTCCAGATTTTCTTCCTGCGCATGGGCTGCCAGATAGTTCAGGATTTTCCTGCGTGTGGCTTTCCGGTAGGCATCGGTGTAGGCGTCGGAATCTGCCAGGTACTGGAAAAGTTCCATGTTTTCACGGTTCAGTTCTGTATTTTCGCAATAGTGAAGCAGGGTTCCCGGTTCCCGCACGCCTTTTTCCAGAACGCGGGGGAGAAGTTCCCGTTCATCGATCAATTTGGTCACATTATAATCCACGGTGGATGCATAGCGGCGCTGTTTCTCATCCTGGAACAAAATCACGGCGTCTTCTGTGTAAATACGCGGATATGCCACGCCCTGTACACAGGGGTAAGCTTCTTCTCTTGCCATCTGGCTGTGGCGGACGATTACCTGACGGACTTTTTTGTCATCGCAGTATAAACGGCAGGCAAACATCAGACGTGCTGCTGCCTGGGCTTCTTTTGCATTGGAGGGATCCATGCAGAATTCCTGGTAAATGGCGGCATAATTCTCGTTGATCCTGCCTTCCGCCAGTTTCTGACGGGCAAATTTGCGGATATGCTCCCGATAGCTTTCGTATACGCCGGGTTCTTTGTCTTTGTAGGCGATGACATTGGCGTAGAGGTAGGCTTTCCGGGAATCCCCCAGTGTATTGTCATTATAGGTAAAATACATCAGAAGGGTCTTGGGCAGTTCTCTCTGGTAAGAAGTGTCCATGGTCTCCACATAGTATTCATAAAGTCTTGTAAGGCGCAGACCGTGCTCCACTGCAAGGGAAAACCAGCGGAAATATTCCGGTTTTCTTGGGTTTTCGATCATAATATACCGGCAGATGGCTTCCAGGGTATCGTCTGTCGGAAATGCCTCGTAGCCCAGTTCCAGGGCCCGGTAGAGGCTTCTGTTGAAGCTTTTCTCATAGCCGGACAGATAGGAAAAACGCATGACCAGTTCTTCTGTCAGCAGGCCTTTTTTGCCTGCAAAAAGGAAGACCTGCACCCAGAACCGGCTGATCCGGTGAAGGAGGGTCATGTCTGCACTGATGTAATTCCATGCTTCCAGATAAAGAAGCGGGCTTCTGCATCCGCGGTCAAACTGTTCTTCCAGAAGGAATACGGCCTTGGACGGAGTACGGCGATATGCGCTGTCCAGCTGAAGCTGTATCCACATCAGGATCAGGCTGTCTTCTTTCTGCATATAGAAATTCTGTACTCTGCGGAGCGCCTGTACGCTGTCACGGTAGATTCCGGTAAGGCTGCACAGATACAGATAGACACCGGCAAATTCCAGATCTTCACTGGAGTAGGATTTGTCACGGAATTGTTTCAGGATCTCAATGGCTCCCGGATTATTGTCTTCTTTATGAAGAAGGTAGGCTTCCAGAAGCTGATATTCCGGATAGCAGCATCCGGCTTCCCGCAGCTGGTTCAGCTCAAAGCGGACACTTCCTGCCCAGGTCTTGAAGTCCATGATGCCGCAGCGGTATTCGATATAGTCGCGCATCAGGGATAGTCTGTGTTTTTTCTCTATGGCACTGATATCCACGGTGGTCTTCCCGTCTCTTGATGCAATGACCGGGTATACCAGTTCCTGGTACGGGCTTTTGATCACGATCTCACCGAACTGTCTGCCTTTGCCCAGTTTATCCTTACGAATCACGTATTCCACCTGATAGCTGCTGCCAATGAAATCTTCATCGGTCACTACATGATGCTCCACTTCCAGGAAATCTCCGCGGGCTTCGATGTCCAGACGAAGGTGTCCCCAGCCGGTCTTATGGACATCAAAGGATTCCTGCATGGTCTCACTGACATCATAAAATTCCCCGCCGGACTGCTTGAGGGAAATGGTGACCGGTTCCTTGTATCCCATGCTGATGAGGAATTCTTCCAGATGCTGGTAGGTGACAGGCTGGACGGAAAGTCCCGCATACAGGGCTTTTTCTTTCTGACTGCGGTTCTCCATAATTCCGGAAAATGACTTGTCCTTGAACAAGCGGTATGCTTCCCGGAAATCTTTCCGCGCGATTTCATGGAATGCTTCTGTATCATGAAGTTCCCCTGCGTAGCTTCGGATTTCTTCTTTTTCTGTCTCAATGGAAAACGGAAGGCGGTATTCTCCGATGTTCGTGGTAAAGCACAGCCATCCGCTTATGGTTTCGCCGGGCTGCATGCCTGTGGCATCCACGCCGTAGGGCAGGCAGATGGTGGTTCCCGAAAATTTGCCGATTCCCGAAACCATTCTTCTGCTGGAGGAGGTCACATATCCCCGGATGCGCTCGTTGTTCTCTGTCCCAAAATACAGGTCTCCCCGGAAGGTCTCTCCTGCCTTAAGTCTGACGGAGATCCGTTCCTGCGAAAACAAAAGCGCCGGATTTTCATATTCAAATTTCCCACTTAACAATTGTTCTATCTTTTTCTTCAAAGCAGTTCCCCTTATCGTTCTGAAATACGCCGGAAGGTGGTGGAGGTTTCCTGACAAAATGCGATTCCTGAAGCGATTCCGCTTCTGACAGAAACAGGAAATGAGCACTGTATGTATTCGTTTTCCCGGCATATTTCGCTAATATTCTTTGCTAATAGCAACAATTATACACCACAACTTCCGCCAGTGCAAGGAAGGGGCGATGGAATCCAGACTGATTGATCAAAAAAATAGAAGGACTGTCACAGCCCTTCTATTTTTGATCTTCCATAAACTGGAGATATTCCTCTTCCGGCAGTGGTTTTGAATAATAATATCCCTGTATCCGATCCACCTGGAGACGTTTCAGCTCTTCCACCATTTCTTCTGTCTCTGCACCTTCTGCTACAATGCTGTAACGTGCCTTCAGAAACATTTCCACAAGCGAGTGGAATATCTGGCGCTCTTTCGGTGTTCCAAGTGCCTTGTCCGTCAGGGTTTTATCCAGCTTAATTGTATCAAACGGCAGAGAAAGCACACTGGCAAAATTGGAATATCCCATGCCAAAATCATCCAGGTAGAAACGAATGCCCTCCGCAGTCAGGGACTCCATGATTTCTCTGGCTTTGACCGGGTTCTCGGAAATCACTCTTTCTGTGATTTCAATCTTGAGTATCTCATGACTGACACCATATTTGTCCAGAATCCGGTCCAGCTTTTCCTTCATTCCCTCTTCCATAAACTGACGGATGGACATATTGATCGCAATTCCCTTCAGCTTCAGTTCCGGATGGCTTCCCACAAACGCACATACTTTTTCCACAATGATCCAGTTCAGTTCATTGATCATTCCTGTGGATTCCGCAAGTGTAATGAACTCTGACGGAGGAATCGGATTTCCCTCCTTATCTGACATACGCGCAAGCGCTTCCGCCGAGCAGAACAGCCCGTCCTTCCAGCAGTAAATCGGCTGATAATAAACAGAAAAGCTTTTGTTTGCGATGGTTTCCCTCATTTGCTCAATGATGGATTTCTGCCTCTCCATCATCATACGGACTTTTCTGTCAAAAGGAACCCATCCATTCTCTCCCTCTGCTTTTGCAAGGCGCATGGCGTATTCCAGCTGCTCAATGATCCGGGTATTATCAGCTTCCCTGCTCTCCTGACCTGACTCAGCTGTGCCATACAGATAAAGGTCTGAGACAGATACGGAAAGGGTGGCTTTCATATCACCAATCTCCCAGGGTTTGGCAAATCGTTCTCTGATATCATTCACTGTACACAAATACAAGGCATCCTCTTCTTCCCGGCAGATGATGGCGAATTCCAGACTTCCCAGCCGGTAGGCTCTTGCTGCCGGCGAAAGATTGTCCAGATACCGGGCAACTGCGTACAGAAATTCATCACCGTTCTTCTGCCCGAATTCTCTGTTCACACGACCAAATTTATTCAGATACAGCATAATGATATGAAGCCGTTTCTGAGATTCACACAAAACCCCCAGATCCTCCACGAAAACTCCCCGGTTGCCCAGATTGGTAAGATAATCGGTATTATTCCGCCTGCTCTGGAAACTGATAAACAGAATCAGATCCACCATTGCCGCGATCAGTCCGTTCATCATGGTGTCACGGCAAATCAGCTGCCAGATCAGGATTCCGCATACCACATAAGGAATCGAACGCATGGCCTTACGCATGGATCTGCTGGCAATGTCACTGTTCTTCAGGTAACACAAGCCCACCATCACTACTTCAAACATGACCACCAGGTATCCCAGAAGGTTCAGCGGCCCCCGGATGTATCCCTGATCTCCGAATGAGAACAGACAATTGTTAAACAGATTTACCGCTACTGATGCAACCACGATTCCATACAGAGACCAGATGACGATTGTTATTTTTTTTCTGCAAAAATGTTTCGGAAAATGCTCAAAAATCTGATGAGAAAGATAACTGGCAATTACTACCGAATTCAGACTGGCAACCAGATAATTCAAACTGGAAATCAGCATATTCACCCAGACCGGAAATGTTTCATACTCCCGGATGCCATATACGGAAAGAACATCCAGCATGATTGCCAGAAGAGTCACGTACAGGCAGAAACGAAATCTCTGATTTCCGATGTTTGCTGTGCTTCCTTCGTCAAAGCTATATAACAGCAGCAAAACAATGATCAGCGCTGCCACTATTTCCAACATCACTGAGAAATCCATAATTATTCCTCTTTATACTGTCTTTTTATTACACTCTAGCACACATTTCAAAGTAAAGCAATCATGATTTCCGCAAACCGAAATCTTGTTTTCTATATGCGGACATCTTATTTTCACAAAAAGACATCTTATTTTCTATAGACGAGTCTCCTGCTTTCACCAAAAAAACATCTTGCATTTATGCGGAATGAATCGTAATACAAAATGTATTCTGATAGGTTTCTCCCGGCATCAGGCTGTTCAGGTCTTCCTGTCTTTCCAGATCTTCTACAATATTTTTGCGTGACGGAAGGGAAGACCACGGCTCAATACACACATAAGGTGCTTCTGTCCGCGGGCAGTGCCAGAATCCCACATATCTCATATTCTCGTATTTCACGGAAATGGATGCCGGTGATTTTCTGCATTTCAGTGCCACATGTCCTCCGGTCTGCTCCAGAACGATCGCATCCTCATCAAAAAGGTTATGCTTCAGAGAAAGGGCGCCGTCTGCAAGCTCCTGATATTCTTCTTTTCCCAGTACAAAGCAGTCATTGGAAAACTGGACTCTCAGCGGTTTGACATCGTTCCCGAATTCCAGATAATAATCTTCAAATTCCGTCCCGTCCACAAAAGGTACCTGGAATCCCGGATGTCCACCGATGCCGAAATACATTTTTTTGCTATCCTGATTTTCCACTTCATAGATTACTTTCAGATCTGCATCGTTCAGCTGATATCTAACCCTGTATACGAATTCAAATGGATATTCCTGTCTTGTCGTTTCATTGGATTTCAGTTCAAAGCACAATTCCTGTTCCGTTTCTGTACATGTCAGAACGGAATACATCACGAAACCATGGATTTTCATCTCATAGCTCTGGCCCTGATAGGTGTATTTTCCCTCTGTCAGTCTGGCAATATACGGGAAAAGATTCGGGGCGCTGTCTCCCCAGTATCTGTCATCCCCCTGCCAGAGCAGCTCGCGCTGTGCCTTTTTGTCATATACGGACTTGAGTTCTCCGCCTTTTTCGGAAGCGGTAACTCTCAGGTAATCATTCTCAATCGTATGTACGGTATAGCGTTCCATGTTCATCTGTTCCTTTCCGGTTATCTTTTCTGTGTGATTATTACAGTTTTTTTCATTTCACTTAGACAGGTTGTGACTTTTTGGGCAGTATCTTTCTGTCTGGCTGTAACTTTTGGTTTTCAGTATCCTTCTATATCAGGCAATTACATTGGCTGTGACAGTTCTGGACCAGTCATTAAAGTTCATTGGCTTACGGGTAAACTGTTTTCCATTTCCTGCGAGATCCAGCGGCTGTTCTTCCAGTTCTTCAATCACGTCAATTTCTCCGTCATAAAGATGCTGCAGACGCTCCTGGCAGCTTCGGATACGGGTAAGCAGACCGCCGATCCGGATGTCCTGCACGTCAAAGCCATGCGGTTTGTTTTCTGTAAACCATTGGGTTTTATATTTTTTATAGAAAATTTCCAGTTTTTCCACTGCCATCTGGTAATCGCTGATCAGGGATCTTAATGTTTCCTGTACCTGGTTTTCCATGTTCAGGTCTTCTGCATATTTCTGACTTACATTTTCAGCATTTACCGTTTTTGTTCTCTCCTGTTTCCAGCTGGTGTATACTTCCCGGGTCTTTATTCCAAGGCAGGCTTTTATGGAAAGAAACTCGCAAAGCGCCTGACCGGTTTCAAAGAGATAGCCCCATGGCTCTTTCTTTTCTGTCTGTTCCAGTTTTTTCGCACACAAAGCATATTCTTCGTTCTCATCGCCTGTCAGGGTGGAATTCATCAGACCTGTAAAACAGTCATTATAAAACAGATATTTATCCGCATTGCAGATCTGATCTGCTGACACACCTGGCGTTCCAGGGAGGTCAAGAAGCATGAAATCTTCAAAGGAAATTCCGTATTTCTCCATAAATTTTTTCTGAATCTCTTCCCTGTCCGTGTTTCCTTTCGCAATTTCCGATGCATAAAACAGCGCAGGCAGCAATGCAAATTTGGAACATTCTCCGCCGTTGTCTCCCCACAGGGTCATGATCACATTGGTAATCCCATTTTCCCGGCAGCTTTTCAGCGCGGCATCTGCGGCATTCATACTGAACCCGTTATGAGGTGCCATTCCGGTCCAGCTCCACAGACCACCCGCAAACCAGGTATCCTCTTTCAAGTTCTTATGAGCAGCAAGCATACGGTCATAATGTTCTTTTTGTGTGGAATAATAATCCCAGTAAACAAGCTTCACATTATCCGGGATTTCCTCTCTGACACTGTGATTGATTTCTGCTTCGCTGTTGTAATAATCTCCTCCTGCAAGCCGGAAAAACATATCTGACCACATGATAAGCGTAAATCCGTATTTTCTTCCGATATCTGAAACCTTTTTCAAATGCTCCAGCAATATCTCGTAACGGTTATGATCCCCATGCTGATCATAGTATTTCCCCCGACCGATCATATGTGCTTCATCCATTCCGATATTTACGGTACGGCTGGTAAAGCATCTGGAAATCGCTGCAAACATCTGATCGATCAGCTGATATACTGCCTCATCTCCCGCCAGCAGAATATCATCGGTATCCACATGTTCTGCATACGCAGGCCATCTTACGATAGCGTTCAGATGCGCCAGGGTCTGAATACATGGAATCAGTTCCATTCCCCTTTCTGACGCATATTGGTCAATTTCCATCAGTTCTTCCTGGCTGTACCGCCCGCGCATATAGCCAAAATAAGGATTTTCATCCACCTCATAGGTGTCTTCTGTATACAAAAGAAGGGTATTATAGCCCAGATCGCATGTGATATCAATCCATTTTTTGATGCTTTTTACATTCATCACAGCATTTCTGGAACAGTCCAGCATTGTTCCAAAATGCTGGAATCCATAGTTTTGTATCTTCTTGTTTTGTATCTTCTTGTTTTGTGTCATCTTGTTTTGTGTCATCTTATTTTCCCCGGTTATTTTCCAATAAGCGTCCTGAATTCGTCAACTGAACTGGCGGATGCTGCTTTTTTGTTATATGATTTGAGCATATTGATATCTTTTTCATTCCGGATGATTGGTCAGGCTTCTGAGCCACAGATTTTCTTTCTTCGAAAGAAGTCTGGTGACAAGTATCTGAATCGGGAAGAAATCTCCCTTTACATAATAAATTCCCTCGTCTGCCTTTTCAATCTGATATCCCCGCTCCATTCTCAAATGCCGGATTAATTTTACAGGATATCTTCCGGATACCACTGAAAGACTTCCGGTTCCTTTGTTCCATAATCCAATTGCATTCCTCCTTACTATTTTGGGAATAGCAGGAGGATTCTTATCGAAAAGTCCTGCTGACTTATGGGATTAAAGCAAGAATTTTCTAAAAGAAACAGAGCAGATTCTCTGTATGCGATATGATTTTATCTGACATTCGAAGAGATGCTTCATGCACTCTGAATAAGTAGAAATTGTAAGAAATTTTTGCTTTATAAGATTGTATCAGATAAAGCAGATTTTGTAAACGGCTACTCTCCGTCAAACATCATATAATCCATATAAAATTCATTAAATTCTTTATCTGTGGACAAACTCACTTCCTGCGAAATTTCAACCAGATGTTTCAGTTTCTTTTCTCCCTCTGGATCTCTTAAGTATTTTGCAGCTCCGGAAAGAGAACTGTTTCCCACTGCTTCAATCCGGTCACCAAGTTCCGGAGGAAGAAGACCGATGGCAAGCGCTTTTTCTTTATCAAGCTTATAGCCAAATCCGCCTGCCAGATACACTCTGGAAATCTGGTCCTTGCTTATTCCATAGCGAAGAATCAGGGTTTCCGCGCCTGCACGGACCGCTGCCTTTGCAAGCTGTATTTCCCGGACATCTTTTCTGGTAAAGGCGATTGTTCTGCCATCCTCTGTTTCAGCCAGAGGAAAACCATCCTCAAAGTAGTCCTCATCCATCAGCCCCGTCTCGTCCACAAGCTCGTTTCTTACCAGTTCCGTGGCAGTTTCCACCACGCCGGTTCCGCAGATACCGACTGGCGGCTGATTCAAAATGGTCTTTACTGCAGCCTTTTGGTCGTGGATTTCTACGGAACAAATGGCACCTGCCACACTTCCGATTCCCCATGTGATGTTGCCGCCTTCAAAAGCCGGTCCTGCCGCTGTGGATGTCACCAGAATCCGGTCTTTGTTTCCAAGCGCCATTTCTCCATTGGTGCCAAGGTCTACCAGCAGGCAGATTTCTTCGCTGCTGTCAACTCCACAGGCGTATAATCCGGACACAATATCGCCGCCTACATACGTAGAAATTCCCGGAAGCAATTCCACCTCCGCCGTGCATTCTGCATGATTCTGAACGGTCGGATGTCCTGCAGTTCCCAGAATTTCTTCATAACTGCCTTTTGTCAAATCAATATTTACCGGGGTAAACGGATATACCCCCAGCGTATCGCAATCATATCCCATAAGAAGATGTTCCATGGTTGTATTTCCCGCAATGGATATTCTCTCTATTTTTCCCATGGAGATTCCGTTTTCTGCGGTAAGTCTGCGGATTCCCTGTCTCAGAATCTGACGGATACAGTTTTTTAATTCTTCTTTTTTGCCGTCTACAGAGGCTTGAATTCTGGAAATCACATCAGCTCCATAGGCACGCTGTTCATTGATGCATGTTACGGTATGTAATTTTTTCCCACTGTCTTTTCCAAGAAGCTCCATGGCTATGGTTGTGGTACCGATATCCACCGCGATTTCATAGCCGCTTTCCTCCATCTCACTGACGGAAGTATTCTTACAGACAGCGAATTTCCCAGTTTTACCAGAAACAGACGCCTCATCCTCTTCTGTCTTTTCCAAATGTCCATCCCTGCTGTTTGCTGATGAATCCTCTCTTTCCTCCAGAGTATCTCCAAGGATCTCAAATACCGATTCATCGTTCAAGGTAAATGCGATTTTCAGATCTTCTGTGGGATACAATCTGCAGGACAATCTCCACCCTGCATTCAGCTGGTCTTTCGTAAAAGTCTTCTCATCTTCCGGTGTAATCCAGGCATCGCCCTCCAGAACCTGTACACCGCATTTGCCGCACCGGCCTTTTCCTCCGCATGGCGCGCTGAGATAAAAACCTTCCCTGATCAGGGCGTCCATCATAAATTCACCTTCTGCCATCACAATCCGCCGTGTTTCGTTTCCACGGATGACTTCTACTTCTGTCTTCGGAATGTTTCTCATTTTGCAGTGGATATTCGGACATTTTCTGCAGTCATGATGTGCCTGAAATACCGACTCATCTTCTGTCAGAATAAATACCTGACAGGATGTTTTTACCGGGTCAAACATATAGCCGCTGCTGATTCCAATGCCGAATCTTCTCTGTAATTCCAGATGCTCCCAAGCAACTCTCTGCGATTCCATGGATATATCATGAGGTGCCTCCAGACGCTTGAGAATCCCCATTTTATGTTCTGCACAAGATTCCTTCAGCTTTTCCATCATACGTCCTTCCAGGGAAAACAGGAGGTCATCCGCAATGGCATCGCAGAGCATTCCTTTGACATAATCGCCCTCCTGAAAAGCTTTTGTACTGCACTGCTTGATTCCGTCACCGATACTGAGAACTGCATAGATGACAGGTGTTCCGGCTTTATACTGCTTTGTTTCAATCGACTCCGAAAGTGTGCCAAATCCCAGAATCCCCACCGGTTCTGCCAGTTTCAGCATATCCTCACAGATTTCTTCGTATTCGTCAACGACCTCTTCATATACAGGACTGTCTTCATAACAGTCCATTGCTTTCAGTACCGAATCCCTGTCCAGTTTCGGCACAAGGTGATCTATTTCATAAAAATTTTCCATTCTTTTCCTCCTGTATGGTTTCCTCCGCATTTTTTATCTGAGTAGCTGCTGTAAAAGTCTTTCGCAGCAGACCTTCCTGCTTATTATTATATAATTATTTACAAAATCAGTCCGTGTTTTTTTTAGAAAATTTATGTGTTTTTTTGTATATTTCCCAGGATACAGGATAACGGGCGATGTTGTTTGTAATTTTTTCAGTTAAATTGGGAGAATTATATATTTTTCGGATGCTCGTGTGTTTTCAAATTTCAAACACACTCCAGAACTTTCGTTTTCTTTGATTACCATATCTGTTTTACACTCTCCATTTCCCGGTTTTAATTTCATAAAATATATTTGATTTTTTCCATTTTTTGTGTATTATTAATGTATAAATATTATTATTTCGTATTTTTTTTAGAAATAAGGAGATCGTTTTATGGAACCGCTTTTATATTCTATCATCAAGAAACAATCTCTCCACGAGCTTCTGGAGACTTTTTATCAATGTATCGGACTGCCTATTCAGGTTCTGGATGAAAACGGAGAAATCCTGGATCAGTTTGGCGATGCGCACAGCTACTGCAAAATTTTCAAGCGTTTTCTGCCCAAATCTGATTCCTGCACCAAAATGCATTCCAATGCCAGCAAGCTTGCGATGAGTCTCGGAGAAACGTACATTTTTTCCTGCCACTCCAACCTGAATCATATCGTATTTCCGCTGGCGAATAATAATGTTCTTCTGGGCTCCATACTGGCCGGACCCTTTATTATGGATGCACCAGATTCCCTGCTGCTTTCGGACATTTCCAAGAAGTATAATATTCCAACCGTAAGTATTCTGGAAATGTATGAGGAAGCCGGAACGCTCCCCGTTTTTGAACCCCCCAAAGTCACTTATATCAGCCGGATGCTTTATTATATGTGTTCCGGTCTGGTCACTGACAGCAAAAATCAGTTTGTAATGAATCATAATAAGCTTTATCAGCAGTCCAAAATCAATGAATCGATCCAGATGTATAAAGCTTCTACTCACGTCAACAGCAAAAGTTATCCTTACGAAAAAGAAAAGGCGCTGATCACCAAGCTGAAAACCGGAGATACCGAAAAGTCCAAAGCGCTTCTGAATGATCTTCTCGGATATGTTTTTTTTGCAGAGGGCAACAATCTGGAAGTCGTAAAATCCCGGGCGATGGAGCTTTCCTCGCTCCTTTCCCGCGCCGCTATCGAGGGCGGTGCCACAAGTGACAGTATCCTGAGAATCAACAATCAGTTCCTCATGGAACTTCAGAACATCAGGACTCTGGATGATCTGTGCTACAAGCTTCAGGAAACCATCGACGTTTTTACGGAAAGCATGTTTAATTACATTCCAAGCAAAAGCAACGAGATCACCAAAAAGGCCATCCGTTATATTTCCAAGAATTTTACGCATAATCTGTCTTTGGAGGAGGTTGCCAACCATGTGCACCTGAATCCGGCGTATTTTTCCACACTGTTCAAGCAGTCCACCGGTTCTACCTTTAAAGAATATCTGAACATGGTCCGCGTAGAAGAAAGCAAGCGTCTTCTTGCCAATACCGATCATTCCATCATTGATATTGCTCTTGCAACAGGGTTCGAAGATCAAAGTTATTTCTCTAAAGTATTTAAGAAATATACGGGGCTTACGCCGAAGCAGTACCGGTAAATGATTCCATCCATTCCCTTTTACCAGAACGTGTTTGAAAGTTGCTTTCCAACAAATGCAGATGGCAGGAATGAAACATCCTGCCATTCATGTACCGTTTTTTATTTTACTGATACTGTTCTTAAAATCCAAAGTCTTTTTCCAGTTGCTCAGACACTGTTTTCCCTCTGTGTCCATGAACTGTAGATTATTCCAACGATTCTCCAGGATAAAAAGGACATTTCTCCTTTTTGCATTCTTTATTATTTGGATAATAGTGACAGAGGATTTTTTCCGGTCTTTCCAGAGTCAGTCCGAGGCGTTCTTTTATGATTTTCACTGCCTCATCAAATGCCAGAAACGCATTTCGTTTACAGCAGCGTGGTCCTTCCACAGATGCAATTTTCAGAAGAGACCGTCCGGTTGCTTCGTTTACCCACTGCCAGGTCACATCCGATAATGGGCTTGTTTTTGTATAAATGCTCAGGAAAATACCCACACCTACGCCAGCCCCGCAGTTCCCGTAATTGCCGCAGAAACCGCCCAGAACCTTTTTGGAACGCTTGTCTGCTTCTGCGAGCATCTTCTCCAGTTCCTCTTCTGTTTTGCCTTCTTTACAGGCACATGCAGTCAGAAGCACTGCCGGAACCAGCAGATGATGGGGAGGACAGTGCATGGGAAGTCCCTCCAGATCCATGCACGCCATTGCCATCTCCCAGATATTTTTCTCTTCTTTTTCCCGGAAAAATGAAAGACATTTTTCACGGATTGCTGCATAATAATCCATTTTCTGTCACCTCTTATTTCGCCGTTTCAAAGTTTATGATCTTATCCGGATACCATTTTATAGCTTCTTTGATACTTTTCGCAGCCGGCAGTCCATTTCCCGCGAGGACTACGATTTCATTCAGAGCTGGCACTTCTTTTTCGTAGGGGGTCAGTTTGAACAGATTTCCCACACAATCCAGGAACCAGTTTTTTTCTTCCAGATATACAAAACCTTTGACACGGTAAGTATCTTCCAGAAACATTTCCACAAATTTTCCCAGTTCATATACCGTAAAAGTGTCTGCAATTTTCAGGATATAACTTCTCAAAGTAATATCTCTTGTCTGCATTTCCGGTTTTTCTGCCAGCAGTACAGGCTGTTTCATCTTTTCCAGCCACTCATCGCAGATTTCCCCGTAGCTGGTCTCAAAAATCGGGATATCCGGCCGATGTTCCTGCACCGTTTTTCGTACAAAATCCAGTTCTTCTTCTGTCGCCAAATCTGTTTTATTGATCAGAATAATGTCGCTGATACTGATCTGTTTTTTGACAACTGTGGCAGTTTTATAAACCTTATGAAATCTTCCGGCATCCAGAAGACAAATGCTGCCCATATACTCCAGTCCCGGGAATTTTTCTTCCTGTGCCATGATTTTGCGCACGTTGGTGGGATTGGACAATCCGGAAGCTTCAATGATGATGACATCCGGTTTTCCAAGAAGTGCCTTTTGCAGCACTTCTTCAAATTTATCCAGTCTGCAGGAACAGAAAATAGAGCCATTATTGATTTCATCCAGAACAGTTCCAAGCTCCTTCAGAAGCTGTCCGTCAATGCCTTCTTTCCCGTATTCATTTACAATTATATGCATCCGTTTTCCCTCAAAAAGGCGGATGAAATTTTTAAGAAATGTCGTTTTTCCGGCTCCGAGAAAGCCAGTAATCAGATATAATTCTGACATCTTCTTCTCTTCCTCCAGCTTCTTTTTTAGCGATAGAACTGCTCTGCTGTGCGGAAAAATGCCTCTAGATTTTCCATGGAAGTCTGAGGCGGAATATCACATCCGCTGGCCAGTACAAAGTTCGGATATTTGCTGCATTTTTCCAGCAGTGCCCTGGTTTCCTGCTCGATCAGTTCCGGAGTTCCATTTCTGATAACACCTGCCGGATCAATATTTCCTATAATCAGACGGTCAGACGGAAGTGTTTTTAACGCATCCTCCAGATCAATTGCGTTTCCAAAGCTGTATGCGTGTACATTCAGTTCTTCCAGTTCTTTCATCAGCGGTGTGACGGTGCCGCAGTTATGATACAAAAACAGGAAGTTCTCATCTTCCACTGCTTCCTGGACACGCTTTACGTATGGATTGGAAAATTCTCTGATCAGTGTCGGTGACAGAAGTCCTGCGGCAGGCTCTGCCATCGCAATGCCATTTGCTCCTGCTGCCTTGAAAGCTTTTGCATATGCTATCAAAAACTGGGTTGCTTTTTCCAGTACGGTTTCTACCAGTTCCGGTTCTTCGTAGCATAAAATCATGATTTCTGTCATATCCAGAAGACGGCCGGCAAGGGAATACGGACCGATAATTCCTGCCAGTACCGGACGGTCTGTAATTTTTTCACTGGCCTCCCTGATTCCCTGAACGCACTCTCCTGTTCGCCCTGCACCTACCTCCGGAATCTGAAGAGCTTCCGCTTCTTCTTCATCATGAATCAAAGCGCCATGCAGAGTCGGAATGTCGTCTTTGCTGTAAATAATCGGGCTTCCGAATGCTTCTGCTTCTACCGAAAGATCCATCAGACTGAAAGCTGCTCCTGTATCAAATTTGTTGGCAATTGCCTCCATGCAGAGTGCCTGATTGTGCCCGCTTCTTACCAGTTCTTCCACATTTTTTCCGATCAGCTGTGTTCCCGGAAAAGAGAGGATCGGTAATGGTTTATGGTTTTTGCCCTGAAGATATTCGTTCATCCATTCATTCATATTTCGTTTCATTGACTGTTTCTTCCTTTCTGTTTTGGTGAGTTTATGATTATATTTTCATTGTTTCTTAAGAAAAACGAAGTTTCCTTCTGTAATACCGGAGGTCTTTTTTGTATCATAGGAAAAATGCAAAGCACTTTCCTATGATACAAAAAATGCTCCCTATAAGGTCATATCGCTTTTATTAGACTTTGTCTAATAGAATAAAACCATTATAGGAAGCATCCAATATTTTTTCTATGATTTTTTATTTATTATTTGTACTTTTTTTGTCATCTGTAAAAACATTACATAAAATCATTTCTGAACAGGCGTCGCCGGATGACTTTCTTAGAGCGTGGTCGAAAAATGCTTTACAGTACTTCGTTAATCGCAGCTTCCAGCTCTTCTTTGGCAGGCACAATTGAACTGAATTTCAATTTGCCGTTAATATAAATCGACGGGAGATTTTTTACGCCCATTTTTTTGCATCTTGCAATGTTTTCTTTCACGGTAAATTTATACTCTACCATATCAATTTTATCCCCATAGGCTGCCTTTGCTTCATTGGCTGCGCCCATCATATAGGTACATGCTGCACAGGTGGCAGAATCCAGTGTAAAGACTTCCACAAATGGCTTCTCAAGATGTTCATAATCCGGCAGTTCTACCTCAATATCTTCATCCACAGCTACATAATTTTTCACCATTTCTCTTACTTCATCCGACTGCGTGACTGCCTGAACCGCACCGATCGTATTCTCAACAGGAACTGCGTAAGGCATATCACATCCCGGAGAAAGAATGAAGTTTCTCTTATCTTCCATGCTGTCCAGAAGATCAATGACATACTTCATATTATCCTGCTGTGTTCCGTGCAGCATGACAGTAGTAAGCGGTATATTTCCTCCGATACATACATTATATTTATCTGTAATTTTCTTTGCTGCAAGCAGATTCACATTTTCATCCACAGATATTCCATCCGGTTTTGTCTGGCACATGACTTCAATATTTCGGGTCGCATCACCGCATACAAAGAATGAAGAATATGCACCTTTTTCACGGATATGTGCAAACAGTTCCGTAAACGGTTTCATCATAAATTCTTCAAAATGATTGGAGGAAATCTGGGAAATCAGAGGGTCAACCACTGCAATCACATCCATACCCGCTTCAATGTAATAGTCTGCCATATGCATTGCAACCTTACAGCAATAATCCAGAAAATCTTCCACTGCTTCCGGATCATCAAACATATCCATGAAGATATTGTTGCCGCGGAGATGGGCGGAAAGAGTGAACGGACCGCAGATCAGACCATACAATGCAGTTTCGTCACCAACAGATTCTTTCACTCTCCTCATGACATCCAGAATCATTGGGATACGTCCATCTTCTTTTGTCGGAATGGTGCATTCACAGGGTGTTACCAGATCTTCGTCGTCTTCCATCGGATGAGCGGATACAGATGGCGGAGCATCGTCGGCCCAGGTGAGTTCGCATCCCAGACATTCTGCCTCCACCTGCAGGTCAAAGATAATGGGCATTCCGGATGGTTTGTACATTTTATGTACTTCCATCAGTGCATTGTACAGATGATCTCCGTTGGAAAGAATTTCTCTCGCATTGCAGCCGATCAGCTGTCCTGCATGTACTCCTGCAAAAGGAACCCATGCGACCTGAGGGGTTTCTTCATGTCTTAATGTTGCTAAAATAAGTTCTTTTGGTGTCATTTTTTATGTCCTTTCTTTTGGAATTCTTTTTGTAATTATTCTCGATTTAACGGATAATTCTATTATAAATTTTATTTTATAATCGTCAATAGTATCCGACAAGATGACAAATTCCGTTCTAAAATTCAATAAATACTTCCAAAAGCAGGAATCCTTAGACAAGGTCTAATAAGATTCCACCGGGCTTTATCTGGATTTTTGTATTTATTTTGGGTGACTTTAATTTTTTTAGGAACAACCGCAAACGAATCCACAAAGATTCCTTTATCTTCTTTCCCTGCCTTGCGCAGACAGATTACATTCGTAAATTCCTGTTTTCGTTTCTGGTCCGGCATATCCGATTTCGCAGATTCCAAGAATTTCTCCCTCTGCATCATTCTCCCTGATTTCGATTACTGAAGCCTTTCCTGGCATCTGTGCGCTTCCGCAAAACTGAATTTTTGTATTCTTTTCTACATTCGCTATATTCGGAAAACTAAGGTTTTCCCCTTTCTTCAGTTCCACTGCAAAACTTCTGTCAGCAAGCTCTTTTTTGCATTCGCGGGATGCAGAAAAGTACCATTCTGCTTTAATTTTATCCCATGCCGCATCATACTGTCCGCATCCATATTCCATGATTTTCTGATCAATGACAATCCCTCCGCCTGCACGATAATGACAGGGTGCCAGATAGGAAGCTCTCAGATACCGGTTGGGATTATCCATGCCGCCGGAAGCAAAATATGTCTGATTATGATAGGTAAAAAAGCTTCCATGATCAATGTTGCATCCAGTATTTCCCACATAATGATAAGGGCCGTAAACGCTGTCAGAGATGGCATAAAACGAAGAGTGTGTCAGGTAATATCTGCCTCCGTATTTATGAATGGAAGGTTTGTCTTCCGGGCAGGGATTCCCCCTGTATTCGATTGGTCTCAAAGGCTCTGCCAGACTTACCATATCGTCATTCAGACGTGCAATAAAATAGCAGTTACAAGGTGCCGGAAGTCTGCATTCCCCGACGATCAGGTACGCACTGCCGTCATCATCCTGAAAAACATGTATATGAGGGTCACAGACTCCCTGTCTGAAAATAATCGGATTCATTTTCGTTTTCCTCCATCACGTCTATTCTTGTTTCCAGAGCAGCATGGTACAAGGCATCCAGGCTGTGTATTTTCCAGTCTGTCGTAGAACCGTTTCCCATAGTCAGCATGAAACGTCCTTCCGGTCTCTCATAAGCCTGTTTCAAAAAACGTACTTCCTTCTGTACATCCTCATCACTTCCGAAAGGAATGGTATTCTGTACATCAAATCCGGCAAGGATACAGATTTTATCTCTATATTTTTCAGAAATCTGCCGTTCATCCATGGTGTATTTCTGTATGGGGTGAATCACATCCAGCCCGATCTTGATAAGATCCGGCAGAAACAGTTCAATGTTTCCACAGCTGTGAAGCCAGAAATGCGTTCCCAGTTCATGGGCTTTATCAATGATTTCTTTGTAATAAGGTTTAAAAAATTCCCGGAAAATATCCAGGGAAAAGAACGGCCCCTTCTGTGTTCCAATATCATCCGAAACAAAGAATCCGTCAACTCCCAGTTCGTCCTTTGCCCGCTCCATTGCCCGCATATAAAAATCTGTCAGATAGCGAAATAATTTATGTATTTCTTCCGGATAAAGATAAAAATCCGTCAGTGCATTTTCCATTCCCCGAAGTGACCATAGCCGCTCAAACAGGCAATACAACCAGCGGCCAAGAAGATATTTGGATCATTCTCAAACACATTGTCATAGATCCAGATATCCATCAGCAGAGGGACTCTTTCTGCCGCGCCTTTCCCCTCAATAACACGGATGATGTCTTCTCTTTTCAGTCCTTCCATGCATTTTTTCTCCTTTATTTATATTGTTGACATCTTATAATACACATTCAGGCGAAAAAAACAGAATTACAGACCATGCTTCACAATGCGTTTCAATGTGCCCATTCAGGTGAAACTCCGCAGCTGACAGCTTCCTACCTGCAATTGTTCCTTCATCTGTTGATTTCCCATTCGCAGAAAGAACATTCTGCTGTATCCTCTGATATAGCGGTCACTCTGCAGTATATTCAGGAACACATTGCCAGCGAATTTTCCCTGGAGGAACTGGCTGCTCTTGTGAATCTTTCCTGCTCTCAATACAAGCAGAAATTCAAAAAACAAATGGGAATTTCTCCAAGACGATTTATCAACCAGCAAAAAATAGAGGCAGCCAAACCCCGGCTCCTGAACAGAATGTCCGTTACTGATATCGCCATGCAGCTGGGATTTAACAGCAGCACCTACTTTTCTACCGTGTTTAAACAATATACGATGTATTCACCCAGAGAGTATCTGGTACATCGGAAAACAAATATCTGATCAGATGTATCCGTTGTTTCAGTTTCGATGTACTGAAATCTGCCAAAAGGATTCGGATACTTAAAGAACCGTTATAAAAAGGCACTTACGTCTTCTTATAACGGTTCTGATATTTTCATACAAATAATCATTAGAATTCAGGATTTCCTTTTTGATACAGATATCTGCTGCCTGTTCCACATGCTTATTTAAAATTCAGAATCTCCTGCACTCTTTCAAAAGGCAGATTCATAGCTTCCGCTATCTCTTTTTCTGTCTTTCCCTGAAGCTTCAGCTGGAATACTGCTGCACGCTGATTGGCTTCTTTTGCCTGTTGACTTGCTTCCTTTGCCTGTTGACTTGCCTGATCTGCCCTTTGTTTTTCCCTCAGAGTATTCTCCTGTTCTTCCTTACGCCCCTGCTCCAGGCCTTCCTGGTAGCTGATTTCTTTTTCGTTTGAGATATGCAGATTCTCATCATATTCTTCCAAGATCATATCCGTCACCTCCGCTTTGTTTCCAAGCAGGATGTCTGTCAGAATCCCCTTTTTGATACAACTGTCTACTGCCTGTTCCACAGCTTCTTTTAATGCCATTTTCTTCTTCTGGTTCATTCGGATCTCCTCTATGAAGAGAGAATACTGATAAAGTTTCGGGCATTTTTTCATAATCCCGCTGTTGTGTCCGGCATTGACATTGATCATATGGGCTGCAAACTGTGCACTGGATTTTTCCGCTGCATCCGTTCCAGGCATGCTGTCTGTAAGAAACAGTGTGGATTCATCCGGCATTTTCCTTGTTCCATTGTAAAATACATAATACTTCGGCAAAGGAAGCGGGATCCGTTTACTGGAATAAATATCCAGCTTATTCAATGCCACATATTTCTGATATGCGGAACTCATATAGAAAAATCCACGCAGCGGCATGTTTGGATTATATGTACTCTGGTGCTCATAAACATTCAGAGTCATATCAATGAGGAAGGAAAGGTCGTTTCTCATTCCCATGTACACAAAACTATCCATTGTGTAGATCTCAAGTTCCTCCGGAGCTGTATAATCACTTCCATTCAGTGCATTATACAGAGAAAGCAGATCCTCTTTCTTTTCAAAAATTTTGCGGAACAGCCGGTCCTTGTGCTTCTTGTTCATTCTGATCTCATCCTGCATAGGCATTAATTCCTTTTGCAGCCATCAAGTTTCCAGTCATCCAAATACTTAATGATTGCATCCTTTCTTTTATTATAGTCGATTTGCCATCGTTGATGCAATCAGTATAAAAAATGTCATGCAAAATTTTTGTCGAAATGTGGTGGAGATTTATGAAATCTTTCTAAAGAATATCGTTCGTTATAATAAATGACTAAGACTTCCCATACCTAAAATGGGCTTCGCACCTTGAAAATTCAATACTTCAGCTAACAAAATAGCGATTTATGCCACCACAGCCTCTGGATGGAGTGCATTACGCAGATATTTCGGTAGTCTTGCTTCGAAATCAGCAGTAAAAGCTGTCAATTGCTCATCGCTGAGCTTTAAGATTTCCTGAAAGCTTGCCATTAAGGCATCCATCAGGATGCCAAGTGATCTGCTAAAAGTAATGTCTGCCATTTCATCAACAAGGAAGATTGTCTTCACCTCCATCAATTTCGTAACCTTGCAACAGGGAAATCGCAGTCCTTATCTGGTCTTCAATATTGGCTTTGCCTCTTCCAAGACGGGTTGCTGCTTTATCAGCATATGAGTTTATTTTGCTATCAAATGCTCCAAAGTCTGCAGTACTCATTGAAGAAGAGCTTACAGATGCAATCTGACAGACAGCTGTTGTAAATCCAGCTCCTATTAACATTGATAGATGATCCGTTTGCAACGCAGCACTTAGCCACGGCTCTATAATTTTTTTGAGATTTTCTCTGGCTCGGAAATCATCTTCTTCTGATTGACTCTCAAAAAATTCTTCTGATGCACCGACTTTGATATAATTCTTTCCTCTGATATCTGCAATTTGATATTTCATTATGCACAACCCCCTTTTTCTTTCTTTTACATGTCTCTGGTCCAAAACACTATTAGTCCATTTTCACCCAACTGTCTCCAGTTCTATAATCAATTTCTATTCCAGGCTGATAGTTATAAACAAACACATGAAAACAAACGCCAGCTCCATTATCTTCGATAGAATATGCTTCCATTTCAACGCCTCTGGCAACGAGTTCCGTCCCTTTGAAATAAGGAGTTACTCGATAAAGAACATGATTGTTCGACTTATCAAGATAGCGCATTACTTGCTCTTCAAACGGCAGCATTGAGGTAACGTTAAAATACCGGGTTCCGGTGATTAAGTTCTGTTCATTCGCATTCTGGCCGGTTAAAGCATATGCAATCAAGTGGCATCGATTAAACAGATATGGAGGTTTTGAATCAACATATCCTTCATATTTTGCCTGATTCCAACCAGATGGTTTAATCATACCTATGGAGCCTCGTTCCTCTGTAGGTCTCATAGAGGCATCGATATTGGCATATACAACCCCGCACCTGCCCAGAAAATCAAGTGAGGAATAGTATTCTCCACTAATTAGCTCATAATCATCCACCGAGAATCCTGGTTGGTTATCATTTAACTCAACATAATCAAATCCATTGAATTCAGGAATCAACTCTGGATTAGATTGGACAATGCTTTGTGATATCTCTTTTCTTACTGTCTGTTCTGAAACTGTATTTACGTTAGACAATACAAAATAAAGGCCAGCTATAATCGTTATTACGATTAGCAGAGATAGAGTAATGATTCCCCAATGGCGCTTCTTCGGTGACTCAATCTCATAATAAAGGGGTTCATCTACGGGTTTGGAGCGGTCTTTGTATTTTTCTATTCTTGTATAGACTTTCACAATTTCCTCCTCCAAATCCATAGTTTTAAATTTCATCTGGTTTAATAAAATGACCGTTATCACATTTTACATATATTCCATAGCTTCCAAGGCATGCCCTTAATCCGCTATTGCACTTAGGACATCGAATGTAATTCTTACTGATGTACCAATTTGTAAAGTCCGGAGTTAAATACTCCATATTTGCACAAGAAGGACACTTCAGAAACACTTTCCCAGCACGACTACGCAATAACTTCATAGCGGCTTTGCACTTCGGACATTTAGAATACTCTTCAGCAAATTTACTTAATCCTGCAGCTTCTTTGCCATCAGAATCTTCACCGGTGTTCGTAGTATCCTTTGATGTTTTTTCGAGCAGAGGCTTTCGCTGATGTTCTACGGTTCGGTACTCCAAATCACTCAAAGATTTCAAAAGCTCAACCGTATGTTCCCCGGTTATTCTGAAGATGGTTTTGCATACTGTAGAATACCCCCAGTTTCCATCTTTGAACATTAATCGTGCATCTGGCACACCATACCAAATAACACTATCATCGATAAGTATTACTGGAAATACAGCATCATCTGTACCCCAACACATGGTTTTCCATGCAGTTGGAAGAGACTGATAGTCGTTAGATTTCATTAATACCCGAATCCCATTACCAGCTTCTTGTTGCAGCCATGCCAAAAGTGTTTTCTCAGATCCAGGATCCAGCTGTCCATCCGGAATCGATACGATAATTCTATTTTTTGCCTTGCCCAGATCCTTTTTCAAAAGATCTGAACAGTCTTCAAAGGAAGAGAAATAACGAATGTTCTTTCCAGTATTCAAGCCAGATAGATAATTCTGTAGCTGCTTTTCCTTTACAGAAAGCACATTCTCATTATCCAGCAGATGCTTAACCAAACGATAAAAGATATGAGATGTGTTCTCGAATTTCCTCAACCAGAAGCGACTATTTGCAACAGTAATCAGTTTTCCTCTTGCTCTGGTAACGGCAACGTTGATTAGTCTAGTGACGGAACCATTATCATTTTTCGACATCAGCCAACCGGGTTTTGATGATGGATAGCTCTCCACAGCATCAAAAATTATAAGATTTCTTTCTGAACCCTGAAACTGATGAACAGTAGAACACACCACATTGGTTTGCTTTGTTCTGCGATAATCCTGAATCATTGCCCGGATAATACGAGTCTGTGCGGCATATGGGGTAATGATTCCAATGCTATCTTCACCATCTTCTTCAGCCGCAAGAGCTGTTGCAAAAGAGACAATAGCACTAACAATATTGAACCTGGAGTTATCACTGTTCTTACTTGCAGCACAGAAAGTACCAGATAAATCAATTAGATTCATCGCATGTCCACCCAAAGGTTTTTTGTCTACCACGGAACGGCGATTTGAATGAACGGACTCATGATCTTTGAGAAGCCGATTGTAGACATATCTATTCGGGAAGGCGGAAATACGTGGATGCATACGTCGCTGCTCATTAAGCATTACAAGCCATGGGTGGCTAAAGATTGTATTATCTCCAGTTGAGATGTGCAGATATGAAAAGATATCTGTATCAAGCACTTTATGTGCTTCAGATTGCGCAATTGGTGAAAGCTGCCGGAAGTCTCCTACCGCGATGAAGTGTGATTTTGCATATGCAGCTGCAGATAATAGCTGAGGAACGTATGCCATACTCACTTCATCAAACATTACAATATCGTACTTTTTATTTTCAAAGAGCGTATCAATATTTACTTTTGAAATGGTGGTGGCAACAAACTGCGCACGTTCTACATATAGTCTTTCTGCATCCCTAACTTGAGCCCGCAGTTTTTTTAGCTCCTTTTCAATTTGAACACGCTTATCGTTATATGGAGAGCCAATGCTCTTTAATTTATCCTTTTCGAGAAGCAATCGTTCCATCTGGCTCTTAAGCGCAGGATTTTTACCTAATGCATAATTAAAGGCAACTGCATAAGGATCCTTCGCCAATTTCTCCTCACGCACGTATCCATATCGCAACACCCTTCCGGATTTCAAATATTCCTGCATCCCTCGACTCGTAAGCATAGAAGATACCTGATTAACAACTCCGTCTACAGAAATATTACTATGAGATACTACAAGAACCGATTTCCCTTTTTGAAGGAACTCAATTGCGATTTCAGACATGGTATATGTTTTACCAGTACCTGGAGGGCCCCAAATTATGGTGATATCTTCTTCAAGCGCCCTTTGTTTCGCGATTTTCTGTCCCTGAGGGATCTGAGTATAAGAGCCCTTTCCAGCAATAGTCGGACCTTCTTCAAGAAGTTTGATGGCAATTCTATCCAGTTTTGATAATGCACTTATTTTTTTATGGAGTGCCTCTAACAGTTTCCAGGGTTCAACGCTTATATATGCGGAACTCACTTTACTGCCAAGGTCTTTATCAATAACAACAATTATTTGAAAGCCTTCACATACAAGAACAGTTCCTTCAGAAGTCGCCCCACCCGTAGTCACTGTAATTGGGGCATCATCAGATAGATTTAATTCTGCCTCTAATTCAAAATGATACGAGTACATGGTTCCTACATGACTAATAAACGCGCCATTCGAAACCTTGTACTTTCTGCCACCATTATTTTTTAAAAACATCATTTCGCGAAGGATTGCTCTTTTGTACTCTTCCAATGTAGGAGTGGTAAAAGAGGATTCCTGATGCCCCGCTGAATCTTGATGTTTCGCACTACCTGTGTTTTCTATTTTCTCTGTTTCAACAGCATTCTGCAGCATGAAAGCATTAAAAACATCTATAAATCGCTGTTCATCCACTGGTGTCATCGGATTCCATAACGCATACTCTAGCATCAGTTTACGAGACGGATCACTCTTATAGCATATTTCATACTTTTTTCCGGTTTGGTCACATAACGTCAATTGTAAAGTTGCTTCTCTCCACATGGGAGCTTGTCCGTCGAAAGTGATGTTTACTGTAACTTGCTTTTGAGTGGCTCCTGCAGCAAAAAACACATCTTTAGGCTTGGACTGATATGATCTTCCTAATTTATCTGCAATACGGCATTGATCAACAATCATAGCAATATTATTGCCCGTTTGCTTTTTTACAGAAAATTTCACCTGAATTGTATCGTGAATTTGGCTTATTACAGGAATGATTACGGAGAAACCGAATTCACGGTATGATCTTGTTTTTTCTCCAGCCTTTAAGCCAATCGCCTTATCGATTTGTTCCGCCATTCCAATACCCTTCCTACAGATTTCTTGTTTCCTGAAGCATGTTGCGTACCTGCATTAACGAAAAACCCAACATATTACTGCCTTGCCACTGATCAATCAAAAACCTGCGATCATCATCCATAGAAAGACCGATTCCCCAGATTTTATCAGTAACCGCACATTCAGCAAGAATAGCACTACCAGTATTTAAGAGCCTTATTCGAAGCTCATCGTTCTGGGCGAACTTCGCCAAAAGACCTTGGTAGACAATCAGCTGCCGCTGACCGCCCCAGAGCTTATCATTATAGTTTCTCACAGACCGGCCCAGCTGCTTTATTTCTGCTACATCGTTTGTAGATAAAATCCTGTTTCTAACAGCATCATCTCCAAACATAATTGCTTTCCGAAACATCATGTACTGTTCCACAGAAGAAAAGTCCGTACCTCTGAATGAGAATCTTGATGGATACCAATTACTAAGATATCCATTTTCTTCTTCTGGCTTATGGAAACAGATGAATTCATGATCCGTCTGATCCTTAATTCTCAAATAATATTCATCCAATCGCTGCATACATACAGAAATAATCTTCTCAGCAGCATTCGCGGTTAATTCTCGTCGAATCTCCGGAATAAAACTTAGAATTTCTGTACTCCTGTCGTAAATAAAGAATGGACTATTCAACAGTGCCTTAACTGGATTGGTTTTTATATTGGATGAAATTTGTTCAAGAGTACAATTGAGGTTGCTGTAAATCGAATTATTTCTTTCTGCTACAAGCCCAAGAGTAAGACGATTGCCATAGTATTGGACAAAATAATTTACAGCCTCTGAAATACTCACCACACCACTATGTTCTACCAGTGCCATAATCAACACAGGTTTATAAGAATAGGACATGCTTGTCTTGCGGCAGTATTCCAGAAATTGATCTACATCATTTCGCATAAGCATATCCTTTCCGGTTTATACGACCAAATCTCTAAAATCTTGTGCCTTTTGAATATTCGAAGTCATTAATTCTACATTGATTCCAGCGCCACCGGCAGAATACAGGCGGACCGTTCCATAAAGGCAGATAGGGATTTGACGATTGTTTTTATAACGTCTATCCGGTGTACCGTTTGCATTTACAAATTGCCACGTCGATCCTACTACGCGGGCATCGCCTGGAACTTTTTCATTTTCGCGGAAGTTACTGCTGGAAACAGACATATTGAAATCCTTATAATCTACCAGACCAACTTTTTTACCTCGAATAACGAATACTTTATCCGGCAATATGATAAGAGTTTCTTTCTTCAGCTTAATCTCTACCGTATCTACATTCGTTTTAATATAGAAAGGTCGGCCCTTTTTAATGGTGCATGGAATTCTATTGATACTTCTGTTTGCACCTGCATGAGCTTTCGTATTCGAATTAAACTGTTCAGATGTGATTTGCCATTCTTTATCACCTTCGGCCAAAATAGTCCATGCGTCTATACGACGAGTATGTTCTTCTTCCGCTTCAGCGTCAAAAGAGTACTCTAAATCGACTACAGCAACGGTGTGAGCCAGTATTTTCATAATAATGCCTGCTATAGGCAGAACAATAAAAGCTGGCTTATATGCCATAAGGAGGATACACCAAATCAATATAGTACCCCAGGAATTCAGCGCAATCGTTCTATGAATAGAAGAAACGATATTATTAGCCTCAGCCGTTTGGAATTGAGACACATTGCCAGACTCTATTTCTCTAGTCGTCTCGTATGATGGGGTAAATGGCTGCTGCCTAAAGTTGTTCTCCGGCTGCCTTGTCGGAGTATTATTCCGCTGCTGACGGCTTGGGTTACTTCGCCGATTATCCCCTCTGCCAGATTCCTGAGTGTATGAAAGTCCTGTTCCCGGGATAGAATATGTTCTTCGCGTTGTTCCGCGAGCGGTCTTGGTTACACGATATCCCTTGGTTCCCCAGCTATAACCGATACCTGACTTGCTGAGATTTATGCGAAAACCTCCACCAAGATTTATGCTTTTTCGATATCTAAATCCCAAAATTATTCCTCCTTCGCACAGACAAGGATTACCGTCATATCGTCGTCTGAACCTGCTGCCAATGCCGCATCCAAAATACTATTACATTTATCTTCTCCAGAGGAGTTATCATTCAGAATATCTTCCAAAAGATCAATGTCCACATATTCATGCACACCATCTGAAGTTAATAAAAGCTGTGTGAAATCTCCGATTTCCGTTACATACATCTTGGATAGCAACGAAGCGTTTCCTCCACCAAAACAATTGGTAATTTCATTTTTATTACAGGCTTCAGCCTCATCAAAGCGGCCCGTCTTTTGCAGCCAATTATAAACAGTATGGTCTTGCGTGATTTGCTTAAGGTAACGTCCCTGTTTGATGTATGCCCGAGTATTTCCTACATGCATAAGAAAACGCTCAGTATCTCTTACGAAAACGCCTGTCAGAGTTGTTGCCATTGCTGAGAGGTCTGAATTGACTTGTCCTTCACGAATCAGAAGATCATTAATTCTAATCAGTTCATCCCGCAAAACATCTACGCCTCTCGGTGATGTTATAGATAAGAGATTTTCTAAAACAAATAGGGATGCGCAAGCGCCCCCGTGATTGCCACCTACGCCGTCGGCAACACAAATAAACCCGTCTTTAGGGATAGGTAAAGTATCCTCTTCGTTAGACAGAATAATTTCCCCAACTAAAACAGTATCTTCACTTTCTTCATGATGTTTACCAACTCGGGTAGCTACATAGATCATTACAGTGCCTCACAAGTGCAGCTTAATGCATACGGCATATTCTCTGCATCAATATCCTCAATCGTGATTTTTACTTTTTCACGGATTTCCTCATCAAACATGTATCGAGCGAGCGGATTAATAAGTAAGCTCTCTACGATATTACCGATTCCACGTCCACCATTAGCAAGATTACCTACTGACTTTGAAAGCAGAATAGTCATTGCTTTTTCAGAGAGAACCAGTTCAATATTTTTCTCGGTCATCAGATTCTTGATAATTTTATTTACCTGTGCATCCAGAATCAGCTTAGCGACCTCAGGGCGAATGAAATCAAAAACAACGATATTCTCACCGATTCGGTTCAAAATTTCCGGACGACCAAGCTCCAGTTTAAAATAATCCTCAATGGCTTGACGAACTTTCTTCTGCACTTCCGGATACTCCATCTCCGGAGTAACATTCGGTTCACGAGCGCCAAACTCATTCCTTGTATAGATTCCCAAATTGCTGGTAAAGATGATAATGCACTCTGAGAAATAAACAGTATTACCTTGTCCATCTGTCATTCTGCCGTCTTCAAGAATCTGCAAGAATTTATCGAAGATGGAAGGATGTGCCTTTTCAATTTCATCAAAAAGCAGAATAGAGAATGGATTCTCTTTCACAGCATTAGTCAGCTGGCCACCAGCTTCATAACCTACATATCCAGGAGGCGCTCCAAGGAGCTTCTGATCACTATGAGACTGACTGTATTCACTCATGTCAAATCGAATACAGCAGCTTTCATCACCAAATAGTTTTTCAGCTAAGGTTTTGGCGGTTTCTGTTTTACCGGTACCTGTAGGACCTGCAAAGAAGAGAATGCCCTTTGGCTTTCCGTGAGAAGAACTATTGAGTCCTGCCATACCAGTAACCGCACGCTTAACAACATCCAGGGTTTTAACAATGGCAAAATCCTGTCCTTTTACGCGCTTCTGAAAATCTTCTTTTGCTGTTTTTAGCTCATTTACGTCCAGACTATCCCACGGGTTTTCTTTAATGCCATAACGATAAAGATCAACAACAGATGACATCTGGCGAATACGGGTGCGCTCATTCTTACACAGTCGGCGCAAACCGTTAATTTCAGTAAAACTAAAGCCTTCCGTTAAGCCAACGAATTTATCCTGAACCTTATCCAGTTCATCTGGATGTTCTTCGTAATAAGGATAATCTTCATCAAATACATCCCCGGCAAAAAAGGTTTCAAAGTTTTCACCTTTAATCAGCGCTTCTCGTTCTTCTTTGGACGGGGTGCCAATATTTATGGTTTTCACATTTGGATTATCCAGATAGAACCATGCGGGAACGTCATTTACCTTATTCACGATCATGACAACCAGATTTTTCAGCATGCGATTTTCGGTACGAACGTCTTTTCCTTCCATGGATGCAAGCAGAAGATTCGTAAAGCTATCCACCTCAGACTGGTCAACATTATCAGGGGAAGTAATGTATCTGGATGCAAGATTCATTACGATTACCACCGGCTCTTTGTTCTGACTTACTGCTGTCCGAACGATAGAAGTGGCAGAATTGTTTTTGCCTTTGAATTCACTACGAATAAATTGTCCATCTACTCTAGCTTTAGTTATCTCAGCAAATGATTCAATATGACCATCTTCGCAGGAATTATAGAAGCCCTGCATGCTATCAAAGAAGACAATAGTCTTATAGCCCTGATCCTTGAAATAATAATGAAGGTATTCTGGCAAGCGCAAAATACTTCCCTTAGAAATGCTTCCTTCTTCCGGATACTGATAAACATCCAGAACATTTCCTTCAACAATGATAAGGGGCTTTATTCTACAGAATATGCCTAATTCTTTATGCCATTTTGCAATATAGTCTGCCATAGCAATCCTCCCTTCATTTCATTAAGACGGTTGTTTCTACTGAAGAGACCGCATTTTCAACATTGTCCAACTTGTCGCATACATCGCTAATAGTATCGTACACACCTGAACCTCGAATTCCGTCAATTTTGTCGCCGAGAGTATCAATAGATTGGTCTATCTCTGTTAATTGATCATGCAAATCGTTAATTGAACCATATACACCAATTCCCTTAATGTCATCCAGTTTGGTGTTAATTTCTCTCAACTCTTCTAAAACAAGCATCATTACACTTACTAATTCTTCCATAGTGAACCTCCAAATGATGGGTGATGTATTCCTACCGAAACAATCCCATCTACTGTAGTAAAATTTTGAATCTGATTGTGTCCTTCGTCCAAATACTGCTGATATTTTTCTATGAATTTCGGATTTAAAATGTGAATCTCCTGATTGGATGACCCACGCAGCCTGGAGTCGTTGTTTTTTTCTTCAATGTATTCTCCATCGATCAGAACTGCAATTTTTTCAAGAACAGCCCGGGTATTAGCGTCCTGATTTTTTAATTCACCCAAACGGTATCCTGAATAGACCAGAATATCGTCGGATATCTCTGACAACCTATCAACCAGAACCGATAAATCACCAGCTTGATTCATTGGTTCACCACCGGTGATTGTAAATCCATCAATATCATTCGTTTTCTTCACGGTATTGATTAGTTCCATGAGCTGATCAATGGAAATTTCATATTCCGGTCTTTCATACCAAAGTTCTGGATTGCTGCATCCAGGGCATGCACGGTGACATCCGCAAACCCAAATTCCGATTCTGTTTCCAGGGCCCAGAACTCTTACCGGATATAAGACTCTAGCGATATTCATGATTGTTCCTGAACAACAAAATATGCTGCATTATCCTGTCTGGTATCTGAAACCACTTTTCCGCCAAGACCGATTTCATCACCAAAATTTAATGCTGTAGGCTCATCATTGGGTATTTCCATATTGTTGACAAAGGTCTTGTTTGTACTACTCAAGTTCTTTACAAAAACCTTTCCAGCAACGATGGTGAACTCCGCATGTTGACGGCTCACGTACATTTTATTTCCAAGATAATCTTTCAGATCAGCTTCTCGTCCCACTATACTTACCGCTTTTTCAATAACCGCACTGTACTCTCCATCAATGGAAGTTAGCTTATATGCAAACGGTTTTTCCTCGATTCCGGTTGACGGAGTGGGAAGTATGTCTGAAATATCTTCTCCACATTGTTTGCATTTGCGAGCCTGGGGTGCATTTTCAGCACCACATTCTTCACACACTCTTACGAGAGGACCGGTTGCTGCATCCGCTCCCGTTGTGCCGGTATTCTCTGAAGCCACTTTTTCTGCTTCACGCTGTTCAGTTTCACTATCAACAACACGAACACCCGTCAAATCCGTCTCGCACTTTCTACATTCCAATGAAGTAGGTCTATTATGTTCGCCACACGAAGGGCATACTTTATACTTCTTAAATTCCATTATTCAGTCCTCCGCATAACCTTTTTCTCTGCTGCCTTTTTCTTTCGGTCCACAGATTTCATTTCAGTAATCTGAGTACCTTCGGAAACGTCATAATCAGAAACATTAATGATAGCTGCGTATTCTGCAGAAGGAGGGGAAAGAGCTATTCGTCGATTAATCACTACACCCTTGGCCTTTAAGAGACGCTCAAACTCCGCAAATTCTCCGCAGAATGTCTGCATATCCTGTGTGAGCATTTCTGTTTCTTCTGGACTAGGAATTCTATCTTCTCGGGCGATTCCACCCAATTCCATGGAAATTTGTCCATCTGAAGAATACGTGACATTTACTGCAGTTCCTTCATTAAAAGTGAATAGTTCATTTCGGAAGCGTTTTCCTGTTTTCTTCTTTACCACCTCACGTGAGCCAATCAAGTCATATCCCATTTCGGTCATAACCTGATCAACACACTCGCTCACATAATCCTGTTCCTGCATTCTAACTATGGCTATCTCTAGACGCTCTATTTCTTCTTCCATTTCTGCAAATGCTTCTTCGGAATACTCAAAAGTGGCGGCTGTTTCTTTAGCCATAGAACAAAGCATTTTATATCTGCTGTATGCCTCATTGAATTCGGCTTGTTTCTTTTCAAGTTCGTGCTTATAGGCATCAATTTTCTTGAAAATATTCTTTACAGTTACCGAATCAAAAGAGTGCAAATACTCAATCTGATGTATTTTATCTAGAGAAATAATAGCCTTCTTAATCTCGGCAATGATTTCTGGTGATAACCCCGGATCTCTCAGCAATACAGTTAATTCATTTTGCAGCCCTGCTTTACTATCTTCAAAACTGGTATCCGGAATGTCATCTTCAGGCGGAAGATCAAAAGAAACATATCCGCCAAGATCTTCTGCAATACTATGTTGGATGCTTTCAGATGCAACCGAACCAGCATCATTAGCATTTCCCACCGCTGCATCTATATCTTCTCGCAGCTTTTGGATCTGTTTTCTTAATGCACGTAATTTGGCTAAGTCCTGTTTCTTTTCTTCTAGAGCTTCTTCTGTAATCCTATACTTGGCCGATATTTGCGGCATATTTGCCAGCAGCGTAGATCTCACCTGATCGGTTTCGGTTTCCAATCTTTTTAACAGCTTTAATAATTCTTCTCGTTGTCCGGAAGCCGATTCGCCTCGACGTTCGAGAATCTCCAAAAGGGACATCTGCTTTTGCAGCTCGCCACTATAAGAAAGAGTCTGATGAATCAGCTCCTGTATTTGCTGTGCACAAAGAACAGACTGCTGCTCACAACGCATCTGACCAAAGACTATTTTTTTGCCCCATCCGCTTAATTCATAAACGGAAATTTTAGGTCCGCTCATACAGCAATCCTCCTTTACTCATTCATAGACTGACGCCATTTATCAATTTCATTTTGCTTACCGATGGCAATAAGCCATGTTTCCAACTGAAAATCAAGATTTCCATCATAATCAATCAGCCGGTGACACAATGATTCGAAACGGTCGTAGGACTCATCCAGCACAGAGCGCATATAACCAGCCAATTCGCCCACTGTTCTGAACTGTTCTCCGTCTAATAGGAGTAATTTCTGCCCGGACAGAGTGTATGCCATAAGATAATAGGTTCTTCGCATGTCCGTTCCATTTGTTTTCTCAAGCTCGTAAGAATCCTCAATAGCAGCAGCGGCTTTCTTTAATTTTTCATTCTTAGGCTGGGCCTGAAGCACATACTGGCTTAACAGTTTTTCTCCTAAGATACTTGCGTAATAAGAAAATTGAGAATGATCTCTATCCCATAATTTTTCCAATACATCTCTGCCAAATGCAGGCAAGCTTTCAAATGTCTGACCCTTCCAGTAAAAGCCTTTCAATTTAGGATGAATCTGATACAGAAGCTTCCAGAAAATAATATCGTCTCTACCATTTTCACGTCCGGCCTCTTCCTCTGCAGCCTGGCACTTTCTGGCTATATCTTGATTATAAGTTCTGAAGTGTGAAGTAATGTAACCTCTGAACAGTTGTTTCTTTCCTTCCTCCCAATTCTTTGCAAATGCAGCAACCAGCTGTGCAGGATCTGTGTAAGACTCTCCAAGGAACTGATACGCAGGCATAGCGCCTTTTCCGGCATTTCCAACTCCTTCTCCAGGAATAACCAGGGGTTCTCCATCAAGCCACTTTCTTACTTCTTCGTAAGTCCAGCGCCTATTCGGATTATTCTTGTTCTTTCTATAGCTGATATCGTAGTATGTCAGTGCTGATATGAAGTCCTGCATAAGCGGTGTCATATTTTCAGGGAAAGGAATTCGCTGAACAGAGACATACTGTTCAATCTCTTCCGGCTGCATATTTGCGTATGGAGTATAACCGCAGAACAACTCAAAGAGAGTAATACCGAATGAATAGTAATCGGAACCTTCATAGAAAATGTTTTTAAAGGTTTCCGGAGCAGAATACTCCGGAGTCATGCCGGTCTTCGTTACAAGAATGGTATTATTTCCCTCAACAGCAGAACTAATTCCAAAATCGATAATTGATACAGTTTCACCATCACTATTTAGCATGATATTTGATGGTTTAAGGTCCTTATGGATAATGCCTGCGCTGTGAATCGCATGCAGTCCTTCGTTAATATTTGGAATAATTCCTCTAATAAGTTCATCCTCAGAAAATGTCTTTCCCTGGAGGCTTCCGTTTTCATAATATGGAAGAATTTCAACTGGAAAACCATTGTGGCTACCAGTCTCATATAGCTTTGCAACGTAAGGAGAATCAATCTTCAGAAGGGCATCAATAACTTCCTGCTTTATTGCAAACTGACGCTTGTAGATTTTGGCAACATACTGCACCCCGCCACAAGAACAAAGGTATAAATCTGCCTCGCCAGATGCTACCTCTAACTGTCTAGTAACAACATACTTGTCCAAAATCGTTGCGCCGTCACGCACAAGAGCCTCACCAGAATTACTGATATTATTCTGGCGGTTATATTCCTCAACGATTTCATTATTTATTACAGTCTGGGCAGACTGCTGCAAAGCAGGATTAATAACTGTTTTGTTATCCATGATTTGCCCCTCCTTACGCTACAATTGGAATTAGTCCTCTTTCAAAAACTCAACTTCTTTTGCCAGAAGATCAGCAAGAGCAGTCAGTTCACTTTCGGAAAGAGTAATCCCTTTTCCCATCTTGGAATGATCCGGAGACCAGGATCTAAGGTCATATTTTGGTTCTGCCCCATTCCAACTAATACGATTGAGTTCGGTATTCCAACCACTTGCAGAAGTGGAGATCACACCAATCTGATTAATGATTTCATACTTCAATTCTTTGCCAGCCATGTATATGCCCTCCAATTAATTAAACATAATCCTCCATGCAGGAGCGTTCTTCGTTGCCATAGCGCCACGTTTTTCCAACTTATACTGAACACTATATCCGGCAACAATTGTCTCAAAGCTAGTTTTCTTTTCGGAGCTATAAAGCACCCATACTATTCCTGATGTGCTGCGATTATCAATGCAGGTAAATCCTTTCGCAGCAAGCTCGCGAATCAGTTCCACAGGGCTTTTGCTGCCAGTGCGAACCGGCTGTTTCGGTGCATTTACACCTGAAGATACGTTCTCGCCAGGTTCTGGTCTTGTCAAAAAGCCAGTTTCAAAAGCGGAAGGAATTGCAAAACGTTTTTCGCCTGCGGGGAACGCAATATTGATATAGCCGTCTTCAATCTTTTTAACTGAACCAATTCCAAACGATTTGTGCTTAACCAGCGCGTCTTTTTTCACCCAGCTGATATCAACTTTTGGAGCCCTAGCTTTTTGCTCCGCTTCTTTGCGTCGTCTTTCTTCTTCCCACTGCTTTCTTGCTGCTTCGCGGCGTGCTTCTTCCTGGGCTGCCTGACGCTGTGCTGCTTCACGTCGTTTTGCTTCCTTTGCCGCTTTTGCCTCAGCTTCACGCCGAGCTTCGTCTGCCAGACGCTTACGCTCCGCAGCTTCTTGTTCAGCCTTAATCCGTTCCTGCTCTTTGCGTTTGGCCTCCTCAGCTTTTCTTAATGCTTCTTCAGCTTTTCGTTTTTCTTCTTCGATTGCTTTTACTTTCTTATCGCACTCGTCAATCGCAGATTTGATAAAGGCAAGTAATTTTTCTCCTTCAACTTCAGGGTTCTTGTACCATTCTGCAGACCATACACGATACATGTTCCATCCCATATTTTTAAGGACAGAGCCTCTAAGGCGGTCACGGTCTCTTGCGGTTCTGGAAGATGCATAGGAATAGCCATCGCATTCTATGCCCGCTGCAAACTGATGTACAATTTCAGAAGGATGTTCAACCGCAATATCGATCTTATATCCAGAGCATCCGACATACTGACTAATCTTATATCCATGATCTGTTAAGTACTTAGCTATGGCATCAACAAAATCATCAGGTTTTGCATTTGCTCGTGCAGCTGCAAGAGTTGCATCTCCATTCATCGCAAACTCGATATAGGATCTAAGCATACGAACGCCGTCCGATTCCGTTCTGTTAAGATCAATGTCAGAAGGGAGGATAGAGCTGACCAGCTTGACATTCGTTTTTGCACGTGTAATAGCAACGTTCAAACGGCGTTCACCGCCCTGAACGCCTAGCGGTCCAAAGCGCATTGCCATCGGTCGATTATTAGCTTTCTGCTCTTTCGTCTTTGCATAACCAACGCTGAAAATGATTGTATCGCGTTCATCGCCCTGAACATTTTCAAGGTTCTTAATGAAGAATTCATCCTCTTTTCCTTCCGCAAAGAACTCCTCATATTCGGAATTCTTTTCACGGAATCTTTGAACCTCAAGAGCAATTGCATTTTGCTGCTTTTCACTAAACGCAATAACGCCCAAAGAACGTGTTGGATGTCTATCAATGTGCTCTTTGATTAACTGGACAATTCTCCTTGCCTCAAGGATGTTGCAGTTCTTTCCACCGCCTTCATAATAACCATCTTCAACATATACAAATTCAACGCCGGTATCCCGTTCGCTTTCATTACTGCTCGGGAAGGTAACAAGCTCTCCCTTATAAATCTCCTGGTTAGAGAAAGCAATAAGGTGCTCATGTTTACTTCTGTAATGCCAAAGGAGTGTTCTGTTCGGCAGAATATTGGCAGTCTCTTCGAGGATGGAGTCGTATACTTCATCGTCATAGCTGTCCTCATCATCAAATGCATCGTCACCATTACCAGTGCTAGAAGCAAAGAAACTAGTAGGCGGCAGCTGTTTTGTATCGCCTGCAATTACAACTTGTTTTGCACGGAAAATTGCACCAATCGCATCCTGTGGGAAGATCTGCGATGCCTCATCGAAGATGACCATATCAAACTGATATGAACCTGCCTCCAGGAAATACGCTACTGAAAGTGGAGACATCATCAAACAAGGCTTTAATGTAAGCAAGAGATTAGGGATGGACTGGAAGAGCTTTCTTAGCGGCATAATTCTGCGCTTCTTTTCCATTTCATGGCGCAGAATACCCAGCTCTGATCCGGCTTTTGCCATCTGGTTGGTTCTAGGATAAGTGCTGATAATTCTATCGCGAATACGTTTCTGAGAAAGCTCATACTGCTTTTCGTCCGTCTTAACAAAGCGGTCGATTCGCTGTTCGTGTACTCGACGACGGAAGCTCTGAACGGCTGGAACAGTATCCATTGCCAAACCAATCCACTGGTGATAAAAGCCTCTTTCAAATGCGGCTCGAACATCAGGGATAGAGTTGTCTGCAGCCGCAATCTTTGCAGTAAAGTCTGCAAGACCATGCTTATCACACTCAGCACGAGTTTCAACATAATCAAGCCATTTATTCAATTCGCCGAAACCATTCAGACATGCATCATATCTGTCGGCAATAGCAACCAATGCACTTCCGGTAAAATCAACATTCTCAAACTGTTCCTGGAAGTATCCGATTTCTGGCATTGTTTTTGTTACAAGTTCCGACAATCTTGCATGTAAAGAAGCTAATCTTTCTCTGCTGTCAGAATCGTTGGAAATCATAGCAAGCATACTGTCCGGAATCACAGTTCGCGTGGATGTGGTTACAGCCTCAACGGCAGTAATATCCCTCTGCAGAGTAGTCCACTCTGTATCAACACCTGCATAGCGACTACCAAACAGTTTAGAATTACTCTGCTCGCGTTTTTCAATTTCTTGTTTACAGAATCTGGCCTCTTTTGCATTAGCAACTTTAGTAAGAAGCTCTTCTGCAGTTAGAGATCCAGACGAAGCATATCCACGTATCTCTGCTATGACAGAGAAAATAGTTGCTGCTGCAGTTCCGTAAGCCTCAAGATTTTCGACAATCTTAGGAACTACGAATTTGTCTGCACTCCACTGAGGCGCAATCGCAAAAAGTGCATGTTTGTATTCCTCTATCTTTGCGGAACTTAACATCGCAATGGAAAGCGTTGTGTTCTCATCTCGGGATTCGGCACAGGCATATGCCACAACGGTTTCCGGCACAACACTATCCTCAAAGAGCGCTTTAATCGTCTTTGTAAGTTCCACCCCAGCTTCAATCATTTCCCAATCCGAGTTTTTACCCTGATTCAGTGCAGCAAACAACTCACGATTGGTTTCAGCATTTTCTTCAAACCATGCTTCTTCCTGCTTCACAATAATCAAGTTAGCAAGCAGTTCATTAATCTCTTCATAGGAAAGGGACGCCGTTTTCTTTGCGCTCTTGAACTGTTCAATATAGAGTCGCTGCTGCCCGCCATTTTTTATAAAGCTATCAATCTGAGGGATTATATCCCCGCCGAGAGAAGAAGAGTGCACAAAGCCAGCCACGAACTTCCTTCCAGTAATATTCGTAGCACAATGTTCAATATTCGATGTGGAAATCAGATCACAAATGCGTTTTGCATCGCCGGTAAGCTGCAAGCTTTCTGTAATAGCACGGATTGCATGGATGGTTTCCAGAGGAATGCTACCATAAGGGAATAATGCAGCTATCTGCAATGCGACCTGCATAGATTTCTGGACGGCAGCCCAGTCAGTATCAATTCCTTTATAGCGTGCCCCCAAAAGGGCAGTCATCTCTGCAGAATGAGCATCAAACCACTTTTTCTCTTCGTTTACTTCTTTTATCTGCTGGAGAAGTGCAATAATCTGAGGTTTATCTATTGCTTTTCCAACTGCCTTGGCATTCAGCTTAATGGTTTTGATATCTTCCTTGTAATTGCCCTTCATTTTATGAAGGAAACCAGTATACTCAGTCTTAAATCTTGCCAGCATACCATCTGCATCAATAGAGAATACAGTTGGTTCCCACTCAACTAACAATGCATTGGATTTTTGACGCACTGAGTCACAAATGCCTATTGCTTCCTTGATTTTTGGCAGAATCTCTGCATTCTTTCTTGGATCGAACCAATCGGACTCCATATATGGAGCTTCAGCGATCAAAGAAAGGACATTGCAGAGCATGGTTATACTCTCGATGGAATCCGAACCGGTATAACGAAGCAATGAATAGGCTTCTTTTGTGGCATCTAACAAACTGTTGATTTCTGATAAGAGCGCATTCGCATTGGCGATTTCACTATCAAGAAGGGCTCCTACATCTCCTGATTGCTGGTAAATCCAAGCGTACTCAGAACCGAAATACTCAGAGATCTTACTTGCATCTATTTCATATACGCTATCAATCCAGTTTATTGCAATTGCATCATTGGCCTTTTTCAGAGCCTCCGCATGTGCTTTTGCTTCCGGAAGGTGTGCGGACAACTTGTTAAGCGTCTTATATGTGAACCAGGAAGGATGCATATACTGATGTTTCTTTTCAAGAAGAGCAATCAATGCATACAGTTTTTCCGCTTTATTAAATGTTATCGTTCCACCAATACCAGCTGTGTTTTCCGCAACCTGATACTGATCGAGGAAAGCTTTTAATGTTCCAATCAATGCGGTAGCAGACTCTCGATTTGCAATTGCATTGGAGAACGGTGCCATAGAGTAATCTGTATTGAAGCCAAGCTGTGCCAGGTTGTCAGTCACAGTTTTTGCCTGATCAAGCCATGTGCCAATAGGCGCATCAAGAACAGACGTATCCAATACCTCTCTAAAAGAATCACAGGCAGCATAATATTTCTGCTGTTCCTGATATTCAAATCTCGCAGTTGAAAGCATCCGCGCACGTGTAGCAGATTCAAGCCAGTCTGTAGTAAACAGTGGCAAAGCCAGTGCCTGTCCTAACTCGTCAGTGCCTTCCTTAGTACCGATCCATGTATGCGGAAATGCTGTTTGATACTCCGCATTCAATGCTGTTGCCAGCTGATCCATTTCACGCAATTCAGAGGCAAGCTTTCCCGTAGCTGCCACAAGTTCCTGCTTATAAGTCTGGCCGGAAGAAGTTGCTTTCGTTCCATGCCAAGGGTTCTCGGAAAGAGGCCCATCCAAGTTCTGCAGGGCTTTCTCAAATGCAGAGATACAGTAAAGAAGGGACGCATACTGTTCTTTTGATATCTCCATTGGTTTTTCCATAGAGAATTCAACGACAGAAGCGTTTTCTAATTTTGATAATTTACCAAATACCATGTAGATGCTGTCACCCAGAGGCGCAATCGCCTGATGAAGTTCATCTGCATAAGTATCCAGGTACTGTCTATCATGGAAAAGCTCGGTTAATTCTCTCAGCACGGAATCTCCAATGTATTCTGGCTGAAGGCTGAGATTTGCACCAATGCTATCGATAATTTCTTTTTTATTTGCCTTGTAGTTATGCAGAGACAGACAGAAATCAGACAGACCAATCTCTGTCAAACGCTTCAGAACAACCTGAAGAGCTGCTGCCTTCTCAGATACAAACAGCACTTTCTTTCCATCGGCCATTGCCTCTGCAATAATATTTGTAATAGTCTGGCTCTTACCGGTACCAGGAGGGCCCTGCATTACAAAGCTAACACCCATCTTGGAAAGAAGAATTGCTTCTTCCTGGGAAGAGTCGGAGTTAACAACTTCATGCCAATCCTTAGGATCGGCCTTATCAAAATCATAATTCTGTGCAGCTGCCGGAATATCGGCAATTGCAGTTCTGTCTCCAGCCATAGCACGGAGAACAGGATTGTTGATCATCAGCTCACGATTGTTATTCAGATCGTGATACATGCTGATTTTCAGGAAAGAAAGCAGGCCAAGGCTGACCTCCTGTACAACTTTCCATCCTCGGCGGTCAACGATTTCTTCTATTGTTCTTAAGTACTCCGCAAAAGAGCTCTTATTCTTCAACTCAAATGTCGGAAGATCAATATTGTATTCAGCATTAAACAGATAATCGAGAGTCGGGTTGACTTCGATTTCATCGTCACCCTTTGTAAGGGTATAAGGTGCATTTAAGGATTTCAGCCCCAAGGTAACCGGCATCATTAGAAGCGGAGATTTCATCCACGGAGAGCTATCACGGTCATGCTCTCTCCAATAGATAAAGCCGAAGCACAGATACAGAATGTTTGTACCTTGTTCCTCCTGTGCCAATTTCGCCTTGGAACGCAGGTTTTTCAGCGTCTTCTCACGCTCAACGATTGTTCCGTCAGTTTTAATATCGCCTCTGGTAACAGGCAGTGAATAAGACAGCGTTTCCAAAAGAGAAAGCAGCGAATATGTACGAATATCCGTTTCTTTGCTAATAGGCTTCTGGAAGGTCAGCGTCTTTTCAGTTACAGCAAGCTGATTGAACAGATCCTCTGCGCTTGGCTCCAAAATCTTTAGAGTAGAGCGCTTCGTCTCACGGTAATTGATCATCTTGTTTCGCTTACCAGTATCAAGAAGTTCGCGTTTCCAGAAATCAATCTTTCTATCCAGTTCCTGATAAGGGGTTTCTGTTTCATTTGCAGCAGTAGCAGACGATTGCATAACAGGAATCGAAATAGTATCTGCTACCTTTTCTTGTGTTGCTACAGTCAGCGTAGATGCGGGAACAGCATCTGACTTCTTCTCAGACACAGACTCTGGGGCTTTTCTAACAGAACCATCGCCATATGCAGTGTACAGAACCGCAGCCATATGCTTACAGCGTTCTCCAGACTGTGCATACGGGCAATTACAAGTCATAGAGGCAATCTTGTCACCTTCATAGGAAATAATGACATTGTATTTTTCGGTTCCGGACACAACAGCAGTGTGACAACCATTGTTTTTGGACAGGTTCTTCACGCGTCCTGCATTATAGTAGGTTCTGCCACGGCCAAGAATAGTCGTAGAAAACAGATCCTGCCAAAGAGGAATTGCAGTATGTGGAACCGGAATCGTGCTCTGAGACTTGTTTGTGTTAGTAGCAGGAGTGGACGGTGTGGCCGCCCTCTGCTGATCTAAACGCTGCTGCATAACATTAGCAAGGTTCTGTCTCTGTTCATTGAGACCTGAGGTGGTGTTTGAGGAGATTGTGGAAGTTGTGTTAGTAGGTGTAGGCTGAGATTTCTGCTTTTGGGCATAGTTATCCCGTACAGCATCGTTGTACTGCGATGGAGCGTTATTATACCTGGCAAAATCTGCACGGTAATTTTCTGCTCCATTCAAAGAACACAACTCGTAAGCTGCCCCACAAACAGGGCAGCTATGTGGTCTCACAAGTTCTGCTTTTCTCATTGGTGAATAGGGAGCCTTCAACACCTGGCGGCTGATTCTTGCGCACTGAGGGCACAGAACTACAGCCATCTTAGACTCCCTTTCACATTTTAATAACACCATTTCTTCCACTTTGGCCACCTCAATTACAGGTTAATCACATCATCAATCTTTGACATAAGCAATATTGTCCTTAATGTTGCGATAATCATTTTTTTATAGTGAATAATATCTTCTTTTGAAAGATGTGTCTTCTTTCTGTCCTTTAACCATTTTTGCAAAGGTTGATTTCCTCCAATTGTATAGTTCCAGGCTTCATCAAGACTTTCACCTGTACTCACCATAAAGAAGCAATTCTTATTCAAATAAATCTTACCGTCTTTTAATACATACTTATCAACAAGCATATTGGATTCATCAGAAATAAGGATTTCCTCCGTTTCTATAGGTATTTCCATCGTGTGAAGTCCCCTTAGTTCTGCTCCGTAGCCCGCCATTAGCTCAAAGTACTCAGGGGATACTGGGTATGGAACTTTTGGATAATCAATTTTCAAATCGTCGGCAAATGCTGAACGATACTTATGCGAATATAAAATTGCATATGTATAGTCCATAATATCAATTGGAGAGAAACCATCTTCTTGAATTTCTGGCACGAAAGTTTTTCCAATAGCATTTTCAAACTTTTTTATAATCTCAAGATCTAAATTAGGCGTGCGGGTTTCTCTACCAAATACGCTTCTATAAACATACAGTGGAGCCGCAGTAATACCGCCACGCCTAAAGATATTCGCATCCATTGCATATTTAGATACAGTAGCCAAACACCATTCGATGTTTCCGACTGCCAAACCTTGACGTCCTACTCCAAATACATAGTTGTCTTTATTAGTCACATGACAAAAAACATTACCACGTGGATAATCCATGAACCCTTCATCTAGATAGCACGAACGAATATCCCATATTCTATATTGACAAGAGGTTATTTTTTCTTGTCGAGTTGTATCTTGTCGAATTCTTGCTCTCGCTCTAGCTATTTTCCAATCACGATTATCTGAAATAGAATATCTATCCGCTAAAATGTCATCTGAAATAGATTCGTCACACATTTCATCAACTCTATGTGCGATTTCCTCTCTACTTGTAGAAATCGCAAAGTTATCCCTATGAGTTTGAAACCCCATTACAGATTCAATAAACAATTCAGCTGTGCTATATAATTCACTCTTAGCAATACCAGATTCTTTCACCGGCTTAAACAAGTAAAACGGCTCTGAATAATTAACTAAAGACCATGATATTTGATTTACCTGAAGTGTGGATAACTGGCTGTACTTAAAATCTCTTACGCCAAAACAGTCAGCATGATATACCTCTGCATTTCCTTTTGACTTTACGCCATTTCGAATCATCAAGGTAATACAAACACCTTGCTGGATATCAAAAACATTTTCATCTTTACTGCCATCAAGTGCAGTTTCTTGCTTCTTTGCGTTACCATGTAAATCTAGAACATAAATCTTGTCGTACATTTTCAGAAGATTCCATCGCATTCCTCTAAACGTTGGATTATCAATGAAACCATGTGGGCAAATAAAGGCCATTATTCCGGCTGAACTACTATTTATGAACTCTTGTGAAAGTCTAATAAATTTAACATAATCATCATTTATCCATTTGGAGTTTTGTTCTTGAAGTTTAACCTGGCCACCTGGCTCTTTTTTATAATCTTCAATCAATGATAGGATCCATTCACCTTTGTTAGAACTTTCTCCTGCATATGGTGGATTTCCAATCATTATGTTGATGCCAGTGTTTTTCTTAACCTCATTTGCTTCGATAGATTCAATTGCCAATGGATCATCAAACAAGGTAAGCTGGTTGTCAGAATTTCCCGCTTTTTCAAGTGAATTGGTCAGGAATACATTTAAACGATGTGTTCCTGAGAAATCATACCCGGTATCTTTCAGTACCATTGCTAACTTCATATGTGCAACGGCATAAGGAGCCATCATAAGCTCGAAACCATTCAAACGAGGAAGAAGGCTCTCGTCTACATATTTGTTCCAAAGCGCAGCGACAGCATCCTTAGGTTCTCCCTTATGTTTCTGCTGGAAATTCTCATAAATCTGGAGAATGGTCTGTCTCAGGAAGGTACCTGTACCTGTTGCTGGATCAAGAATCTGAACAGCAGGAACTTCAATCTGTTCTTCAACCTGAGTCTTATAGCCATTTACTCTACGACGGCTATCTCGCATAACCTTTATTTTCTTTGTCTCGGTAGATGCAAGACCATCTTCATATCCGAATTCAGTCTTCAAAATAGAATCCACAGCACGAACGATGAAATTAACAACAGGCTGAGGAGTATAGTAAACACCTCTCTGAACCTTTTGGGATTTATCGTATGCGGTCAGGAATTCCTCATAGAAATGGATAACCGGATCTTCTCGTCCACCACCGGTCTGACGGTTGAAATCTTTGATGATTTCATCTGTCTTTGTGTGCAAAAGAAGATCAACAACATTGCCAATTTCCAATTCATCGAAAGAAAGCTTATTGCTGCCCTGAGAACCCAGGCATTCACGCATCAGGCTCTTAAGGAACGGGTTTGTACTCGGAATGCAGTCGATAGCTTCTGCAGCACTGAAGTCATCCCGTGTGCTGTCCATGCAACGCGCAGAGAACAAACCGTACACAACGGTCTGGGCATACATATCTGCAAACTGCTGCTCGGTCATGTCATGAATCAGTGTATCTTTAAACTTGTCATAAAGCAGATGCACATAACCATTCTTGGTTTCAACATCCAGAATGGACAGAATACGATTTCGAATATTCTGAGCCTCTGCTGCCAGCTGAATAGTCAGGGTAGAAGAATCCTGAATGGTCTGGCGATATCCGGAAGCAAAAGCATTGGACCATGCTTCTCTCCATGCATCGATATTGCTGGTGTTCTTCGGCCATGCAAGCTGTGCAAGTCTGTCCTCAAACACCTTAATCTGGGTAAAGTCTTCCAGCGCAGGCGCACAGGAAATCATTTTAATCTGAGGAAGACCCTTTTCCTGGTCCTCAAAATGAGCAATACCGATGGTGCGATTATTGTCTTCGCCCCAGTTGCAGATAAACAGTAAGTCCTGCTGTTCCCACACTGCATGATCAATCATGCTTCTTCTCTTAGGAACAAACTTAGAGAGTATCTTTCTGAGTGCAGAAACTTCAAATTTATTACTGTCAAATTCAATGCAGAAAATGCCCCACTGCTGCCCGTCAACCAACGGTTGGAGCTGACGAAGGGAAGAAATCTTCGCAAAGTTTTCTTCCTTCAATCCAATATCTTCAGCTTCAAAGTCGTAGGAAATATCTTCGATATCATCAAAGTCATCGATATCAATAGCCCAATTCAGATTTTCAGAAAAATATCCAATCAGGTCTGTGATATTTCTTACGCTTCTAATATCGTATGCCATGGCGTTCCCTCCTTAGACAAGCTGCATCCAGGTAACAAGTCTCGGCTTGACACCTAATGGAGCCTGTACTGCACGCATATAGGTTTTCTTAAGATGGGAGTCCATCTTTTTGCGCACAGAAGCGAAAGTTTCTTCGTTAATCGTAAGTACACGAGCTTCTTCTTTGCCGCACTGGATGGCCTTCCAAATCTCGTAAGTTTGATCTGTTACATTGCCGTTCTCCGGATCAATGAAGTACCAACGATAAAGACCGTCTCCATCTGTCCAGCTGCCGTCTGCCCTCTTGCTAGGCAGTTCATAGCAGAAGAAGAATCCCTTCCTGGTAGATGCAATCTTGCCGCTGTACATCTTTTTAGGCAAAGTCTGCACAAGTTCTTCGTATCCAGGGTTATCAATCAGCATCTGCTGATAAGCAAGGGCAATCTCCTCGTCAGCAGAAGGAGCACCTTCATACTGAGAGTTGAAGTCTTTCAGTGCCTCATAATCGTCATCCGGTGTAAGAAGTTTCTTTCCTTCAATACCGAAGGTCTTCGAAATGCGAAGAGTCTTCTTGGATACTGTGTGATACAGAGAAAGAAGTTTTTCCAGCTCTTCAGGTGGTAAGAAATTCCAGTAATATGCATTTGCACGATCTGCTGCCAGTTCAGGATGGTCTGCAAGCAGTTTTTCTTCAATTGCTGCATTTCTACGACGGTCCACACGACCGATTCTCTGCATCAAACGAACAGGGTTCCAATGCAGTTCATAGTTAATCAGGCAAGAAGCATCCTGCAGGTTCAAACCTTCTGCAAGAACGTCGGTTGCAATCAGAATCTGAATCTCATCCTTAACTTCAGCAGAGGACAGATCGTTGTAATATGGTGCAAAACGTTGTACCATCTCATGACGGTCTCCACTGGACTGACCGTCAATTTCATAGAGGTTGGTAAAACCAGCCTTCTTTAATTCGTTGTAAATATATACTGCGGTTGCACGGTATTCGGAGAAGATGATTACCTTGCGTCCGGCAACTCGTTTATCTTCAGTAAGAATTCGCTTCAGCTCACGAATCTTGTCATCATTTTCCGGAGTGAATTCCATCATATCTTCAATGAACTCGGCAAGAACTTCCATATCAAGTTCTGTGTCATCCAGCATTGCACGGATATCAAACTCACTGATATCAAATTCCTCTTCAGACTCCCAAACGTATTCCGGAAGATCATCTTCAATATCTTCAACCGTAGTCTGGGTGTTAGATGCAAGATAATTTTCAATGTACTCCCATACTTCAGTATGTTTAGCCAGCAATCTATCGATTTTCTTTGCATTACCCTGATCCTTATAGTCCTCCATAAATTTGCGGAGACGAATGTAAATACGGATACAGGTTTCCTCAAATGCAGCAATCGAACTTTCAAAGCGCTTTAATAGCAGCTGTCTAATCAGATTGACAACCTGAGCCTGGCGACCAGAAACCATTTCATCAATCTTAGATCTGTCGCCAATAAAGTATTCTTCTTCATAAGGTGAGTAAACCGCGAGAGACAAAATAGTGATTGGCTTTCCAGTCTGCTTATCCTTACGATAGAAAGAACGCATAAAGTCCTCAATCAGCTTGCCATAAGAAACCTTCAGCGAATAATTTGCAACTGTAGGCGGCTGGCGAAGAGAGAACAATACTTTTGATCCCTCAGCAGCAGAGAGACTCTGTTTGACATATGCACGGCTGCGCTGAACAACCAGCTGATTTACCAGTTTGTCTCCACGGAAAATATCATCAGAAATATCTATAGAATCAGATACGCCTGCTCCTGTCATTCCGTTCAAAGTGGCTTCCATCTTTTTGAAATGACCACTCAAGCTGTGGATACCAAGCGGTGCCGCTGCAAAGTAATCGTCCTGACGATGTGTGAATAATTCGATAAGGTGCTGAAGATCCAAAAAGCTATTGTTGATTGGCGTTGCAGTCAGCATAAACATCTGCTTCTGGCTGCCGTTTGACATCATATCGAACAGCTTACGATATCTATTAGAGCCACGGTTTCTGAAATGATGAGCCTCATCAATTACAACAACTTCCGCCTGCTTTGTAATCTGATCCATCAGATTCTGATTCTTTTCAAGCAGGAGATCTGTATGGTTAATAATCTTGAACGGATAGAATCCTTCCAAGATTTCCGGAATATATTTTTTAATCGTCGTTTCCCAGACAGAAATTCTTGCTGCCGCAGGAACAATCAGAACAACATTCTTACGTTCTTTCTTCACGAAGCGTTCGATCAGCATCATACCTACAAAGGTTTTGCCAAGACCTACACCATCGCAGCAGAATGCGCCGGAGTATCTTTCTGCAATTTCCACCATGCTGTTATAGCCGTCTTTCTGATACTGAGAAAGGCCCGGATAGATAACAGATTCATGATTTTCCCATTCAGATACAGTCTCTTCACGGCTCTTGAAATATTCATACATAGAGCGCATATAAACGTCGTAAGGACTGTATTCTTTGCAATGGTTTTCAATAACTTCGAGAATAGCCTGGGTAATATCTACGCCCTCTTCCCAGTACTTTTCGAACCACTGCTGAAGCTGATCAACATCGTTCTTGACCTGCACATTCAATTCAATATTCTGAGTAAGTCCAGCTTTGGTAAAGTTACTAGATCCGACGAGTGCGTAACCAGACGGAACATTCATAGAAGAGATGAATTGATCACGATATTCATCTCTAAAGTATGTAATATATGCTTTTGCGTGGAATTTGCTGCTATCATAAACGCGGCATTCGATTTTTCCAGATTTCATAGCATCCAGAATCGCAGGAACCCCAATAAGAAATTCATTCTTCTCAGCTTCTTCATCAATACTGTCACGTATACGATCAAGAATTGCTTTAACGACAGTGTCTATCACGGTCTTGGTTCTTTTCGTCACTTCATTTCCAAGAATGATGCGGATCTTATCCATCTTCTGCCATTCCTGGTCCAACGCAAGAAGACCGCCTATTTCAAGATAACCGGTTGCAATGTCCATCTGTTTCGAAATGGAGCACCACTCCTGCAAATATTTTTTTACGCTCTGATCTTCAGAAGCATTATCAACGATGTATAAATTGTTGGCCATGTTCGGAATCTCCAATCTTAATATTCTTCAGAAGTTATTTTGCATCTGGGACGATCTCCATAATGTCGTCAACCGTGCAGTCTAAAATTGAGCAAATCTTAACCAGCACTTCAACGCGAACGTCCTCATTTCTTCCTAACTTAGCCATTGCATTTGTTGTGATTTTTGCCTCGTTGCAAAGCTGAGTTTTTGTCATTTTCTTATCTATCAATAGTTTCCAAAGTTTGTTATAGCAGACTGCCATAGTGGGCCTCCTGTTCTTGAATAAAGCCGCATAAAAGCATAGATTACGCATCTTATATATAATATCACAGCGGCGCTAAATTCTCAAGATGTTCTTGAGTTTTTCAAGTGTGTATTTTGAAATATTTTTGCATTATTTTGACATTAATTACAAATCTGCAAGCAGTGTCTTTGTATTACAAAGCCGTCTTGCTTGTTGAGGAATCCTTCCCCAATCCCCAGAGAACGGAGGCCTGCGGCTCCGGCTGCGCATCTGTAAAACAGACGCTTATATATTGCTACCAAAAAGAAAAATACCCGATGCAGGGAGGACGGTTTGCTGCCGTTTTCCTGCACCGGGTTTTCTGTTCCTTAATGTGATTTTTCCTGATTCTGCTGCCTGTGTTGTTCCTCTTCCTGGCGGGTTTCCTCCTGCAGGATTGCAGCAACAAGGCTCTTGGCAATCTGCCATTCCTCGTTTTCTTTTCGGACAGCTCGATAGCTCTGATAGTTCTTTTTCTTACGGGACAGGATCTCAGCATACTCTGCATTCAGCTCCTTCACGCGGGGCAGTGATTTCTGATCCGGATGAACTGCCAGATATTCATCGAAGGCCTTTTTTGCAGCACGACGGAGCGTCAGCACATCACGATGCTCCTCAAAGAATTTCTTGCTGTAGCCACTGGCTTTATAGGCATCGAAGACAGGCTTGGCTTTGGAAAAGTTTACGATATGCATTTTCAGCACCGCGATTTCCTGCAGGCGAACCTCATCTGCCTCTACAGAATTCAGCAAATCATCTGCCTGACCGGAGGCTTCATTCGCACGGCGCACCAGCTCTTCAAAGCTTTCGATTTTATGCTCTCGCATGAACAGCATCGCTTCAGCTCTTTGCTTCAGATTAAAGTTCTTCGCCCAAGTAACATAGCCACGGCCTTTGCCCTCACGCATCTTCCCCTGAATATCAATGAGGAAGGACATGCGGCGAGAATTCTGCGCCTGCCTGCTGCTGGTACCGGTTCTGTTTTTACCTTGGAATTTGCTGCGGTGTTCTGCATTTCCGGCAATCACTGCAGCCAGCTCTTCAACGGAATATCCTTCGCCCAGAGAGCGGAAGCGGATATAGCGTTTTTGATCCGGCCCCTTCAGTGCAGGTTGTTTTCCTGTTTTGTACTGATAACCATCCTCCTGCAGAAAATGGATCAGCTCATCGAAGGATTTTGGCTTTTTCTGCAGTGCTGCATCAATAGCCTCACAGATAGAATCTCTGTAGGTTGGTCGCTTCGGGAAGTCAGTTCTTTTCTCGCGTTCATCGTAGGGCCTGCGGTCAATAACAGACAGGTCATGCTCCAGGCAAAGCAGGTCACTCAGCCTTGCTACAGCCATGCCAGAGAGGAAGAAATTTTTGAATTTCCGGGTGCAGTCCATAGAGGTGGAATTGTAAATGATGTGGTTATGAATATGGGCGCGGTCAATGTGTGTTGCCACGATGAAGGCGTGCTTTCCCTTGGTCCAGCGCATCGCCAGTTCATAACCGATTTTGTTTGCTTCCTCCGGTGTGACCTCACCGGGTTTGAAGGACTGACGGATCTGATAAGCAATCACATCGTGGGCCTGATGCCGTCCGGTGATATGCTCGTATTGGCGCTTGGAGAAGAGGAATTCCTCATCGCAGGTTCGCGAATCACAGCCATAGGAGCTGATATATTTTCCGTTATCAGTTTTCTTTTCGTTCTGAGAATAATCGGTGCGGTCCGCAAGACACTGGGCCACCGTTTTTCCTTTGTTGATATGCAGCGCAATGAGTCTCGTTGCAGCCATTGGTTCACCTCGATTCTGTAATTTTTAGAAAAAGAAAAATGCCTCCGAAGAGACATTTTCCGGTGCAATCTATTGAGTTCTTATTAGCTGTGCAGGAAGTCTGTCAGGCTATCGCAAAGATCCAATGCATTGCAGTAGATCCAGAGTCCACCGAACATCAGAAGTCCAATCACGGCCTCCATGCCGAAGAGAATCGCCACATCGGTCCAGCGGGTTTTTACCAGGCAGTAAATGCCGCAGCCCAGGATGAATAACATCACCGGAGACATGATATAGGATCCGACGTACCCAACGATTTTGGTCAGCAGCATAGCAATGCGAAGAATAAGAATCACCGGCAGTGCAGCCAGCTTCAGCGTGCTTTTCAGAATATATTTGATAGCAGTCATATGCAGTACCTCCGTCCAAAGTTTATTTCTGATTTCATTATATCGACGCGGATTTTGCCAATGCAAGGGTGTCGATTTTTGTCAGCTTATGTACGGCACGGACAAGGCCGCACCGGATGAATTCCTTCATCAGATATCAGAGAGCCGCTTCAAAAGCTCTCTTTGATTTTCCCATATCTCATTCATCAGCTGTTGCAAGTCCTTGATATCCTCGGCATAGATATTGCCGGAGGTATTAGCCACCTTGGCGTATTGATTCAGGTTGCTGCTGCAGCGACCGAGAAGAGCGCGGATTTCGGTCAGCTCATCGCCCAGATCCAGCTGAACGCAGATACCCTCCAGAGCCATTTTGCGGAGATAGGCAGCCATACTTCGGATGCCTACCTCCGCTTTTTTCTGCTGGATACGCTCCAGCTCGCTTTTGCCGACACGAAACAATAAAATATGATCCTTATTCTCCACGGGCACCTCCTCAGGGCAGAAGCTCCAGGGAGGAAAACGCTTCATCGGACATGGCGGAAAGCTTCGAAAGAACCGACTTCGTCCAGCGGCGAAGCTCCTTATCTCTGCCGGTCAGCTGTGCCTGCATCTGCGTCAGCTCTGCAATCAAGCCTTCTCTAGTGCCGGGATTGTAAATCATCATGAGATTCAGCTCATCATCTGTGAAGAAGAGCTCCTGATCATTCATTTTCTGCATCAAAATCCTCCTTCCAGGAATCGAAGTCCACAGCTTCAAAATCCTTATCGCTCATGGCATAGAGCTTGCCGCCGAGCTGCCGGAACATGCTGCGGAGTTCTGCACTTTCAGTAATCTTCGAAAGAGCAATCAGCGCCTGCATAGCAGCTTTTCTGGTAGAGTGATCCACCTCCAGAAGCAGGCTGATTTCTTCTACGGTAAAGGTCATCGTATTTCCTCCTTTGCGTTGGATTTATGGGAAATATGAGGGAGGCTGCGGTCTTCAGCCTTTGCATGAAGATCAGCGAGAACGGAGCTGCGTTCCTCCGTATGCTCCATTGCTTTTTCCAACTCCGCCATATGCCCGTCGATTTCGGTAATCATCTCATTGGCGGCCACGCGGATGCGATTCAGAGAAGCCTTCAGCTCCGGTGTATCCTTGCCCTTGGACCAGCCTGCGATATACGCAAAGCTGTAATCTGAGGTCTCGATACCATAGTGCTGGCAGACGGTATAGGCAACGGATTCCGCCTCAACCTCCTTGCTGTTTCGGGTAAGCTTCGGCTCCTCAGAGGCTGTCCCCTGCGGGTCGATAGAGTGCAGCTTCTGGTGGGCCATTTCATGAATAGCAGTCTTGATGGTCTGCACCTGGCTCATATCCTGTTGGATTGCGATTCGATTTTCAACGGTGTGGAAGTAGCCCTTCGCGCCGGTTGCAATTTCTTCAAATGCAATGGGCACCGGGCAACTCAGCTTCAGCGCCTCAAAGAAGCGGTCATACTGCGCCACATCGCCGGTCAGCTCATTGACTCCCAGGGAAGGAAGCTCTCGGCCATCGGTCTGACTGACATCAAAAACACTGACCACCTTGAAAGCCGGAATCACGATTTCCTTGGTTTCCTTTACAGAGCTGCCGTCCGGATTTGTGAGAATCACGCCGGTTGCAGGATCCACCTTATCAACCTCAGCCCTTTTCTTGTAGGGTGCCGGTGCCAGGATGTGGATTGCCTTTTCGCCCTTGTTGACCTGACGGCCAAAGTTTTTCTGCCAGGAGGTGTAACCGGCAACCAGAGTGGCATCCGGTTTCTGGCTGGCAATGAGGAGTGTATTATTGAGCGAATAATCGTGAAAGCGTGACATCGTTGTAAGCCACGCTTTGAATTTTTCGGATTCAAACAGATTCTGAATTCCTTCCTCCAGCTGCTTGGTGATCTCAGTGACACGATCAAACTGAGACTGTGCGTTCATCTGCTTTGCCATAATTTCTGCACCTCCTTACCAGCATCGCTCCGGCTCATCACTGGAGGGAGTTTTCACAGGAAGCTCCGGAGGCTGCGGTGCTTCTGCAGACCTCAGCTGCTCCAGAACCGACTGCCGTTCCTCCGGCTCCTGCTTCTTTCCGTTATTGATGATGCCATCGATCATGCCGTAATCATCCTCCATGGCCATCTCGGCAGAGCGGAGATAATTTTCCTCCACCTTTTCCATAAAATCGTCATAGCTGATCAGCGTCATGGAACGTCTGCCCCAGCCAAAATCTGCAGCCAGTGCATTGCGGGCCTCCTGAATGGAAATCTCCAGATCATCCAACTGCCCGCCGTCCAGCTCATGAAACTCCTTATCATAGAAGGTGTAGTCCCAACCGGATTCACAGCTCTGAACAGCAAGAAAGCCGCGGTGGCCCATGTCCCATGCGGCTCTGTCTAATTCAAGAATCGGCTCCGGCTGGCAGCTTCCTCCGCCGCGCTCCAGAATCTCTGCAAACTGGCAGATGTGAAAGAGCTCATTGGCCACCTTCAGATGATAATCGTCCACATACTCGCACCTGGCAGCAAAGCTGCGATCCGGGTAAGTGACCTGGATCATGCCTCCGTCAGGAATACGGAACAGATCGTGATACTGACTGTCGATAAAACGAATGCTTTTCGTCATGCCTTTCCTCCTTTGTCAAACTGTAACGAAAATACTGCTTCACCGTTCTGACCGGGCGTGACCACCACCGTAGCGTTATAGGTCTTGCCGGTACGCTCGGAACGGCAATTCTTCAGTGGTGCAGAGCCCTTTCGGATCAGCTGTTCTGCAAGCTGCGGAGTCATTTTCTTGCCCAACTTTTTGAAATAGTTGTTGTCCCTCCATATTGCAAATCTGCAAGATTTGTTGGTGTAGAACCAGCCCTTTTGCATTTCTGCAATATCACTGCCGCATGAAGGGCAACTGCCGATGACCTTGCCGGATTTCTCTCTGGAAGGAAGCAAGGTGTCCGCGCCTTTCACTGCTTCATAATTCTTTACGAGGCCGGTGATCATGCTGCTGATTTCTGCCATAAAGGTCTCCGGATTGTAATTGCCGCGTTCCACCTCCAGAAGCTTTTCCTCCCAGTCTGCGGTGAGGGATGGAGACTGGATCTGCTCCGGAACCACAGTGACCAGTTCATCACCCTTGTCTGTAGAAACAAGATGCTTTAATTTCTTATCGCCACGTCGCTCAATAAAGCCCTTCTGCACCAGCTTTTCAATAATTCCGGCACGGGTTGCAGGCGTGCCGATGCCTTTTCGTTCCACTTCATCCGGCATCTCATCCGCACCGGCAGACTCCATCATCTGAAGGAGGGTATCCTCCGTAAAATGCTTCGGACTGGAGGTCTGTCCCTCCTTGATCTTCACATCGGAGAGAGTGAGAACAGCGCCTTCCGTAACAGCCTGAATGGTATCCGGTTCCTCAGATTTTTCATGCCTCGGAGGATAAACGGCTTCCTGAATTACTTTCCAGCCGGGATCCAGAATGGTTCTGCCTTTTGTGGTAAAGGTCTCACCGGCACATTCCATTTCCACTGCGGTTTCAGAGTATCGGAACGGGTCTCCGACAGAGCAGAGAAGTCTGGTGGCAATCAGCTGAAAAACTGCCTTTTCTCCGCTTGGCAGCTCTGAAATTACTGCACGCTGAATGCTGTTTGTGGGAATAATAGCGTGGTGATCCGTGACCTTTTTGCCGTTGATGATCTGCTGGGCATGGACCGGAATACTCATATCCGCAGCAATGCCAGTTTCTACCTGAATTCTCTGAACGAGTCCCGGCAGCATACCGGCCATGTCCTCAGTGAGATAGCGGCTATCGGTTCTCGGATATGTCACCAGCTTTTTCTCATAGAGTGACTGGGTGTAATCCAACGTCTGCTGTGCAGTGAAGCCCAGCATTCTATTGGCATCTCGTTGCAGGCCGGTCAAATCATAAGGAAGCGGAGCCTTTTCTGATTTTTCCTTCTGCGTGACCTTCGTGATTCTGGCAGCTCCCGCAGTTCGACATTTTTCGACAATTTCCGCAGCCTGATTTCGTTCCTTCATTCGTTCACCACCTGCCTGTACCTGATCTGTAATCAGCTGCACCGTGTAAAAGGGCTCCGGCTTAAAGGCCTTGATTGTAGCCTCGCGCATTACTACCATGGCAAGGGTCGGAGTCATAACCCTGCCGACATTCAGCGTGTGCCTGTAAAGGCATGAAAAAAGCCGGGTAGCGTTGATGCCGACGATCCAGTCTGCACGCTCCCGACAAAGGGCTGCCTCATAAAGAGAATCATATTCTGTTCCGGGTCTTAAGTTTTCAAAGCCCTCCTTGATAGCGCTGTCCTCCATGGAAGAGATCCAGAGCCGTTCCACCGGCTTTTTGCAGCCGCATTTGTTGTAGACCAGACGGAAGATCAGCTCGCCCTCGCGTCCGGCATCGCAGCAGTTGCAGATGCTGTCTACATCAGCTCTTGCCATGAGCTTTTTCAGAATCTCAAACTGCTTTTTCGTCCCGGAGGAAACACGGTATTTCCATTCCTCAGGGATGATAGGAAGATCTGCGTACTCCCATTTGCTGTATCTGCCGTCATATTCCTCCGGCTCCGAGAGCTCCACCAGATGACCAACGCACCAGCTGACTACAAAACCAGCGCCCTCCAGATATCCGTCGTGGCGATCCCGCACCCCTAGAACCTTGGCGTAGGCCTGCCCGACAGACGGCTTTTCTGTGATAATAAGCTTCAACTTGATTACCTCCTTACAAAAAATGAACCCCTTCAACCGGTTAAGGAAGAAGGGGTATGTAAGGAGTTATGCAAATGCAATTTTACGAATGGAGCTTACACCTGAGGATCCAATAATGCTTCCCGCAAGAGCACCTACGATAGGATGTTTCTTGAAAAGCTTTTTACCGATAAACGCGCCTGCCGTCGAAGCTGCCGTTTCAAGCACTATGAAAATGGACTCCTTTGTGAATTGTTTTCTGGAAATCCGCTTTTTGAATAGGAGATATCCTTCTCGACAGATGCCATACAAAGCCGTCACTACACCAGAAACAATTGATGCGGGAAGTTTGTAGATATTAGTTGCAACATAGACTATGCCGCCTCTAAAAGCTCCTTTTCCACTTCCGATCATTAGCTTAGCACCAATGTCTTTGAAGTCCTGCTTCGTGAAATCCGATAACTTTTTACCAGATCTAAGCTTTTGGACAAATTCCGATCCAGCGCTTATTCCACCTTCGATAGCGGCTGATATGCCGCATATCTTCAGGACTTCTTCGAGACTTGGTGCATGTTCTGCTTCAGCCACTTTCCGCTGTTTTTCAAATTCCTGATCAGTGTTTTTTTCGACACGCTTTACGGTGTTGTCGATATTCCCGGCTTGTATATCCGTGTAAGATACTTCCATCGGTTCAATGACAGCGCCTGGATTCTCTTCTGAGAAAGTTCGGATATACTTCCACAATCTCAAATCTTCCTTTCTCAGCTTCATTGCAACTTCTTCCGGAAGATTTTTTAATTGTTCATACTTAGCGAACATGTCTTTAGGGATTTGATAAATACCACCTTGTTCTACGAACTCAGGATATTTGTCCATGTGACGCTTAATTGCATCTAATCCCAAATGACCGCCAGCCTGACAGGCTTTCTGTTGGATAATTTCAAAGCCGCGAGTATAATCCGTCATGCTGTTATCGTCGAGCAATATGTAGAGAGGTTCCTCTCCATTGATGAAGGCCTTAATATTGGAAATATGGACTTGCGATGTCTCTCCAATAAATCCATGAATGCCTTTAACACCGCCACGGTTGGTAGTCAGAAGTTTCTGAACTTCTGCTTTTAACACTCGAATTTCTTCATCAGCACCAGCCTTATTTCGATCAATGACAGCTAGCTTCTGAAGAAGCTGATTGATCCGCGATGCATTAACCGCGTCAACTATGACCGCATCAGCTTGACCTGATGTTTCGTGGGCAACCTGCCTGATAATTTCGGTGGCATCATTGGGCTTACTTTTAACAGACCCTTTTTGCTTTTGCCTGTCAGAGTATATCCCATAACCTATACCTGCCAGCCCTGCCAAACCCGAAGCTATAGCAAGTATTCCCTTATAGCTTACATGCAAATTTCAATTACTCCTTCCTTTATGAGTTTTCGGAAACCTTTTCCAATGACTCGTTGAGTTTTCTCTTCAAATCCTTAGAAACAGGATATTTTTTGATTTTGTTTTGGATAGACTCCTTGGTTTCTCCTCTTTTATAGAGTTCCTTCACAACCGCAGAGAAAATCGCATCAACGCCATACTTAGCGATACCTTCTGAAATCAGACCAATAACACCCAACGTCGCAATTCCACCAATCATGCCTCCTGGACCTAATGCAGCAAGAGCGGCAGTAATCGCTGCACCTCCGGCCAAGCCAGTTGCACCTATTGCAATAATCAGAACTAAGCCCGGCACACCGAGAGCCGCTACTTTAGATACGATTTTGTCCATCTCAATCCCTCCCCGCATGATCATCACAATACTTTTGCAGCGCTGCAGCCAAATAGTCCAAAGCTCCTTCCTGAGCAAAGATCATATCAGAGATCCGATCAAGGCTTAGGTTACTAATCAGTCGAAATCCGAACAGAATATCATGCAAGCTGACATCCGCATCAGGAGCTAGAGAACGAAAATAAGAAAACAAATCGGACAGCCTGTCCTGTGTTTCCTTGGACTCAGGTGGGTGAACCATTGCTTTCTTCACAGAAGCAAACAGGTCCATTATCTGTTGTCCCTGCTGATACGCCTCGGCAATATTTACTTCAGAAAAATCTTTGCTCACCTTTTCTATGCTTTGGGTAGCCAATTCTTCCTCATCATAGCTGAATGTACTAACCGCAAACCTGTCGATATCGTTATCGAAATCGGAGATGTCAAATACCGAAGGATCTTCTTCCAACTCATTTGCATAGCGCATCATTTCTGCGGCAAAGATGAGATTTTCAAGGTGCCTCTTCCGGCTTTTTAAGGCTTCAATCTGATCATCAAGGACCTGTCTCCAATCGAAATCAGGTGCAGAAATCATCTTTCGGATATCATCCGCAGAGTATCCCAATTCACGATAGAGAGCAATCTGACGAATTTTAAGAATATCATCCTCTGTATAAAGCCAATACTCTTTTCCGCCTTCTGATTTCTTGTGACTAGGCGATATGATTTTTCGTTCGACGTAGTATTTAAGCGTCCGCTTCTCTATACCTGTTAATTCGGAAACTTCGCCTATCGTATAAAGCTTACTCATGCATATCGCCTCCTCTCTGATTACATTGTATTATCGGCCGATATCGGCCGTCAATAACAAACTTGTAAATTATCCATGAACAGAATTTTCCCTTCTCATCCATGAAGCTTTCCTCCTTCTTCCCATACCATACCGCACTTTTTCAAAAAAATTTAGGATGTCGATTTTTCATCCGGATAGGAGATTAGTTGGAAGATTCCGGCAACTTATCCAGCCAGTCATCAAAGCTTTTTTTGGAAATACGGTACTTTCCGCCATCCAGCTGGATCCACCGGAACTCATTTTTCTTCAGAAGGTTATATATTGTCGGTCTGCTGACTCCAAGAATTTCCTGTAACTCTTTTACTGTATAACATCTTTTCTCTGACATATGTCATTACCTCACATTTCATTATTTTGGAGGCGGCATTCCAAATACTCCCGCAAGTGACGGGGCATTTGGCTCTCGCGGCAGTCGCCAAATGGACATGCAAGCATGTCCGCTTGGCTCGTTGCTCGCGGATATAAATGTCCCTCTATATATCCAAAGTTTCAGAGGGGCTTATACAACATGTTTTAGTTAAAAAATGTCAAGATGAGAAAAAGGGCAAAAAGAAACCTCCGTATGAATTGAATCATACGAAGGATCAATATACTTATCATCATCAATTATCCTGAATGGGATATATTACAAAATGGAAAACTAACTGCTATTATTTCCAATCCTAATATAATTACATGATTGGATATCTTTTCAATCGGATTAAACAGAAGGAGTAATGCTAGCGTGATTCGTACGAAAAATTCTATCATTGGTATAACACAATTATTATTTCTACAAAAGAACTGCCTAATTGCCGCATTCAATGATTTAGATGCCTTTCTTATACCGATAATTGCCCAAGTAATTCCTAATGCCTCCAACGAACTGGAGCCTTTCAGTAGAAATGCAATCCCCCATAATAAACATCATAATACTATATGCTAATTCGTCTGCCTGCTTTTCAAAGAACTTTTTGTCCTTAAAATAGCTTACTACCATCAGCGTGCCTACAAGTACCATAGCACTTCCTAATAAATAAGCCAACAGAAGAGTTACTCTATCAGAAAACAAAATACAGATTAATCCTAGAGATGGAAACAATATACTCTTGACTTTTAATATTCTATTCATTTTTCTCATTTCTCTCCTGTTCTTTTATTCATATAGTGTTTCAAGACAACAGTTCCGGCAGCAACCAAAATTCTTAATAATAATACCATGATAAATTCTATTGAAAATGGATTGCTCAACTTAGTTCCAAGCAAAGTAATAGTAACAATACTGAGCAAAGAACCGCTTATTCCTGCTGTCAGATAAGTAGTGAATTTCACTCCACAAGTGCCAAAATACAGGCTCACAATGTCACCTGGCAAAAATCCAACAATTCTGGTAATAAAGCATACAAAAAAAGCATTTTCATTCTGATATCCTGTCAGTTGTTGAACCTTGGGATATCTAGTCCCAATATACTGTATAATATCCTCACCGCTGTATCTTCCGATCCAATAAGGAATCGTAATGGTTGTCGTCAATCCAACCATACTTACCATCACAGCTATAAATGGTGTAAACAGAACTCCACTGCTCAAATATAAAATCGACAATGGGAACATAATTGTAAGGCTTTTGAGAGCAAAGAACAAAACTAAAACACACGCAGCCAAAATCATATTTTCAGGTGTATACTTCAATATCGTTTCTACAGACAAAGGTTCTTCTGATTTTCTTACAATCACTAAAAGAATCAGTGTCATCAGAATAATTGCTGCTAAAGGAGTGAGTTTCTTTAGCTTCATTTCTGATTTTTTCTCACTCTTTTGTTTTTTTTCTTTGTTTCTGATTTTCATCCAACTTTTCTCATTCATAATTATAATCATAAAGTACTTCTTATATCTATTCGTCTATTATATTTCCATTTACTTCATCAAACACATTCTTCATTTCAAGAGCATATTTTTTACCTATTTTGCTCAATCGGTATAATATAAAAATGTCAATAATACCATTTAAAATGAAGATAATTCCTGCCATTAATGCAGCGGCTGAAACTGTATCCGGTGAAAAGAACATCATACTAATTCCAGCCAGAATAATAATACATGATAGAATAACATATGATGTACAGCGCACATGAAATATGTCTTTCATACAAACAGCCGTCTCCATACAGATTACTCCATTGATTATGATGACAATACTAAACACATAAGAAAACAACACTATTGTAATTCCCCCATGTGTGATGATAAAGATTCCCAAAATACATTTCAAAATGCCTTCAAATAACGTTCCATATGTAAAATAAGTATTTCGTCGTAATTTTGAATCACAAACCAGATCAAAAATCCCACTGCACAAAATCAGAATACCTGCAATTATCGCAATTACTTTTAAGGAATCATGTGGTTTTATTATGAATAATACTCCAAGCAATACCGTCATGATTGCATTTATCCACATATCCAGCTTTATTTTTTTCAACGTTTTCATATTTTACTCCTCCCAGTTTTAGTAAACTCTCACATTCATCAATAATATTTACTATTTCTGCTTTTTATAGCAAATGTCGAAACGGAATAATTAAAATGCGCAGGATTCCATAAAAAATCCTTTTTCCTACACTCTGTTCTATTATTTGATAATTTTCTCCATCAATAATCGTTCCGTCCGGAGCAACTTGTCTACTTTTCAGTTTCAATTTCTCTGTATGTCCACGGAGAGTTTCATTAAGTTCCTTGCATTCTATAAACAGCATCATTTCTGTATCAAGATACACACTCCTCATATCAAGATTGCAGGATCCTACTATACTGAGCGTATCTCCTGCCAATACAGTCTTTGTATGTAATGCCTGGGTTCCAACATATTCATACACATAACTTCCTGTTTGCCTCACAGCTTTCTTCTGATTCAAATAATCCGTACATCCGAAAGGATTGGCACCACTTTCTACCGCATTGATTATCAACTCTGTCTTCACACTTCTCGAACATATCTCCTTCAAATCCCCATACATTTTCTGATTGCATATAACATAAGGGGTTTGTATTAGAATGTTGTCCGCTTCTTCCATCTCATTTACCATCCTGTTCCAAACCTGCGGCTGTTTATCATCCGGATCTATAGGGTTGGTGCAAAGTTCAATACTTTCTGTCTCAATCGTTTCTTCAAACCAATCGATTTCACAAAAAGCTTCTGAATGTTTTTCTCTGACTTCCTGATAGTGTTCTCTTAATCTTCCGTTAATACCTTCATGTTTTCTATACATTCTACAACAGGAAAGATTCCATACCTTTTTAAAATAATCCTGAATCTGGATGTAAGAATTACCCTCACCCGGAACCGTTTCATAGACCAGAATATCCCTATCCTCATTATATGAGTCGATATAATTACCAAGAAATAAATCATCTGTGTTTCTTCCACCGAGAATATAAGCAAAATCATCTGCAATCAAATATTTGTCATGCATTCTGTAATTATTTTTCCACGGTTTTATCAGCGTAATAGGATTGTATAGCTTAACCTCCACATTTTCATGCGACGTAAGTTCCCGAAAATTTCTACTTCCTCTCAAATATAATGTTCCATTTATGCCATCAACTAATATCTGAACTTTTACACCTCTATCTGTAGCATTTAATAGTGCAGCCATCATATCCTGACCACTGTTATCGTCACGAAAATCAAAAATTGAAAGCATAATATTTTCTTTTGCCGATTCGATTAAACGGAGCCGCCACACCAACGCATCCACATTATTTTCAATATTTAATATTCTCTCCTGTCCAGCCATATTTAACACCCTTTCACACTCTCTGTTTTCTTCATCAGCTCGTTTGTGATACAGAGGCAGGATTGCTAGACATACTATCAAATAAAAGAACCATATTTTCAAAATACCTTTTATCATCTTTCCAAATTTTTTCATTGTTCTGCATCATTGTATCATTCGACATTTTATGCTACGATATAAAAAAACAAAAAGCGAGTTGATATATATATGAACCATACAAAATCTGCCATCATAGATGCTTTCTGGCAGTTGTTGGAAGAACGTCCCTACACCAAGATTACTGTAAGGGATATCGTAGAACTCTGCCAAGTCAATCGAAACACCTTTTACTATCATTTTCATGACATTCCTGAGCTTCTGGAAACTACGATAAAATCTGATGTAGATCAAATCATCCAGACTAACGGACATTTTGGTTCACCGACGGATTGCTTGATTCCAATTGTTGAACGTTGCTTAAAACGCAAAAAGGCCATGCTCCATATATACCGTTCTGTGAAACGAGATGTATTCCAAAACGAATTGGAAAGAATCATACTCTACACAGTAACTCAATACATACATACTGTTACCAAAGATTTGAATATTCCTTCTGAAGATAAAACTATCCTAATACAGTACTATAAATGTTGCCTTCTTGGATACACATTAGATTGGCTGGACAAAAACATGAACTTTGACCTTTTGAAGTCAGTTACTCGTATTACTGATTTGATTGGAGATTCTTTGAAGCAGGCATTTCTTGAATTGTCCGAATCTTCAAGTATATAATACCCGAATAGATTGAGCACCGCTTCAACTTGGCGGTGCTCTTTACATTAGCGGGGCAAATATTCTCAAGATTTCCTGAAATACCCTTATTGGCAACCTTTCTATACACTCTTCTAGTGTAATCTGCGTGCACTCATTCAATGTATCAAAATAATCTTTTTTTATTTGTAATACTGCCTTACTGTTATACATCCATACTCCACATTCGAAATGCAGATAGAGGCTTCTAAAATCTAAATTCGTTGCTCCTACAGTCGCTATCTGGTCATCGGAAACAAATATTTTAGAATGCATAAATCCTTTTGAATATTCATATATTTTCACACCACCATATATCAATTCCCTGTAAAATGATCGTGTAGTCAAATGAATCAAGGCCTTGTCATAAATATGAGGAGTGATAATCCGCACATCTACACCGCTTTTAGCCGCTAAGCACAATGCAGATACCATGCTGTCATCGACAATCAAATATGGCGTACAGATATAATACTTGTACTCGTCTCAAGAGCAATGCTCTAAACCATGAACGCTTCATTTGATTCCCCACTTATTCTAAATTCTTATTTTTCTACTTATCCCCATACCGAAAGCCCCTGGTCCTACATGACAGCTGATACTGAAAGTCAGCGGATCGTATTTAACATCTTCCCAAGGAAACATCTCTTGGGCCATTTCCATCCATTCCTGATGTTCTTCTTTTTTTCCGAAGCTCCCTGCGACGCCAACATATATCTCATCACTATTTTTATGAAATTCATCTGCAATTGTTTTCATTTCCATAAGCAGACGCTTTTTACAGCTTTTTGTTCCACGAACTTTTGCATAGGCATCTAAACGTTCCCCGGCAATTACAAGCAGTGGTTTTATACTTAACAATGTGCCCATGGCAGCTCCCGCCGGAGTGACACGTCCTCCCATTTTCAAATATTCTAAGGTTTCCACGCCTACATAGACAATGGATTCATAAGCAGTTTGTTCTAAGGCTTCTTTTATTTCTTTTGCAGAACACCCTTTTTCTTTCAACATCAGTGCATCCAACACGGACTGCCTCTGGGTGACAGAAATGCGATGATTATCAACCACCTGTACTTTTTCTTCATAATCCTGTGCCAGTACCTGAGCTGTTTGACAGGAACCACTAAGTCCGCTGGACATTGGAATATATACAAGCTCATCATATTCGGATAAGAGCAGTTTATCCCACATGTCTAAAACTTCTGCTGGTGAAGGCTGAGAACTAAAAACTTCTCTTTTTTCCTCAAGGCATTGATAAAACTCCTCATGAGTTAAATCAATGCCTTCATAGTATGTTTTCCCTTCCAGAATCACCGGCATTGGAATGACATGGACACCTAGAATCTTTCCTTCTTCTTCAAAGATCCCACTGTTGCTGTCTGTTACAATCGCAACATTCATCTCATAATCCTCCTGTGCCATTTCTATACTATTACAAATATTTCTTTAATTCATTTACTTTATCCAGCCTTTCCCATGGAAGATCCAAATCTTCTCTTCCAAAATGTCCATAAGCAGCTGTCTGTCTGTAAATAGGTCTTCTTAAAGTCAATTCTTTGATAATACCAGCTGGGCGGAAATCAAAGTTCTCTCTTACAATCTCCGTAATTCTCTCATCTGAAAGTTTTCCTGTTCCAAATGTGTCCACCATAATTGAGGTAGGCTGTGCTACACCAATAGCATAGGAAAGCTGCACCTCACATTTTTCAGCCAACCCTGACGCTACAATGTTTTTTGCCGCATAACGGGCCGCATATGATGCAGAGCGATCTACCTTAGTACAGTCCTTTCCCGAAAAAGCTCCACCACCATGCCGCGCATATCCTCCATATGTATCTACAATAATCTTACGGCCTGTCAATCCACTGTCTCCATGCGGTCCACCTATTACAAAACGTCCTGTTGGATTGATATAGAATTTTGTATTCTCGTCCACCATTCCACCAGGCAGGATTTCGTCAAACACATATTTTTTAATATCCAACTGAATCTGTTCCTGTGTTATTTCCGGATCATGCTGTGTAGAAAGCACTACGGCATCCAGTCTGAGTGGTTTGTCCTTTTCATCATATTCTACAGTTACCTGGGTTTTTCCATCTGGTCTCAAATATGGGAGTATTCCTTCTTTTCGTACTTTTGTCAGCTGCAATGCCAGCTTATGTGCAAGCTCAATGGGGTAGGGCATATACGTCTTAGTCTCATTCGTCGCATATCCAAACATCATCCCCTGATCTCCGGCTCCGATGGCTTCAATCTCTTCATCCGACAAATTATGTTCTTTTGCCTCAAGAGCCTTATCCACACCCATTGCTATATCTGCCGACTGTTCATCAATGGCTGTTAACACACCACAGGTATCTGCATCAAAACCATACTCTGCATTTGTATATCCAATTTCCCTGATTGTATCTCGAACCACCTTCTGGATATCTACATATGCATTGGAAGTAATTTCTCCCATTACCATAACAAGACCTGTAGTCGTTACCGTCTCACACGCCACCCGGCTCATAGGATCCTGCTTCAACAATTCATCCAGCACGGCATCTGAAATAGCATCACACATTTTATCTGGATGCCCTTCTGTGACAGACTCCGATGTAAAAAATCGTTTACTTTTATTCATTTTTCATTTCCTTTCATCTTTTTTCCGATTACCTGAATGAATACTTCGATATTCAAATTCATAGTTGTTTCTTTAATTTGCGATTCCCTTTTTCTCTCTGTTCTCTTTCCAAAGTTCATCTGCAACTGGCTTCCAATACTTCGCATACTGGTCACATTTTGCACAAAGATGTTCTGCTGTTTCCGGAGATTGAAGATCTGTTGAGTGAGCTCCTGATTTTTCAACCATTGCACGAAGCTTGTCAGGATTTTCCAGCATAGGACACGGACGAAGCATATTATCATTAAATGGCTGATTATCATGGTAAGCCATCATCATCGGTGACTGCAGTGCTTCCAGAAGCGTCTTTTCCCGAATATTAGAATCTGAATAATGGATAAATACGCATGGATCGATATCGCCGTTAGCATTTATATGTAAGTAGCGATGACCACCGGCGATACATCCGCCAACATATTCTGCATCATTCTGAAAATCCAGTGCAAACAATGGCTTTGTGGCACGATAACGACGGATTTTCTCATAAACTCCGCTACGCTGCTGCGGTGTAGGCATCAACTCTGGAACAGCATCGTTTCCTACCGGCATATAATGGAAATACCATACAAAATAGGCACCCATTTCAATCAATGTATCATAGAATTCCTCTGATGTAATTGAATCATAATTAGCGCTGGTATAGCAGCAAGAGATTCCATAAATCAGTTTCTTTCTTCTGAGAAGTTCCATGGCTTTACGTACTTTCTGATATACACCAGTTCCACGTCGTCCATCAGTTGCCTCTTCAAATCCTTCCAGAGAAATGGCTGGTACAAAATTACCTACACGGAGCATTTCATCCGCAAATTCTTCGTCAATTAATGTGGAATTTGTAAAGCAGAGGAATACGCAATCCGAATGCTTTTCACAGATCCGAATCAAGTCTTTTTTACGAACCAGTGGCTCGCCGCCAGTGTAAATATAAAAATAAACGCCCAATTCTTTTCCCTGGCAGATAATATCATCAATCTCATCAAAAGTAAGATTTAATTTGTGTCCATATTCCGCCGCCCAGCATCCCGTACAGTGCAGATTGCAGGCAGATGTAGGATCCAGAAGGATAGCCCATGGAATATTACAGTTATACTTCTTTCTCAGTTCTTCTTCCTTCTTCCAGCCAACCAGACTGGCATTAATAAACAGATTCACGGCAAGTGTCTTAGTCACATTGGGCGCTACCTCTTTAAAAAGACGGCGGATATAGTGATAATAAGGATGTTCCGGATCTGTAATTGCATCCCGAATTATTTTTCTCTGAGAAATAAATTCTCCATCAGCAAATTTATCTGCCCAGTCCATCATCTTCGGCATATGCTTATCCGGATCCTTGTAAATATAATTGAATGTCTGCTCGATTCCCAGTTTCTTTAAAGTATTTGATGCGTTCATAATAGAATTCCTCCCTATAATTTTATATTTGTTAATAATAAGTTTTACTTAAACATTTTATTCTTCCCAGTCAGTATCTTCCTCGTTCTTTTCCTGTCCTTGGATTTGTTTTGAAATCTTCACCGTCTCCTTGACTGTGAGATGATTCATGAGACCTTCTGCAAAAAAACCGCATCCGATAATGACATGACTGATCTGACTTTCCTGAAACGGCTTTATTATAATTAAGATCCCAAAAGCAGCTACAATGATGGAAAGTGTCAATATCCATTTCCATATTTCAAGTCCAAATACTTTTGCGTCTTTTGCAGTCTGAACTTTTAATACAGCGTCAAGCAAAATCAACAATCCTAGTCCTGGGGAAAGATATGAACGGATACGCAAATTACATCCAAGCACTATCACTCCTAGCACTATCAGGAATATTCCACAGGCCAGATCATATTGGAAAGCCAGATCATACAAATCATCTGAAAGATATCCAATAATCTTAACAATTCCATAGGCAACTAATATGATGCCCCCTGTGATACATAGCACCAGTGGGGATATAGATGGTATTGTCATACATACGATTCCAGCTATATAGAAAATAATTGAAATCAAAACATACCCATCTCTTGCCATACGAATCTTTTTCAATATTTTCACCTCCATTCTCTTTTTCTTGCCTAAATTCTACATATTATTTCATTTTTCTTCTATGGGCAAACATCTTCTATATATCCAAAAACTAGGCAAACTTAACATGTTTGTCTGGATTCATTCAAAGTCCAAGATCAATAAAAGCTGCTCCATCAGGCACAACTTTTGGACGGTTCACATCATTACGAGGCATGAAAAAGGCTGACTTGTGATCTACTCCTTCTGGTTTCTTAGGATGAGCAAAAGCTTCATAGTTTCCACTTGAATAATACATAATCATCCCCCTCTTGGACCACGAAATTTGTCTCAGTCAAGCCAACTTTTGAAAATAAATAAAAATATTTTAAAACATTAACAAATTTGTTCATGTTTTTTTTGCCAGAACAATTTTTGAATTGGTTATGAAAAGAAAAAAGAAAAAGCGATGACTTTCCCGTTAAGAAAATCACCGCCCTTATAGAACTATTTCCATTATTTATGATTGTTATTTTTAAATATGATGAATTACCAAAATGCCCGTTTGCAACAACTGTCGGATTGATTGATAAAATTTCCGTTTTTTCTAATAATTGAAATTATTCAATACCTCTCGTCTCTATAATGAACTTAACGGAATATGAGTTCTCATCGCTCTCGCTGCTGAAACTCTTGTAGGTACCGGATACGTCCTGTAGTACTTTCAGTCGATCAATAATATCCTGCAGATCCTGATCCACAAAATCCGTAATCTTTTCTACGCCTTCTTCATTGAATTTTTCTACACCTTCTTTGAGCTCATTTGCTCCATCTAAGAGTTCCTGTGCTCCATCATTCAGATCATTTCCGCCCTCTTTGAGTTTTTCCGTTCCTTCTTTTAATGTGCCGGTTCCATCAGCAAGTTTTGATGTGCCATCTTTTAACTGTGAACTTCCATCTTTCAAATCCTGTATTCCACTGGAAAGTGTTCCCACGCCGGTATTTAAGCTATTTCCACCATCTGCAAGCTGCTGCACACCGTTGGCCAGCTCTTTTGCTCCTGCCTGAAGCTGTGTTGTTCCGTCTGCAAGCTGACTTGCTCCTGATTTTAATGTGCCAGTTCCTGTATATAAAGAAGCAGCTCCATTTTTCAGGTTTATAATACCTGTATTCAGTGTCGGAAGTTTTGTTCCAAGCTGGTTCAATCCATCTGCTATCAGATCGATTCCTTTTGTAAACAATGTAGTAATACCGTCCGATACTGCTTTTGCTCCTGGAACTAATTGTTCTGAAACAGATTTTTCCATGGTCTCAAGTCCGTTTGTAACCTGCGAAGATCCATTTTCAAGACTTGTCATGGCCCCCTCTGCCTGCTCTGTGCCATAGAGAGTTTCATTAATCATTGTTACTCCGGTATTTGCCTGCTTTACTCCATTGGAAATAGTGGTAAGCTGTGTTGTAAGTGTTGTTGTAAACGCTGTGAGTGTACCTGACATTCCTTTTTTTATCTGCGCTCCACCCTGAGTAATCGTCTGTCCATTTGTCTGAAGTGCTGTATCGTAGCCCCCTTGAATCTGTTCCGATGCTACAACGATCTTAGAAGTAGCAGCTTTTAATTCTCGTAAAGATTTAAGTATTATTTCCGTCTGCTGATTTCCTGACTGTTGTCCCTCTATTCTGGATTCTGTACCATTTTCTTTCTTCTATTGAAAATTTACATCTTCTCCAACCCACTAAAAAGGAAAGCGAAGGCTATCCTTGATTAAATTCCAAAGATAATCTTCGCTTTTTTACATTTCATAATTTCCAAATTTACTTAATTTCTAACAGAACAGCAGAAAACGGATTTAATGTACAGTTTAGCACACCATTTTTAAGGGTGCAGATTTCCAGATTTTCTGGGGAATCACCACCAAAACGGTTCCAGTCACTATAAACAAGCATCTTAACCTGTTCTGCCTCTTCAATCTCCACTTCATAATCATTCTGTATCTGGTCACTGAAATTAAAGATTGCTGCCAGTTTTTCATCCTTGCTTCTTCTTAAAATTGCATAAATACGTCTGCTCTCCTGATGACAGTCCAACCACGAAAATCCTTCTTCCAGATAATCCCAGGAAGACAGCGCCGGATGTTCCAGATAAGCATGATTTAACTCCTTCATAAATCGATAAAAGGAATCATGAATCGGATATTTTCTAATATCCCAGTCCTGCTCTCTCTTTTCATCCCATTCTCTCAACTGTCCAATTTCATTTCCCATGAAATTGAGTTTTTTCCCGGGATGAATCATCATATAAAGATACATGGCTCTTGCCTGTGGAAATTTATCTTCATATTGCCCATTCATTTTTTGCAAGATTGTGGCTTTTCCATGAACCACTTCATCATGAGATAAAGGCAATAAAAAGTTTTCATTCCTAAAATAATGCATGGAGAATGTTAGTTTATGATATTTTTCGCTTCGATCCTGTGGATTCGATTGGAAGTACTCCAACGTATCATGCATCCAGCCCATATCCCATTTATAATCAAAACCAAGTCCACCTTCGCATACCGGTTTCGTCACATTTGGAAAATTTGTAGAATCCTCTGCTACCAGAATACATCCCGAATTTAATCTTTTCAGTTCCTGATTCATGAATCTGATAAACTCCACGGCGTTTCCATTGACACCGCGGTGCTCATCGCCCTGCCAGTAAATGATGCGACTTATAGCATCCATACGCAGTCCGTCAAAATGAAATTCTTTCATCCAATAATTTGCTGCAGACTGCAGAAAGCTTCGTACTTCTCCCCTGGAATGCATGAAATTATGGCTGCCCCATTCGCTGAATCCCACATCCTTACTTGGATATTCATATAAGCAGCTTCCATCATATTTTGCCAGGCTGTAATCATCTATAGCAAAATGCACCGGCACAAAATCAAGAATTACTCCAATATTGTTCTGATGGAGTCTGTCAATCAAGATTTTCAGCTCATTCAGAGTACCATATCTGCTGGTGGGTGCAAAAAAACCTGTATTCTGGTAACCCCAACTTTCATCACAGGGATGCTCACTGATGGGGAGAAATTCCACATAATTATATCCTGTTTCTTTTAGATAAGCAATCAGGGGTTCTGCAAGCTCATCGTATCTGTACCATTCATAGTCCTCTCCAATCTTTCGTTTCCAGGATCCTATATGCAATTCATAAATGTTCAGTGGTTCACCTTTCCTGTCATTTCTGGTATCCATCCATGTATCATCCTGAAACTGATAATCATAAAGATTTCTAATCACGGATTGATGATCCGGTCTTAGCTGCATTCCAAACCCATAAGGATCACAATGATCCGTGGCACTTCCGTTTTGTCCATAAATACGATATTCGTAGCATTCCCCTTCCTTTGCACCTTCTACATAAACTTCATAAAAATTTCCATCGTGTATTTTATTCATAGGAATTTCCTGACCATTCCACAAAAGAACTACACCTCTGGCATTTGGTGCAAAGGTAGAAAACTTTACTCCGCTTTGCATCAGATGGGCTCCCATCCATTCATAAGCATCTAATGTTTTTCCTGTATAAAATCCATAAAAATCTGGCATTCCATCCCTCCTGTAATTGCATTGTAGGCTTATGAGTATCTTGTAAAATTTTTTTCAGACTATTACGAAGAAATAATTCACTCTTCATCCCAGAGCTATTAAGATGGAAAATATCGATAAAATGATTAACTTTGGGCATCCATCTTTTGGTTGTGCCATGTATGGATGCCCTCACTGTGGAAGACTCAAATTTGTCCCTTTCACTGTCACATCGGTCTGATATCCTGCCACCTTCTGTACCTTTGGATATTTTCAACAAACATCCTATACGATTTCCTCTCCACTGTATCTTCCAAAAGTGTCTTTGTACTCTTAGCTTCAAATAACATGATATTCTTTCAGCAGTTTTTCCACATCTGTGTTTTTGATAAAGTCTAAAGCCTTTTTAACAGCAATCTTTTCCTTGATTCCCAACTTCATCTGAGTCAGTGGTTCTCCATCGCGCAATTTAACAGTTGCGTTCAAAAGATCCCTCACATCATATGTGCTGCCCCAAACCTCCGGGACTCCACGATCCACATTAAGCAAGGTATAAACAGCTTCCATACCGGTACGCATAGAATACTCTGTCGTAAAAATAGTATCCCTTGCTGTCTCGGCAAACTGGCCAATAAATGCAAAGTTTACTGCTCCATCAGGAACAACTTTTGGACGGTCTGTATCATTTCGAGGCATGAAAAAGGCATCAATATAAGGCATCATAACAGGAACCGTATTTGCACTATTCGCAGCCAACTCTTCAATTTCACTTTCCGGCACACCAATATGGTACAGCCATTCCATACAGATTTCTTTACCCGTACAATCTCTCATCGGCTTTTTGACATAGTCACCAGGTCTGTCATTAAAGAGTGCATATATCCAAACGAGACAATGGTCTTTCGGCTGGGAACGGAACTGTGGCTGACGGTTAATCGTCCAACTCAAAAGCCAGCTGGAATCTTTTACAGATACAATACCGCCGGTGACCACTTTACCAGTAAACGGATCTCTTTTACAGATATTTGTGATATATGGAATAATTCTTTGATCAAGTGTCTCCACAGTGGCACTCATCCAGTTACACAGTTCACTGTCATAACAGAATTTATCAGGATTTCCAAAGTCAGGGCTCTGGGCGGCAATACGTCTCCACATATCCCATCCGCCACCTGGCTTGATTTCCGGATTATATGGAGCCGGCGTATTTTGTGATCCCATTGCAGAATTTTCCACACATCCTCCATTTGTAATGAATACAAGATCATCCTCTGTGAGATCAACGAAGCGGGTCTCGCCTTCTGTTTCGACTTCAATACGGGTAGCCTGCTTTCTATCGGATGTAACATCAAACTCAACATTTACAACCTTTGTATTATAGTGGAATACGACACCGGCATTTTCCAGATATTTTACCATCGGCAGGATCATACTCTCATACTGATTATATTTTGTAAAACGCAGAGCCGTGAAGTCAGGAAGACCTCCGATATGGTGGATATAGCGCTTAATATAACGCTTCATTTCCAGTGCACTGTGCCAGTTTTCAAACGCAAACATCGTCCGCCAGTACAGCCAGAAATTTGAATCAAATACCTCATCGTCAAAATATTCATCGATACGTTTATCATACAATTCTTCATCCGGAGTGAAAAACAGCCTCATGATCTCCATTTGTGCTTTGTCTGAAACTGCAAATTTTTTGTCTGTATGTGCATCCTGTCCCCGGTTGACAGTCGCACGGCAAAGAGAGTAATTCGGATCTTCTTTATTAAGCCAGTAATACTCATCCAGAACACTGACGCCTTCAGTTTCAATCGATGGAATCGAACGAAACAGATCCCACATGACTTCAAAATGGTTATCCATTTCACGTCCGCCACGCATTACATAGCCTACTCCCGGATATTCAAATCCATCACAGGCACCACCAGGAATCGGATCTTTTTCAAAAATGTGTATACGTTCACCTTTCATCTGACCATCACGGACAAGGTAACATGCGGCTGAAAGTGCTGCCAGCCCTGTACCAATAATATAAGCTGACTTGTGATCTACTCCTTCTGGTTTCTTCGGATGAGCAAAAGCTTCATAGTTTCCACTTGAATAATACATAATCATACCTCCTGAATTTCAATTCGTTATATATGTTTTTCAATTACATCCTCAATATACATTGTATGATAACTACTCTCAATCAACAGAATAGCCCCATCATCGAATTCTTCGATGACAGGGCTATATTGTTGTTTTTTTCGACAAACTCCATCATTTGTTGATATTATCATATGGCTTATCAATCCGGCATTTTTCAAGCATACGAATGATATCTCCCTCTATTAAATTACTCAGTCTGAAAATCATCTTTTCCGGTGATGGTTTCATGTCCTGCCGTATCCAGTCCAGCATCATACCTACAAAAGCATACTTGTAAAAATCGGCAATAAATTTTTTATCCTCCTCCCTGACACTCATGCCTTGTGCACATTCTTCAACAACGTTAATAATCAATTGATAAACAACCCTGTACAGATATTGAATAATCTGTTCCTGACTCACATGACGGTAAACATTCAGTATAAAAGGCTTGTTTTCTTCTACGGCTTGAAAAATATTCAGAAATCCCTGTTCCCATGTATCATAAGTAGTATTTCCATTGGCTGCTTTTCGTGAATCCTCCTCGCAGGACCATTCAATCAAGTCATAAATATCTTTGAAATGATAATAAAAAGTTGCACGATTGACACCACAGTCTTCTGTAATATCATTAATCGTAATTTTGGTAACCGGCTTTTTCAGTAACATCTTTTTGAGAGATGCCTCTAATGCTCTTTTTGTAATATCCGACACTTATCAATCCCTCCTGTTCTATATATCATTTCCTATTTTGTCCATGAAGTTAACATTTCCCGATATTCCATTCGTCTAAATCATAAAAATATCCTGTGGAGAACGTTATTTTCCCCACATTCTCCACAGGACATGTCCACATATCATAACCTGACTTATTTATTTCATCTCAAACAACAAGGTCTTAATTTCATAAGGTGTCACTTCCACCTTCACCTCTCCTGTATGTCCGGTTTCTTCCATTGGTTTTTCCATAAGGTTGCATTCACGCCAGGATTCATAGGCAAAGCCCGGAGTTACGGTAACTTTCTGGCGGCTGCCGGTGTATTCGTGGAAACGCACTACCAGACTCTTTCCGTCTTCAGAACGTTTTACGGCATCCAGTTCCACACCGTCCGTGTTAAAGGACACAAAACTTGTTCCAGCACTGCGAAGGGCACCTTTTACGACCTTCATCGGCTGATTCAGAGCAAATGCCTCTTTGACCGTCTCGCCTTCCACAAAATCTCCCTTATGAGGAAGAAGAGAATACGTAAAGGTATGCTCGCCCTGATCCTGTTTGTAGTCCGGATTATTGGCACTTTTCAGCAGAGTGATGCGCATGGTGCGATCCTTTACATCATGACCGTATTTGCAGTCATTCAGAAGGCTGACACCATAATCACGTTCAGACAGGTCTACCCATCTGTGGGCAACGGTCTCAAATTTTGCCATCTCCCAGCTGGTGTTCCAGTTATTCGGGCGTTTTACGTTTCCGTACTGGATATCATAGCGGGCCTCGGTCGCACGAATATCTACCGTAAAGGAAGCTTTCAGAAGCTGATGTACTTCATGCCAGTCCACATAAGTTGCAAAATCAATTCTTCTGTCATCTGCATAAACCGTAAGATCCTGCACGATTCTGGAGTTCATGTATTTCCATTCCAGACGCAGTACTGCTTTCAGGCTGCCGTTTTCCACGACTTCTGCAGAAACCAGTTCTGTGACTTCGCGCATTTTTTCCTCATAAAAAATATCAATGTTCCATGCATCGAAATCGCGCGGTTTGTCCTCAAAAATCTGAAGTACATTGGCGCGAGCGCCCTCCGGAAGAACTTCACGGTCATTTTCCTTATCGTAAAGTCTGGTGATCTGACCGGCTTCGTTCAGATTCATCGTGTAAAACGGTGTCTCAATTTTTTCAGAGGATACTTCAAATACCGGTGCTTTCTGTGAAGCTGCTGTGCCTTCCTCAAAAGTGATCACGGTACCGCTCATAGCCGGGATCTGATCCACTTTTACATAAGTCACAGTGCCCTCTTTCTGCGTATCCAGGATTTCTCCTGCTGCATTTTTAAATACACCGTCCCCTGCATCTTCCACAGCCACTACCTGGCCTGCTGTCCATCCGGCATTATTCATTACCGTCCAGGTATTCTCTTTTGGTTCCACCAGTACGGAAAAAGCATCCTGCTCTACATTTTCAGCAATTTCCTGTGCCTGTGCATATTCTTTTCTGGAATCCTCATATACGTTAAAAATGGAAGATCCCGGAATGATATCGTGGAACTGATGGCGAAGGACGATCTTCCAGCCTTCTGTCAGCTTCTCCTGTTCTGCCTCCCCAATGGCGCCCTGTGCAGCTGCTGACATGGCAGTCAGCCACTCTGCTTCCCGGTACAGCAGTTCCATTTTGCGGTTCATCTTTTTGTTATATGCATGGCTGGTATAGGTTCCGCGGTGATACTCCAGATACAGTTCCCCGTCCCAGGTATGTACATATTCCTCTGTATTTTTGATGGTTTCCTGAAGCTTGTTGAAATATTCTCCGGCTGTACTGGTTTTTACATGAGGGATTCCCGGAATCTTATCCAGTCTTCTTCTCTGCTCCAGTGCTTCACGGTTGACACCGCCGCCTCCGTCTCCAAAACCATAGGAGATCAGAACTTCATTGTTCAGGTTTTTATCATTATATCCTTTCCAGACACCTTTTACCGTGTAAGGAGTCAGCATTCCATTATAGGTATAGAACCATGGGCTCAGCGTGCAGTCTGCATCCGGAGTTGTCACAAAATGTGTCAGCACTTCACTTCCGTCCATACCTTTCCACATAAAGGTATCATGAGGCATACGATTATACTCATTCCAGCTGATTTTTGTGGTCATAAAGGTGTTAATTCCTGATTTCTTCAGAATCTGAGGAAGTGCCCAGGAATAGCCGAATACATCCGGAAGCCACAGATAATGCATGTCTTTGCCGAATTCTTCTTTTACAAATTTGCTTCCCATCAGAATCTGTCTGGTAAGAGACTCTCCGCTGGTCAGGTTGCAGTCCGCTTCTACCCACATAGCGCCGTCCGGTTCCCATCTGCCTTCTTTGACTCTTTCTTTGATTGCCTCAAAGATGTCCGGAAAGTCCTTTTTGATGTACTCATAAATCTGCGGCTGTGTCTGAAGGAAAATATATTCATCAAATTGTTCCATCAGGCGCAGTACTGTGGAGAAAGAACGGGATGCTTTTTCTCTCGTATGTTTCAGTCTCCACAGCCAGGCCAGGTCAATGTGCGTATGGCCAACACAGTTTACAGTTACCATGATGTTTTTATCCATGCCGTCCAGTGCCTCGTTCAGATAATCATCTGCTTCTTCCACAGATGCATAGAATTCCTCACTTCCCGGATATGACCAGTCAATTTTCAGGAATGTATCATTTAACGCTTTTAACAGCTGGTGTTTGGTTGTGTTCTCATCTTCCAGTTCCTGAATCGTTCCAAGAACCATCTTTGACAGATAGTACAGATCATCTGCTTTTTCATCCAGCCATGCAAGAGCGGCTCTTTTGATCTGATGCTCCTGTGCAGTCGGAACTCCGCCGCCTTCCATACCGGACCAGAGACGGAACGTCAGTCCAAGCTTCTGTCCTGCAGCACTCTGGTCAAAAAATACTTCTTTATGATTGGAATCCACACCCTGATATGGTTTTCCATTCATGTAAAGCATGGATTCAAAGCCGCTGTTGTTGCCGCCGCCTGTTTTTCCGAAATCAAACAGTCCCAGAATTCTGCGGTCTGTCCATTCTGAAGGAAACTCTGCATCCAGATGAAGCCACAGATATTTGTCCCAGCCGGACCAGAGCATTCCCACTTTTTCCTGTGCAAAGTCACTGAAATCCTCCGGCACCTCCGGATTCGGGATCTCTCCTTCGGACTCTTTGACAAGGATGTCCTCCAGCTCAATCACATCACGATAGCGGTACGGTTCCAGTTCCTCAATTCTTTTTTCCAGTTTTTCCGTCATAAAAAACATTGTCCTATCCTCCTGTTGATGATGTATGTATTTTTATTTCCATTTTTTAATGACATCTGAATGATTTCTCTATTTCTTAATGACTTCTCATTATTTACCCTTTTTAAGACATAGGCATGCTTTATCTGTCTCGGAATTTATTTCGCTTCTTCCGGGTAAATTCCCTCTTCTCTCCAGATGCGATGCATCAGTTCGTAGCGTTCCAGAGAAAGTCCGGTATAGGCGCAGTTCGATGTGCAGAAAATATATCCATATCCCGGCATTCCTTCTCGTAAGGATCTGCGGATATCCGCCTCGCATTCTTCCAGGGTTCCTGTCTGAAGAAGGCCGCAGTTTACATTTCCGCACAAAGCAACTTTGTCTCCTGCCAGTTCCTTTACTTTTTTCAGGCTCACACCGCCCTGCGGGTCGATGGAATGAAGGGCATCCGGTCCGCACTCCACCATCTGATCCAGAATCGGCATAATATTTCCATCTGTATGTTTGATGGTATAAAATCCCATGCCTCTGTAAGTATCCAGAATATCCTTCAGATAAGGTGTAATATATTCTGCAAACAGATCCGGACTGATTACGGATTTCCTCCAGAATACGTACAATTCTGTCAAAATATTTCATATTGCTGGTATCCATCTGAACAAAAATCGCACTGTGATCATATTTTTCCGCAGTCTAGATATAAGTCTCTGCAATATCTTTGACATGAAGATCCTGTTCCCTTCTGCTCATCTGATCCCACTGGTCAAAACAGCGGTGCTGCGGATGGATTTTCCCAATCGCCTCCATGGTCAGAAAAAACACCAGTTCAAAATGCGGAACATGTCCGGTGATCGGTTCTCGCTTTAAACATTTGATAAATTTCTCTCTTGGTGTCATAACGATATCTCCTTCATATCAGGGTTTATATCAGGTTTCGTTTTATTTCATCTCATTTTTCGTCCATTTAAATATATTTTTGTTTTATAAAATATATTTAATATTTCATCATTGCATTTATCCTTATTCCCATCATAACATCTAACGATTTTTTTGTCTATATTCGTTTCTATTTTCATTATTTTGCTCAAATATCTCGACTGTTTTTATATATATTAATAACCTCATGTCTTATTAAATATATTTTCAGTCCCCAAAGAGCACTAATAATATATTTTTCACAATAAGATACAAAAATATTTTTGCTATTCTCTTTCACAGCAACCGGAACTGTGTGTTCGTACAGAAATTACTGTCTTCTTTTCCCTCAAGATAATTTTCGGCCAGAATTTTCTTCTGCATGCCAGCTTTCCCGGAGTCCCTATCTCCTGCTGTATTTTTCATAAAATTCATTGTACCACAGGGCATTTTCCACAGGAGTGTTGGCCGGGATATGGTTTCCGACTGCCATAATGTATCCCGGGCAGTTTTTTCCGGTGTCTATGCAGCGTTTTACTTCCTGACGGATCTCTTCTTTATCTCCCATCAGGAGTATTCTTGTATCTGCATTTCCCACCAGTACATGCGTTTTTCCGTACTGTTCGCAGATTTTCTCCAGATCCATACAGGGTTCAAACATCTTTCACAAACTGCTGAGATGCCTTTTCCTTGACAGCCTCCGCGCTGCGGGAACCGACATCAATCCCTGTTACCTTCTTTACAAGCTCCCAGTGAAAATGTGCCGAATATTCTGTTCTTGGAATCCTTTCGGGCATTTCCATACGCAATGCACTTAATCCTCCCTGTAATGACATGGTCTCATCCCTCCTGCTTTATTCACGGAAAATCCCGGGGATTTTTATTTCATCCTGTTCTATCTTTTCACCTGTAATCTGAGCGGTCAGTATCTCAACTGCTTTTCTGGCCATCGATGCCTCATCCTGTTTTACATGAGTATAGCGCGAACCTCCCGGAACCAGGTAAACATCATCCACAGAACAGGGAAGAATATGGGTATACCGTTCCTTACCGATTCTGCGGACTGCCTCCAGAAAAGCCAGCAGTAATCCATATTCCATACATATCACCCCGTCAAGATTTCTGCCGCATTTTCGCAGATACCCTTCGATCTCCACAACATAATCCTCGATCGGTTTCCGTTTCACCAGTATATAGGATACTTCCGGCAAAATACACGCTTCCATGTCCGGAAGCCGCAGCTGCTCAATCCTCTCTCCGAATGCTTTTCTTCTCTCCATGAGCGTAACGGTTCCCTTATCCTCTACTGTGATCATACCGATTCTCGTTCTTCCCTGCTCTTTCAGGCAGTCCACCAGTCTGTAAACTGCATCTGTGTTATCTGTCCTGATAGACGGGACTTTGATGCCTTCCATTTTTTTGTCCAGTACCACCACCGGAAATCCTTCAATCACCAGTTTCAGAATCGCCATATTATAATAAGACCCATGACAGGGAAGGATGATCAGGCCATTAATTCCCATGGACATCAGAAATTCGATTTCCTCTGTTTCCCGCTCTCTGTCTGCGTAAGAAAAACGGATGCAGATCCGGTATCCGGCTGCCAGAGCCGCTTTGTCCAGTTCGTACATCAGCTCAATGCCAAAAGACGGCATAGCATACTCCAGAATCACCCCGATCAGCTTTGTTCCTTTTTGCTGTACCGTTTCTGCTTTTTCCTGCGGAAGCCTCTGCTCTTCCTTCTGCTGATTCCTCTCCGTCACAAAAGAACCCTTTCCCGGAATGCGGCGTATGAGATTTTCCCCTGCAAGAATCTGCAGTGCATGTTTTATAGTGATCACACTTACCTGATAAGTTTCGCTCATTTCAGCTTCTCCCGGCAGTTTCGTCCCCGGTGCCAGCTCTCCGTTTTCTATTTTGGCTTTCAGGTCAGCAGATACCTTTTTGTAAAGAAATTTGTCCCCCGGCATAAAAATCCCCTTTTCCTGTATTTTTCTAACTCTTTTCTTATCTGTTTCGCTTCATCAGAAATATAATCTCTGTTCTGTTTCTCTAAGAACATAATTTCTGTTCCATGTCTCCAGAAATATGTTCTACGAAACAAATATAATTTAAAATACCATTTAATATGCTATTTATTTGTTTTATATCATAGAAAAATATATTTTTCAAGAATTTCCCTGAAGTTCCTTAGCAACCCCGTTTCTTTTACCGTGACACAACAAAAGCTGGAGAAAAACAGAAATTCCACTCCAGCTTTCATAATCTTATTCTTCCATCAGTTTCACAAATTTTTATTTAAAATCCCCACGATATTCCCGTACAATCTCGATCATATTCAGATAGCCTTCTGTAGGCACGCAGGCCGGTATGGAGTTTCCTGTTCCGAAGGAAAATCCGCCGTGTCCTTTGGATTTCGCGATTACATCCAGTATGTATTCTTTCAGTTCCTGTTTGGAACAGTGGCAGACCATATCCACATCTGCTCCGCCGAAGTTTCCGATTTTATCTCCGTATTTTTCTACCCAGACAGGGAATGGAGCAATCTGATCCTCATTGGAATGTTTCGCATCGATTCCAACCTTTTCAATCAGATCATCCATGACATCGAAGATTTTGCCGCAGGAATGAAGCAGGAACGGCTTATTATAACTGTGTACCAGATCTACGATCGGTTTGTACTGAGGCAGAATCAGTTCCTTCACATCATTTGTGGAAAGCATGGTGCTCGACTTATATCCCAGGTCATCGCCAAAGCGGAGAACACAGTAAATATCTCCAAATTCCTTCATAAATCTCTGCCAGATTTTCAGATTGGTCTCGCCTACTTTTTGAAGAGATTATGATATAACTCTTCATCATCTGCTGCAATATAACACAGTCCCTGGAAGCTTGTCAGATCCTGAACACACTCGAAGATTCCGTTTCCCACACCTCCGATTGCTTTCATTCCTTCCGGCATTTCCTCACGGAGAGCACGGAAATATTTCGAATATTCCTTAAAATACAGTTCCGGAATATCATCCCACGGATAATTCCGAAAATCATCTTCTTCCTGGATAACCGGTATCACGCGGGAGTCTCCCAATGCTCCGGCGCCCGGCATAATCATTCCGATGCACGCTTCAAAGGTCACCACGTCATAGCCCTGTTCCTTAAAGAAATTACAATATACACGGAAAAATTCCCGGATATCTTTTTCATCTCCGTTATAAAGAGCCATCATATCGACGCCCTTGATTTCTCAGATTTTCTGAAAATCTACATTATGTTCGTAAAGAGGAAGTCTTTTCGCTTCCTTGTTTCTTGCACTATCTACAATATTCTTATAATTTGGTTCAAACATTGTTGTTCTCCTTTTTAAACGAACTAATCGGTATTTCCTAAAAATCCCGTTGAAAACTTCTTCTCCTGACAGGAAAATCTGAAATTTTTCCAAAACAAAACACCGGAACTTCCTGCCTGGCAGAAAGTTCCGGTGTTTTTCTTACACTTTTTCGTACCTTCACAGATACACGTTCTTTATTCTTTTTATTTTCTTTCTTCTACTGCTTTTTTGGCAATTTCTGCACAGGTAGCAGCATCCGGAGTGTAGTAATCAGCGCCGATCTGCTGTGCAAATCCGTCTGTTACAGGAGCTCCACCAACCATCACAATGTATTTATCACGAAGACCGCGATTATTCAGTTCTTCTACAACTGCACCCATATTCGGCATGGTTGTTGTAAGAAGTGCGGACATTCCGATAATATCTGCTCCAACTTCTTCTGCTTTGTCAATAAATGCTGCAGGTTCTACGTCTACACCGAGATCATGAATTTCAAATCCGGCACCTTTCAGCATCATCGTAACAAGGTTTTTACCGATATCATGAAGGTCACCTTTTACGGTTCCCACAACTGCTTTTCCAACTGGTTCATTTCCGATTTCCACAAGCTTCGGCTCCAGAATTGCAAGACCTGCATTCATCGCTCTTGCAGCTACCAGAACTTCCGGAACAAACACTTCATTATTTTTGAATTTTTCTCCGATTGTCATCATTCCGGAAAGAAGGCCTTCATTTAAAATCTCCTTTGGATCCTGTCCTTCTTCCAGTGCCTGTGTTACCAGCGCTTTTACATTTTTTGCTCTACCTTTCTGTAAAAATTCAGAAATTTCAGTAATAATTGACATGATTAATTCCTCCTGATTATGTATTGATATTTTCTCCAGTGTCAGACTCTCCGCAAAGTCTGCCCTTCATGTAAGTAATATATATAATTTTTCGGATGATGTATTGTAGTTAATTTGGAAACACTGTAAATATTTTGGCATTCTTAAATATTTTACATTTTCTGTTTCAAGATCATTATTTTATGTATTTTTCTCTGCTGTTCCTCTGTATATGTACAGTAGCTGCTCTGCATTTTCTTCTTCATGTTCTTTTGTACAATCCCGGTTTTTGTATGGTTTCTCTTGTTTTCTATGATGTTATAAAAATACTTCCAGCTTCGTATTTCTTCTGTATAAATCTCAGGGGCACCGCTTTTTGCAGTAAATGGCAGTGGTATTTTTTTTATATTTATTGTAATTATATTGTAATTTCTTTATATCAGATATACAGAACCTTTTCCGGTTCCTCTTCATTCAAATGCAGGAAATATCGTTTTCCATTCACTACAATTTCATATGTCCCGTCAAATCCGCGGAAATGACAGATTCCCTCCTGGTCACTGACAAGTTCTTCCCGGGTATTCCATTCCTGATGAATCAGATTCTGAAGTGCCAGATATGCCGGTTTTGGTGACAGATCCGACCGCAGCAGACCGCCCTCCACAGAATATCTCCGCATTCCGTATTCCTTTTTCATAAAAATCAGGATCTATCGTATTCCCTCCATTTCGTGTCCGCTCTCGCGTCTCTTCAGGAGAACAACCGGACCCTTCGTTCCCTGCAGGATAAAAGCCGGTATTCTCTGATTCAGGCATTCTTGTATAAACTTATCACCAATCACCTGTGCTTCTCAAACAGGATCTGGAACATCTGGGTCTTACCCATCTGAAAGAGAATAAACTCTGTATGGCAATTCTGAAGATCGACCGCTACCTATGAACCTGTCCCCGGATAAATGAACGCCAAAAAAAGAGAAGGCCTTCACTTCCCAAAGCGAAGGTCTTCTCTTTTTGTTTTTCTTTTTGTTTTTCTTTTTGTTTTTCTTTTTGTTTTTATCTTTGTTATCTCTTTATTATACCGGATTCTTTAGCTGGAGATATCTCCGTATATGATATTTTTTCCTACATTAGCTTTGTTTCCATATGCTGTATTCATTTCCCCATCCGGAATGTCATCTCATATGAAAAGTTTTCTTCTTCCATCCGGTATTCTGCTGCAGGTGCCCATCCGCAGCTTCCGGAACCGATCCCGCTCATCTTGTAGTCTGCACACAGAATCGTATACGGGGATTCTTCCAGTTCAAAATTATGCTTCTTTTCTCTCAGTTCTTCCTGGGTATAATGGGATATCTGGAAGGAGAACGGCTGTCCGGAGATGATTTCCATCCATCTTCCGTCCGCTCTGCTCACTTTCACCCGGTATGTTCCGAAATGGCTTCCGTTTTCCTGAGGTTTTATGTAGTCCTCATGCATGCGGGAAACTTCATCATGAAATTTTCCGAACCAGGAAGCCTGATGTTTGTCCAGGTAAGCATCACCCGGACCATATCCCAGATAGTCCACCTGTTCAAATCCCCGGTCAAGGAACATTCTCAGGCCAAACCTCGGCAGCCACGGCATTGCTGTATTACGCCATCCATCGCCATGAACACAGATTGTCCCATCCGGAGTGATCGTCCACACACTTGTCAGATCCACGCACTTACGATTATGCAATGGTGCAAAAGTCTGGGTACAATGAATCACACAGTTTCCATTCACCATATCCGTACACAGTTCTTTTACACGATTTTTTATGTGGTGATATCCTGCCTTTTCCCAGGCAGCCTTCATACACATATCATTGTCCATCTCTGCACGGGTAAAATTATACTCCATATCTTTCCGGAGATACTCCTCTCCCTGGCAGATCAGAGACTGAAATACTCCATAAAAACCATCAAAACGGTAAGTGAAGTTATTCCCCTGAATTGTGATGAATCTTCCATCATCCTCAAAGCTGAGGGATTCACAGATGTATTCCTGCTGTTCGTTCGTCTTTGGATTTTTCACAGCCGGATTCTTCTGTATCTGAGTGACTGCTGTCTCGCTCTGCCGCATCTGAGTTTTCTGAACGGGGCTTTCGCTGCGTACACAAAGCTGGTCAAATCCAAGCTCCTCGCCGGCTTCCAGGTACGGAATCTTCCCTTTTGACAGATAGATCAGGCGAAGATGAACCATGCCCCGGGTCTGTGGCATCTTATATGGAATCTGATAGCAGACTGCCGCTCTTGCCGGATGTTTTTCCACAGGAAGAATTCCCCGCTCCTGCACTTCTCCGTTCAGACTCAGTTCATACTGTATCTCTACTGCTTCCTCCAGAGAAAGGACATCCAGCCAGCTTGTCAGTTCCACTATTCCCTGCCCGCCATCCACAAGTTTTGCCCTGACTGGACGGATCACATTTTTGTATTCCACAAGACTAGGTGACACTTTACGGTCAGGATAAACAAGTCCGTCTACACAGAAGTTGCCGTCATGCTCTTCTTCTCCGAAATCGCCTCCGTAAAGAAAACGTTTTTTTCCATTCGGCGTGATTCCGTCATAGACTGCATGATCACACCACTCCCAGACACAGCCGCCCAGAACTCTTGGATTTTCCAGGAAAATCTGCATATACTGTTCAAAATCTCCGGGACCGTTTCCCATGGCATGGCTGAATTCACAAAGCATGTAAGGACGGCGGTCATTGGTACCCAGATACTCCCTGATTCCATCAAAGTCCTGATACATTCTGCTGTACACATCCAGCATGGATGCATCATACGGAAAATCCTCACACTGGAAAATCCCTTCGTAATGCAAAAGCCGGCCTGGATCATATGATTTTATCCAGTTCCCTGCTGCTTCCAGAAACGGGCTGGTACCGGATTCGTTGCCAAGTGACCACATAATGATGCAGGGACGGTTTTTATTTACAATGACATTTCTCTTATTTCTGTCAAGAATCGCCTCTGCAAATATTTCATTTTCCACAGTGACAGACATTTTTTTAAGAACATCCAGATTCTCATCCTCCCAGGAAAGGGTTGCTCCGCCGTGAGCCTCCAGATCACTCTCACTGATCACATAGAATCCGTAATGGTCACAAAGCTGCGTAAACCATGGCGCATTCGGATAATGACTGGTACGGATCGCATTGATATTGTGTTTCTTCATCAGAAGCAGATCTTTCTCCGCCTGTTCCCGTGAAATGGTATATCCGGTCTCCGGGTCACTATCATGACGGTTGACGCCTTTGATTTTTACCGGGACTCCGTTGATATAAACTACCGCGTCTTTTATGCAGATATGACGGAATCCTGTCTCCTCCAGGATTTTCTCCTCACCGGCACAGATTTCCAGCTGATAAAGATACGGAACCTCCGGACTCCACAAAGATGGTTCTGCAATTTCTATTGTCAGTTTCTCCGCATGGTTTTCATGATCTGCTCTGCCTTCTCCGCAGATATTTCCCTGCTGATCCCGCACAGTGACGGCAACAGGCTGTTCTTCTCCTGTGAAATCACAGGAAATCTCGATTTTTCCCTGCGTAAAATCCTCATTCAAAATGCTTTCGATCCGAAGATCACGGATATGATTTTCCGGACGGACAAGAAGATACACATCGCGGAAAATACCTGACATCCTGAGTTTATCCTGATCTTCCAGATACGTCCCGTCACACCATTTCAGGACAAGCACAGCCAGAAGATTATCTCCCTCTTTTAGATAAGAAGTAATATCAAATTCACTGATAGCATGAGATACCTGACTATATCCGGCAAAGGTTCCATTTACCCACAGATAAAAACAGGAATCAACACCCTCAAAATTCAGATATACTCTCTTGCCGGATACTGTTTCATCCATAGAAAAATGCCTGCGGTAGGCACCGCACGGGTTTTCTGCAGGTACATACGGCGGATCATAGGGAATCGGATAATTGATATTCGTATACTGATGTTTATCCACTCCATAGAACTGCCAGCAGGCAGGAACTGTCACATTTTTTGCTTCCGCCAGGTCTTGGCCGGTTACAAAGTTTTCAGGTACCTCATACGGAGATGCATAAAAAGCAAACTCCCACTCTCCGTTTAACAGAACTCTCTCCTCTTCCCCCTGGATTCCTGTGGGAAGATAATACGCTCTTGGTTCCTCCGTTCCCAGATGCAGAACCTCCGGATTTTCATAATACTTTTCTAGTCTCAAGTTTAAAACCCCCGTCTCTTTCATTTTCTTGTTTCGTCTTTGTCTTTCATCGTCCCGGATCTTATTTTTTCCGGATTCCGTTTTCCTCGGATTTCATCTATCCTTGATTTCGTTTTCCTTTTCATAGAAATCTGACAATTCCACTTTAATTGATATATCCTGCTTTTGCAACTACAAAGTATCACGTTTTCTTTTATTTTTAACAATGCACCTGGACTCGTTCAGATTTATTCCTGATTTATTTCTGATTTATTTCTGATTTCTCAGTTTTTCCACTTCATCAAGAATTTCCCTCCGTTTTTGATCCAGCAGGAGTGCATCACTGTGGGCAAAATATCTGCTGCATCCGTACTTGCTTATGAATGCAGCTGCGGTCGGATTTCGAATCAGGTCTGAAGTCAGAAGTGACAATTCCATCCCGTCTCCGAATGATTCTTCCGCAAAGGCAAATCCCCTGTCAAGAGCTGTCAATGTCTTTGCTGTGCAGGCAGACAGCGCTTCCTCTTCTGCTTCCAAAAAGTCTGTCAATATATCGGTCATCTCTTCTTTTTTCTTACAGCGTAATTCGCGTACTTTCTGACAGCATAAGCGGATTAGATTCTGCGTAAATTCTTCTTCCGATAAATCTTCCTCCGCAACAAGCCCTGCCTGTTTTCTGACCAGCAGCGCTTTTTCCCTCTGTTCCATCCACAGGCCAAAATCCTCCTGCGTCTTTTTCCATTGCTCCAGTGCTTCGCTCACTTGACGCACCCTGCCGCTCTGCTTTTTATATTCCTCCAGATACCCATTCCAGCCGTCAATGATCATTCCGGTTACCGCCAGTCTCTCATCCACAGCAGCCTGCCCGGCAAGCTGCGATAGTTCCCGCAGCTTTTCCCTGTCAGGAATCCCCTGCAGAATTTCCATGATTCTGTAATCCTGCTGATACTTCCTGTATAACCGATAATACGCGGAAAAATCTCTTGCTATTGCAGGTTCCTGAACGTACTCGGAAATCACCTTGTCAGTATCTTCAATCCCCATTTCTTCATAGCTCTGAAGAATCACAGATAAATCTTCCCAGCCTCTGGCTGTGACAAAATGTTTGTCCGCTCCATCATTTTTTACATAGTAAAACTGATCAGGATGCATATTCAGCCATGAAAGAACAGCCGGATGAACCTTATGGACATATGCATATTCCTTCCATACTGCATAATCCTCTTTGACATCCATTCTGCGGATACGGTCCAGCGTAACGATATCGAACTCTCTGGCTGAACGGTTATATTCCTGCGGGTTGCCGGCTGCCACAATGATCCATCCCTTTGGTACTCTGTGGGTACCGAATGTCTTATTCTGCAGGAACTGCAGCATCGTTGGGCTCAGGGTTTCTGACACGCAGTTGATTTCATCAATAAAAAGAATCCCCTCCCTGCAGCCTGATTTTTCCATGCACTCATACACGGACGAAATGATCTCACTCATGGTATATTCCGTAACTGTACAGGTTTCCCCCTGATACTCTTTTTTCACGAGCACAGGAAGTCCCACCGCGCTCTGCCTCGTATGGTGTGTCATCGTATATGCAACAAGGCCGATCCCCAGTTCCCCGGCAATCTGCCCCACAATCGCTGTTTTGCCGATCCCGGGAGGTCCCATCAGAAGAACCGGTCTCTGATGAACTGCAGATATCCGGTAATTTCCCCTGTCATCTTTTCTCAGATACGCCTTTACCGTGTTTCTGATCTCTTCTTTTGCCTCTTTGATATTCATAAATCCTCCAAATCAAACTTCCGCGCCCACTCCGGAGCTTTCTGATACCCGTTCTTTTTATGATAAAAAACAAATGCTGTCTGATAATCTGTTCTCTCCCGGGGATAAATGCCGTCCCCGTCCGTAAAATATAAAAGTCCTTTCAGATTTTTCAGTTTTTTTTCTTTGCGAAGGTCTTCCACATAGCGGAACACAGGCTGAAAGTCCGTATCGCCTCTTCCGTGTATCACCAGATGTTCCAGATACTCTTTCCATTTTCTTTCACTGGTAATGTGCGCGGCATCCTGCACCATAAAATCGCACTGCAGAATATACACATTCATCCTGCGGAAAAAATTTTCACTGTCACTGAAAATGCGGTAAACCTCCTCCATAAAACGCCGCACAGTATCAGTCTTACAGGAACCTGAGGTGTCAATTGCGATCACAAGTTCCTGAAGTTTTCGCACCTCACTGTATTCCAGATGTTCCACAAGCGGCATATTTCCGTAATGCTCTGTCCCATAGAGATAAGGAATATAATCGAGACTTTCCGTGTCCATCTGCATCTCTTCCCCTGTCTCGGCAAACTGACGCAGATACCGGCGAAAATCAGCTTTTCCCCGTTCACGGATACGCAGGTTTTGGGAATCCCGGCCGGATTTTCCCCCGATTCCCCGGAAACCTCCGCCAAGTCCGGCTCCCTCTGTTTTTGAAATCCGGCTCCAGTACTGTTCCGCGCACCTTTGTGTTTTCTTTTTATCAGATAAACTCCAGAATCTGTGATCATCCACATAAAACTGTTTTTCAAGTTCGCTCAGCGATTCTTCCGACAGGGAACTTTCAAGCAGTTCCCTGTAAATATACTCCGGTCGGATTTCTTTCCGGTTTTCCGAACGTATGTTATCTGATTTTCGAATCAGAATAGACTCCGGCTCTGTACTGTCTGCCTGCAGAATTCTGTGCGATTCCGGCTCCGTATTTTCTACTTCACTGAGCAGATGCTCTGCTGCTATATCACAGGAAAGATTCCACAGGCGTTGATCCGGCATGCCCTCCATCACCGTATGGAGGAACAGATCATGCATCATCATATGTAAAAGAAGGCGCTCTGTCCTGGCGGCAGATATGCAGAATTCATCAATTACAAATCCGGAATGATAATAAACCGTATGATCCTTTTTCCCTGTAATTCTGTATTCTGTAAATTCCAGTTCACACAGATAGGGTCGGAAAAAGGGGTATTTCTCACACAGGGATAATACCGTAAGATTCCAGATTTTTTCACAGATTCGCCTCTCCGCATGTTCCTCTTCTGTCATGCGGGAAACTTCCCCTTCCTGACCACTCATGCTGTTTTCATCTGCAGAACTACTGCGCTTTTGCTCAAGAAGCATGGCTGTGATTTCTGTTCGATGTGCTTTTCCTGCTTTTACAATCATTTCATCTATCATCGTTTCCGTTATCCACCCTGAGCCAAGAAGACTTCTGTACATATCCACTGCATTCTCAGCAATCAGCAGATCTGCGGCAGGCCGAACCCGATGCCTCAGATAAGAGCCCAGGCGCTCCTTCCATTCTCCTTCTTCCTTGTCATAGTGTTCCAGCGCAATCCTCAGCTTCTGCGGAGGCTGCTTCGTTTCCAGAAATCTCTTTTTCCATTTCTCCATCGTCCATCTCCCGACATCATCTGTTGCACTTTCTGCATCTGTTATCATCTGCTCCATTTCAGCAATCTCAGCATCAATCCTATCTGCCCTTCTTCTCTGATATACTTCCTTTCAAGCCAGACTCCTCCTGAATCCCGATTAAAGAAAAAGGGAAAGTTAAAACCCTCCCAGAATATCTTATTCCATTTTTTCTGGATGGGTATAAAATAACAAATTGCAGTTAATGCCAACATTAACATGGAAAAATACTGCATTGTACATGGATAGACTAAAGTGCCGTAACACAACAGAGCAAAGAAAAATATATGCCAAACAAAAGGCACCAGCTTTTTTACGGTTGATGCCCTTTGGATTACTCATTATTCTCTTTTCACAAAACCGTAATTTGATGAACAACATTCATTTTTGAATAATAGCGCACCAAAATATGTTACAGTGTTCATACCATTATTATAATGAATACCTGCTTCCAAAGCAAGCTCATTAACTATAAATCCATAGCCTTCCAATGAATGGTGTAACAAATCCGGGAATCTGCATGGTGCAGTTGGATACGTACATTTAGAACATCTCCCACACCCTTCATTAGATAGTAACAAAAAATCTGACAGAATATCTTTCAAATTCCGTTGGAAAATATCTACTCTTTTCTTAAAATCCAACAATCCATCAGTCATTCCTTCAAAATCAAATGAATCTTCCAATTCATATTTCCGGGAAAACAATAGCATTTTATCATATTTACTAACACGTTCTTTGCATTCTGTAATTGTGCCTATCGCAGGCGGGCATGCCCAGGAAGCTGCATAATTGCGGCACATATTATCTTCACATATTGCTCTGACTTCTGGATAATATTTCAAATTTCCAACGTCAATATAACCACTTTCCAGAAAATTACTTTTGGCAGCAATTTCTGTTATCTTAGTTACAATATTCATCCTGCCTCTCTCCTACAAATTCAAATTTTTCAGTTCTACAAATTGGATTTGAAGTTTCTTAAGTCATTTTCCCACCACTTTTCAGTATTACATGGTAGTCATGCACTATTTTTTCCATTGTTATAGACTTCATGCTGACTATTACATCTTCTTTCAGCGTATCATATGTTCGATTAAGCACACCTCTTATGTTTCTTCCAACCGGACAGAACGGAGATGGTGCGGAATGAATACTGATCATTTTATCAACTGCCTTCGGATCTACTGCCGCACAAATACGGTATAAAGAAATATCCTGAATCGGAATTGCAAGCGTTGCTCCGCCTGTTCCAAATTTCACATCTATGATTCCATCTTTTTTCATAGCACTTACAATATTTCTAATAGTAACCGGATTACATCCTGTGGACAGCGAGAGTAATTCACTTGTCACTTTTTTCTCGTCCCCATATTCATATATAAATATCAGGCAATGAACTGCAATCGAACACTTATTACTAATATGCATATAATCAATCCTCCATATCTCATTCTAACATATAATTTATATGGTGTAAATGTTGACACTACACCTTAAATCAGTTACAATGTCACAAAAGATGTAGTTTTATTTTTTACATCAAAGGAGGATTATTATGAAAAATTATCAGATTATATTCAGTCCAACCGGTGGAACAGAAAAAGTCGCAAATGCAATTACACAGAACTGGCTGCAAGTTGGAACGATTGATTTATCCGTTCCGGATACCAACTATACAGATATTTCTTTTGAGAGTGACTCTCTCGTACTGATAGCAATGCCATCCTTTGGCGGTGTTGCACCGCAACTTGCCCTGGATCGACTTTCTATGATCAAAGGAAACGGAGCATTATGCGTGATTGCTGTAGTTTATGGAAATCGTGCATATGAAGATACCCTCGTCCAGATGGAAGATTATGCTCAAAATGCCGGATTTCAAGTAATTGCTGCCATTTCTGCTGTAGCAGAACATTCCATCATACACGAGTATGCGGCTGGAAGACCTAATCTGGATGATTGCAAAAACCTTGCAAAATTCGGTGATCAGATTCTTGAAAAAGTATCTTCCAATGATTTTTCCAGGCCATCTATTCCCGGCAACAGACCATACAAAAAAGCCGGAACAGGAATGATTCCAAAGGCAGGGTCTGCCTGCACATCCTGTGGGCAGTGTGCGCTGAAATGCCCTGCCTGTGCCATCTCTACAGATAAACTCAAAGTTTCAGACAAAAGCAAATGCATATCCTGTATGCGATGCGTATCCATATGTCCAGCTCATGCCAGAAAGGTCAGCAGTCTTATGACTTCTATCGCTGCCGCAGCAATAAAAAAAGCTTGCTTTGTTGAAAAAGCAAACGAATTGTTTTTGTAAATTATTATCATAATATAACCCCTCCCACTATGTTTCGATTGGGAGGGGTATTTGTTTATTTCCAGTATCACAGTATTCCCGGACTGCCTGTTCCTTATCCGAGGGAAGTAATGCAACCGCCTCCTGATACTTCTTTTGCTTGTTTTTCCCATCTCCAGATGATATAATTTTACAAAATAACGAATTTTCACAGGTAAACATCCGGTTCAGAGCAGGCTGCTGCGGACCACTTCATATATGACAGGAACTGCTGTGAATACGATTTTAGAAGACACGGGACTGCATCCTTTCAGTTCCGCTCAACAGGGGAGGTTATTATGCACAACAATGAATCATCTGAAAATTATCTGGAAACAATATTGATTTTGAGTAAAAAACTTCCGGTAGTCCGCTCCGTTGATATTGCGGAAGAGCTGAACATTACTAAGCCAAGTGTCAGTGTGGCTATGAAGAAGCTCCGTGAAAACGAATGCATCGTTGTCTCCAAAGCTGGTTTTATCACATTAACAGAAAAAGGGCTGGAGATCGCATCCACTATTTATGAGCGCCATACATTTATCTCCAAATGGCTGATCAGCCTCGGTGTTCCTGAAAATATTGCCGTCTCTGATGCCTGCAGAATGGAACATTACATCAGCAAAGAAAGCTTTCACGCAATGAAAAAGTTTATTGAATCGAATGCAAGTGCATCGTTTTCGAAATAACTCCGCCAGATAATATTCATATTTTCAATCAGACAGACATTTTTCAGCAGGATTTTGTTTAAATTTCCTTTTGCAAATTCCGAAAAATTACAGTATAATATCGATTACAACGAGTAGCACTCATGCGTAATTCCGGTTGCACATGTGCTGCTCGTTATTTTTTTGCAGTAAAAAAAACATAAAGGAAGGTAAAATCCAATGGAACATTCTAATCAGTTTCTGGGTACTGAGCGTATTGGAAAACTCATGAAGCAGTACGCAATTCCCTGTATTATTTCTCTTCTGGTCGGTGCTCTTTACAACATTGTAGACCAGATTTTTATTGCAAATGCCAGCTATCTGGGCTCCTATGGAAACGCAGCCAACACTGTCGTATTTCCTCTCACTGTAGTTGCTCTGGCTATCGCCGTAATGATCGGTGACGGCTGCTGCGCATTTGTCAGTATCAGCCTTAGCAAAAATGAGTCTCAGACAGCCAGAAAGAGCGTTGGAAACTCCGTTGTCATGATCATTGTAAGCAGTCTTATTCTGACAGCCATTTATCTGATTTTTGCAAAACAGATCATTGCCATGTTCGGCGGAACAGTAAATGAAGAGACTTTCCGTCACTCCGGAGAATATTTCTTTTATATTTCTCTTGGAATTCCGTTTTATATGTTCGGTCAGGCTATGAACCCTGTTATCCGTGCAGACGGCAGCCCTAAATTTGCCATGATCTCCACGCTTGCAGGCGCAGTCATCAACATCATTCTTGACCCGGTTTTTATTTTTGTATGCAAATGGGGTATGATGGGTGCAGCTGTAGCTACCGTGATCGGACAGATTGTTACCGCTGTGCTTGCAGTCTGGTATCTTCTCCATATGAAGATTATTAAGCCTGAAAAAGGTGACTGCCGTATTAGCGGATCTATATGTAAAAAGACTCTGGTTCTGGGGATTACCAGTTTTCTTTCCCAGATCAGCCTTGTAGCGGCCATGGCGGCTATCAATAACATGATCCGTAAATACGGTGCAATGGATGCAGTCTTTTGTCAGGAACAGTATGCACAGATTCCTATGGCTGTTGTTGGTATTGTTATGAAATTTTTCCAGATTGTCATCTCTGTTGTAGTTGGTATGGCTGCCGGCTGTATTCCTATTGTAGGTTTCAACATAGGCGCCGGAAAGAAACTGCGTGTCAAAGAGCTGTTCACCAGCCTGCTGATCGCGGAGGCTGCTGTCGGTGCCATCGCCATGATCCTGGTAGAGTGTTTCCCTCATCAGCTCATCAATATCTTCGGTGCTGCCAATGAAAGTGTTTATTATACTGATTTTGCAATCAAAGCATTCCGTACTTACTTATGCATGATTATTCTTGCCTGCGCTAATAAAGCATGCTTTATTTTCCTCCAGGCTATGGGAAAAGCTGCCGCATCCACGCTTCTGTCTATGATCCGTGAGGTCGTTTTCGGTGTTGGTTTTGCACTGCTGCTTCCTGTATTCTTTGGACTGGATGGTGTTCTTTATTCCATGCCTGTTTCGGATCTTCTGACATTTATTATTGCAGCATTTTTGATCTGCCGGACATATAAAGAATTGAATGGGGGCCGGTGACTTTCGCCGAAACGTAATACCTTATTTCAAACAAAGCAGTTATATCCACCCCAGATATGTAATTCTCAGATATCCCTTCTTTTTCTCTATCTCAGTATCCACATGAAAAACCTCCCTGATTCTTTCAACAGTCAAAACTTCTTCCGGAGAGCCATTCGCGATAATCCGGCCATCCTTCAGCATAATGATTCTGTCACAATACCGTGCAGCCAGATTCATGTCATGTACAGATGTGAAAATTGTTTTATCCTGAAACTGTCTCATTATTTCCATAATGTACAGCTGATAGCCAATATCAAGATGGTTCGTTGGTTCGTCAAGGATAATCAATTCACTTTCCTGCGCAAATGCCATTGCAAGATAGATTCTTTGTTTTTCCCCTCCGGAAAGGCTGAGAAAACTTCTTTCCTCCGTTCCCTGCATACCGACCATCGAAAGTGCCTGGCTTACAACCTCAAAATCTGTCTGGTCATCCTGTTCAAACATCTTCTTCCTCGAATATCGCCCCATTATGACCATTTCCCGGACAGAGAAATCAAAATCCGGCTGGTTCTCCTGTGCTACAATTGCCATTTGCTGAGCTACTTCTTTCGATTTCATTTTGAAAACATCTTTTCCGTTCAGATAAATCATTCCAGAAGAAGGGGTATAGTGACGGTATATGTTTTTTAAAAGAGTGGATTTTCCGCTTCCATTCGGACCGACTAATCCAACAAACTCATTTTTGGAAACAGAAAGCGAAACCTGCGAAAGGATATTCAGAGTGTCAATATTAAAATCAAGCTTTTTAACTTGAATTACGTCTTTATTCTTCATCATACTCCTCCTACTATTTACTGAATGAATATCTGCTTTTACGCAGCATCCATAAAAATACAGGAGTACCACAAAGTGCCGTAACAACTCCAACAGGAAGCTCCTGCGGAGAAAACATAATACGTGCAAAAAGATCTGCCCACACCATGAAAATTGCTCCTAATAAAACAGAAAACCAGATCAGTCTTTTATGAGCAGCACCCACAATGTTTCTGGTAATATGGGGGATTACGAATCCCACAAATCCAATTGCGCCGCTCATTGATACAAGGACAGAAGTCAGCAGTGTACTGACCAGAATAAGAATCCATTTTATCCGTACAGTATTCACTCCCGTATTTCTTGCAATATCTTCTCCGATCAGCAAAGCATCCAGTTCCCGTGTCAAAGGCAGAATCAATATCATTCCTACAGTCAGAACGCCAACAGCCACGGGAACATCAGACCAATCCGTACCTGCAAAAGATCCAGTCAGCCAGAACGTCGCACTTTGTACTCTTCTGGAATCAGGAGTCAGAAAAATAATAATATTGGTTAGCGCAGAAAAAAAGGAAGACAGCGCCATACCTACAAGAATCATCTTGGTCGTATTTATTTTTCCGTTTCTGGACCCAAAAACAAAAACGATTACTGCCGTCAGCAAAGCACCTGCAAATGAGCTTTCTGCAAGAGGCACTTTTCCTATCAGAGGAAGCGGTCCCATCAGAAGAGAAATAACAGCTCCGGCAGAAGCCCCGGAGGAAATACCAAGGACATAGGGATCTGCCAGAGGATTTTTAGTAATCGCCTGCATCAGGATACCCGTCAATACAAGTCCGCTCCCTGTACATGCAGCCACAATCACCTTTGGCAGCCTCAAAGCCCATATAATATTAATCTGACTGTTTTTGTAACTGCTCAGATCTTTATTGAATACTTTTCCGTAAATAATCTGAAATACATCTTTATAATTGATATCCACAGAGCCAAAGTTTACGGCAAGAACCAGTGTTGTGATAAGAAGAACGACCAGTGTTATATAAACACCGGCCATCACTCCTTTTTTTGAATTTCTTAACATAGTTCACTCAGAAGCAATCCGGATGGAAAGCTTTTGCCATTGTCTCAATTGCATCTACGCTTCTGTAACATCCTGTTACATCAGTTAAATCAATTACGATAATATTATCATTCTGAATAGCCGGAATATCAGCTAAAATATCACTGTTTTTAAGAAAATCAATCTTCTGATCTACAGGATCAGATGCAATATAGTCCATCACAATAATGCACTCCGGTTCTGCTGCAATCACATCTTCCCAGTCAACAGAAGTCCAGTTGCTTTCTGTATCAGCAAATATATTTTCTCCACCGGCAAGTTCTATCATATCTGTAGGAAGTCCCGCACTGGCGGTAAAAGGCGCATCTTCACCGGAATCATAAAGAAATACGGATACTGGTTCTTTTTCTGCTACTGCAGTCTGTACCGCATCGATACGATTCTTCATATCTGAAACGATTTCGTCTGCTTTCTCCTGTACTTGGAAAATTTCACCAAAGTTATTAAAATCTTCATAAACGGACTCGATCGTTGCGGGCGCATACTCTACTCTTGGAATGTATGGTACAATTCCATTCTCTTCACAGAAATCATACGGGAAATTGGTGTCAGAAAATGTAGAATACCATCCGGTCAGAAAATCCGGTTCTGCTGCAAGAAGATCTTCCTGAGAAGGATTACTTGCTTCTGAAAGGCAGGTAAGCTTCGAAAACTCGTCCGCATACTGCTCAGGAACTTCATTATCCATGTAACCATAACCGACAATTTTATCAGAAAGCCCAAGTTCCAGAAGCATCTCTGTTGTAAAATTTGCAAGTGTGACAACTCTCTGCGGTACTTCAGAATAAGTAATGTCATAATCCTTTCCATTGAGCTCTGTGTTAATTGTTACTTCTGCGCTGGCTGTAACCGGGCTGACACATGTCATAACAAGTCCTAATGCTAACGCCTTTTTCCATTGTTTTTTCATGATAGTTCTCCTTTCATATTGCGCCAGCAAAGTACATACCACCAGTGTATGCGGATTATTATTGCTATTACATGCAATAATAAGAAAAGTCTGCTGAAAACAGCAGACTCCACACCTTTCATGTTTCATCTCTCACTTTCATCGGAAGTATAAGATTCACAGAACAAGCAGGTTTCCTGACTTATAGATCAACACTATCCGTCGCCTTCTCATACTTTAATTATTCAAAAGAGAGTCTCTTTCTTTATCTATAAAATTCTCCTCATTTGAATATGACAGTACAATGGCCTTTTAACAAATCGCTCCCTAAATACAGTGACCGGATCGCTCAGGACTCGCACCTGATTCCCTTTTTCAACCACAATATGGCTGCACTTGGTCTGGCATATTATTTTTTTTATATTAATTCTTTGTGAATATAATGTCAATATATTTTTTGAAATATGTCTTTCTTTTCTTAAATTATGTTTTCTTTTGCAAAAACTCAGAGCTGTCAGACGTTTTGCTGATGAAGCAGCTGTTATATTACATCTCTTTATCTCTTCACATCTTATCAAATTCTATCACTCTGGTACAAATTCGCTCAGCAAGCAAAGGATTATGCGTGACCACAAGCATGCCCAGATTTCTTTTGTCAACGATATGAAGCAGCAACTCCCAGATTTGTGCCTGAGTAATCACATCCAGCATCGTTGTCATTTCATCCGCAATTACAAATTTTGTATCAGGTCCCATGGCTCTGGCGATACAGAACCGCTGCATTTCCCCTCCGGATAATTCAATCGGGTAGCGGGTAAGCCACTCCTTCTCAATCCCCATATCATCCAGCAATTCCTGATCCGGTTCCCACGCTTCTGTAAGCGTTCGTCCAAGCTTCCATCTTGGATTAATCGCTTTTTCCGGATGCTGATATATCAGCTGAACCGGACAGCACCCTTTTTCAGGAAGCAATTTGCCGTCAAAATAGACTTCGCCTTTATCCGGTTTCATATAACCTGCCAGAATTTGCGAAAGTGTACTTTTTCCGCATCCGGAAGGACCAACAAGGGCTACTCTCTCCCCCTTTTCAATTCCGAGAGAAATATTATCCAGAATCTTCTTCTTTTTCGTATAAGAAAATGTGATATTTTTCGCTTCAAGTAGCATGAATACAACATACCTCCCCTCCCCGCAAGCTGCGTGACGGTATTTCACCTTTCATACATGCCTCTGTCCGCACAGGGCAGCGCGGCCAGAATAAACAGCCCTCCGGCAGAGACCCCGCATAAGGCTGTGTCCCCGGAATCGGTTTAAAACCATTTTGAGGAAGCGCTTCCCAAAGAGCTTTTGAATACGGATGTCTCAAAGACTCCGGTCCATTGCGAAAATCTTCAACCGGTGCTGTCTCAACAGTTGTTCCCGCGTAAAATACCGCTACTCTGTCTGCATATTCAAAGGCAAGGTCAATATCATGCGTAATCAGAATGATACCACGTCCTTCATCAGCAAGAGAACGCAAATGTCCCATGGCATCCTTTGCCATTTCTTTACTTAATCCCGGTGTCGGCTCGTCCGCTACAATCAGTCTTGCGTCTCCGATCACTGCCGTTGAAAGCAAAATTCTCCGGGCCATTCCTCCGGAAAGCTGAAACGGATACATCGTCTCCACCTCTTTTGACAGCTCATATCGTTTAAAAGCTGTCCTCATTTTTTCCAGAGTTCCTCTTACACCAACCACCTGACTTCCGACATGCATCAAAGGATCCAGATAAGCCACAGACTGCGGAACCAGTGCAATTTCCTTTCCGCGAAGTTTCTTCTGCAGTTCTTCCGTTAATTCCATTCCGCAATATGTCATTATTCCGTCAACAGATGCATTGTTCGGTAAAATACCAAGAATGGCACTTGCAAGCAGGCTCTTGCCGGAACCTGATGATCCTGCAATTGCAAGTATCTCACCTTCCTGTACACTGATATTTAAATTACTGATTACCTTTAAATCTTTCTGTTCCAGACCTTTATCGTACATTTTGAAAGATACGGAAAGATTTTTTACATTTAATATATTTTTTTTCTGTTCCATCTCTCTCTCCTATTCCTGCGCACTGGCAGGATCTATCAGCAATTTCACATTATCGCCGAGTTTGTCAAACAACATTACTACCGCAACGAGCATGATACCCGGGAAGAATACAAGCCACCACATTCCTGTTGAGATATGTTTCAATGACTCAGACAGAATAATACCAATAGCCGGTGTATCCACACTGAGCCCAAAGCCAAGGAATGTTACTCCTGCTTCATGAAGGATCGCATGCGGGAACAGCAGCAGAAGACCTACAAGAAACTGAGGCATAACATGCGGAATGATATGATGACAAGCTATCTGGAAATTACTTTTCCCAAACTTTTTGGAAGCTTTTACATATTGCATATTCTTTACCTGAAGAACTTCCCCCCGTATAACCCTGGTAAGGTTTGGCCAGTGTGTCAGTGCCACACCAATAACAACGCCTTTCAATCCTTTTCCCAAAGAAAAAGAAATCAGCATCAGCAATACCATATGCGGAACTCCCATTACAAGATCCACAAAATACGATATAATTTTGTCAGCACGCCCGCCCACAGACGCCGATATGATTCCAAGAAACAAAGCCATAAATGCACTGAAAACAGCCGCCATTGTTCCAAGCATAATACTGTTTGAAAGCCCTTTGATCGTCCTGCAGAACATATCTCTTCCCAGGTAGTCCGTACCGAACCAGTGAGCCGCACAAGGAGGAAGTTTCTTTGCCGCATAATTCGGTTCGTACAGCGCAGGATTCATCAATAATCCTGCGGCAGAAATAATAAGCAGAATACCTGCAATGATAATTACCAGCATTACTGTTTTTGTTCGTCTGTTCATTTTTTTCATTTTTCACTGCCCTCCCGTATTTCAGGATTCAATATGCCATAAAGCAGATTTGCAATGAAATTTCCTGCAAAAACAAACAATACAGAAAAAAGTGCCACACCGAGAAGCAGCGGAACATCACTCTTCAGTCCAGCCGTTGTTGCCGCATTTCCCAGACCGGGATAAGAAAAAACCTGCTCTGCAAGTACGCTTCCCCCGAACAATTCACTAAAAGAAGCAAACTGCAGCGTAATTGCAGGAATCGCTATATTGCGAAGCCCGTGTCTTTTAATTACCTGCCAGGTAGTTTCTCCCCGCGCCTTTGCAAAGAGTACATATTCACTTTTCATAACATCTATAATTTTCTGTCTTGTATGCAGAGCAATATTGGACACGCCGGTAATGCTAAGCGTAAATGCCGGAAGTATTAAATGATAGATCCGGTCCAGAAGAGTTACATCTTCCGCCGCCTTGCCTACCGGAACTGCAAATCCAACCGGAAACCACCCCAGATTGACAGAAAATACGATCAGAAGCAGCAGTCCGATCCAGAAAGCAGGAGTTGACGATAAGATAAAACAAAAAGTTTTAATAATACGGTCCATAACACTCCCTGAGAATACTCCTGACAGGATTCCCAGAATGAAGCCCAGGATACCGGAAATAACCCATGCCGTTATCATCAGAACAAGAGACGTCACGAAACGCTCTTTCAATACCTGTACAACAGGCTTTTTAAATGCTATAGAGTCTCCCATATCACCATGGAGCAGATTTTTCATCCATGTAATATATCGCTGAACCGGGGGATCATTCAGCCCCCAGTGTTCAGCGATAACATCTTTCTGTTCCTGTGAAATATTGGATTCCGACCCTACATATGCGTCAACCGGATCGATCGGTGAAGATATGATCAGAAAGAAGCAGACGATTGATACGCCAAAAAGAAGAAGCAGCATACGAATCAGTGTACTTCCCAAATATTTCAGAGTGTTCATCTGTTTATTCCCCTGTTATTCTTCTGTAAAAGTCCATTCATTCATGTTCTGGATAATCGGAAGTCCATGACCGTGAGGATGAACCATCTGGTCACCAACATCCAGACCGTCTCTTACAAAGTATGTATGGTCAATATTCACCAGCCAGATATAAGGCAGATCAACATTTACTCCCGTCTCACCATCGTACTGTGCAAGCATCAGATTTTCGATAGCTTCTTCCTCTGTCAGTGCCGCCATAGCCTTATTCAGATATTCATCTACTTTTTCGTTCGTGTACATCGGCGAATTACTCAGACTGACAAGCTCAGGATCTGCAAAATCAGATGAGAAAGCACTGTATACATCATAAAAGCTATAATCTCCGGTACCGATACAGGTCGGTTTCAGTCTTCCTTCTTCTTTACATGTTGTCCAATCTGCTGCCTCCGCAGTAATATCAATCCCAAGCGGTTTTGCATTTTCAGCAAGCGCAACTGCAAGATTATATCTCTGAAGGTCGTCTGTACGGCCGGTAATAGTGATCGCACATTTTATACCGTCTTTTTCGCGAACACCATCACCATCCTCATCCACCCAGCCTGCTTCTTCCAGAATTTTGCATGCTTCTTCCACCTGACCGTCTTCCAGTCCCGGTTCCATATTCGCCCATGGAAGATTCTGGAAACGAACCCATGCAGGAGTACCTATGCCATTTAATGCATTGTCAATGATTTCCTGTCTGCTGATACCGATATTCAATGCTTTTCTGACAGCCGGATCACATGTAGCATTATTACCGACAATTCTGCCATCTGAAAGTTCTGTCTCCGGAATGCATGGAAGTGCAAAGCCTCTGTTGTCGGATGTTGCGTATGTTTCCAGATGCATGCCTTCTACTTCTTCATATGCGTATTCCGGATTGATTTTAACCACATCAAGCATACCGGACTGAGCATAGGAAAGAGCGGTTTCTTCATCAATATTCAGGAATGTGATCTGACTGAATTCCGGTTTATCGCCATAATAGTATTCATTTGGTTCCACAATCAGCTGCTGTCCGATGTCAAGTTGCTTCACTTTAAATGGACCGCTGCTGACAGGATTTGCAGCATAATTTTCATCATATGCATGTTTTGCAACAATTCCTTGAAGTGCTACCGTTCTTACAAACGGGGAAAACGGTCTGCTTAAAGTAAACCGTACAGTATAATCATCTAATGCTTCCACCTTATCCATCATGGAAACATCAACGCTACCGCCGGTTTCTTTAATCGTTTCAAATGTAAAAACAACGTCTTCCGCTGTTACCGGCTCTCCATCTGAAAATTTTATATCATCACGTAAATTGAACGTATAAACAAGCCCATCGTCGCTGACTGTATAATCCTTTGCAAGGTCAGGATCCACTCCTATTTCTTTGTTAACCTTCAGCAGAGACGAATAAAAAATGTCTGTTCCGTACATGGTACTTCCCATGCATGCATCATAAGTTCCGTCAGTCATATCACCCACTGCAATTACAAGCTCATCTTTTGAAGTTTCCTCTGCTGTGACGGTTACTGATGCTCCCATACTCATAAGCATCATACCTGTGAGCAGCAGTGCTGTTCTTCTTTTTTTCATTTTTCTGTTCCTCCTTTTAATCTGATTGTTTCCTCAGTTAGTTTTATCTGTTTTATTCTAACATCAGACAATAGGAACCAGAAGCCACCCCCGGGGATACTCTGATATTCCAATTTGTCATATCTTTCTATTCCGTTAACAGATATCAGCAATAACAACAGCACATCAGAAAAACCAATCCACAGCCTTACCGATCTCTTTTATTCTTTCCGGCTCTTTATTTTCAACCGCGTCGTCTATTGTATCCTGAACATATCGTTTAAGAATTTCTTTACTGGTATTCGCTAGTTCCGCTTTCACTGCCGCAAGCTGAATCAGGACTTCGCTGCAGTCCCGTTCGTCCTCCACCATTCTTCTGACAGCTTTCAAATGTCCTGTAGATCTGGAAATACGGTTGAGAATAGCCTTATCATATTTGATTTCCTTATCATCCTGATTACCGATAAATACCATCCTCCTCGTCCGGATCCCACTGATATCCCAGCTCCTCCGCCATCGTCTCCGCTATCTTCAGGTCTGTCAGATCCGCAAGAATACTCAGACACATATCCATGCCGGCCAGAGGATTGGATGCTGAATAATACTTGCCGTCAGCCACCCACCTGGCTCCTGATGTCCTGTATATTGCCGCAGTAAACATCCTGTTCCAGTTTTTGTCCAGCGGGCAGTCGCAAATTCTTCTGCGGTACAGTATCCCGGTCTGAGCCATCAGCAATGTACCGCTTCCAAGCATAACGCAGAAAGAATGCTGATCTGCTGCCTTTTTAAGCAATCTGCATAAGTTTTCATCATCCCTGATCAGTCTTCTTGCCCCTTTTCCGCCGGGAATAACCAGAATATCCCCCGCTGTCTGCTCATCAAGATAATCTGTCCATACCTTCACTCCCTGCAGACTTGTCACAAAATCGCCTTTCACAGAGCAGTATTCCACATGAAAATACTCAGGCAGCTTACCAAAGACCTCAGCCGGCACAAAGGCATCCATCGTATCAAAATCATCAAATAAAAATAAATTAACCTTCATCCATTCCTCTCCTTATCCATTATTAATTATCATTCCAGCTTTCCAGTAGTTATTTCGAAACCGATGTACTAAAAGCGCAAGGGTAAAAAAAGGCAGCCATAGTTTCTCCTATAACTGCCTTTCAGGAGAAATTCACTGGGTCCATTCATTCTCCCGCACATCATTCATTTTTTATGGAGGTCTGATGTACTTTCATAAGTGCTTTTGGCATCATCGATTGCCTGTAATGATATTTTAACAGATTACAGTGTGAATACAACCTACCCCCAGGGTTATTTTTTACTTATTTTTTCGGTTCTTAAAATACCGTTTTTATGCAGTACTTCACCAAAAAGTGCATGCCTCGTATCCCCATCCCCCGGTTTTTTATGGAAGGGGAGAGTCTCACCGGATGACCGAAATCCTCCTGGACTTTCTAATATACAAAACAGTAAATGCCATTCCTGCCAGAATCCAGGAAGCAATGTAAATCCACACAATACACTCCATCGTACCAAATTTCGGTAAAACAGCAAAAATACAGACAACCCTGAAAAGACAGATGGTAAGCAAAGTGGTGATCATCGGCGTCAGAGTCTCCCCAAGACCACAGCAGGCTCCTGAAAGTGCTTCTGCCACAGCATAAAAGATAAAGAATGGTGCCATCATCTGCATATATTTCACAACCAGCGGAATCAGTGCCGGAACATCCTTTGCGTCAATAAACCAGGGACCGATCATACCGGATCCAAAGTATAGGACAGCGCTTATGAAACCTACTGAAATTACTGATAATCCGGTACCGATCAAAGCACCTTTTTTTACTCTTTCATGCTTGCCTGCTCCAATGTTCTGTGCTGTGTAGGTGGTAAGCGCAGGCGCCATGGCATCTGCAATCAGCCAGATCAGTAAATCCAGCTTGTCACAGATTCCCCAGGCCGCAATGCTGTTTGTTCCCATTGTATTTACACTGGCCTGAACAATGGAATTGGCAACCGGAAACAGCATAGACTGAAGTGCTAATGGAAAACCTTTTTTGAGCATGATTCCCATATGTTCTTTGCAGATCTTCATTCTCATAATACTGATCTTTTCTTCGAGAAAATCAGATTTTATCAGAACGCGCCAGGTTGCAGCCACGCTTACAATCTGAGCAAGCACGGTTGCGGCAGCTGCGCCTCCAACTCCGGTATGAAAAACTCCTACCAGAAGAACATCACCGGCAATATTTACCAGGCTGCAGAGAATTAATACATACAGAGGTTTCCTGGAATCCCCAAATGCGCGTAAAATACCTGCCATCATATTATAAAGGATCATCGCCCATAATCCTGAGAAATAGGATTATCGGGAAAATGGATGTGCCTTTCAGCTAACGCAGTCGTTCTGGACGGCATCCTCAACGAAGGATTTTAAATGCAGCGGCCAATAAATCAAATATTGACCGTTTGTAGAAGAAATCTCTGGTCATGGTATCCGTGCTGTCATATGCGAAGATGAAATCCTCTGCGGCAACCGGAAATTCATGGAGAAATTCCATATTTCCCTTGACGGTTATGAAAAGAATAACTTTGGAACAGAAGTTCTTGCTGCCAGAAACGGAAAGTTCATCGGATATCTGGTGATTTCCGATACACTCAAAGAAGATGCCAAATCTGCCATTTCACAAATCAAGAAACAGGGAATCGCCACAATCATGCTCACCGGAGATGCACAGGACAGCGCCGATGCCGTAGCACAGGCAACCGGTATCGATGAAGTACATGCCAGACTCCTTCCTCAGGATAAACTTTCAGAACTGAACAGTATTCGAAATGTGGTATTTATGACTTCCAGTATGGAAGCAATCCCACAGGCACTTGCCATTGCAAAGTCAACCAGCAGTATTTCCTGGCAAAATGTCATCTTTGCGCTGGTAATAAAAATCCTGGTCATGATCCTGGGACTATGTGGCTTTGCTTCCATGTGGATGGCTGTATTTGCAGACACAGGTGTTGCCATGCTCTGTGTACTGAATTCCATTCGGATTCTGTATAAGAAAAGCTAATACATTTTTATCGAAATACTTAAACTGTTTTTGATATCACGAAAGGCAGATCATCGGGATCTGCCTTTCATTTTGCATTTATGGTCTTTATAATAACCCGCACTTACTTTTCAGCTTCCATGCGGAGACAGGCTTTTATTATTCATCGGTATTATATTTGTTTACTTTCTCCTCATATTCATCCTGACTGCTTATGTAATGCCGTACAATATGACCATGCTGTTTTCCCTTTGCTTTAAGATTGCGGCCTTCTCTTGGCTCATACTGTTCCTCCGGTATCTCAAGGGCATTCGCTACGGCCTGAATGATCCCATTACTGCTGTAAGTAGCCCCAGATACCGCATCTACATTCAGACTTTGTTCAGTCTTTATCTCTTCAATTACTGCAGGAGCTGCCTTGAAAAAGTATTCTTCTGTATCACAATAAGATATTATAGCAATATCTTTTACTTTTTGATTTTCTACTGTTACCTGAACTTCTACATCTCCACGAAAAGCATCGGCGCTTCCTGTATAAACCCCATCTTTCAGATTCCTGAAACGCCCGGCTTCCAGGAATTCTTCTTTTTGCTCCTGCTCTGACTCATCATCCTTTTGATTCAGCGCACTTTTTACCGCATCCAAAACGCCCTTACTGCTGAAAGTTGCACCGGATACCGTATCGATTTCTGTACTCTGCATCTGGATAATAGCCGGCAGCAGCTGTTTTTCCACCTGATCCATGTATTGTCTGTCATCCAGATAATCATCCAACTGAATTTTGACGATTTCTCCATTTTCGACTTCTACTGTGACACCGATACTTCCGCGATAACCCTGTCCCTCACCTGTGTAAATCCCATCCTGATAAGTTTGTTTTTCCGTATGTACAGTATTCAGATTTTCCGGATCTTCCTTTCTGGTGCTCATTTTCATGCCGATTGAGGATATCAGAATCGTCAAAGCTGTGATTCCAACTCCGATGAATACAGCATATTTTTTATCAGCCCGTGCATTTTCTTTTGGGCAGCACGCAATACATTGCTGACATTGAATACAGGCACCTGTGTTAACCTGATCTGTTTCATTTAAATTAATTCCCATACTGCATTTTGTACTGCATAAATGGCATGAACCACATTCCGTTCCGGGCTTTCGAATTTTCAGAAAATGAAATTTTGATATCATGCTGTACACTGCCCCGACAGGACATAAATAACGGCAAAAGCAGCGCTGGACAAAAAAAGAACTGATAAAAATACAAATCAGCAGGCAGCCGCCAATGGAAAGGACCGGTTGTATTCCCGGCCAATTTCCAATAGAAGTATACTGTCCAAAAACAGTCCACGGTCCTGAAAAAGGCAGCTTCAGAATGTCTGACCAGACACAGCTGATATAAAAGAGAAGGATAACGTATTTCGCCGTTTTCAATATCCGGTCTGTTTTTCCCTGTATTCGAAAATTCATGTGGAAAACTTTCTGTGATAGATACCACAAAAAATCCTGAACAGCACCAAAACTACAGAAAAAACCGCAAAAGAAACGTCCGGTCAGCACCGTTGCCGGAACTGTAGCAATCAGCATCCATACAGGAATTTTCAGCGTTTCCCAGTCAATCTGTCCTTTAAATACAGCAGTAACAATCATTCCCAATGCAGAGAATACATAAGTAAACACTCCCGGGATCAGGATGAAAGCCAGGATTTGAATCAAAACCCGAAACCAATAATGGAATTTCTGTATTTTCTTTCTTTTCAAAAATCATCACTCCTTTGTAATTTGTATACAGTATCAGCTGTTTCGCATATTTGACATCGGGGCACAGCTGTTATCAGTTAATGTTGTTCCAGATATTCTTCTATTTCTCTGAGTTTCTCTTCATGCTTACTATGAACAGCAATCCTGAAATAATTTCTTCCCTGGATTCCTTTGATCATATAATAGTCGCTTTCTATTTTAAAAAACGGTTCTTTTAACATATCGAGATACACAAATCCACCTAATGGACGAAGACTCAAAATAAAATCTCTGTCAATGACATCATCTGTCAGATAATCCCAGGCAAACCAGCCCGACTCGGCGCATTTTTCCCTGGATTCCATTTTTCCTGTAATTCTCATATTTTCTCTCCGATTCCGGCGCATGCCATCTGACCTGCCGCCTTCAGAAATTCCATAATCTCTTCTTCCGTCGTAAAACAGGATATACTGATTCTGACGGTACCCTGTTTTCCCGTTCCCATTGCCTGATGGATCAGCGGAGAACAATGAAGACCGGTCCGCACCGTTATTCCATATATATTCTGGAAAATATAAGCGGCATCTGATGGCGACAAATTTTTGAAATTAAAGCTCATCACAGGTCCTTTGCAGGTCTCTCTGCTGCCATATACCGTAATGCCGCTCATAGCGCCAAGTCCTTCATAAAGAATCCTCATGAGATGCTCTTCCCGTTCCATGATCGTCTGTAGACCGGTTTCCAGTATATATTCGGTTGCGGCACCTAGAGCTGCAATTCCCGGAAGGTTCTGTGTCCCTGTCTCATATTCATAATCGCCCTCTTCGTAAATAAGCTGTGAACTGTTTCTGCCTGTTCCGCCATACTGCAAAGGTCTCATTTTCCACACAGGACTGATATAATACCCTCCGGTTCCCGGAATTCCCATTAAGCTCTTATGTCCGGTAAATGCCAGCGCATCCACGCCCCATTCATCTGCACAGACAGGAAGGCACCCCGCGCTCTGTGATACATCCGCAGCAAAGAACAGATGATGTCTGCGGGCGAATTCTCCGATCCTGTTCATATCCTGAACTCTTCCCGTAACGTTGGAACAATGATTCACAATAATCGCCCGCGTTCGGTCTGTTACAGACTTTTCCAGAGCTTCCGCCGTCACTTCACCGTCCATAGTACACGGAACTGTCACCATCTGAAATTTCTTCAGGCATTTATGATTCAGGATCGGCCGCAGAACACTGTTATGTTCTGTCTGTGTCACTAATATCTCACCATCCTCCAGCAGATCTGACATCCCGCACAGAATGGTATTCAGAGCTTCCGTAGCACCCGAAGAAAAATAGATTCTTCCCGTTTCCTTAATACCAAGGATTTTCCCCAGGTTTTTTCTGCATATTTCCTCTGTATCGGGTCTTCCGATCTGCTCACTTCCCCGAAACTGCGAAGCAGGCGTACTGTTCAGGTACGCCTGCAAAGCTTCTTTTACGCAGGAAGGTTTTGGATACGAGGTGGCCGCATTATTTAAATAGATCACTTTTCCCTCTCTCCTCTTATATCAGCCTTCCAGAATATTAAAATTCATCACTTTCGCTATCTTCTTCAGCATTTTACTGTAATCACCGAAAACCAGGACCTGGTGATGTCCGAATCCAGCCAGATTATGCATATATTCCCTTGCATCATCCATCTTAATATAATAATACGGGCTGCAGTAGGTTGCTGCATATTCAGACCGTATGACCTCTCCGGTCTTAATGCACATGGTGTCACCTGCAGGATTAAATCTGCCGAGTGTCACATAGTCATCTGCATTCTCTGTGAAATCCACCTGGAGCTTGCCGCCGAATCCCTGACCGGTGAATGCCCAGAGCTTATACTCCAGCGGTTTTGTACCATAACCATTCATACATAATGCAGGAACAGCATGATGAATGCGGAGAAGTTCGTCTGTCTCATGATTTGGATTTCCCATAAATGCAGGCCTCTTTGCAGCATACTGCATAATCACCATTGCCATAAGTGCGTTCAGGTCTTCCTCGCAGCCACTTGGGATTCCTTCATCTTTCATGATCGAGTGGCACATACATGGAGTAAATTTGCGATTCTGCGGAATTTCCGTAGTACACAATTCATGACATGCTGTTGAAAAAGCGTTGCAGTCATAAATATCCATCATTTTCTTTGCTGCCAGATAATATTTGATATCATTGATAAACCAGTCAGTATTTACCTGTGTATCAGAAGATCCTGCTATAAGCCTGTCCGCAATTGGTTTGGCTTCTTCATCTGTAATCTCATCCATATATTTAAAAATAGAGGTAAAAGGCAGTTTCACAACTTCCATACCATAGCGCTGTCTCAGGATTTCAGGATCCCGGATCAGGCTCTGAATACCGAAGGTAGGCTGGGATCCTGCAGTAAGAACAAGTGCTCTTGTATTTTGCACCGCTTTACGAACCCATAAAATATGCATGATCTCATTTACGTCCTGAAGATCCATACATACATAAGCTTCAACTCCAATAGAACGGCAATATGCTGCAAAATCAATACCCTCGTTTCCATTCTGCCAGATAACCACCGGTTTTCTGTAACGTTCCAGTTTCGGGATTCTCCATCCCATACAGAGGAAACAGTCAATTTCATCCAGATTCTCTCCGATTTTATCAAACAATTCCTTATCCACAGTAAAACTTTCATTATACCGTACATCAAGCGGTTCTTTAAACTCTACCTCGCTGATCACATCATTCAAGCCTTCCACAGAGGCTTTAAATGCCTGATCAGCTGCTTTTGTTTCCGCTTCCACTGTCATGTCTTCATAACGGCCTGCCCTGCACGGACCTTCCCAGAAATGTGTGTGGGTCAGACATCCCACAAGCGGTCTTACAACAAGTTTCATTTCCATAGCTTTCTGTTTCATGATATTTGATTCCTTTCTTGAAAGATAATCAGGCAGACTCCGCAATCCACTTGTTTTGTATTTTGTTTACGCTTTTTTGCGCATTTTATTTTCCGCGTGTTAATTTCCATTCATATTATAAAAAATATATTCCATTTTTTCTTCCGAATTCTTACAAAGAAAGTATACTATTTTATCATTTTTACAGCCTGCCATATACGCCTGACAGAACACTTGCTCATATGCTTTTATCTATTTCTTCCAGCTGTTTCAGTAAATCCTTATAATTACTCTGTGTGGCATGTGCATGGGTTGATGTTTTTTTCCGGAGTTTCACTGCTGCCGTGGATTTTGCAATCGGCTGTATTGTTCCTGCTCCTGCCACGCATCCGCCGGGGCATGCCATTCCTTCCAGAAGATAGCCGTTATATTTTCCTGCTTTGGCCATAGTCAGAAGTTTCCTGCAGTTTGCAAGTCCTTCCGCATTTTCCACTTTTACTTCCTTTTCCGCATAGAGCTCTTTAATACAGTTTACCACAGCTTCTGCGACACCTCCGCTGACTGCAAAGCCCCTGCCGTCAGCACTTGCTCCATGCATGCTGTGCTGTTCTTCAAGCTTCGTAAAATTGATTTTCTTCGCTTCAAACATTCCCATTACTTCTTCAAACGTCAGCACAAAGTCAATATCACTGCGTATCGTCCTTCTGCCCGCTTCCAGTTTTTTGGCTGCACAGGGTCCGATAAAAGCCACTTTACAGCCAGGATGCTGCTTTTTGATCAGTCTTCCTGTCAGCACCATGGGTGTCAGTGCCATGGAAATGCATTCGCTGTATTCAGGAAACAGTTTTTTTGCCATCATGGACCATGCCGGACAGCAGGAAGTCGCCATAAAGGGCAGTTTTTCCGGAACTTCCTCCACAAAATCCCTGGCTTCTTCCATGGTACAGAGATCTGCACCGATTGCTACTTCCACAACATCCGTAAAACCGAGTGCCTGAAATGCAGAACGTATCTTATCCGGTGTCATCTTCGGACCAAACTGTCCTGTCACAGCAGGTGCAATTGCCGCATACACCGGCGTATCACTTTTGATTGCCTGAATAGTCTGGAAAATCTGTGCTTTATCTGCAATCGCGCCAAACGGACAGTTTGCAAGGCACATTCCGCAGGACACGCATTTTTCCTGATCAATGTCCGCTCTTCCGAACTCATCGGAACCAATGGCATCCATCCCGCAGGCTCTTGCGCAGGGACGCTCCAGTTTTACGACAGCTCCATATGCACATGCACTGACGCATTTTCCGCACTTGATACATTTTTCCTGATTAATCACTGATTTTCCATTTTCAAAGGAAACGGCTTTTTTGGGGCAGACCTCTTTGCACGGATGTGCCAGACAGCCCTGGCAGGCATCTGTTACTTTTACTACATTATCCGGACATTTGTGGCAGGCAAACTTGATAATATTGATCAGCGGAGGCTGATAATATTTCTCCGGTCTCACACATTCCAGTGCTCCTTCTGATACGGGAGCATGTTCGGAAGCCGCACGCAGCGGAAGCCCCATGGCAAGACGCATTCTCTCCTTAACAATTGCTCTCTCCAGAAATACGCTTTCCCGATATGTCGAGACTTCTCCCGGAATGATCCTGTATGGAATCTGTTCCATTTGAGACAAGTCTCCATCCTGATAGTCATACGATAATCTTGCTACTTCCGCATAAACGCGCTTCCGGATGTCATTGACTGAAGTATAAACACCTCTCATAATTGTTTTCTCCTTTCTTTATGCAAAAATCCCCGACAGCATTTCCATATCTGTCGGGGTTTCTGCCGGTATCTAATAGTAGCTGATTCAATACCGGCAGAACTTTGGAGGTCTATATTGTGTATTTTTCTTGCTAAGAGCCCATCCATTATTTTTTACATAAATCAGGGTTGTTTTTTACAAAAAAACAGTGGCTGCTACCCATTGCAGACACTTCTATCGGATCATTCTTCCCTTCTGTTACTGTTTCTGTCGTATGACCCGGCTGGATGTTTGCGCTGTATCTGGAGCACATCTCATGTACCAGGCAGGTTTCCTGACTTACAGATCAATGCTCACTTCACCTTCTCACATCTTTATGGGTCATGCAATGGTTATCGAAGCTCGCTCCCTGTATACAGTGACCAGTTCGCTCAGGATTCTCACCTGATTCCCTCTTCAGAGTCCCTGAAAAGGACTCTGCACCTGATACTGCAATATTCAATTACACATCATTAGAATATCAAATTGTTATTCTTCTGTCAATCCCGGTTGCTGTATGTTTAGTGCTCCCTGAACACAATGTTTCAGCAGTCATGCACTAAGGTGTATGGCTGCTTTTTCTAAGGGAAGAACACGATTAAAATGCGGGATAATAATTGTTACTTAAGCATATAATGTGATTGTAGAATATAAAAATGCAACAAGTAACAAAAATCTATTTCAAGAGCGACTGACACATTGATTTTTGAATCCTATCTGGATATAATAGAAAAGAAAAGTGTAACAAGTTGCAAAAATCTTTCGCAAGGAGGCTTTAAGATGGAGATTCGCAGAGATTTTTATTTGGATAAATTGATCAAAAGAAAAAATAATGGACTGATTAAAGTAATCACCGGTATTCGCAGATGCGGAAAGTCCTATTTGCTGAATAACCTTTTTTATCATCACCTACTGGAAAATGGAGTGGACGCTGACCATATCATTCGTTTTGCATTTGATTCAGCAGATAATCTTTATCTCATTGGAGAAAGCCTGATTCAGATTGAAAAGGAAAAGCGTGGAGTTGACCCTAAAAAGTTTATGAAGTATATCCGTTCCAAGGTTGTTGGCGATGGAATGTATTATCTGCTGCTTGATGAAATTCAGATGTTGGATTGTTTTGAAGCTGTTCTGAATGGTTATCTGCGTAAAGATAATATGGATGTATTCGTGACAGGAAGTAATGCCAAGCTCCTGTCCAAAGATATTGCTACTGAGTTCGCCGGTCGTGGCGACGAAGTGCATATGTACCCTTTGAGTTTTGCAGAGTTTATGACTGTTTACAGCGGAGACAAATATATGGGGCTATCCGAGTATATGCTTTACGGTGGTATCCCTCTGGTTGTTCTGCGTGATGGAACCGGAGATAAAGCTGCCGCATTACAGAATCTGTTCAACGAAATTTATATTCAAGATATTACTAAGCGAAATCGTGTGAAGAATATTGGTGAATTGGAAGATCTGTTAAATATCCTTTCTTCGGCTATTGGTTCGCTGACCAATCCCGAAAAATTGAAGAACACTTTCAAGACTGTAAAGAAATCCAGAATCACTTCCGCTACCATTAAGAAATATCTGGATTATTTTGAGGATTCTTTCCTGATCGAATCAGCACAAAGATACGACATTAAAGGAAAAGCATATATCGAAACTCCAAAGAAATATTATTTTTCCGACCTTGGACTTCGCAACGCCAGAATCAACTTCCGCCAGTTTGAGCAGACTCATTCTATGGAAAATGTGATTTATAATGAACTTCGTATGCGTGGCTACAGCGTAGATGTAGGGGTAATACCGATTGCGGAAAGAGATCCGGATGGTAAGGTAATTCGTAAACAACTGGAAGTGGATTTTGTATGCAATCTTGGTTCTTCCAGATACTACATTCAGTCTGCTTACTCGCTGCCTGATGAAGCGAAACGTACTCAGGAAATCAGACCATTCAGAAAAATTGATGATTCTTTCAGGAAGATCATTATTACAAAAGATATTGTGCAGCCTTATTATGATGACTATGGTATCCTGACCGTGAACATTTATGATTTCCTTCTGGATACGCAGATTCTGGGAAAATAAATTTTATCTATAGCGGCAGTAATGTCCTGACAGTTTCTGATATTTCATCACTTCATCTCCCATGGGAAAAGCACGAACGCCCTGTCCCGGGCATAGAATAAATAGAAATCCCCTTTGAGGTGAAGATTTGAAGGCTTTTTTGAAACCTTTGACATCTGCTGAAGAAAAGTATTATCTTCAACGTTACCAGGGGGGCGATTTAGAAGCAAGGCAAATCCTGATTGAACATAATCTTCGTCTTGTAGCCCATGTTGTCAAGAAATATCAGGGTACAGACGAAGATCTGGACGATTTGATTTCCATCGGCACGATAGGCCTGATCAAAGCCGTTTCCACCTTTGATTCCGACAAAGCCACCAGGCTCTCTACCTATGCGGCACGATGTATTGATAATGAGCTTCTGATGATGCTTCGGTCAAAAAAAAAGCATTCCAGAGAAGTATCCCTCTCTGAACCCATAGGTACCGACAAAGAAGGCAATGAAATCAGCCTTCTGGATATCCTCGAAAGTCCGCCGGTAGATGTGGTAGAGGAATACTCCACCAGAAAAGACATCCAGCTTCTGATGGATTCTCTGGAATCTTCTCTTACGCCAAAAGAGTATCAGGTAATCTGTTTCCGGTACGGACTTTTTGGAAATGAAGAACAGACACAGCGGGAAATTGCAAAAGAACTGCACATCAGCCGCTCCTATGTATCACGTATTGAAAAAAATGCACTGCAGAAACTGCGTGCATTGTTTAAAGAATCCACATAACTGATAAGTAATAAATTCGTATAAAATGTCAGGAGGAAACGGTATTTTACCCTGACTTTTTATATTACAGAAAAATGCTTCCTTCCTGACAGACAATTTCGTCATCTCATCTGTCTGATTCGGAAGGAAGCATTTTTTATTCATCATCTTTATCGATCTTCTTTATTAATCTTCTTTTTTATCAATCTTTTTTATTATTGATCTTCTTTATTATTAATCTTCTTTATCCGTTTTCTCCGCTCTTCTAAGCAGATCATAAACTTCAATTTCCTCTCCCAGATTCACGAACAATTTCTGCTGCGGGTGCGGTGCACTTTCCACAAAATTTCCCTCTTCATCATAAATGGCCCGCACAACAACACTTAAATTGCGTCCGTCCGGCTTCATGATCTCAATGGTCTCTCCCACAGTAAATTTATTTCTCTGAGTGATCTGTACATATCCCCGCTCATCCAGCGCTTCTGCATAACCCAGATATGTGTACTCTTTTACATAGGTGTTATTATCGTATATCTGCGTATTCTGATCCGGCTTGCCATAGAAAAATCCGGTCGTAAACTGACGGTACGTACAGTTGGAGATCTGTTCCCTGTACCAGTCCATATTGGCTCTGTATTTCTCCGGGCTTTCCATATAGTCGTCAATTGCTTTGCGATAAGTCCTCGCCACAGTTGCCACATAAAGAGCAGTCTTCATCCTGCCTTCGATCTTCAAGCTGTCAATCCCGCTTTCCAGAAGATCATCCATATGCTCGATCATGCAGAGATCCTTGGAATTAAAGATATAAGTTCCTCTCTCATTTTCAAAAACCGGCATATATTCTCCCGGTCTTGTCTCTTCCACAATGGAGTATTTCCACCGGCAGGGATGTGTGCAGGCTCCCTGATTGGCATCTCTTCCCACCAGATAATTGCTCAGAAGACATCTTCCGGAATAAGAAATGCACATAGCCCCATGCACAAATGTCTCAATCTCCATATCATCCGGAATATGGGCACGGATCTCCCGGATTTCCTGCAGAGAAAGCTCTCTTGCAGTCACCACTCTCTTCGCTCCCAGCTGATACCAGAAACGATACGTTTCATAATTGGTATTATTGGCCTGGGTACTGATATGGCGCTCAATTTCCGGACAGATTTCTCCGGCATAAGTAAAAATTCCCGGATCTGCGATAATGAGCCCGTCCGGCTTCAGTTCCTTCAGCTCTTTCAGATATTCCCTGACACCTGCGAGATCATAGTTATGTGCCAGAATATTCACAGTCACATAAACCTTCACTCCATGCTCATGGGCAAATGCAATTCCCTCTGCCATATCCTCATGGGAAAAATTCTTTGCCTTTGCACGGAGTCCAAAAGCTTCCCCGCCGATATATACAGCATCTGCCCCAAAGATCACAGCAATCTTTAAAACCTCCAGACTGCTGGCCGGTACTAACAATTCTGGTTTTCTCATAGTCCCTCCTGTTTCTGCTCTGTCCTCACACTCACCGCTGCCCCGTCTCCCAGAGGAAGAATGGTCGTAAGAAGCTCCGGACAGTGCTTCAGTTCATAAAGATATTCCCGCATTCTTTTGTATATGGTACGGTTGCGTCTCTCCACCAGATAGTGAGATTCAATAAGATCTCCCTCCTGCAGTACATTATCGGAAAGAAGAATACTGCCCGGATGCATCAGCCGCATCACATCAGGCAGCCAGTGAATATACTGGCCTTTGGCCGCATCCATAAAAATCAGGTCAAAGGTGCCGTCCAGTTTTTTCAGATATTCTCCGGCATCCCCTTCCAGAAGCGTGATCTGGTCTTCTCTTCCGGCTTTTCGGAAGTTCTCTTTTGCTATCGGAATGCGTTTTTCGTAATTTTCAATTGTCGTGATCTGAAGATCCGGAGAACCATATTCGCACATAAGAAGTGTGGAGAAGCCAACGGCTGTCCCCACCTCCAGAACACGCTTCGGCCTGTGTATTGCCAGAAGCACCTTTATGAAACTCTGCATCTCTCTGCGGATAATCGGAACACGGGATTCCAGCGCACACTGCTCCAGTTCCTCCAGAAACGGGGTATTTCCCATATCCAGTGAATTGATATAGGTACGCATCCTCTCTTCCACTATCACGAGTTATTTCCCTCCTGCTCCGTATCTCCTGCCAGGATCGACATGATTCTGTCAGGGGTATATGCTGTACTCAACAGATATGTACCGGGCCGTAACTGACCGTTGTAGTTGGATAATTTCTCCTGTACCCAGAATACCAGTGCATCTCTGATCAGTCCTTTACGTTCCAGAGTCTTCCCGATATCGTATACCGAAGTATCTTCTTTGATCACAACGGTTACTTCCTGACCTTCTCCAGGACTCATAGCCTGCTGATTAAAGATGTTATATCCAAACTGATAGGTGGATTTTCCGATCCAGAAAATCAGAAATACGACACAGACATACAGTACAATTCTGAAAATCCCCCCTGCTACAGCTACACCGGCTGCTCCTACCCGTTCTTTCGTGTTACCCATAACTTCCTCCCTTTCGGTGTTCTGTCAGTGCAGACGGATCCGCAGACAGGCTAGTACATCGTTTTCGAAATAACTACACCAAATAACTTGCCTATTTCTCCGATTGCACATGATAAAAAGCCTCAGCGTAGGCAAATTCTCCTGCGATGCGGACACCGATCTGTCGTCTTTACAGATTTGGCATGTGCACGTCAATTCCTTCCACCAGTTCTCTGCAGATATTCTGCATCATTTTGCACAGAGCCAGTTCCGCATCCAGAAATGCGTTGACCTCCGGATTACTCCGAAGCTCCGCAGATTCTCTGCAAAGCTGTTCCGCAACATGGAAGAGATTCTCACTTCCTGCCTCATTCTGAAGCTGAAAATTATCTGCACGGAACTGATCCACTCTTTCCAGAAGTTCCGGATTTTTACTCAGAATCTCTTCCTGTTTTTTGTATTCTCTGTACACATCCGTCTTCCTGATCTGTGAAAGAAGTGCTTTGATATTTTTATCCAGTGCTTCCATGCAGTTACGCCTCCATGATGATCGGAAGGATCATCGGACTTCTCTTGGTGCGCTTCCAGAGGAAATCACTCAGAGCATCTTTTACCATCGTCTTGATTCTGCCCCAGTCTGTAATATTCTTGGAAAGGCAGGCATCCAGTGCCTCCTCAACAACTTCTCTGGCCTCATCCATCAGATCTTCTGATTCACGCACATATACGAACCCTCTGGACACAATATCCGGTCCAGCAAGAACTACATTGCTGTGACGTTCCAGTGTCATAACAACGATCATAATTCCATCCTCTGCCAGATGCTGACGGTCTCGAAGTACGATATTGCCTACATCACCAACACCAAGACCGTCTACCAGAATACCTCCTGTATGAACAGTGCCGGTAATTTCCGCACTCTGATCATCCAGTTCCAGAACATTTCCGGAAGACAAAATAAAAATGTTTTCCTTCGGAATTCCAAGATCTTCCACCACGTGCTTCTGTGCTGTCAGATGACGATACTCTCCATGCACAGGAATCGCATATTTCGGACGCACCAGGGAATAGATCAGTTTAATTTCTTCCTGACAGGCATGTCCGGAAACATGAGCATCCTGGAAAATAACCTTGGCCCCTTTCATGGAAAGCTCGTTAATTACCTTGGAAACGGCTTTCTCATTGCCCGGAATCGGATTGGAACTGAAAATAATGGTATCATTCGGTTTGATGGTGATCTTTTTGTGAATATTGGCTGCCATACGGGAAAGAGCCGCCATAGACTCACCCTGGCTTCCTGTTGTGATCAGTACCACCTGTTCATCCGGATAGTTCTTCACCTGATCGATCTCAATCAGCGTATTTTCCGGTATGCGAAGATATCCCAGTTCCGATGCTGTGGAAATAACATTCACCATACTGCGTCCTTCCACTGCAACTTTTCTTCCAAAACGGTATGCGGTATTGATGATCTGCTGCACACGGTCCACATTGGACGCAAATGTAGCAATGATAATACGGGAATTTTTATGTTCATTAAACAGGTTATCAAACACTCTTCCCACCGTGCGTTCTGACATGGTAAATCCCGGACGTTCTGCATTGGTACTGTCACACATCAGGGCCAGTACACCTTTCCTGCCGATTTCCGCAAATCTCTGCAGATCAATGGCATCGCCGAATACCGGTGTATAATCTACCTTAAAGTCTCCGGTATGCACCACAATTCCGGCCGGAGAATAAATAGCCAGCGCAGATGCATCCTGAATACTGTGGTTTGTCTTGATAAATTCAATGGAAAAATCACCAAGATTAATCACCTGTCCATGTTTGACTTCTTTTAACTTCGTTGTGCGCACAAGATTGTGCTCTTTCAGTTTATTGCTGATCAGGGCGAGGGTCAGCTTCGTAGAATAAATCGGAACATTGATATCCTTGAGTACATACGGCAGTGCGCCGATATGGTCCTCGTGACCATGGGTGATCACAAACCCCTTCACCTTGCTGATATTCTCTTTTAAATAAGTGACATCCGGAATGACAAGGTCAATTCCCAGCATGTCATCTTCCGGGAAAGAAAGTCCGCAGTCAACGACTACGATACTGTCTTCATATTCAAATGCGGTAATATTCATTCCGATCTGTTCCAGACCGCCCAGAGGAATGATCTTCAGCTTTGATGCTGTCTTGCGTCCCTTACTGCGGGATGCTGTCTTTACAGATGCCTTAAATGTATTTTTTGAGTTTTTATCAATATATTTATTATCCGTTCGTCTATTATTTTTCGACTGCTGTTTATATCTCATATTCTTCACTGTCTGCCTGCCTGATTCGCCAGCGTTCTGGCTGTCCTTCCTGTTGTAAGTCTCACTGTTGTCGTTCTTCAATCAATTGCACCTCCATGTTATATGCTGTGCAATTCATTCCCTTTACCGGACTCTGAATCCAAAGTTTCCAAATGTCTGAGTATTTCACGTTTCCAGACATTCAAAATTCTATATAACGTTCCCTATGAACGGTTATGCCTAAGCTTTCTGTAATATGGGAAAACTCAAAATACTTTCCCATGCAATATTTTCCGGGCATAAGAAAGAATCCTGCTCTGCAGGATTCTCCGCCTACGGCGGATTGCTTTCGCAATATTCCAGCAATATAATTCCGCTCCGCCGCAGTGCAATCCTGCCCGGAGGGCTGCTCTTTCCTATCCTTCATACGCTCAGCATTATTACGGTTCAGTGTTAATCTGCCCTTTTCAAACAATTTCCGGTCCTGCCGGAGTCTTACTCAAAACTATCCCGATAAACAGAATAAATTGCGTAATCTGCCGGTACATCGTTTTCCATGTACCATTCATTTCTGCGTTTCCATATCGAATCAATATTCAAAATCCACATCTTCCATCATCTGCTCAAAGACCTTGAAAACAGCCTCAAGTTCTCTGTCATCTTCTACCATCTCATAGCAGGCTTCCTTGCTGGTATCTTCCGATACGTCCTTCATGATGTATACAGTTGCTTCGTCTTCCAGAGAATCCGAAACCATAATGTAGGAAATTCCGCCGATTCTCGTCTGTTCTTCCACATAAAATTCTTCAACTGTGCCATCATCCAACTGAAATTTAATTTTCTCCATGCTGTTCTTCCTTATTCATCGCAAGGGAATCCAGATATCCCTGCAAAATAAAAACGGCTGCCAGTTTGTCCATATACTGCTTCCGGTTCTCCCGGCGCACACCGGCCTCCATCAATGTCCGATCGGCTTCCACGGTTGTCAGCCGTTCATCCCACATTACCACAGGCAGACCGGTTCTTCTCTCAAGCATATCCCGGAATTCCAACGCTTTCTCAGCTCTCTCTCCTATGGTATTGTTCATGTTTTTCGGATATCCTACAACGATTTGTTCCGCCTGATAGTCTCTGACAAGCTCTTCAATGCGTGCCAGGGTCTGCCGAAGTTTGTTCTCCTGTTTTCTCCAGATGGTCTCCAGTCCCTGTGCAGTCAGTCCAAGCGGATCACTGACCGCAACTCCAACAGTCCTGGAACCATAATCCAATCCCAGAATACGCATATCAGCGCTCCCAGGATTTATTCTCGATATACTCGTTCAGAAGTTCTTCTACCAGTTCATCTCTCTCGACCTTCATGATCATGCTTCTTGCACCTTTGTGACTGGTAATGTAAGTAGGGTCTCCTGACATAATATATCCCACAATCTGATTCACCGGATTGTAGCCTTTTTCCTCCATAGCGGTATAGACCAGTTCCAGAACTTCCTTGACTTCCAGTTCCTGATCCGGTTTTGTCCTGAAATATTGGGTATTTCCCAGATTAGACTCTGTCATTTCTCTCACGTCCTTATTATTATTTCTAATTTATTTTAATATAATTCCATGTAAAATACAATCAAAACTTACAATTATTGTCTGTCCCGGAATTTTCATGCAGAAATGCCTGAAAATCCCCCGGGGATTCTTCCGATAAACGGTCACCGGATTCCCAGAAGCAGATGATCCTCCAGAAAGCTTTCCGCACGCACCGGAACAATATCGTTGACACCGATTCCATCCTGTTTTTCCACTGCAGCTTTTACATATTCGCAGCTGTGTCCCACATAATAACTCCGTCCGTTAATTTCAATTTCCTCTTCCAGAAGAATCTCCAGTGTTTTGCCCAGCATGGAGGCTTCATATTCCCGGGAATGACGCTCATGCAGTTCCAGCATTTTATCACTTCTCTGTGCTTTTACAGCCTCAGTCAGCTGGCCGTCCATTGCGGCAGCTTTCGTCCCCTGTCGTCTGGAATATTTGAAAATATGTGTTTCATAAAAATGAATCTGATCTACAAATTCATAAGAATGCTGAAACTCTTCTTCTGATTCCATGGGAAATCCCACGATCACATCCGTGGTCAGTGCCGGATTTCTGTAGTATTTCCGAAGAAGCGCACATCGCTTCGCATACTCTGCGGAATCATAACGGCGGTTCATGCGTTTCAGCGTCTCATCACAGCCGCTCTGTAAAGACAGATGAAAATGAGGGCATACCTTCGGCATTGCTGAAATTTCCCGGGCAAACTCTTCTGTTACAATTCCCGGTTCCAGAGACCCGAGACGGATTCTCTGAATTCCTTCCACCTGATGAACGGTACGGATCAGCTCCAGAAGATTGATTTTTCCGTCCTCAAAATCCACACCATAGGAGCTCAGATGGATTCCGGTGAGAACCACTTCCCTGTATCCCCGTTCTGCCAGTGCATGTACTTCCTTCAGAATACTCTCCGGCCGCCGGCTGCGGACACGGCCTCTTGCATAAGGAATAATACAGTAAGTACAGAACTGATTGCATCCGTCCTGCACCTTAATATAAGCACGTACATGTTCCGCCGTATATCCGATGGAAAGTTCCTCGTATTCTTTTGTCTGATTGATTTTGATCACATGGGCGGTCTTCTGATGTTCTGCCTCGTATTCCTCAATGGCTTCCACAATATTCTTTTTTTGATTATTTCCCAGAATCAGGTCTACGGCATCATCTGCATTCAACTTTCCTGTATCAGTCTGCGCATAACATCCCGTGGCAACCACGATCGCATCCGGATTCATTTTTTTTGCTTTGTGAAGCATCTGACGTGATTTTCTGTCAGCAATATTGGTAACCGTACAGGTATTGATCACATAAATATCCGCTCCTGGCTCAAATGGTACGATCTCATACCCTGCCTGTTCCAGAAGCTGCTGCATGGCCTCCACTTCATAAGCATTGACCTTGCATCCCAAATTGTGAAGTGCAACTTTTTTTTTCATGTTGTTCTCCTCGTTTTATATTTACACAAATTTTACGCTTTTCACCTTGACTTTTGGTGAGGGGATGAGTAAGATATAGCTGTAAATACTATACTAACTAATAGGGAGGTTCTAATCATGAAAACAGCTAAAATCTCACTGAACTCCATTGATAAAGTAAAGGCATTCGTAAATGAAATCAGCAAATTCGACTGTGATTTTGATCTGGTATCCGGAAGATATGTGATTGATGCAAAATCTATCATGGGAATTTTCAGCCTGGATTTATCCAAACCCATCGACCTGAATGTTCATGCCGACGGAGCTGCTCTGGAAGAGGTTATGAAAGTTATCAGCCAGTATGTTATCGACTGATTCCTGTGTGACACAGAGGAACTGATTACAGTTCCTCTTTTTTTCTGTCTTTATTCCACCTCAATAATTTCCGTTGTTCTCAGTGCCTCTTCCATCAGTTCATCAATCTTCTCTTCCAGTTTCTGCTCAGACTTGCGAATCACATGCAGATTCGGTTTGGTAACCGGATGTTTCGCTACAAAAATCGTACAACAGTCTTCATATGGAAGAATCGATGTATCAAATGTATCGATTTTTCTGGATATTTCAACAATTTCCTGTTTATCAAACCCGATCACCGGACGATAAACCGGAAGCGTACATACTTCATTTGTCGCAGCAAGGCTCTGAAGTGTCTGACTTGCCACCTGACCGATACTTTCTCCTGTGATCAGACCAAGGCACTTGTCTTTCTGGGCAAAATGCTCTGCAATCCGCATCATATAACGGCGCATAATAATTGTCAGTTCGTCATGCGGGCACTGATCATAAATATAAAGCTGAATATCTGTAAAATTCACGATATGCAGGCGGATTGGTCCGCTGTATCTTGCTACCAGTCTGGCCAGATCTACGACTTTTTGTTTTGCACGCTCACTGGTATATGGCGGAGCATGGAAATAAACAGCTTCAATCTTGACGCCTCGTTTGGCAATCATGTAACCGGCTACCGGACTGTCAATTCCACCGGAAAGCAGAAGCATGGCTTTGCCGTTGGTACCGATCGGCATGCCGCCCGGACCCTGAATAGAATCCGAATATACGTAGATTTTGTCGCGGATTTCTACTGACACGGTAAGCTGCGGTTCATGAACATCCACAGACGCATTCGGAAATTCATCCAGAATCCTTCCGCCGATTTCCGCACTGACTTCCATGGAGGTCATTGGATAGGATTTCTTTGCTCTTCTCGTATACATCTTAAAAGTACCGGCATATTCCGGATAACGCGCATGCATATAGCTTACCACATCTTTTGCCATCTGTTCAAAGCCCTGATCCTCATAAATCACAACCGGACAGATTTCCACAATACCAAAAACCTTCTGAAGTGCTTCCACTGCCTCATCAAAATCATATTCCTCGGGACAGAATACATAGACTCTGCCCTGTTCTTTAGTTACTCTGAACTCTCCTTCCACTTTGGAAAGAGCGATCCGCATCTGTTTTACAAGCGCATCTTCAAACAGGTAACGGTTTTTTCCTTTTATGGCAATTTCCGCATATTTTATCAAAAATGCATGAAAAATCATAATTTTCTCCTTTTCACTGTGTATGAAACACATTTTCTGTAGCTAGTTTTTATATCACAGGAAAATCCAAAGCACTTTCCCATGATATGAAAAACAATCTGTGCACTGTTTTCAGTGACGGGCATATCTGCGGAGCATCGGCAGAACTTCTTTCAGCACTCCCAGACAGTAGTCCACTTCTTCCAGCGTATTTTCCTCAGAAAAACTGAAACGCACAGTGCTCTCTTTCTGTTCCTTTGGAAGGCCCATAGCCGTCAGCGTACCGCTGGCTTTTCGTTTGTGGCTGGAACATGCACTTCCGGCAGACACATAAACCTCCCTGTCCTCCAGTGTATGAAGCAGAACTTCACTGCGGATTCCTGTAAAACTTGCACTCAGAATCTGCGGTGCACCTTCACGAACTGCCATACCATTGATCCGAACATCGTCCATAGATAAAAGTCCCTCTGCCAGATGTTCTTTCAATTGATATAAATGTTCAATATTTTCATCAAAATGCGCATAGATTTCTTTTGCAGCAACACCAAGACCTGCAATTCCCGGAACATTATCGGTTCCGGAACGCATTCCGTTCTGCTGGCCGCCTCCAAGGATCTGCGGCTGTACTTTGGCTTTTTCACTGATATATAGGAAGCCGACGCCTTTTGGTCCGTGAATTTTGTGCGCACTGACCGACATCAGATCAATCCCGAGTTTTCTGGGATAAATACGGTATTTGCCAAAAGCCTGGATGGCATCCACATGAAAAAGAGCTTTCGGGCTTTTTTCGTGAACCAGTTTCCCAATCTGTTCGATGGGCATTACGGAACCCACTTCGTTATTCACATACATCGTGGAAACAAGGATGGTATCCGGGCGCAAGGCTTCCTGAAGTGCATCCAGTTTCACCACTCCGCGTTCATCCACCGGAAGATACGTCACTTCAAATCCCTGCTCTTCCAGATAAGCTGCCGGCTGTCCGACAGCCGCATGTTCCACCGTTGTGGTAATGATATGATTCCCGCTGCGCCTGTTCGCCATTGCACCGCCGATCAGTGCCAGATTATTCGACTCTGTCCCGCCTGAAGTAAACAGGATCTCTTTTTCCGGAACCTTCATTAATCCGGCAAGAATTCTGGCAGATTCTTTTACATAGTTTTCCGCTTCTACGCCTTTTTTGTGCATGGCGGAAGGATTGCCAAAATCCTCTGTCATGGTTTTCACCACAATATCTTTTACAGCCTCATAACATCTGGTTGTGGCTGAATTATCAAAATATGCTTCCATAAATCATACTTCCTTTTCTGTTTTCCTTCTGACGGAATCTTATCCTTCTTTTTCTTCCAGATGAAACATCAGTACAGACAGGATTGCCAGCCCGGCAGTCTCTGTGCGCAAAATCCGATGGCCCAGAGTAATCGACGAAGCACCTGCACAGACTGCAGCTTCCACTTCCGCTTCCTCAAAACCACCTTCTGGTCCGATAAATACTCCAATGGACTGTCCTGGTGCAATTTTATCCAGAAGCGCTCTGGTTTCTTTCATCCCCTTTGCCAGTTCATAAGGGATCAGAAGTACATCCAGTCCTTCGGCATATTTCAATGCTTCTTTGAATGTCATGACGTCATGTACCTGCGGCACCAGCATTCTTTTGGACTGTTTCGCCGCACTTTCGGAAATCTGCTGCCAGCGGGCAACCTTTTTTTCGGATTTTCGAGCATCCAGCCGGACCACACAGCGTCTGGTCTCAACAGGAATAATTTCATGAACACCAAGCTCCACTGCTTTCTGAATGATCAGTTCCATCTTGTCTGATTTCGGAAGACCCTGAAACAGACAGATTTTATTCGGAAGTTCAAAATCCGGTTCCTGTGCATATAAAATATGCAGCAGCACTTCCTCTTCTTCCAGAGCCTCTATGGTACAGTGATATTCTTTATGAGCACCGTCACTAATCCACAGTTCTTCTCCGGTTTTCATCCGGAGCACATTCCGTATATGATTGACATCCGTTCCCGTGATGTGAATCTGATGACCTTCTTCGTCAATCTGATGGGATTCCACAAAAAAACGCTGCATGTCTCAGTCCTTTCTGGCTGTCACAGAAACCCATTCTCCCTGTCTGGTCACTTCTACAAGAGTCAGACCGGCTTTTTTTACTGCGTCAGTCACAACCTCTTCTTTGACATCCAGGATTCCTGAGGTAATGTAATATGCGCCTTTTTTCATCTGGTGAACAATGACCGGTGTCAGAGGGACCAGTACATCTGCCAGGATATTCGCTGCTACAATATCATATTTCTCATATCCGACTTTATCCTGTACTTCCTTATCATCAATGATATTTCCGATCATCATATCAAATGCTTCATCCGGGATCTGGTTGGATTCTTTATTCTCGGAAACAGCAGAAATGGCACAGGGATCCAGATCTGTTCCAACTACATGAGCTGCACCAAGCTTCAGTGCCACAATTCCAAGAATTCCGCTTCCGGTTCCCACATCCAGAAGTTCTGTATCTTTTGTCACATATTTCTTCAGCTGACGGATTACCAGCTGGGTCGTCTCATGCATACCGGTTCCAAACGCAGTACCCGGATCAATGTGAAGGATCATTTTGTCTTTATCTTCTTCCTTCACTTCTTCCCATGACGGAACGATCAGAATATCATCCACATAAAACTGATGGAAGTATTCTTTCCAGTTATTGATCCAGTCTTTGTCTTCCGTCTGAGATTCTTCTATGGTGGCTTCTCCGATATCCATATAGCTTTTCAGTTCATCCAGGGCTGCACGTACATCAGAAAGAATGGCATCCTTATCTGCATCTTCCTCCAGATAAAAATTCAAATATGCAACACCGTCATCTTCCGGTCCTTCCGGCATGATATCTACAAACATCTGCGCTTTATCCTCTTCTGTCAGCGGCTGCTTGTCCTGAATTTCCACACCTTCCACACCAACCTCAGCAAGTGTGCAGATTACCATATCTTCGGCTTCTGTTTTCGTTTTTATTGTAAAGCGATTCCACTTCATACCTATTCTCCTCTATTCTAACACCTTATTCCAGCACGCTATTCTCTATATCATACACGAATCAGCAAAAAAAGAAAAGAGGAATCCTCCTCTTTTCCATAATTTTTATATCTGTTTTTGAATCTATTCTTCAAAAGTTTCTTTTAATTTGTCCATGAAACTCTTTTTCTTCTTTTCGCCCTTATCACCGGAAGTGTTCTGGCTGCCTGAAGATGATGTATTGCCGCAGGCCTCATCAAATTTCCGCAGGGCTTCCTTTGCTTCATTATTCAGATTTGTCGGTACCTGAACGACCAGAGTCACATAGTGATCGCCCCTCACGTTCTTATTGCGAAGAGACGGAACACCTTTGTTCTTCAGACGGATACGGGTATCTGTCTGTGTACCCGGTTTTACTTCATATTCCACATCGCCGTCAACCGTGCTGATCCGTACCTTACCGCCAAGTGCAGCCTGTGCATAGGTAATTGGAGCAGTGGAGAAAATATTCGTATCCTGTCTCTGGAAAATCGGATGGCGTGCTACATTTACTTCTACCAGCAAATCGCCTCTCGGGCCACCGTTCGTTCCAGGTTCGCCTTTTTCACGAATACGGATACTCTGTCCGTTATCAATACCTGCCGGTACAGATACCTGAATCTTCTTTCTGGAAGAAGTATATCCGGTACCACGGCAGACAGTACATTTCTCTTTGATCACCTTACCGGATCCCTGACAGTCCGGACAGGTTTGTACGTTGCGGACCATACCAAACATGGACTGCTGTGTATATACAATCTGGCCTTCCCCATTACATCTCGGACAGGTAATGGGCTGTGTACCCGGCTTTGCACCGGTTCCATGACAGGTGGAACATTCATCCTTCAGCATGATCTCCAGTTCTTTGTCGCATCCAAATACTGCTTCCTCAAACGTAATATTTACACGCGCACGAAGATTGGCACCTTTCATAGGACCGTTGTTTGCACGTCTCCTGCTTCCGCCGCCAAATAAATCGCCAAAAATATCTCCAAAGATGTCGCCCATATCAGCGCCATTGAAATCAAAACCGCCAAAGCCGCCGCCAGCACCGCCACCGCCGTTTTCAAAAGCGGCATGACCAAACTGGTCATACTGTTTTCTCTTATCCGGATCACTTAAGATGGTATATGCTTCTGTTGCTTCTTTGAATTTTGCTTCTGCATCTTTATCACCCGGATTTACATCCGGGTGATATTTTTTGGCTAATTTACGATATGCTTTTTTTAACTCTGCGTCATCGGCGGTTTTGCTCACGCCCAGGACTTCGTAGTAATCTCTCTTATCAGCCATAATTATTCATTCCTATACTCTTCGTTGTTTATCAGACTTCTTTGTAATCAGCATCTACTACATCATCACCGTAGCCTGCTTCATTACCGCCCTGAGAAGCTCCGCCGCCCATGTTCATATCCGGGCCTGCCTGGCCGCCAGCCTGCTGAGCCTGTTCATACATCTTGGAGAACAGTTTCTGTGCGCTTTCCATCATCTTCTCCTGTGCTGCTTTGATGTCAGCAACCTGAGAATCTGTGATTTCTTCTACATTTGTAGTCTGAGCAAGAATGTCTTTCAGTGCATTCAGGTCAGCTTCTACTGCTGCTTTATCATTGGCATCCAGTTTGTCACCAGCTTCTTTCAGTGCATTCTCTACCTGGAATACCATGGAATCTGCATTATTTCTTGTATCAATTGCTTCTTTGCGTTTCTTATCCTGTGCTTCGAATTCAGCAGCTTCTCTTACTGCCTTGTCGATTTCGTCATCGGACATGTTGGAACCTGCAGTAATGGTGATGTGCTGTTCCTTACCTGTTCCAAGATCTTTTGCGGATACGTTTACAATACCGTTGGCATCGATATCAAAAGTAACCTCGATCTGCGGAACACCACGACGTGCTGGCGGGATTCCATCCAGACGGAACTGTCCTAAGGATTTGTTATCTCTTGCAAACTGACGCTCACCCTGTACAACATTGATATCTACAGCTGTCTGATTATCTGCTGCTGTGGAGAAGATCTGGCTCTTCTTGGTCGGGATTGTTGTATTTCTCTCGATCAGTCTGGTTGCGATACCGCCCATGGTCTCAATGGACAGAGAAAGCGGTGTAACATCCAGAAGAAGGATATCGCCTGCGCCTGCATCACCTGCAAGTTTACCGCCCTGTACGGAAGCACCAAGTGCTACACACTCATCCGGGTTCAAAGATTTGCTCGGCTCTTTGCCTGTCAGCTGTCTTACTTTGTCCTGTACAGCCGGGATACGTGTAGAACCGCCTACCAGAAGTACCTGACCAAGTTCAGCTGCTGTAATACCTGCATCAGACAGTGCACGGCGAACCGGCTCTGCTGTCTTTTCTACCAGGTCATGTGTCAGTTCATCGAATTTTGCTCTTGTAAGATTCATATCGAAGTGCTTCGGTCCTTCTGCTGTTGCAGTGATGAACGGAAGGTTGATATTGGTAGTTGTTGCGGAAGAAAGTTCTTTTTTCGCTTTCTCTGCAGCTTCTTTTAATCTCTGAAGAGCCATCTTATCATTGCTCAGATCAACGCCTTCTGCTTTCTTGAATTCAGCAAGCATCCAGTCTGTAATCTTCTGGTCAAAGTCATCACCGCCAAGACGGTTGTTGCCGGCTGTGGAAAGTACTTCGATAACGCCGTCACCGATTTCGATAACGGAAACATCGAATGTACCGCCGCCAAGGTCGTATACCATAATCTTCTGTTCTTTTTCGTTATCAAGACCGTAAGCAAGCGCTGCTGCTGTCGGCTCGTTGATGATACGTTTTACATCAAGACCTGCAATCTTACCTGCATCCTTGGTTGCCTGACGCTGTGCATCATTGAAATACGCCGGAACAGTGATAACTGCTTCTGTAACTTTTTCTCCAAGATATCCTTCTGCATCTTTTTTCAGTTTCTGAAGGATCATTGCGGAAATTTCCTGCGGAGAATATTTCTTGTCATCAATTGTTACACGGTAATCTGTACCCATTTCTCTCTTGATAGAAGAGATTGTCTTTTCTGCGTTGGTAACAGCCTGACGTTTTGCAGGTTCACCTACCAGACGCTCTCCTGTTTTTGTAAATGCCACTACGGACGGTGTTGTTCTTGCACCTTCTGTATTTGCGATAACGGTAGGCTGACCACCTTCCATAACTGCTACACAGCTGTTTGTAGTACCTAAGTCAATACCAATGATTTTTCCCATGATAATTTCCTCCTGTATTTATAAATCTATATAAAATAATTAGTTCGCAACTTTTACCATACTGTGGCGCACAACAAAATCCTTGTATGTGTACCCCTTCTGAAGTTCCTCCACGATGATATTATCACCGACGGATTCATCCTCCACATGCATCACTGCATTATGAAAATTCGGATCAAATTCCTGACCAACTGCTTCGATCGGTTTTACGCCAAGATCATCCAGAGTTGTCAGCAGCTGTTTGTAGATCATTTTCATTCCGTCTGCAAATGCATCTCCCTCAGGAGCCTGTGCAAGACCTCTCTCAAAGTTATCAACAACCGGAAGAATCTTCTCAACGATTTCCTTTGCTCCGATAATATACATGCTTGCTTTTTCCTTTTCGGTACGCTTGCGGAAATTGTCAAATTCTGCCATGCTTCGTTTTAACCGGTCTGTCAGATCTTCAATCTGCTGTTCGAATTTGTCTTTTTCTTTTTTCTTCTTTCCAAAGAAGGATGTTTTGGTTTTTGTCTCCTGTCCGTCTTCGGATGATTCCTGTGCAGTTTCTTCGTTTTCCTCTCCTGCCGGTTCATTCTGCTGAGCATTTTCTGCTGTTTCTTCAGTATTCTGCTCTGCTGTTTCCTCTTCTGCTGCAGATTCTGTATCCGGAGAAGTAAGAATTTCTTCTTCCTGCACTTCAGATGTGTTCTTTGTTTCTTCTGACACTCTTTTTCTACCGCCTTTCTATTCCAGCTTTTTTCTGAATATCTTATCCAACTCGACTTTCAGAGTCTTCAGGTTATCTACGACATTCTCATAATCCATTCGCTTGGGACCGATGATTCCAATGGTTCCGGTCATGCCTTCCCCGAGTTCATAAGTGGCTGTCACAACGCTGCAGTCTTTCATAGTCTTGATCGGAGACTCATTGCCGATATAAACCTGAATTCCGGTATTATCCGTATCTGCAAGCCGTTCCTTCACAAGATCTGCCAGCTGCTGCTTCTCCTCAAAAGTGGAAATCAGCTCGGTAGCCTTGCTCTTATCCGAAAGCTCCGGATATTTGAAAAGGTTCGTAGCGCCTGACGTATATATTTCCATATCTTCTTCATCCACATGTATCGTAGCTGCAACCGCGTCGAGTACGGTGGCTACCACACCGCTGTGTATACCTGCCTGCTCTTTCAGTCTTGCGATCATCCCCAGATTGATATCCTGGATGGGCAGACCATTCAGATTGGTATTTAAAAGAAGATTCAGTTTCAAAATCGTTTCATCATCCATTTCTTCATCCAGATTAATAATCTGATTACGGACGACGTTATTCTCACAAACCACAACTGCTACAAGCTGCAGTTCACTGACTCTGGACAGCTGAATGAATTTCAGGCGGCTGCCGCTGTACTGCGGTACGGAAATCATAGTCGCATAATTGGTATTGGACGCCAACAGCTTCGCAGCCTGCTTCAGGACTTTCTCCATCTTGTCCGTCTTCTCAAGTACCAGCTCACGAAGTTCCGCAACTTCTGATTCCTTTTCTTTCATCAGTTCGTCTACATAAAGACGATAGCCCTTGTCAGAGGGAATCCTGCCTGCCGATGTATGCGGCTGGACAATGTATCCCAGGTCTGTCAGGTCGGACATTTCGTTGCGGATGGTAGCAGAGCTGACATTCAGATCCGTATATTTGGAAATCGTTCTGGAACCAACCGGTTCGCCTGTCTCCATGTATGTCTTAATAATGGCCTTCAGAATTTTTTTCTTACGGTCACTCAGCACTTCTTCCATGTTTCCACTCCTTTCTGCCCGCTTTGTTAGCACTCATTTTGAAGGAGTGCTAACATTTACATTGTTAAGATAGCACCGTTGCTGTGTTTTGTCAATAAAGAAACGAAAATTTTTTTATTTTTTATAGTGGTACATTAGATGATAATGTATATTTACGCAGTATTTTCATATTTAAAGGCTTGGAAATTTTTGCTGCAAAAATTCTGTCCGGGTTGATATGAGATTTCCAAGTACATTCGCCCTGTCGATCATTTTCTGAGGAACTTCTTCCCTGTCCTCCAAATTCAATGCCACCGCTCCTTTAAGTAATAGGCAGCTTCCTTTGGCTGTCTGTCCCTTGTAAAAATTCCTTTTTTATTGCCGTTCATCCGCATGATGCCTTCCGTTGTCTGGAAATCTGCAAAGTTCCAGACAAGCTCACCGGTAATAAAATCATACGAGTCAAAGACCCTGTGGCACATTTCCAGATATTCAATCTGGTATTCCTGGCCCCACATTACAGAAGGAAGCTTATGTTCTGCAGCACAGGTATCCGCGCCATACTCTGTAAATACCACAGGCTTATTGAGATCCAGTGCCTCCCACGCATCCATCTCCCGGTGAAACGCCTCTTCCGCATCTGAAATCTCATAGCCGCCCATCACATACCATCCATAGTACCGATTAAAGGACAGGAAATCACTGAACTGGTAACATTTGCAGGTATCCGGCTGGGAGTTCATGATCATGGCAAAGGTTCTCGGGCGCTTCTGCGGATCCAACTCCCCAGCCCGGTCAAACACCTTCCGGAAATAAGGTACAGCTGCCTCATCTGTCGTCTCCGGCTCATTCATCAGGCTCCAGGCAATGACACAGGCATGATTCTTGTCCCTGCAGATCATGTCCTCAACACACTGCAGATGGTTTTCCAGGAGCCTGGGAATCGTCGCTTCCTGAAAGAATGCTGTCTGTTTTCCCGTACTTGCTTCCGCAAAGTTCGTCTCGCTCTTAAAGAGGCCTACAGCAGCAACCTCATCGATCACCAGAATCCCTTCCCGATCCGCCATCTGATAAATTTCCTCACTGTACGGATAATGAGAGGTACGGAAGCAGTTGGCATTGATCCATTTCATACACTCAAAATCCCGTTTCATGACTCCAATGTTAAAGCCCCGTCCTACAATGTCGCTGTCCTCATGTTTTCCGAAGCCCTTCAGATAAATCTTCTCCCCGTTCAGAAGAATATCTTTTCCTTTTATTTCCACGGTACGGATTCCGATCGGTTCAAAATATTCGTCGATCAGGTTTTCTCCATCCATAATACGTATCACAAAACGATACAGATAACCGTCACCCACATTCCATTTGTGTACTCTCGGAATCAGGAGCTTTCCTTCTTTTCCTGCTGCGGAAGCTACCTTCTGTCTGTCCGCATCATAAACATCCAGGATAACTTTATGCTGTCCTGTTGTTTCCACACAGTACTGAACAATGGCATCCTGCCCCTTAAAGGCATGGACTACAGAAAAATCTTCAATATGTTCTTTGGGATATGCGATCAGTTTCACCGGTCTCTGAAGCCCTGCATAGTTATAAAAATCAAAATATGGCTTGCTCATTTTTTTGCCGTTTCTCAGAACTTTTGTTTCTCCGCAGGGGATGCTGGTTACATTCAGCTCGTTGTTCACCAGAACTACCACCTTATTGTAGGAATTGTAGCGGACAATATCCGTCACCACTGCTGAAAACGGTAAAAATCCGCCTTCATGCACCGTTACTCTGTTTCCATTCACATACACTTCCGCACGATGGGTAGCACAGCCAAACCTGACTGCAACCTCTTTTCCTTCCCACTCTCCAGGCACAAAAAAGTCTGTCTCATACCAGAAATCCCCGGTATATTCCCGGATATCCTTTTCTGTGTAAAAATCCTGAAAACTGGCTGGCACCGGAATCATATCCGGGGCAGGCAGCCCGTACTTCCATCCTTCCTCATGACCGCACTGCTTCTCGTCCAGCTGAAACTTCCACATCCCGTCCATGCTGACCGCCCGGCGAGATTCTGTATCTCTTGGATATAACATCTGACATGTTCTCATAATATTGTTTTCCTTTCTTCTAATGGACATTTATAAAATGCTTTTCATGTTTTATAACTGCTGTATCAGTCCGAACTCCGTAGGAATCACTGATATGACGGTTTTGGTATTTCACGGAATCATCCCATGTCGGTTGCAATAAAAATAGAGAATTCCATGTCCCTTTTTCCGGAATCTTATGGAAATATCCTGTTCAGGATATTCCGCGAAGATATTCACATTTTTAATTCTGCATCCTTGATGCCATCCAGCATATCCTTCCCGGATTTCTCTACGATCCGCTTCGCAAACTTAAGTCCGACACCCCTGATCAAACCGAAATCCAGATATTTTTCAATTCCATAAAACGTTACCGGAAGAGTCTCCTCATATTTCTCAACAGAAAACTGTTTTCCATACTTTACATCCCCTTTCCAGAATCCATCCAAGAACAGAACCCACATGTGTATCCGGCATGGTACCCACAACCGTGACCAGATTGTGATACTTCTTTACGGCACACTTTAATACTGTGCAGCCATTTTCTTCATTCTGGTATGTAATTTTCTCCACCACACAACGCAAGTACTCCATTAATCCAACCTTTCCTGCTTATCATTAAGAATTTCAAGAGTCCTGTCACAAAATCCAATTCTTCCAAAATACTTATCCCGCAAATTCACAAACAGCTTTACTTCTTCTGAATCCGCTCCGTACATTCTAATTGCCGCTTCATAAAAAAGTGTAATACTGCTTCTGACTTTCATACAGTCAACCTGCCACATTACTGACAACAGGTCTGTTGTATTTAATTCCAGCAAAGCTGAAGATATCTCCATCAAACGATCATGAAGGGTCCTGTTTTCTAAATATGCCATTGCGCCTTCAAGTCCAGGCACACCATATTTCTCACAGTAAAAAGATTTACCAAGGCCCTCAATTTGCGGCCATATATACCAGATCCAGTGTTCCTCTTTATTCCCCGCTTTTATTTCTTCCAGCGCTTTTTCATACACAGTTTTTCCAGTTCCATCAAAGTACATATCCTGAGCTTTTATATATTTTTGAAGATCATCTGGTCTGTTGTGATATTTTCCTGTATTTCCATGTTTTACATTTGTGTCCTGCGTAATGCTTTTCTTCCTGTATTCTTCCTGTTTTCCATTCATGTTCTCCATATTATTCTCCCTGCCGCTTAAAAATATTGCTCTTCCCTCTACTACTTTTTAAAATGCAGACACTTCTCCGGGCAGGCTGCAGTGCACTTCCCGCAGCGTATGCATTCCGGCGAAACTGATATTTCCTCCGGAGAAAGATCCATCGGACATGCTTTTTTGCATGCCATACAAGAGCTGCACCTTTCTTTTTCCCAGTGAATCTGTACAAGACTGAAACGGTTGAACCACCCGTAAACGGCTCCCAGCGGACAAAGATACTGGCAGAAAGGCCGATATACTTTCACTGACAATACCAGAATCACCAGTAAAATCCCCAGCTTCCAGAAAAAAAGAAGACCAGCCTGGCTGCGAAGCTGCCCATTCGCCCCAAGGAGCGGCAATGCTCCAAATAAAGTCCCTGATGGACAAAGATACTTACAAAAAGCAGGTATCTTTGCAAATCCACTGAACAAAAACGTGGAACCGACACATACCAGCAGAGCAAGTACCACATATTTCCCATACTTTAAAATATGGTGAAACGGCAGTCTTTTTCTCTTTCTGAAAACAGGAATTTTATGTAACAGATCCTGAACCAGCCCAAAGGGGCACAGCCAGCCGCAGACAAAACGCCCAAGAAGGCTGCCGAACAGAAAAAAGAATCCGATCACTGCAAAAGGCACCCGGAAGCCTTGCTCATTCAAAACAGCCTGCAATGCTCCGATCGGACAGGAACCCACAGCTCCCGGACAGGAATAGCAGTTCAATCCCGGCGCGCAAATATATTTCAAATTTCCCTGATAGATTTTTCCATTTAAAAAGCCGTACAGATACCCATTACTCAAAATGGTATATATGATCTGAACGGCCATTCTTAACCTTTTCATCTTTTCACCCGATCCCGATACATTCCAGGCAGATCATGACCGCCTTTCTCCAGATGATATCCAACTGCCCCTGTGCCGCACCGATGCTCAGAAACAAAATACCGGCAATCATTCCCGCAAGCCATCTGCAGCCTTTATTGTTTTTCCAGAAGCTCATCGATCATTTCCTTCCATGCATCTTTATCTCTCGAACCTACGACAGTATCTATTATCATTCCATGATCATCGAAGAAAAAAGTAGTCGGAACTGCCGTCACGTCTGTCAGCATCGCATGATACAGGGATTCATTCAGAAGTAAATGCGGGTAAACTGCTCCGGTCGACTCAATCAGCCCGGAAGCCTTTTCCAGCGTACTCTGGTCTGCCCCATCCTGCACATCACTGATAATACCAATGATCTGAAACTCTTCACTGTCATACTCACCGGAAAGTTCCCCAAGATCCGGCATTTCATTCAGGCAGGGATTACAATAAGTCGCCCATACATTGATCATGGTAAGCTTCGATTCCGCAAAAACCCCGGAAGTAACCTCGTTTCCCTCCATGTCCTTTGCCTCAAAGGCAACCGGAAGAGGAAGTGCATCTGATTTTCCGGAGGACATACCGGAATCAGAAGATTCTTTATTATCCTGAGAAGACACAGTTTCTGTTTTTTTCTCGGTCTCACTGTCATTACCGGTGCACCCGCTCAGCAGGACTGCACCGGCAAAAAGGGCAAAAAGCCACTTTTTTATTCTCATATCATTCATCTCCTTCATTCAGAAAACATTGAAATCCCTGTTTTCCATTTTACCGTCCTTCCTCTGTCAGTAAATCCCTGACAAGGTACTGGATAAATTCTTTGCATTTTCCGCAACCGGTGCCAAAGCGAAGACGTTTTTCCACTTCTTCGTAGGATTTGTCTCCGTTTTTAACAGCATCTTCGATCATTCCATAAGTTATGCTTTTGCAATTACACGCAAATTTATCTTTTTTCATTTACAATCACTCCTATGCTTCATGATACCAGAATCATATGACACTGGAATCAAATGATATTTTGCCCTGGCTCCAAAATGTTCCTAATCCATTGACACCATTTATACCAGATACCGCCTGATCAGCCTTTCCATATTTGCGCGGCCAACCGGATTTGCAGTATGCAGTTTCACAGGATACTTACGTCCGGTTTCTGCCATCCAGTCAAGCAGCTTAATATAGTCGCCGCCATCCGGCTCATATTCTCCGGCATCATGATCCAGATCCAGAACCTCTACAGGCAAACCATTTCTTTCAGCATCAAGGATCATCCTCTTTGTTTCGTTTACGCTTTTGCAACGTACATAGCCGGATGGCTCCGGTCTTACATCGTCAATCCATATTTTCATAAACATCATCTCCAGATAAAGACAAAATTTTCTGCAACCGCAGGGCAAAAACAACTTCTGTTTTCTGCCCGCTAAATTCCGCAGGTTTTCGGGAGCACAAAGTGCGGAGAAATCCGTGTATCAGAGGAGTCAAAATACCTTTTGACCCCATCATCATGATAATAACAGTATACACTATTTTTACAATGCATAAAAGCATGAACCTGATTGTTTTATCAGTCTTGTTGTTAATAAATTTAAAAATATACACCCAAAGCCCGGGCTGAAACTGCCACAGAATAATTCTGAAACATTCCGGTAAACAATCCGGGCAGCCCTAAAATCTTATCAAAAGTTGCGTCACGATCTCTCAGCTACTTCGATCAAATGTCCGTCCGGATCCTTCAGCATAACAACTCTCTTACCCCAGAAATTCTTTCGGATTTTCATTTCCTGATCAGTTTCAATCATATATTTTTCGATTTTATGCATAAATGCGTCCAGATCAGTCTCGATAAAGAACAGTTCACACGCATTTCCGGTAACTGTATCTGCTTCAATCAACTGTTCCCAGCTCTTTTGTTCCTGTAATACCAGTCCCTCCGTCAGAATGACATTTTCTCCAAAATCAGTTTTTACCTGCAGTCCAAAATATTCCTGATAAAATAACTTCGACAACTCCATATCACTCACTACGATCAGAATATTCCTCAACATAATAATCACCTGCTCAGTATCAGTTTCACTGCAACAACCAAATCCTCACGGAACCCTTCCGGCTCATCCATCACAGTTGGTAGAAATATTACCAGGTGATTCAAAAATCCAATGAATCAGTCCCGCACTATATTCCTTTACTGCTTTCCGTTCCAATACGTCCAAGCTTAATCAGCATACCATACAGGCTCATTTTATTCAATAAAATTACAGATGGCGGCTTTTATTTCTTGAATATCATATTTGAAAAGTCTGATGCTCAGGTTCATGTGACAAAGATAGAAGAGAAGCAATTTAGGTCTTGTATTTATCTATAACATCTGATAAAATCATGGATAGAACAAATGTTCTGAAAATGCATTCTAATTTATAATTATGCATTCTGTATTAACATGCGTTGTGGAGTAATAATTGATATCTCCTGGTCGGTAAATAATAATTATGACTTTTTCGTGTAGTCACCGATTCGGGCAGTGAAACAGAATTTTGCCACACGAATTTCCCTCGAATTATACACGAATTTTCGGGCTAATACTAATCATAATAAGGAGTATTTGAGTATGGAAACGTTCAAATTGCATTCAGAATACAATCCCACCGGCGACCAGCCGCAGGCCATTGATAAGCTTGTCCAGGGCTTCAGGGAGGGCAACCAATGTCAGACTTTACTAGGGGTTACGGGGTCCGGCAAGACTTTTACGATGGCGAATATCATACAGGCTTTGAACAAGCCAACACTGATTTTAGCCCATAATAAGACACTTGCAGCACAGCTGTACGGAGAATTTAAAGAATTTTTTCCGAACAATGCCGTTGAATACTTTGTAAGCTACTACGACTACTATCAGCCCGAGGCTTACGTTCCTTCTACGGACACTTACATTGCCAAAGATGCGTCCACCAACGATGAAATCGATAAGCTTCGGCTGTCGGCAACTGCAGCTTTGTCGGAACGGAGAGATGTGATCATCGTATCCTCTGTTTCCTGTATTTACGGTCTGGGTTCACCGAAAGATTTTCAGGACATGATGATTTCCCTTCGTCCGGGAATGATGAAGGATCGTGACGAGGTGATCCGTCAGCTGATCGATATTCAATATACAAGAAATGAAATGGATTTTCATCGCGGTACCTTTCGTGTGCGGGGAGATGTTCTGGAGATTTATCCTGCCAACTACACGGACCGGGCAGTACGGGTAGAGTTCTTCGGGGATGAGATTGACAGGATTACAGACATCGATGTACTTACCGGTGAAATCAAATGCGAGGACACACATGTGGGTATTTTCCCGGCATCTCATTATGTTGTACCGATGGAACAGATTCTGAAAGCTGCGGATGCCATAGAAGAAGAGATGAAAGAACGGGTGGAATATTTCAAAAGCGAAGATAAGCTTCTGGAAGCCCAGCGTATTGCGGAACGGACCAATTTTGACATTGAAATGATGAAAGAAACAGGCTTCTGCTCCGGGATTGAGAATTATTCCAGACATCTGACAGGCCTGAAGCCGGGACAGCCGCCGTACACCCTGATGGATTATTTTGGCGATGATTTTCTTCTTATTATAGATGAATCCCATAAGACAGTCTCACAGGTTGGAGCAATGTATTCCGGTGACCAGAGCAGAAAACAGACACTTGTAGATTATGGATTCCGTCTTCCGTCTGCCAAGGATAACCGTCCGTTAAGCTTTGAAGAATTTGAATCCAAGATCGATCAGGTCCTTTTTGTATCTGCAACGCCGGGCAAATACGAGGCAGAACATGAACTGCTCCGGGCAGAGCAGATTATCCGCCCGACAGGACTTCTTGATCCCAAAGTGGAAGTACGGCCTGTGGAAGGACAGATTGATGATCTGATCAGTGAAGTGAATAAAGAAGTAGAAAAGAAGCATAAGATACTGATTACCACTCTGACGAAACGAATGGCAGAAGACCTGACGGAATATATGCGTGATGTGGGAATCCGTGTCCGTTATCTGCATTCTGATATTGATACACTGGAACGTGCGGAAATTATCCGTGATATGCGTCTGGATGTGTTTGATGTACTGATTGGAATCAATCTTTTGAGAGAAGGTCTGGATATTCCGGAAATCACACTGGTTGCCATACTGGATGCCGACAAAGAAGGCTTCCTGCGTTCAGAAATTTCCCTGATTCAGACGATTGGACGTGCTGCCCGCAACAGTGAGGGCCACGTTATCATGTATGCAGATACGATGACAGATTCTATGCGCAATGCGATCAGAGAGACCGAACGAAGGCGTACGATTCAGGAAGCATACAATGAAGAGCATGGAATTACACCGACAACGATCAAAAAGGCAGTTCGTGACCTGATTGCTGTGTCCAAAGCCGTAGCCCGGACGGAAGATAAACTGAAAAAAGATCCGGAATCCATGAATCGCAAAGAACTGACCAAACTGGTTGCTCAGGTAGAGAAGCAGATGCGCGCTGCCGCTGCTGATCTGAATTTTGAACTTGCGGCAGAACTGCGTGATAAGATGCTGGAATTAAAGAAAAACATTGCAGAACTTGACAAATAGTTGCAAGGAACTGCTGAAAAATGCAGAAGAAACCTCTTTTCTTCTGTACATTTTGTTCACAGAATATTCACATTTTTATCACAGATTCCCCTCAACCATATCATAAAATACATTTGTTGAGTAACAGTATTGCTGTGTAAGTCCAACCAGACTTGCACAGCTTTTAAATCCACTTCGCTGTTTTTTACAAAAGCAAAGATAACCAGGCTCCAACGGCCTGGTTATCTTTTTATTTACTTTCCCTGTTTTTTTATACCGGAATGTTTTCGAGCCATTTTCAGTGATTAGGTACCATATCATCATTTTCCAGAAATATTTTCTCATCCAGTAATTAATCAGACAATGATTCAACATTTTTTTCTGGCACAAACAATTTCTGCATCCTGTCCGGGAAAACATCTATGATCTGCCGTGCTATTTTCTCCTGCAGGTAGTTTTTATTTATGAAATCTTTTTGATACTTTAGGTATGTCCCTACTGTCTTAGAAATCAGAAGCTTCGTAAAATACTGTTCCCAACTGGAATACTTCTCACTTTCAATGTAATCCTCTGGATGGCTTAAAATATCACGAGTCTCCTTATCATCCAATATATCCGATTTCAAAATCATCCATTCAAATGATTCTGGTAAATATAGTGCAATTGCTCTGCCGGACTCAATCAATTGAATAATTCTTTCCATCTCAGATCCAAATGCAGCTCCATCTGCAACTACAGCACACTTTTCATCTGACTTATTTTGCAGCAATATACGATAAATATTTGACTTTCCTCTCGCCGTATCGCAGGAAATTCCTTTAACTATAAGTTTTCTAAAAAAATCATACCCGGAATTCGAATCTTCAACAAGCAGTTTCTTCGGTTGTTCAACAAAAACATTTTCATATTCTCCATACAAGTGATACAATTCATTGTATGTTTGTTTCAGCCCTGCATACTGCTTTGACAAACGAATCCCATAAATTTCCTCAACACTGTATGACAAATTCGGCAAATCATCTCTGGTGACCAGAATGAAGTAATTATCCGAATATTTTACCTCACTTGCAAACGCTTCCTGTCGGATGAAACTATTACACTCATCAATAAACACTAAACTATTGTGTATATAATCCAGTCTCTGTTTCCAATCTCCACCATGAAGTACAACACATGGAACATCACATTTTAATTCAACTCCGCTTGAACGACCTTCTCTTGAAAATGCCTCTATCATCTCCAGAAGTTTTGTCTTTCCGGTTGCACTATCTCCACGGATAATTGTAATGTTGCGTTTTATGGTAAACTGATAGCGAATACGCTTGTTTTGGATATTCACTTCATATAACCCCTTCATCCGCTCACCTCACACATAATCATACACAACATCCAGCCATTCCTGTCGATTGTGTACCACCCTTCCAGTATTCAAAATCATGATTTCAAAAGGCCCCTCCCCGAATCTCATGCCATGATGCAACGTGATAATAAGATCCTTCCTGTTTGCAATTTCAAGTATCCATTTGGCACAATTATCACCACATGCCGTTGCATTAAAGATACTGCCGCTCTCATCATTTGCCATAAGAATCAAAGTCTTTACTCCGCCAGATAATTCCTTTGGTGTAATAGCGCCTAAATACGGGCTTTCTATTATATGACTGGATATGACATCAGATTTATCAATATCCAGAATCATTTGTCTGGACAAAGCATCTGTAATCCATTCGTCTTCGTATTGATTGTCAAAATAAATGGGTGGATTATAAATCTCATCTTTCAAGTCTCCTAAAAAAACTTTAAGCATAAAATCATCCCCTTCCCACAGGCTAAATAACGGAACTCATCCATATATAATCTCCGTATTGCAGTTTTCATTGTACTCTCCAATGGATACAACTGTCAAGTTATCCTCATGTACTAAATCTACAGAAAAAAGCCGCAATGTCTCAAAAAGAATTTTGCTCATCATTTTTTATACATCCATGTTTTGTCAATGAATTCTTTCAAACAGATATTCTTTGTCTGATGACAAATCCGGCCGGAATATGTAGCCCAATCGGTCAAAGTTCTGTATCTCTTCCGGATTTTCTATTTGATTCTCAGCCATATAGCGCACCATTTCACCCCTGGCCATCTTTGCATATGTACCTTTGGTCACCAGCCTGTCACCGGATTTTTCGCAGAAAACCACTGTAATATACCGGTTTGCATCTGTCAGGTATTTCTCTACACATCTGGAGTATTCCTTTGAAGCAAGGTTGATAATGATGCCGCTGTCATCTCTCACTTCCTCATACAGCCGTCTGTCCCATAACGCATAGAGATCCTTCTGTCCGTTGATGGACGCTTTGGCCTGCATCTCCAGGCGGTATGGCGTTACACCGTCCATTGGTTTCAGAACACCATAAAATGCAGACAAAATCCGGAGGTTTTTCTGTACATAAGCAAGCTGCTCTTCTTCAAATACCGCAGGTGCCATATACTGATACGCAATTCCCTCGTATGACAGGATTGCCGGTGTCAGTCGTCCATAAAGATCCATCTGCTCCAGGCGTCTGAAATTCTGCTCTGCGATCTTATCGTTGCACTTCCATAATTTCTGCAGATTCTCACGGGACTGCCCTCGCAGCCAGGATAAGATTTCAGTTGTCTGCTCCAGATACACCGGCAGTCCGACAGGCGCCAGGGAATCTGTATCTTCCTTCATTTTTTTCGCAGGAGATAAAATAATCCTCATTAATCCAGCTCCTTCAGCATCTTTTCCGCATCATCGGCAGCTTTCACCTTATCATTCGCCCTGATGATGATTCCCTCTTCATCAACCAGATACGTCGTGCGCACCACACCCATGGATACCTTTCCGTAATTTTTCTTTTCTTTCCAGACATCATAGGCTTCAATCACACTGCGCTCCGGGTCTGACAGAATGGTAAATCCAAGATTCTGCTTTTCCTCAAATCGTTTATGAGATGCTACGGAATCTTTGCTCACTCCAAGTACAACTGCCCCTTTTTCCACGAACAGAGGATATCTTTCCGAATAACCGCACGCCTGTTTGGTACAGCCCGGTGTATTATCCTTCGGATAAAAATATAAAATCACTTTCTTTCCACGATAATCTGATAATTTATGCACATTTCCATTCTGGTCCGGCAATTCAAAATCCGGCGCTTTTGTTCCAACTTCCAGCATTGCACTCATCCTCTCTTATACTTTCTTTTATTTGCAGGCTGTTATTCTGTTATCCTTTATCTTGTTGTTCTTTATCCTGTTATTCTTTATCCTTTATCTTGTTGTTCTTTATCCTGTTATTCTTTATCCTTTATCTTGTTGTTCTTTATCCTGTTATCCCTGCATCAGCAAATCATAGGCTGCCAGTTTCAAAAGACTTCCACGAAGGCTTCTGATATCTCCGTTACTTTCAGACGCAATTATCTCCAGAGTTTCCGTTCTGAATTCATGATTTTTCAGAACGGGATCCTTCTCTGACAGCTTCCGGAGAATATCCAGCCTTTCTCCTTCGTCCGGCTTCTTTATTTCTGCGCAATGGCATTTTCGCAGACTTTCCGAAAATGCCGGAATCTTTTGCACCTGGCATTCCATCGTCCGATCGCTGATGATTACCGTTTTTCTTCCTGAGTCCAGACGCTGTTTCAGGATTTCCGAAATAAATTCTCCAGTTCCGCTTTTGCCCTCCAGATACTGAATGTCATCCAGTATCAGAAAGTCTGTCTCACAGCCATATCGGTCAGAAAGCCGTTGTATTTCCCCCTGCTTTCCCCGGTTTTCCTCATAAAGCGCACCAATCAGTTCACTAACTAACGTTTCAATCTTTGTATATCTGACAGATGCGTGTGGATTATTTTCCAGAAACAGATTCACCATTGCATGTGCCAGGCAGGTTTTCCCCAAGCCCACTGATCCATACAGATAAAACAATGGCCATGAGCTGTCCTCCGATATGTATTCCCGTGAATCTGAAACAGCCTCCCTGTTATTTTCATACAAAATATAATTTTCGTAATTGTATTCCGGAATGCTATGAAATCCGTAAGCAAAAGGATTCTCCTGCATCTTTTATACCCTCCTGACATTATACTTTCCTGACACTCTCTGTTTTACACAAAAACAATCATAAAGCCCCATTGGGGATGCGGAAAATAGCTCCAGCAAATTAAAAAATCCCTCACTGATTACCACAGCCAGAAAACTCCGTCCCCACTGATCCCCACTGATCACAGTCCCTGGATCAGAATGATTACAATCAAAACCGGCAGTACAAACTGGAAATACCATTTCAGCTTTCGGGAGATTTTCAGGCCATTTCCTGTATTGGCTTCTTCCAGATACCGGTCAAATCCCCATCCCCATCTGGAAACACAGAACAGCAGGAAAATCAGTGACCCCAATGGAAGCAGAAGATTGCTCACCAGAAAATCTTCGCTGTCAAGAACGTCTCTGCCGCCGATCAGATGCAGATTGCTCCAGACATTATATCCCAGTACGCAGGGAATGCTGGCAATAAATACAGCAACACAGTTCAATACAGATGCCTTTTTGCGGCTCCATCCAAAATTATCCATGCAGTTTGCCAGTAAATTCTCAAACACGGCAATGACTGTCGAAAAGCTTGCGAATGTCATAAACAGGAAAAATAATGTTCCCCAGATACGCCCTCCTGCCATATTCACAAACACATTCGGCAGAGTCACAAAGATCAGTGACGGCCCCGCATCCGGCTGTACACCGTAGGAAAAACATGCAGGAAAAATAATCAGACCTGCCATCATTGCCACAAACGTGTCCAGAATACTGATACGTACCGCCTCTCCGGCAAGGGTATTTCCTTTTGGCATATAGCTTCCGAAGATTTCCATCGCACCGATACCAAGACTCAGAGTAAAAAATGCCTGATTCATAGCCGCTGTGATCACATTGCCGATTCCTGTATCCACTGCCTTGGAAATATCCGGAAACAGATAAAAACGGATTCCCTCTCCGGCTCCTTCCAGCATAAAACTGTGAACAGCCAGAACCACGATCAGACACAAAAGCGCAGACATCATCACTTTTGTAATCCGCTCCAGTCCTTTCTGAAGACCAAAGCTATTGACAAGAAATCCTGCCAGAACGGTAACTGCCATCCAGAATCCCATTTCTCCGGGAGCTGCCAGAAGGTTTCCGAACACAGATCCTACAGCATCTGCATCCATTCCCTTTGAAAAGTGACCGGTTGCAAATTTCACAAAATAACTCAGCATCCATCCGGATACCGTCGTATAATACATCATCAGCAGATAACAGCCAATCAGGCAGAACCAGCCGTGAATATGCCACTTCTGTCCCGTTTTTTCCAGTGCTTTATAACTCTTCACAGCACTGCTTCTTCCTGCACGTCCTACCGCCAGCTCCATCGTCAGGACCGGCACTCCCATGCACAGCAGAAAGACAAGATAAAACAGTACAAAAATACCGCCGCCGTTCTGTCCTGCCACATAAGGAAAACGCCATACATTGCCGATTCCGATCGCACATCCGGCACTTACCAGAATAAAACCAAGACGCGACTGAAAACTTTCTCTCTTCATAAAACCTTTTCCTTTCCCTTATCATAATCGTATTTTCTCTTACTATTATACGGATTTTGTTTCTTCTGTCCATCCCTGACTTTTCTTTTCTGTAGTTCTGTACACTGAAAAATTGTCCTGCGATACAGGACAGAATCCTGCTTTTATAGAATTCTACGCCTGCAGCAGATTACTTCAACAATATATTCCTCACCTTCTCAGTAAGATCCTGGAGGAGGGCATTTTATATCCCAGGAAGACGCAAAGAACTTTCCTGAGATATGAAATGTCTGTATTGTAAAGCAATTTTCAAACACAATTCAGAAATTTTTTATTTATACATGAAAGTGCCTGTAATCCCAACAATTTATCTTTATTGCAATCACAGGCACTTCGTATCATTTATTTAACTTTACTTTATTTTCTTTCTATCAGTTCAAATCCATGGAAGTTCACGGAACCGCTTCCGACAAACCGGAAAAATAACGCTGTCTTTCCCGCTGGAATTGTCAGTTTTCCCGACAAATGTTTCTTTCCGGCATCTACCGGGATTCGTACAACAGGTTCTCCATCGAGTCTGGTGCTGATCTGCATCTCTCCTTCTCCGTTTCCGGAAAGCTCCAGACAAATTTCTCCCGTGTCACGAAGATCAAAATACTTAAATCCAGCCACAGCTCCATCCTGCATGTTGGCAATATACTGATCATCCTTTTCTTCCCTGTCGGCACCTGTCTGGGTAAAATAAGGATGTCCGGAATAATCCCGGATCAGTGCCACATGCCCTGCTCCATCCTTGCTCATCAGATTGCAGGCAATCGCAGCACTGTATCGTCCTTTTCCTTTCAGCGGGCCGCCATTCAGACCGCAGCTTGTCATTTCCACCTGCGGAATCCGCCCCTTTTCATCAAAAGAAAGGGGTTCCGCACATCCCTGTCTGGAATAGGAATGACGATTGGTCTGACGATGATAAAAGATATACCACTGCCCATTTATCTCGACCATACCACCGTGGTTATTCCCGATATAATTATCCGGCTTTTCCATCGTCCAGTTTTCCAGTCCGATATCCCCGTTGGATACAATCGTTCCGCCATAAGTAAAATCCCTGTTCGGATATTTGCTTACCGCATAACAAAGCTCATGGGACTGGAAAGACGAATATACCAGATAGTAGATTCCATTGATTTTCCGTATCGAACTTGCCTCAAAAAAAGCATGATTCTCAAAACCGGTTCCCTTTTCATGGAACACCTGCGGAATGACACAGACTGGTTTTTCTTTTACTGTAATCATATCCGATTCCAGTTCGATGCAATAGCATCCCGCATAACTTCTGCCTTTGATGAAAGTTCCCTCCGGGCGGTCGATATCCGGTCCGAATCCGGTGTACAGATAAACTCTTCCATCATCATCCACCAGTACTCCCGGATCAAACTGATACACGTCCCCTTTTTCTTCTCCCACGACTGTTCCATCCGGATAATGAATTTCTCCATAATAGGAAAACGGACCAACCGGGCTGTCTCCCACAGCTACAGACATCACACCCAGCATTTCCAGCGTGTAATAAAGATAATATCGTCCATCTCTTCCCTGCGCGATATCCGGTGCATACATGTACATGCTTCCGTCCGGATTCCTGGGATCCTGTGTCTTTTTGTAGATCACACCCTCGTACCGCCAGTTTCCCAGTTCATCCACCGGGGCAGACCAGCATACATAATCATTCATGCAGAATACTTCGCCGTTAAATTTATCATGAGAACCGTAAACATACACACGGTCACCAAAAACATAAGGTTCCCCGTCCGGAATATATTCATATCCCGGCAGATACGGATTTACTGCCTGTTTTTTCATCATTTCAACTCCAGAAAGTATATTCACCAGGTTCCACACAAACGTCCTTCTCACCGATCACAATTCTTGCCGGAACTGCTGTAGTGATGTCGTAACGTACTTTTTCTCCAACATAAGCCCATCTGGAACTGATTTTTCCGTGTCTGGTATTGATGGATGCATCCAGCCATCCAAGACGTTTGTCAGGCATTGGCTGAATTTTAACTTTCTCAAAACCAGGAGTTTCTTCCAGCTGGCAGATACCTGCTGCTTTTTCGTATACCCAGTCTGCAACAGCACCATATGCATAATGGTTGAAGGAATTCATGTCCGTACTCCAGAATTCTCCATTTTCCATGATGCCATCCCAGTGTTCCCAAATCGTTGTGGCACCCTGATCTACAGAGAAGAGCCAGGATGGATATTTTCTTCTCAGGAACAAGGTATAAGCCAGTTCGGAATATCCATAATCACTCAGTGCATGAAGAATATAAGCAGTTCCTACAAAACCTGTCATAATCTGGCTTCCATCCCTGATCACCATTTCCGCAAGGGCATCTGCTGTTTTCTGCGGATCTTCTGCAAGACGGAAATGAATTGCCAGAACATGTTCTGTCTGAGTCCTGTATTCCGGATAGTGTTCACGGAAAGCTTTTACAATATTTGCATACAGTGCTTCATATGCAGATACATCCTTACCCAGAACTTTTCCCGCTTTGATCACCAGTTCTGTGGAATACGCATAATACGCAGTGGCAATAAAATCGTCCCGGCTGGAACCCTTGTAGCTGCCGGACGGAGCATCCAGTCCAAGCCAGTCACCGAAATGTTCACCGCCTGTCCACAGATATTCCGTAGTAGTAGAACCGGTAATATAATCCACCCAGTTTTTCATACAGTCAAACTGGTCTGCAAGCACTTCTTTGTTTCCATAAGTAAGATAAATCTGCCACGGACAGATAGTTGCCGCATCTCCCCAGGCAGCACTTGGATTGCCATCCGGCAGATAATCCGGAATAACCTGTCCGATTCCGCCGTCTGCTCTCTGAGCAGCTGCCATATCATGAAGCCATTTTTTGAAGAATTTTTCCACATCATAATTATAACTTGCTGTTTTGATAAATGCCTGTGCATCACCGGTCCATCCAAGACGCTCGTCTCTCTGCGGGCAATCGGTAGGAACATCCAGGAAATTGCCTTTCTGTCCCCAGAAAATATTAGAGAACAGCTGATTTACTTCCGGTCTTCCGCAGCTTAAGGAACCGGTTTTCTGAATATCTGAGTAAACTACAATTGCCGTAAACTGTTCCGGTCTGACCTCTCCCGGGAATTTCGCAAGCTTAATGTAACGGAATCCAAAGAAAGTCAGCATCGGATGCCAGGTCTGCACACCATCACGACAGGTATAATTGATCTCTGCCTTTGCACTTCGGTAATTGGCATTGTAGAAATTACCGTTCTGATCCAGCACTTCTCCGTGAAGGATCTGAACCTGATCGCCTTCTTTGGCATCTACGGTGAATTCCACATAACCGGTCACTTCCTGACCAAAGTCAATCACGGTCTCACCGGCAGGAGTAATGATCACCTTCTCTGCCATGACACGTTCCTTTTCGTGGATTTCCTCACCTTCCTGCGGAATCAGGATTTCTTTCGGCCATTCCAGTTCTGCTGCCGGAGCCTCGCATTTCACAGCAACCGTTGCATCATAAGTTTCTCCGTCATAAATTTCACTGAAACGGACAGGGCTTTCTCCCCATGTCCAGTTTTCATCGGTAGAAATCACAGCTGTGCTGCCATCCTCGTATTCCAGATGAAGCTCTCCCAGAATTCCCATGGGACGATTTGCTCTTCTGGTTTTGTCTTCGGACTCCATCCACCCGGGCATATGAGAGGAAAACCAGCCTTTTCCAACGGTCACAGTCAATTCATTTTCTTCTTCCAGCATCTCCGTTACATCATACTTCTGGTACTGAAGACGTTTTTCGTATACTGTCCAGCCAGGTGCCAGCACATATTCACTGACCCGCCTGCCGTTCAGTCTTGCCTCGTATACACCGAGCGCCGTCAGATAAAGCTCTGCTTTTTTTACAGTTCCTGCACTTTTCCATGTTCTGCAGAAAACCGGGCACACATCTTCTGCTTTGCCTGGTGCCTGAATCCATTTTGCCTGAAATTCCATTTTTCTTTCTCCTTTACTTAAAATAATCTATATTTCAACGAAAAACCACAACCTAAAGGAATTATATAGAATTTCCATAGAAAATGGAATGGATTTTTCCGATATTTTTGTTTATTTTTTCGACTTTTTTATTTGATTTTCTATATAAAAAGAAAAAACCTCACAACCGTTTTCCACTGTATTTTCCATACAGTTTATTTCAGCATTTACGGTTTGTAAGGTTTTCTTTATCTGCTTAACGACTACATCATAAATCAAAATAACTGATACATCTGATTCGTCTGTTTTCCGATGTACAATTTACTTTTCTTCCATCACACTCATATATGCCGGACGGATAATCTTATCTGTACAGATCAGTTCTTCGATCCGGTGTGCACTCCAGCCGACGATTCTGGCTATGGCAAACATTGCGGTATACAGCTCTACCGGAATTCCCAGCATATCATAAACAAAACCGCTGTAAAAATCTACATTCGGGCTGACGCCTTTGAAGATATGACGCTTCTCTGCAATGATCTTCGGGGCAAGTTCTTCGATATTCTGGTACAGATGAAGGTCTTCTTCTCTGCCTTTTTCCAGGGCAAGCTTTTCCACATACTGCTTGAATACCCGTTCTCTTGGATCAGACAGGGAATAGATGGCATGCCCCATTCCGTAGACCAGCCCTTTCCTGTCAAAAGCTTCTTTATCTACGATTTTTTCCAGATATGCTGCCACTTCTTCCTTATCTTCGTAATCTCTGACATGATTCCGGATATCCTCCATCATTTCCATGACTTTGATATTGGCACCACCATGTTTGGGGCCTTTCAGCGAAGACATGGCTGCAGCAATGGTCGAATAGGTGTCCGAACCGGAAGAAGTTACCACTCTGGTCGTAAAGGTGGAATTATTTCCGCCGCCGTGTTCCATATGCAGGATCAGTGCCGTATCCAGTACTTTGGCTTCTGTTTTTGTATATTTCTGATCCGGACGCATCAGCATCAGAAGGTTCTCTGCTGTAGACAGTGCAGGATCCGGATGATGGATAAACATACTGGCATTTTTTTCATAATGAATGTAAGCATTATAACCGTAGACTGCCAGAAGCGGGAATTCACTGATAAGCTGGATGCACTGACGCAGACAATTGCTGACACTGGTATCCTTGGCTTTCTCATCATAAGATGCCAGGGTCAGAATACTCTTGGTCATGGAATTCATAATATCTTCTGTCGGTGCCTTCATGATCACATCTCTTGTAAAATTCGTAGGTAAGGTGCGGCAGCCACCGATAAAATTACGGAATTGTTTCTCCTGTTCTTTATCCGGCAGTTCTCCCATCAGAAGCAGATAGGCAATTTTTTCAAATCCCATTTCCTCTTCGCCCAGAGCACTGATGAGTTGTTCCACTCTGTAGCCGCGATACCAGAGTTCTCCGTCACAGGAAACTTTCTTTCCATCCACAATTTTCGAAGAAACAATTTTGGAAATATTGGTCAGTCCTGTCAGCACTCCATTTCCATTCTCATCACGGAGCCCACGGTTGACTCCATATTCTTCATACAGACGGGGAGCAATGTTATCATTTCTGCGGCAAACTTCCTCCTGCTGTCTGGTATATTCATTAAGTAAGCTCTGCATAATCAATCACCTCTCTCTCCTTCCCGTTTTTCCCTGCTTCTTCCATTTCCTCCATCGTGCTGCTCATGACTGTCTCCAGCTGTTTCATAAGGCAAAGCAGCTGAATCATGTTTTCCTTGCCATATTTTTCGATAACTCTTCCATAGTAATTTTTCAGGACTTCTTCCTGTTCATCCAGCAGTTTCTGTCCTGTTTCTGTAATCGTAACGTAGGTGCCTTCACTTCCATTGCCGTCATGAGACCACAATATCAGGCCTCTGTCTCGGAGATCTCCTACCATCTTGGAAGTCTGACGGATGGAAAGCTGCATTTTTTCTGCCAGTTCTTTGAGATAAGTTCTGCCGGAATAAATCTCAGACATTTCACTGTCCAGAGAAATATAGTGCAGAGCAATGTATTCCGCAATACTCAATTCTTTAAAAAAATCCCGGAGCTGACCTTTATTCATCAGATATCTGTGGTACGTAATTTCATTTGTCAGTTTTACGATATCTCCATTGAGTTTTCTGGATAATTCTTCCATAGATTCTTTATTCCTTTCTTCTTTTTCTTACAAAATCTTCGTCGCCTTATAGTTTTATTTTTAATTATTTATTTTTAAACATTATATCATGAGTTTTTCTTTTGTCAACTGAAATATAAAAACAGCTACTCCATTTTCATAGAATAGCTGCTCTCACAGTTCCTGTCTTTTATTTTTAGCAAAGCTGCATACAATTAGTTCCAGCTCATTTTCCAATAATCTGAATCTGACACATTTCCATGGCCTTCAGTGCGTTTTCGTGGCTCTCGGGTGTCACGCCGGCACAACAGGATGCATCCACATAAATAGGAACTTCCGGCAGAGATGCCTTTACCAGAAGAGCATTGGAAATCACGCAGATATCGGTACACAGCCCCACGAAAGTAATACCGCCGATTTCATCCTCTTCATTCATGACAAGAAGTTCTCCTGCCAGATCCGTAGATCCAAACGTATCTTTATCAATAGGCTCCGTTTGCCGAAGGGCATCCAGTTCGCTTCTGATCTGCCATCCGCACTCTGCATCGTTTCTTATAGCAGGCGATTCCGTATTTCAGAATTTTCTCCATTCCATCTTCCAGAAGCTGTTCGTTATACTGCTTTTTCTCAATCTGTTCCAAAACCTCCTGACATCCTGCATCCAGATTGCCATCATCGCAATACTTTATTTCAATAATAATGCCGGTTTCTTCCTCATCAATTTCTACACAGATATCACTGTAGCCTTCTCCGGATTCTCTATTTGAAAAGACACTCCAGGAATCTTTGAAACCAAGAATTCTCAGAAGGATTCCATGATAAAAATTCTCCTTCTTTCCTTTCCAGGCGAACGTATCACGAATACTGATGGTTTTCTTCAGATATGTGCCAAACTGCTCCTCGGTTTTTAGAGCATCTCCTTCTTTCAATGCTGTACAGAAAGCTTCCAGAGATGCTCCGTCCTGTCGTAAAAAGCACACTCCGCAAATTGTCGATCGTTGTATACATGTCCTGATACGTCAATTCCTGGTGAATTTCTTTTGTAATGATTTCTCCTGCAATAAGTCTCTCGATTTCCCGCTTTGTCTGCCCTTTGTCCATTTCCTGAATAAACCGTTTGACCACATCGTTGCTGCTGGTATTTGTCCAGTAATTCTGGGGCTGTGCTTCTGGATTACTCCGCAGCAGATCGCAGTAATTTAAAACATCCCAGGGACAATATACGTCTGTACATCCAAACTGATATCCATCATACCACACTTTTATCAGGTTAAAACTGCCTGACAGGTCATAATAATCCAAAAGATCCTGCACTTCTCTGTCCATAAATCCAAAATACTCATCAAAACGGACATCCGTTATTGACAGAACTCTCAGATTATTCAGTCCGGTAAAAATACTCTCCCTGGAAATGCGCATACAGCCGGTCATCACTGCAAACTGCAGACTGTTATTGCTCTTCAATACGCTGCTGAACATATTACGGATCAATGATATCATCTTATCGTAATACCCCGCACGAAATGCTTTATCAAGCGGCACATCATACTCATCGATAAGAATGATGACCTTATCGTCATAATGAGTGGAAAGCAACAGGGAAAGTGTCTGCAGACTCGTTTTTAATGCCCCGTCTGACATGGTAAAAAGCCCCGTCTGATCTACGCTTACCAGTGCCTGATACATGCTTCTCTGCTGAACAGTCAGCTTCCCGCTTGTCTCCAGAAAAGGAAAACGCATTGCTTCTTTCCCGATCACGTCACGAAATGAATCACAGGCCTCTTCATATGTACGGCCTTCCACATCCTTCAGACTTATAGATCATTATGAGAATTTCGTGGTTTAAGGTATCGAAGTACTTGGACAAATCAAGAACCACCGCATACGTGTAGCCTTTCTCCGCATACTCCTTAACCTTCACGATTGCATCCTTTGCGCTCCTGCTCGGGCGATAACCATAACTGTTTTCAGCGAACAGCGGTTCATAGATTGGCACTAACTGTTGCGTTATCGCCTGTTGGATTGTACGGTCTATCACTGTTGGTATGCCAAGCTTTCGCATACCACCGTCTGGTTTTGGAATCTCAACTCTCCGTACTGGAGATGGAGTATATCTTCCTCTAAGTATTCGGTTAATTAACTCCTGTTGATGTTCCTTTAGGTATGGCAAGGCTTCTTCAATGGTCATTCCATCAATACCCGCCGCCCCTTTGTTTGCTTTCACTCTTTTATACGCTCTGTTAAGATTATCCTTATACAGAATCGCTTCCAAGAGCTTCGGCTGTGCACTGTCTCTTTCTTTCCATATCCGATTAAATGACCTTGACGCTTTCGCATACCCTTCATGTTCCGCACTATCTCTCTGCGAACAGCCACTGTTTGTGTTTTCTGTCATAGTCGGTCATTCCTCCTTTCTCGGTCATACTTAAGACTCCTACTGATTCGGTCCTTCACCTCTCGGCTACTATGACCTCTGCTGACTTCTGTGTGTTCAGCAACACCTTGCAGTGTTGGTTACTCCTTGCAGCCTTACCCTCATGCATAACCTCATATGTGATTTCTGTTCGTCAGACCAGAGATTTGCCCATGGGTTAGTATGTTCCCCACATCCAGCTTCCTTCAGATTCCACCTCACGATGGACACCCTTGCTTTCGGCTATATCCTTCCCACTACCGGGTGGATTCAGGACTTGCACCTGTTGGAAACGTGCGCCGCTAGGCGCACTCTGAAAAAGGCGTAAGCTACATTACACAGCTTACGCCTTCCTTTTTCTTATTCCATTCATTTCACGGTTTTGCTTCTCTTAATCAGATTATGTGGACTGCCCTGCACAATCTTAAATTTCATAGTCCGAAAATGGTGCCGGCTCCGCAGACACATCGTAGAAATGCCACCACTCACACTCATATGCCTGAAATCCCACAGATTCCATGATACGTTTCAGATATTCTCCATTTTTACGCCCTTCTGCTGAGTGCAGCGGACATTCCAGCGAAGCTTTCTCATCCATCGTATCAAATGGCGAAGGCATTTCCATCTCGTTTCCTTCCAGATCCGTCAAAGTTACATCCACACACATCCCATTCATATGCGTCGGTCTGAATTTCTGAATCTTTGTCATATCCGGCGGCCGTGCCACAAAATCATCATTCGGCATGATCTCCCAGAATTTTTTCTGGGCACGAATGGGACGATACGCATCCCATATTTTTATCCGGAATCCATCTTTCCGGAAAAGTTCCTGCGCTTTCATCAATATCTGTGCTGTATGTTCATCCATCCAGCATTCCTCTGACTGATAAACCTTCACGCCGGTGAAATTATCCTCAGATGCATACCGCAGTTCAATAATAAAATCCGAAGATAAATCCGTGATTCTTACCAGATTTCCTTTTTTCTCAATCATATGCTTTTTCCGTTTAGAATCCAATCATTGTGGCAATTCCCAGAAGCACTGCCTGAGCTGCGAACAGAATCAGGAACAGCGGAGTAAACCATTTGTACCATTTCTGGAGAGAAATACCGCCAAGACCACAAATAATCACGATATCTGCTGTCGGCCAGAAAATATTGGACAATCCGTCACCAAACTGGAATGCAAGTACGGCTGTCTGTCTGCTGACACCAATGATATCTGCCAGCTGTGCCATAATCGGCATGGTAGCAGATGCCTGACCTGTCGCAGACGGGATGAAGAAATTGATCAAAGTCTGAACAATCAGCATAAACTGTGCAGACAGCGCATGCGGTGCGTTCTTCAGAAGATTGGACAGGCCATAAATTACCGTATCCATAATCTGTGCATCCTGCATAACGACTGTGATCGCCTTGGCAATACCGGTCAAAATGCATCCCCACATAGCAGTCTTGGCACTGTCAATAAATTCTTTACACCATTTATTCGGAGACCATTTGCAGATGGCAGCCGCAATCATGGACATCAGAAGGAACAGACCGCAGAGCTGCGGGAAATCCCATCCCCATTTGATCAGACCGAACATCAGAACAACCAGTACCACAACTACATCCAGAAGCACCAGAGCATCCTGTCTGGTAAATTTGTACTCATTTAATTCATCTCTGTCAAAGGCATGAATGTTTTTCTCGCCCAATACCACAGATGCTCCCGGATTTTTGCGGATTTTCTTTCCATACCACATAACATACGCAATGGAAAGTACCATAAATACAACAAGACAGATGGCTCTGTAAACGGTTCCGGAATACAGTTCTACGCCGGCAATTGTCTGTGCGATACCTACCGTATACGGGTTCAGTGTCGCGCCCATGAAACCGACAAACTCTCCTACCGCAATAATTGCAAATCCGAACATGGCATCATAACCAAGCGCCACACCAAGACCAACGATCAGCGGATAGAATCCGTAAAACTCACTTGCCATACCAAAAACAGAACCGCCCAGTCCAAAGATCATCATAATAATCGGAACCAGGAGAATTTCCCTGCCCTTCAGTTTCTTCAGAATCGTTCCGATTCCCGCATGAAAGGCACCTGTTTTTACCACAACTCCAAAAGTACCGCAGCAGCACAGAATCATAAAAATAACATCTGCAGCTTCTACACATCCGCGATACAGGACACTGAAAAATCCAAGGAATCCTGTGGTAGTAACCTCTGATTTGTCAATTACATGATAAGTTCCATTAATGGCAACATTTCTGACTCTTCCGTTAATTTCCATCTGCTGATAATCATAGGTACCAGACGGAATAATCCAGGAAAGAATTGCCACAAGAAGAACTACGGACGCCACAATGATCAGGGTGTCCGGCATTGCCAGTTTTCTTTTTTTCTTTTCTGTCATAAAAACTCTTTTCCTCCTCCGTAAAAATGACTTCTCCCCATTATACTACGCTGCCTTACCACCCGTCAATGAAATTAACGTGTTAAAGTAATAACTTTCTCTATGATGGATGCCTGTGAAAAAACTCTGCTTTACCCTGTTCACGGGTAAAGCAGAGTTTTTTTATTCTCCTACAATTTCTTTCACTGCTGCTGCAATTTTGTCACATTTACAGTTTGCATAGAAGAGTTCCTTGAATTTTTCACCGCTCAAAGCACCTTTGACCAGTTCCGGATCCAGTTCTTTCAGGATTTCCGTAAGATCACGATACGTGTGTTTTTTGACTTCATCAAGGATCTTTTTATTTCTCTGTTCCGGTACGGCACGCTCTCTGGGATATCCCTGACCGCTTTCTTCCACATATAGTTTTTCAAAAATATATTCCAGATTCAGATCCCCGCCCCATCCAAATCCTTTTGCAAAAGGAATCGCAATGGCATTTCCATCATTGATCTGAGCAAAGGTATATGCATCCAGAGCGTCTTCCACATGTCCGCAGATTACTCCCGGGAAAGAATTGCAGGCAAGCATAGCTCCTTCGCCGGTTCCGCAGCCTGTAATCACATAATCCGCTGCTCCGGAATTCAGAAGGACTGCTGCCAGAATACCGATCTGCACATAGGTGAGCTGGCATTCATCTTCTGCCGTATACATTCCATAGTTAAACACCTCATGTCCCATGGGTTCCACTACTTTTTTCAGTGCCTTACAGATCTCTGCATTCTTGGCCGCCTGGCTGTTTTCATTGATCAACGCAATTTTCATTTGTATTCCTCCATGTTTTCTTTTCTATATATTTTCTTTTCTATTATTTGATTTTCTATAAAAAACTCACAACCGTTTTTCGCTGTATTTTCCATACAGTTTTTTTCAGCTTTTACGGTTTGTAAGGTTTTTCTTTATCTGCTTAACTACTACATCATAAATCAAATAACTGATACATCTGGCTTTTCTGTTTTCCAATGTACCAGTCATTTTCCAATAATCCGGATCTGGCACGCTTCCATCGCTTTCAGTGCGTTTTCATGACTTTCTGGCGTCACTCCGGCACAGCAGGATGCATCCACATAAATGGGTACTTCCGGCAGAGAGGCCTTTACCAGAAGAGCATTGGAAATCACGCAGATATCTGTACACAATCCCACAAATGTAATACTTCCGATCTCTTCATCTTCATTCATAGCAACCAGTTCCCCTGCCAGATCCGTAGATCCAAAGGTTTCTTTGTCTATTGGCTGCGTTTGCCGAAGGGCATCCAGTTCACTTCTGATCTGCCATCCTTCTGTATCCCGGATGCAGTGTGGAACCGGAAGATTCCTGCCTTCCTGCGTTTCCAGATACCATGTTTCATGCGTATCTCTTGTAAAAAGAACCGTTCCGTCAAATTCCCTGATTTTCTTTTCCACAGCCGGAACAATCCTGACGGCTTCCTTTGTTCCAAGCGCTCCGTCAATAAAATCATTCTGCATATCTACGACAACCAAAATGTTCTGCATATTTTTATCCTCCTGCACTGATGCAATAACCGTTATTATCTATTTCGTATAGTATCATATGAAAATCGTATATTCCAGACTGTTTTTCCCGGTTTATTTATGTTAAAATACAACCACATAATGAATGAGGTGATTTTGATGAAAATCTGTAATTCCTGCAAAACAGCAATTCAAACCTGTCTGGAATCTCAGACATTTGCTGCTGCCCATCTGTATAATGACGAAAAGCCCATGGATATCCATATTCACGACTGCTGTGAAATTTATTTTTCCATTTCCGGTGGCAAACAGTTTCTGATCGATAACCGGTTTTACGATTTCGCACCGGGCGACCTGTTTTTTATTAATCAGTATGAGAGTCATTATCTCTCCCAGATTGACAGTGTGACTCATGAGCGGGTCGTACTTTCCATTTATCCGGATTACCTGAAGAAATGCAGTACAGAGGAAACAGATCTGAATCACTGTTTTACCTGCCGTAATACTTCCTTTGGACATAAAATTACACTTTCAGAAGAAGAACAGAAACGTTTTCTTTACTATATCCACAAGCTTGGCAGTGATGAGGAATACGGGCAGGATATTCTGGATCATGCGGTTTTTCTGGAAATGATGACATTCCTGAACCGTATTTTTATCCGGAAAAGCTCCGAACAGCCTGTTCCCGCCGTCGAGCCGGCTGCTTACCATGCACAGATCAATGAAATCCTGTCATACATTAATCAGAACCTGACTCAGGATCTGGCTATTAAAAACCTTGCAGAGTATTTTTACCTCAGCAGTTCCCACCTCTGCAAGATTTTTAAAGATGCCACAGGCACCACCATCAACCGCTATATTACAGCCAAACGCATCACTCATGCCAAAGAGCTCCTGACAGAAGGCTGTTCCGTGATGGAAGCCTGTGAGAAATGCGGTTTCCGGGATTACAGCAACTTTTTGAAGACTTTTACAAAAGCTGTTGGAATTTCCCCTAAGAAATATGCACAATATGAGCATTAGGATATCCCGTATTATAATTAAAAATATCCTGTATTCACAAAAAGTCCTCTGCTTCGTGCCGTTCGCACCGGAAGCAGGGGACTTTTCATTATATATGCAGCAATGCTTCCGCAAGTGCTAGGATCGTCAGAGACTGACCATAAGCCATGGGCGCAATCAGGATATTCTTATAATGCTCTGCATTCATACCCATTCCCGTTCCGCCGGAAACATTCAGAACCGTACCGTCTTTATCAATATTTTTCAGGATTCCGCGGATTGCTCTTTCCGCGCATTCCAGATAGGAATCATCCAGGATACCGTATCGGATACCCTTGAGAATACCTGCTGTGATAGCTGCACTTCCGGAGACTTCTTCATAGCTGTCCGGATCTGTCAGCACCGTATGCCACAGGCCGCTCTTACTCTGAAGCTTTTTCAGTGCCGCCACCTGTGCTTTGTAACAGTCCAGAATGATTGTTTTTACAGCCGGATTCAGAGTGCCCTTGAACATATCGATATAGTCAAGGATTCCCAGCGTGAACCAGCTGTTGCCTCTGCACCAGAAAATTCCGCCAAAGTTATGGTTGCCCTTGAATGTCCATCCGTGATAAAACAGACCGGTTTTCTTATCATAAAGGTATTTGATATGCATCAGAACCTGATGGATTCCCTCATTGATCCATTCGGCATTCTGATACTTCTGTCCCATTTTATTCAAAAACAGAACTGTCATAAACAGGGTATCGATCCACATCTCATTTTCATTGAGCCGCACGCCCTGACGGTCCCCGTTAGCACTGGTCACATGCTGGAATCCGCCTTCTTTTGTCCTCGGAATGCAGGTCATCAGCCAGTCTGCCCAGTCAAGGCAAAGCTCTTCGAATTTCGGATCATGATAGTATTCATTCAGCTCACACAGAGTCAGAAGAGGCGTGGTCGTGTTAATATTTCTTGACGGAAGCCCCTGCTCCATATTCTCCACAAACCAGTCATGAAGAAATTCTTTATATGTATCGTTTTTTTCGTACTGCATGATTTTCAGAAGACCATACAGACCTACACCCTGAGGCCAGTCCCATTCACGAATACCAAAATCACGTCTGAAAAATCCGATTGCCTCGCCGCCTGTCTCTTCCAGTTCTTTTTCATTCTCCGGTCCGCCGAGATTCAGCAGCTTCTCGATGACCAAGTTCAGTTTTTTTCTTAATTCTGTTTCATTAATGTTCATTGAACGCTCCCTTTCTTCCTAATCTCACTGGTAATTTTCCTGACCTTATTATATAATTATTTTCAGGAAATTACAGCAAAGGATGTGTATTTTTTGGAAAAAGTAACTTATTATGCCACCACCGGCGGACTTTCTCTGGAACATATGGTCCGTTATGGAAAATTCAATATGCGTGTAAAGCATTTTCATAAAGAATATGAAATTTTCTACATACTGGAAGGTGAACGGCTTTTCTTTTTTGATAACCGTAACTTTGTTGCATCCAAGGGCGATCTGATTCTCGTCGACAGCAATCTGATCCACATGACAAAATCTGTTTCTGATGATGATACCGGTCATAACCGGATCATCCTGTATGTCACCAAAGAGCAGATGGAAGCCTTTGACCATCAGTACCCTACGCTGAAGCTTGTTCGTTTTTTCAGTCAGCATTATGGCATTTATCATCTGAATCCCAGACAGCAGGAACAGTTTATGAATCTCTACTATCTGTTCAAGGAAGAATGTAAAGCCAAGCGCAAAAATTACAAACAGGCTGTTGAGCTTGCCGTATGTTCTTATTTTCTTAATCTTACCCGGGATCTGGATAAAAGTTCCCTGGAAAGTCCTTTGCTCCCTGAAGATGGAAAATACCGGCATGTTTATGAAATTGCCGACTATTTGTCAGAGAACTGTGATAAAAACATTTCCCTGGAAGATCTGTCCTCCAGATTCTTCCTCAGTAAATATTACATCTGCCGGGTCTTTAAAGAAGTCACCGGCTACACCACCAGCGAATATATCAATATCTATCGGATTCAGAAAGCGAAGCGTCTTCTTGAAGAAACAGATCACAGTATTTCCAATATCGCTGAAATGGTGGGCTACGGAAGCATGACCCATTTCGAAAAAATCTTTAAAACCTATATGACTGTTTCGCCTCTGAAATACCGCAAGACTTTGAATATTGTAACCCATACCAATACCCCTACAAATCCGTAGGGGTATTTCCATTAATCCATCAGACCAAGGATTGTCGGCAGCCAGGTACTGAATGCCGGAACAAATGTTACAAAGAGAAGTGCCACAACAATTGCTGCAAAGAACGGGACCAGCTTTTTGATCACATCTTCTACTTTTAATTTTGCCACACTGCAGCCTACGAACAATACACTTCCAACAGGCGGTGTCACAGTACCGATGGAAAGATTCATAACCATCATAACACCGAACTGGATCGGATCCATGCCAATACTTTTGATTACCGGCAGGAAAATCGGTGTGAAGATCAGAAGTGCCGGAGCCATATCCATGAATGTACCAACAATCAGAAGGATCACGTTTATCAGCAGCAGGATGATAATCTTATTGTCAGAAATACCAAGCATCAGATTGCTGATTGCCTGAGGCAGTCCTGTAAAGGACAGAACAAAAGATAATACAGAGGATGCTCCGATGATCAGCATAACAATAGTGGTCATCACTGCGGAATTTACCAGGATATCTTTGATTTCAGATACTTTAATGCTCTTATATACAAACAGTGACAGGATAAATGCATAAACAACCGCTACACCGGAAGCTTCTGTAGGCGTGAATTTACCGGACAGGATTCCGCCGATAATAATGACGATCAGAAGAAAACTCGGAACCGCATCCCAGACAGTCTTCAGGACATAGCTGGCGGTCATTTTTTCTGTTCTTTCAATGACATAACCATGCTTTTTGGCATATACAAAAACAACGATCATACACAGTAATGCCCAGAGAAGGCCGGGAATCCATCCTGCCATAAACAATGTTGCCACGGAAGCTCCGCCGCTTGCTGCGGAATACACGATAAATGCGTTTGTGGGGGGGATCAGCTGTCCAACAGGTGCTGTTGCAATATTGGCTGCTGCGGAAAAACCTTCATCATATCCATGTTCTTTTTCCAGCGGATTCATAACACCGCCGATTGCAGTTGCTGCTGCAATACCGGAACCGGAAAGAGAACCGAACATGGCATTTCCGGCGATATTGGTCAGAGCCAGAGAACCGGGAACCTTTCCCAGTACCAGCATAGCAAGATTGATCAGTCGTTTCGCAATACCGCCGCTGCTCATCAGCTGACCGGCAAGAATAAAAAACGGAACTGCAAGCAGGGTAAAACTGTCAATACCACTTACCATTTTCTGTGCGGAAATAAACATTCCGAACTGTGGAGTAAGAAACATAATAATTGTAATCAATGCTGACGTAATGATACTGAAAGACACAGGAACACTCATAGCCAGCAGGAAAAAGAATATAATAACCAGAACAATTGCTGCTTCTAACTGCATTTATTTTTCCTCCTTCTTCTCTTCGGCATATTCTTTTACAAAACGCGCCAGACGCTGTACAGAATAGATCACCATCAGGATCCCGCAGATCGGAAGACCCATATAATAGAATTCCATCGGAATCTGCATAGCCGGAGAAATCTGGCCTGCAGCATTCATGGTAACCATGATTCCGCCTGCGATCATGACAAATACGCTGAGGAACAGAACAAGAATCTCAATAAAAATTTTATCTCTCAGAGTTCCTTTTTTCGTAAAGGTATTGGTGATAAAACCGATAGAAATATGCTGTTCTTTGCCATATGCATAAGGAACGCCCAGCATAGTCAGCCAAACCAGTGAGTATCTCAGTAATTCTTCCGTATACTGGCTGGGATTATTGAGAATAAAACGAGTGAAAATCTGCCAGAAGCATCCCACAACCATCACAGCTACGAGAAAAGCCAGTATATATTCAATAATCTTATTTAATACTTTCATTTCGTCCTCCCTCTCAATCCGCGTATTTCTGGATATCATCGTAAAGTGCTTTATACTCTTCCCCTCTTGCACAGAATTCATCATGAATCGGAGATACAGCTTCGATAAAGGCACTCTTATCAATGTCACGGTATACTGTTACGCCATGTTCCTGCGCTTCTTCCATCGCTTCTTCCATCATGCCGTTGTAAAGGCTCTTGAAGTTTTCATTTGTTTTCTGCAGGCACTCAACAAGATAGTCTTTCTGTTCATCAGTCAGGCTGTTCCACTTTTTGGTACTGATAATGTAGATATCCGGTGAATACTGGTGTTCTGTATAGGTATAGGATTTTACCAGATCCTGATGTCCGTCTACAGTCAGCGCAAGCTCTGTATTTTCCGCCCCGTCTACGATTCCCTGCTGAAGGGAGGTATAAGTCTCACTGGCTGCCATCGGCACAGCAGAACCACCCATACGCTGGATCATTTCCATAGATGTGGAGCTTGGCATGGAACGGATCTTTTTACCCTTCAATACGGAAGGATCTGTACATGCAATATCCTCTTTCAGATAAAAGTTTCTGGAACCATTTGCGTAATATCCAATAGCAATATAGCCGTCATCTGCTGTTGACTCAAACAGCTCTTTCACTTTTTCACTTTCTTCCATTGCAGTATAGTAATGATCCTGATCCACGAACAGATACGGTACTGCAAAAATCGCATATTTGTCTTCAAACTGACCGAGCGTATTGGAGCTTACTTTTGCCATATCGAGAATACCTGCCTGAACCATCTCGATTTCCTCTTTTTCGGTTCCCAGAACTCCGCTTGCATAAATATCAACCTGAAGATTTTTTGACTCATCTTCTGCTACAAATTCAGAAAATTTCGCAATAGAATCTGCAATTTCTGATCCTGCAGACTGATTGTGTGCCAGTCTGATTTCCACTTTTTCGGTACTGTTTGCATTCACGACAGAAATAAAAATCGCACCAACCAGAAGAAGTCCTGCTGCCGATACCGCAATACCTATTTTTTTTCTGATACTACCCATTTTCTCTCTCCTGTATTATTCATTTTTCCAGTTCACGCGCGAACTTTATGGTAGATATTCTAGCACAAAAAAAATGGTATTTTTTAATATATATTGCGGAAAAACCATTTTTTTCAATCAAAATTGTCGTCATGGAATATCTGACTTCTCCACTTAATCAATAAAAAAAGGAGTCACAGAAAACAGATTATACATCTGCCCTTAATGACTCCCTTTTTCATGTCATATTATTTACATTCTTTTCAGAAAACCAATCTCCCTCTGCGCCTCTGCCGGATTCATTTCCTCACGGAGAAGGTACATGTCCGGTCGATTTTCATGCAGCCATTTTGATATGGTTTCATACTGGATAACGCCCTCACCCAGCAAAGCGGGACGATACTCCCCTTTCTCATCAAGTGTAAAATCTTTGATATGCATTGCATCAATATATCTGCCGGTCTTTTCCAGCCAGTCGGACCAGTATGCTTTCTGGTCTGTAGTATCCGGATATTCCAGTAAATTGGAAGCATCAAAAATCATCCGAAGATGCTCTTCATCACCAATCTGCTCCATCACATCCAGGACAACTTCCACGTTTTCCAGAGGATGCCAGTAAACAGGCTCTATGGCCAGTTTCACATCAAGGCGCACAGCCTCCTCCATTACACGCTTGATACTGTCCATCATATAAGGACGCCAGATTGCTTTTTCTTCATGGTTGAGACGGGGATAAGCGGTTTCTGTTCCCACCATTTTTGCGCCGATCTCGCGGCTGTAAGCAAGACATTGTTTTAAGGTTTTTACAGCATTGGAACGAACCTCCGAATCCGGATTTCCCAGATCCATATAACATCCGAAAACAGGGATTTCTATGTTATTTACCTCAAAAGCTTTTCGAATCCGCTCCAGATGAGCCGGTGTAATATCAGCAAAACTGTCAATTCCGGCAAATGCCTTTGGCAGTGCCAGCTGGGCAGCCTGATATCCTTCTGACTTCAGGACCCACGCCAGCTCTTCTATTTCCCTTTTCCCATAATCATGGGCACGAACACCTATTTTCACGGATATTATTCTCCCACGATCTCTTTTACTGCTGCTGCGATTTTATCACATTTGCAGTTGGCGTAGAACAGTTCTTTAAATTTCTCACCGCTTAAAGCACCTTTTACCAGTTCCGGATCCAGATCTTTTAAGATATCGGTGAGATTACGGTAAGTATGTTTCTTCACTTCATCAAGGATCTTCTTATTTCTCTGTTCCGGTACGGCACGTTCTCTTGGATATCCCTGACCGCTTTCTTCCGCATACAGTTTTTCAAAAATATATTCCAGATTCAGGTCTCCGCCCCATCCGAATCCTTTTGCAAAAGGAATGGCAATGGCATTTCCGTCATTGATCTGGGCAAATGTATACGCATCCAGAGCGTCTTCCACATGTCCGCAAATTACACCCGGGAAAGAATTGCATGCAAGCATGGCACCTTCACCGGTTCCGCAACCTGTGATAACGTAGTCCGCAGCTCCCGAATTCAGAAGAACTGCAGCAAGAATACCGATCTGTACATAGGTAAGCTGGCATTCATCTTCCGCTGTATACATACCATAGTTAAATACTTCATGTCCCATAGGCTCCACTACTTTTTTCAGCGCATTGCAGATCACTGCATTTTTTGCAGCCTGACTGTTTTCATTGATCAGTGCAATTTTCATTGTTTTTTCCTCCCTGATTTTATACTCTGTTACATAAGCTCCTGCATAGCTACATGATCCATATCATCAAAATCCTGGTTCTCACCTACCATACCCCAGATGAACGTATAATTTCTGGAACCGCTTCCTGCATGGATGGACCAGCTTGGGGAAATAACAGCCTGTTCGTTACGCACAACAATGTGGCGTGTTTCTGTGGGCTCTCCCATGTAATGCATGACAAACGCATCCTCCGGCATGTCAAAATACAGATATACTTCCATTCTTCTGTCGTGAGTGTGGCATGGCATGGTGTTCCATACGCTTCCCGGTTCCAGACTGGTCATACCCATTTCCAGCTGACAGCTCTCCACCTGTCCCGGCAGGATATATTTGCAGATAGTACGATGGTTGGAATCTTCCAGAGAGCCAAGTTCTACTTTGTTCTCGTCTTTGATGATCACAACCCCATCCCCGGCTGTTCCCTCACGTTTAATCAGAACTGTAGGATAAGATGCATGAGCCGGAGCACTGTTCATATAAAATTTTGCAGGATTGTCACTGTCCGCACTTGCAAAAGTAATATCTTTTGCGCCCATTCCGATGTACATGCCTTCTTTGTGTGCAACCGTGTATACTTTGCCATCTACGGTGATCATACCGGTTCCTCCAATATTGATCACACCCATTTCTCTTCTCTCCAGAAAATACTGTGCACGCAGTTCTTCACCTGCTGTCAGTACCAGAGTTTCTTTTACAGGCATGATACCTCCTGTGATAATACGGTCAATATGGCTGTAAACCAGTCTGATCTCGTCAGCCGGAAACAGATTGGAAATGAGAAATTCTTCTCTCAGACGTTCTGTTGTATAATGTTTCACATCTCTTGGTGAAACTGCTGTTCTTAATTCCATGACGGTAATCCTCTCTTTATTGTTCGTAGTGGAGTCTGCGCCGGCAGACATTCCGTTCAGCCAAACGGGTTCCACTCTATCTTCGCGTTATTCTTTCGTTATTCTTTTATTTAGGCTGTTTTCCGATATAAGCGAGAATTCCGCCGTCTACATACAGAATCTGGCCGTTTACAAAGTCAGATGCATCGGAAGCAAGGAAAACTGCCGGTCCCATCAGATCCTCCGGAGTGCCCCATCTTGCAGCCGGTGTTTTGGCAACGATAAACTGATCAAACGGGTGACGGCTTCCATCCGGCTGGGTTTCACGAAGAGGTGCTGTCTGCGGAGTTGCAATATAGCCAGGTCCGATACCATTGCACTGGATGTTGTATTCGCCGTATTCAGCACAGATATTCTTTGTCAGCATTTTCAGTCCGCCCTTGGCTGCTGCATAAGCCGATACGGTCTCGCGTCCAAGTTCGCTCATCATAGAGCAGATGTTGATGATCTTTCCATGTCCCTTTTCGATCATATCCGGGATAACTGATTTGGATACGATGAATGGTGCGTTCAGGTCAATGTCCACTACCTGACGGAATTCCTCCGCACTCATCTCTGTCATGGGGATACGTTTGATGATTCCTGCATTATTTACCAGAATATCGATCACACCCAGGTCTCTTTTGATGGAAGCAACCATTTCTCTGACCTGTACTTCATCAGTTACATCGCAGATATATCCCTTTGCCTCGATTCCTTTAGCTGCGTAATCTGCAACTGCTTTGTCCAGATGTTCCTGTCCGCGGCAGTTAAATGCGATTTTTGCACCTGCACCTGCAAATGCTTCTGCAATGGCAAAACCAATCCCATATGCACCGCCTGTTACCAAGGCAACTTTTCCTTCCAGTGAAAAACTATTTAAAATACTCATTTTGAAACCTCCCTGAAGTTCTGAATTCATTTGTTATGAGCACATTTTAACACAAGGATAATCTATTTTCTTGTGTTTTATTCCAGAAAATATTGCAAATCTTCTTATTTTCCATCGTAATATTTACGGATTACTCACATATCAAATAGAAAAAATGAAACCATATACTTTCTTCCTTATAGCAGGAAACAGGAGTTTCCTTAACGGGAAACTCCTGTTTCTGACTGTTCCATATGTGACTTTGAATTATTCCACTGGAATCTCGATCAATTCCTTCGGAGAATGAGCAAAATTAATGCAGCCGTCTTCTGTCACAACTACCATATCTTCAATACGGACTCCGCCAAAGCCCGGTACATAGATTCCCGGCTCTACAGTCTCAATCGTTCCCGGCTGAAGAATCGTATCGTCTGACGGGGAAAGACGCGGATTTTCGTGAATGAAAAGTCCCACACTGTGGCCAAGGCCATGTCCGAAATATTCCCCATATCCTGCTTTTGTGATGATATCTCTTGCGACTTTATCCACACTGGAACCGCTTACTCCTGCGCGAAGAGCATCCAGAGCTGCAAGCTGGGCCTTCAATACTACATTATAAATTTCCTTTTGCTTTTCGCTTGCTTTTCCAAGAACCACCGTTCTTGTCATATCAGAACAGTATCCCTTATACTTGCATCCAAAGTCAAAGGTAACAAAATCTCCCTCTTCCAGTTTCTTATATCCCGGAATTGCGTGAGGCATGGAAGAATTCAGTCCGGAAGCAACGATCGTATTGAAACTCAGATCTTCTGCTCCTTCTTTTTTCATCAGATATTCCAGTTCTGCTGCCGCTTCCAGTTCTGTCATACCCGGCTTCAGCAGAGGAAGCAGTCTGGCAAAGGCTTTGTCTCCGATTTCCTCTGCTTTTGCAAGATAGGATAACTCCTCTTCTGTTTTAATGATTCTGAGACTGTCAATCTTATCTTTCAGAGGCACCCAATTCTCAACAGGAAGCGCATCTTTTAATTTATCAAATTGAACACACAGAAGAGATTCATCTTCATATCCCATAGAGAAAGTACCGGATTTTTGTTCTTTTGCCATACATTCTGTCAAAATCTGCGCTCTTGTATGTCCACGATGTTCTTCCACAATCGTAAAAGAGCTTTCTCTTGCAGCCTGCTCGGTATATCTGGAGTCTGTGATCAGCACTTTCTGAGTGCCGGAAACATACAATGCTCCCTCTCCGCCGCGGAATCCGCTTACATGACGCATATTATACGGATCTGTAATTACAACTGCGTCCAGTTTTAATTCATTTAAAATTGCATCTAACATCTTTTTTCTCCTATCTTTATCTTCCGTACGGGTTACATCTGATAAGTTATATATTTCCGATGTACTAAAACAACCATATCGGTATTTTTCATTGATTCATCCCCATAATTATCCGTTTTCTCCTGAATCCGGCGAAACCGTATTCCATACCACTGCGGCCAGAATAATTCCCGCACCGATCAGTGCATATTTACCCATCTTTTCACCATAGAAAAGGAACACCCACACAGGATTCAGAACCGCTTCCAGAAGTCCGATCAGTGACGCACTTACAGGGCTCGTCAGCTTTGCGCCCTTGTCAAAAAGGACATAGGCAAGTCCCACCTGGAAAACGCCCAGCACTACCAGAGCAGCGACTGCCGTTCCGTTCATCTTTCCCACTTCCCCGAGGAACGGGATGGAGATCAGAAAAGATAAAAAGAACGCAATCATGCTGGAATCTTTGCTGCTTGCTTTCGGCAGAGAATTGATAAAAAATACTCCGGAAAAACTCAATCCTGCTCCGATCGCAACAATATTTCCAAGCATCTGTCCTCCATCCAGCTGGTCAAAAAAGAACATCACCATTCCCGCAAAAGCCATCAGAACAACGATGCACTGCCGCCCTGTCGGCTTTTTCTTCCGGTAAATGCAGTCCCAGATCAGAACAAAAACCGGCGCTGTGTACTGCAGTACGATCGCATTGGCAGCGGTCGTCATTTTATTTGCCAGAACATACAAAAGATTGGTAAGCACAAGGCAGACTGCCGCCGCAAGAATCCATCCATTCACTTTCACCTTAACCGTTTTTCTGTAAATGCAGAAAAATATCAGCGCAATCAAAGAGCGAGCGCCGTTGATCGCAACAGCGCTTCCGGGAATAAATTTAATTAAAATTCCGCCTGTAGACCACAGCAGGGCCGTCAGGAAAATATAAAAATTCCCTTTGTTTTTCTCACTTATACTCATCAGAAATTGTCTCTTACTCCCAATATCAATATATCTTCATTCAGACTGGTTTTTAAGATTACTGTTTCGTCTTTTTTCCCGCGAACCAGGGGATGCATCACCTGTCTGCTCTCCAGACCAATGGCTTCAAACCGGTAATCGGAAAAATCCCCCTCCAGAACAACATCGTCATTATAGGGAAGATAAATCACTGTTTTATCCTTTGCACAGCCCTGCTGCACCTGTCCGCCATAATTGTCCAGAGTACGAAACTCACATAATTCCCATAATGCGTATTTTTCAAAAATCCACTTCGCAAACGCCGCATCCGATGCTCCCGGAAATCTCAGCGCGGTCTGCCATGCATACGGCATCCGGGAAAATTCCGCATTATTAAACAGAGCATCTGACTCGTAAAACTGCCATAATCCATGAGCTCCGTACGTCACCCCTGCACTGGCACCGGAGAGAATACTCCTCCAGACAGCTTTCCTTACATCTGCCGGATAAAAACGCCCATAAGAAAAACCATATCCGTGCCCTTCATAACAGATTTCCGTATTCATAACCGGTTTTTTCGCTTTCTTCTCCAGAAACTGTCTTGAAAAAACAAGCATGCTGTTCTGATCAGGACCGGGATTGCCACTGCCATCCACCCCGGCTCCATGTCCTGACTGATAGGAATAAAACTGATACTGCGGATGTTCACAAAGCACCGACGGCGGATCTGCTTCCGGCTGCAGGTGAAAGGTTGTCAGCCGTTCCGCATGGTTCTCATACATCACATCCAGAATTTTCTGATAATATTTCACCACCGTTTCCGTCTCAAAACCGGTATCTCCGGAGACAGAATAAATCGGCTGATATTGATCAAAACGCTTCAGGAAATACCGGGTCAGTCCCTCGATCCTGTCAAACGGGATCACCGTATCCGGACTTTTGGCTGCTGCCCAGGTCTCCGGAATATAATTCACCCAGAACAGATGCAGAAACGGAATCATGTCATACTCCTGCATAACCCGAAGCATCTTTTCTGCTCTGTCAAAATATACTTCATTGATATGATCAAAATCATATTTCCCGTCCTTCATGCAGAAGGGTTCCACGGAATCTTCCCCCACACTGTTGTCGTGCGCGATGGGCAGAACACTGATCTGCAGTGCATCAAATCCCTGTTCTTTTCGGAAACGGACCAGTTCCCTCCATTCTTTCAGAGATAATTTCTGAAAAGCCATCCAGACTGTATCACATAACAAAAAGAAGGGCTTTCCATTTTTTTCAAAATAAGTGTGTTCCTTACTAATACGAATATCAGGCATACACTTCTCCTTCTCAAAAATATGAAAGTCATATACCATTGCAGCACAGAATCATACGTCCGGTTACAGAATCCCAAAATATCCCGCTGCCACACCGATCACTGCAGATACTGCAATAAATACAATCGGATGAAGCTTCTTCACCGGTTTCACATAATTGGTGAAGATAAACAATACAACTGCCAGCAAAAGCCCCGGCCAGCGCAGCAGACCCGCATTTCCAGCTATGGCAAAGCTGTTCAGAAGACTTCCCTCCGGTGAATGAACCGAAATATTTGTCAGTACTTCCAGCACTACCGCTACACACGCAGCACCGATCAGACCGGTGGAAGCAGGGCGAAGTCCATAAAAAGCACTGTTAACCAGCTTACTGTCACGGAATTTTTTTAACATGGCAGCAACGATCAAAATTACGATAATTGATGGAGTAATTTCTCCCAGTGTTGAGATCACTGCTCCAGGAATGCCGCCTACCGTAAATCCCACATAAGTGGCCATATTAATTCCGATTGGTCCCGGAGTAGACTCGGAGACCGCCAGCATATTCATCAGATCCGTATAGGTATACCATCCGGTGCTGATTCCGATATCCTGCAGGAAAGGCAGCGTAGCCATTCCTCCTCCGATGGCAAAAAGGCCTGTCTTAAAAAACTCCCAAAATAATCTGATATAAACACTCATTTGCCTTTTACCTCCAGATTCTTAAGGATGATTCCGGCGACTGCCGCAGTCACAACAAACCAGACCGGAGAAATATCCAGAAAAAACCCGCCTGCCAGTACCAGAGCAAAAATTCCGGCTGTCCATTTATCCACAACTGATTTTTTCAGCAATTTTGTAACTGCATTGAAGATCAGTACACAGACACAGACCTGAATGCCGGCAAAGGCATCCTGCACCCATTTCAGATGGGAGAAATTCGTAATCAGTCCTGCAAGAATCGAGATAATGATCAGAGACGGGAACACCACTCCCAGAGTAGCTGCAATTCCGCCTGCTGCTCCCCTCTTTTTCTGTCCGATAAATGTAGCTGTATTTACTGCGATAATTCCCGGTGTGCACTGTCCAATCGCAAAATAATCCATGATTTCTTCTTCCGCTGCCCAATGTTTATTCTCCACAACCTCACGCTGTAATATGGGAAGCATCGCATAACCACCGCCAAAAGTCATTACCCCCATCTTGGCGAAGGTCAGAAACAAAGACCATAACGATACTTTTTTCTCACTCAAAAAAATCTCTCCTCTCCTGATCGATTCACTGCTTACACTGATCCATACACTGTTATTTCAGCGCAGTGCCCGGCTGCAGTATGGTTTATCAGCGCATTGCCGGCTGCAGTATAGTTCATCAGTGCAGTGCTGGTTGTAGTATAGTTCATCAGTGCAGTGCTGGTTGTAGTATAGTTCAGTACACATCTTTCGTCAAGCAGTAAAAGCCTTCAGAATTAATGAAGTTGCAGTAAAACCCTTCAAAACGAATGAATATCGTTATTCCTCTTTCCACAGGGAAGCCAGTGCCATTCCCCACAACGGGACCATCACAAGCCCAAGCGCATGATTCCCCCATAAACCGCAATTGTTCAGTGCCGCCCCAAAAAGCAGGCCAAGGCTCATACCCAGAGCCATCCTCTGTTCCAGTTTTTTCCCGTCCTCTTTGGACACCTTTTTTCTCAAACTGGCACAGATAATTGCAAGAGCAAGTCCTGCCATTACCAACGGGAGCGCCGCCAAAATAAAATCCTTCATGTTTTGTTCCTCCACTTCGCTGCTTGCTCATACGGGCAGCCCGTCCAATATCCATGTGCCTGCGCATGCAAGCATGCTTCATCACATGGCTGCTGTCCGGGACTTTTATTCTAAATATTCCGGACTGCACGGGATAATGATCGCCGCTACAATGTATGCAAGGAAACCGCTTCCGCCCAGGAAACTGAACAGTATCCATGCCAGTCGTACAATGGTGGGATCAATATTGAAATATTCCGCAATACCTCCGCACACACCGCTGATAACCTTGTTTATATTGGATTTATAAAGTCTTTTGCTCATTTTTGAATTCCTCCATTTTTCTGATAGTCTTCTGTCCGGCAAATTTCCGGAAGCAGATCTGTTTATTTTGTTTTTGTTTATCTGTATTTTACGAAATCCGCATCATTTCCGATAGGCAGATTTTCATGCTGTATGTGTCAGTTTTATAGATTACAGGTAAAAAGAAAACGCAGGGCAGAGTACACAATACCATACTCATCCCTGCGTCTGTGAATCATCTTCCTGCAACAGAAAAACAATTACAAAAATTACGACTGTTTTCTTAATACATTTATCATCTCCATATAAACACCTTGGTAAATACCCGATAATCCCCATACCCTGCTCTCTCTGAAATCTCAGCAATGGGCAGATCCGTGGACACCAGGAGTTTTCTGGCTTTTTCCATGCGGATACTGGTAAGATAATTCAAAAATCCAACCCCGATCTCACTTTTAAAAAGCTGGCTGATATACTGGGCACTAAGATGAAACTCCTCCGCCAGAACAGACAGACTCACTCACTTCCTCTGCCAGATGTTCCTGCACATAACGGGTAATACTGGTGATCACCCGTTCTTCTTCCTGTCCCGAAACTTCCACAGCCCGTCTCTCGAACAGAGAAATTTTCAGATTATCATTAAACATCCTTTCCTTAGACATGTTCTTCCCTTTCGCAAGCTCCTCAATTTTACTTTTCATGAAATGGGCATCTCTCTTTGATGCATTGCGCATTCAGGTCGGAGTATTCACACTTCATCGGCTCCTGCTCAAGAGTCACATGATAATTCTCATTCACAAATTTAATTGCATTTTTAAATGCAATCATGGCATCTCTTTTACAGCATCTCGGACCATTAATCTCGCCCAGCTCGGCAACTGCACTTGAAGTAAACTCCATATGTTTGCCCCATGTTCCATCTGCAGATAACGGTCCTGTCCCGTCAATAATCGATAAAGCTGCCCCCATGGAAGTAATTGCACCGCAGACACCCCAGAGCCCGCACATTGCTCCCGGCATACGAAGTCCTTCTGCCATGAGTTTATTCAGTGCTTCATCGATATCGATATTTCCTCCTGCATTTTTGTATGCCATCAGCAAACATGCCCCATCCAATATATGATGTTCCGGTCCATGAATACTGATATAATCTTTCTTTGCAATGTTTTTAAAAATCCGGACAGGACTCCTGTCTTTTTCATTTTTTATATCGTTAATAATCAATTCTGCTTTCTCCGCTGTCGTCATACTGTACCTCCCGCTATATCTGTGCTTCCTTTTTTGTTCCATGTGCTAAATGATCCAAATATTCTTCATATCTTTTGAGCGTCTCGTAATTTAAAGAATAATAGTGCCACTTACCATCCTTACGATCATTTACAAGACTGCATCCCACCAGTATTCTCATGTGATGCGATAAGGTAGGCTGCGTTATTTCAAATTTTTCCAGAAGTCTGCACCCGCATTTTTCCCCGTCTGATAACATCTGCACAATTTCAAGACGATTCACATCGCCAAGCGCTTTGCATATAGAAATCACATCTATTGATTCCATATCATTTACCTCGCATAAATAATTATATATAGTTTATTATATACATAGACATCTGTCAATGTATTATATATAATGAAACTGCAGTTATTGTTAAAAAGAAATCTGCAGACCATTCATTATCTGAAATTCCGGTTACTATTTTAATTACTCTGGATGCATATTCTGAAGCTATAAAAAATAATTTAAAGATCTCATGCAGGATACCTGCGACTTTCGCCTCCTGCATGACAGCTATACTGTTTTTAGCAGGCATCTGGATTCCGGGCGGTTTTGAATATGATATCAATCTTTCAAAATGGCGAACGATTTTCAAAATAATAATTTTACATAAATATTATCTGTTCAAAATCATATGACTTTGTTAGAATAGTCTTAACGACGTTCGGTTATGAACATACAGCAGGTCAGATTTCAGATATCCGATTTATACTGACCACAATAATTGTCTTTATTCACAGACAGTTCAATAACAGAAAGAGGAAGAAAATATGCCTAATTCATATCAGTTTAAAATCACCATCAAAAACAGCCATCCCCCCATATGGAGAAGAGTTCTGGTTCCGGACGGGATTACTTTCCGGGAGTTGGATGATATCATTGAGAAGATCTTTGGTTGGACTCATGATCACATGTTTGAATTTTCTTTCCGCGAGGGAGATTATTATACAGGAACTCCCATCGCTTCTGAAGAAGATACCGTGGACAGAGTTATTGACAGGTTTATTTACGAAAATGAAACTTTTTCCTATACTTATGATTTCGGTGATAACTGGGAGCATACGATCAAAGTTGAAAAAATCGTTGATCGTAAGGAACGTTTTCCTGTTGTTCTGAAATCAAAAGGTCCGAATATGATAGAGGACTGCGGTGGTATGTGGGGCTTTTATGATTATATTGATGAGGCGGAGCCTTTTGATATGGATGGTGTAAACCAGTTATTCAGCACCTGGATCTACCCCGTAAACAACCACAGTGACCTGGAAGATGAAGAGGAGTATTTCGGGATGTCCGGCAAAGAGAACCTGAAATTCCAGGATGACAGCTTATTTTCTGACCTGCCGGGCATGATGAACGATGAAGTATCTTTACAAAGTGCTCTTGAACAGATTACGCAGCAGGAAAACACTCTGCGCAAAGAAAGTGCGGGAATCAGAAGCCTCACGGATGTATTCAGCCAATATTCCAAGGATAACCTGAAAGATCTGGCCCGGCTTCATCATTTCACCCGGTACAACCGTTTCAACAAAAAAGAACTTGCGGAATGGCTGAAAAACAGTCTTCTGGAAACGCAGTTTATGAAAAAGCTTTTGAAAAACTCCACAGAAGAGGAATTCCGTACTTTTGAAAATGCGATAAAAGAAAACGGGATTATGATTCCCGAAGAACTTCTGAGCAACTCTGTGCTGCTCTGTACTTACGGAGGATATAACAGTTTCTCCAGTTTTCTGCAGATTCCGCAGGATGTGCAGGATAAGTATGATCAGATCTGTACACCTGAGTTTTATGAAGAACTTGAACAGGGCTTCCTGATTTCTTCCTATATCAGATCTGCTGTATATTTATATGGTACTGTTTCCCTGGATGAGCTCAAAACGCTTTACCGCTGCTATGAGGGTATGGAACTTTTGCAGGAATATCTTCAGCCTGTTCTTGAGGAAATCCAAACGTATGGGGAACCTTACTGCCTGATCGATGACAGAATCATGGACAGCAGTCTGGCTGAGGACCATCTGTATCCGGAACTTCTGAAAAGCCAGAACCTGTATTCACGATATATTCCGGAAAGCAGAGAAGAGTTTCTTAATTTCGGAAAGAATGATTCCCAGATCATGAACAATGAAACTGCATTTTTTCTGGACTATCTTACAGAAACGCTTCATCTTGATCAATATACCGCGTTTATGGTATTTTTAAGTATCGAGGACGATATCCGGATGAATGTACCGGATGAAGAATTATTAGAGGAAATGGAAGAAGCCGGATGTAAGTTTTCTTCCCTGAAAAGGGTGCGTGAAACCCAGAAACAGCTTCGCAAATTCCGCAGGTTTATACGAAAATGGGACTATAACGGTCATTCGGGAAATGAAATCCGGACCCTGAATCATGCCGGAAACCAGAAAGAACATTCCAAGATCATAGCTTTTCCGGAAAAAAAGGTTTATCCAAATGATCCTTGTCCTTGCGGAAGCGGTAGGAAATATAAGTACTGCTGTGGAAAGAAATAGACATATGGTGTACAAAACGGGCTGGCTCACCTCAGCATCCCCACTTCACTTATAGTGGATTCCGAGGAACCTGGAAGGTATATATATTATTGTAAAATTTTATCTCAGAATCTTCATGTCAATTTATTGTAAACACAGCGTCTCCTTATATTTCCTGCTGTTATACTATGTCCCGGAAAAAATTTACAGCTATTGATGCCCGTTTTCTCAGAGGAATCCGGCATTCAATAGCTGTTTTTTCCATGCTGTACCAATATATACTTACAAAAAAGAACGAATATCAACGGCAAGCTTTTCTTCAAGATTTATCAGATGTTTCGCAATATCTTTGGTTTTCTCATCAGCGGCTTTATACTGATTCAGATATTTATTTAGAGATTTTACTCCCATATTACAGCCATCTGTCATTAAATCAGCAATGGTCTCATCCGATTCATTCATGACCAGCTTCACATTTGTTTTCATCCATGACATACTTTTCGCCATCACATTGGGCTCTTTTCCATCGTCGTGATATTGCTCTAAAAGTGTCTGAATTTCTTTTTTCAGCTTCATGTGTTTATCCCTGCATTCCACAAGGTATTTCCGAAATGTTTCATCATGTACATAATCCAAAACATCTTCTATCGATGCAACACCCATCTTAATTCCTGAATCACATTCACGCAGCAGTTTTATTGTATCATCTTCAATCATTAATTGTTGCCACCTCCCGGTATTTTATGACTCGGGAATATTATTTCCGGTTTTATAAATAATATTCCGATAATCAGATCCGGTTGCGGACATCATCTGATCGGTTATTTATGATCCGTTGTACTACGAAAACGTCTCATAATCAATAAAGAAACAATTAATACCAGCGGAAATACGCATCCCGCAAGCATCCCTTTCTGAAGATTGTCATTTGCCTGCTGGGTAATATTTCCCACAAGACTCGGTCCAAAGGCTCCGCCCAAATCCCCTGCCATTGCCAGCAGTGCAAACATAGCGGTTCCGCCGGCCGGAAATTGTTTTGATGAAATACTGATGGTTCCCGGCCACATGATACCTACCGAAAATCCGCAGACTATGCATCCGATCAAACCGATGACAGGATTTGCTGACATAGAAGCCATTAAGTAGCAAATGAGACACAGACTTCCGGAGCCAAGCATGAATTTCATCAAATCCATTCTATCACCGTATTTTCCGTAAATCACACGGCTGATTCCCATGGTTATGGCAAACATGCAGGGACCTGCCAGATCACCAATGGTTTTTGACAGACCAAGAGCTGCTTCCGCATATGCAGAAGCCCACTGTGCCATGGATAATTCCGATGCACCGGCACAGACCATCAGAATAATGGATACCCAGAACAACGGAACACGAAGCAGGCTTCCAACCTTCATTCCCTGACCCTCTTCCGTCAGATGTTCAATCGGACAGACAGCAAAATTGTAAATATTATACAAAGGTACCAGTGCCCATAGACAGGCAAGCCATTTCCAGTTGTCAATTCCAAATACTGCAAAGAAAAGTGTAGATAAGACTACAACCCCCACAGAGCCCCAGCAATAGAAAGAATGTAAAAGGCTCATTGCTGCTTCCTTATGTTCAAACGGGCAGGCTTCTACGATCGGGCTGACCAATACCTCGATCAATCCGCTTCCGATTGCGTAGATAATGACGCTGATGAGAATTCCAACAAACGGATCATGGAACAGTTCCGGCAAAAATGCCATTCCTGCCAAGCCGGCCGCAGAGCATACTTCCGATGCTACAACAGATTTACGATATCCAATGCGATCCACATATTTTGCACACAGAACATCTACGATCAGCTGTGTCAGGAAAAACATCGTTGATATCAGCGCAATCTTTCCCAACGGTATCGCATAGTCCTTATGAAATTTCAAAAACAGCAGAGGGGCAAAATTTGCCGTGATTGCCTGCGTGATAAATCCCAGATAACAGGCAATTAATGTTTTTTTATAATTCTTGACCATATTGACTTCCTAATCTCCTTTCACTATCATGCCTTTTGAACTATATTGTATTATCAGCCATATGTCAATGCACAATATCACAAAAGAGGTTGTTTTCATCAATTCACAGGTACTCCACCGTTTTGAGGCGGCCGAACATGCCATTTGAGTGCCAGATATATTCTTCAAATGTCCAATGGCAAAAAGAAAATGTGCTGTCCGGCTCCTGCAAACAACAGAAACCGGTATATCTGTCATTGCACAGAATACCGGCTTCGAAAATACAGGATATTATTGTCGGAAATTTCAAAAAATTGTTTCACCTGACGCCAAGTGAATATCGGAAACACGAAAACAGCTAACGATTACTTAAGCCTTGTACAGTTTTGACAGCCTGTCTAAGGCCTCAAGCAATGTTTCATCCTGCTTTGCAAAATGGAATCGGATCAGATGATTCACATCTTCTTTAAAAAAGCTGGAACCCGGTACTGCTCCCACACCGATATCTTTTGCCAGCCTCTCACAGAATTTTCATGATTGCCATAAAGGCAAGTCCCGCCACGATTAGCCCCTCTTCTATGTAATCCAGCGCTTTTCCAAGATAACCTATCAGCTTTTTCATCTTACTTATCCTCATTTATCAGTTCCTTTGCCTTGTTTACAATATCTTCCACATGTACTCTGACCTGTTCTTCCAGTTCCGGTGCAAACGGAACCGGTACAAATGGCGCAGCAATTCTGGAAACCGGAGCTTTCAGGTAAGAAAATCCTTCCTCTGCAACCGTTGCAGCGATTTCGCCCCCAAATCCTCCCTGTTTCACCGCTTCATGGGCGATGAGCAGCCTTCCGGTCTTTTGCACAGAACGAAGTACCGTTTCTTTATCCCAGGGTGACAGCGTAATCAGATCGATCACTTCTGCTGAGATTCCTTCCTCTTCCAGCTTTTCTGCTGCCTTTTCAACGGTAAGCATTGTTTTGGAATAAGAAACAATAGTCAGATCCGTTCCTGTTTTTCGTATCTTCGCTTTTCCGATTTCATACGGAATCTTTTTCATAATACCATCTGATTATATATTTCCGTTAGTAAAATCCTCTATCACCTGTAGGTAAAACATCTGTAAAATATCTGCAGAACTGTCAAACTTCTCTCCATAACAGCATAAAAAAGCTTTGACACATTATAATTGTCAAAGCTTTAATAAGACTTACCACTTTAAAAATATCTTCTTCGTATATCTCACCGATATTTCCAATTCGGAATGTATCCTTACACTCCGATTACATAACCACCCGTTCCAGTTTTGCCACATTTTCTGTGTGAACCGTGTGAGCAAATTGATCGACCGGGCAGACGCGTTCCAGCCGGTACCCGTTCTCACACAGATATTTCAGATCTCTCGCCAGTGTTGCGCTGTCGCAGCTCACATATACGACCCGCTTCGGCTGCATTTTCAGAATCGTCTTCAGAAGCACTTCATCACAGCCCTTTCTCGGCGGATCCACCACGATTACATCCGCATAAATTCCATTCTTCTCATATTCCTGCGGCAGTACCTCTTCGGCCTTTCCGGTAAAAAACTCCACATTGTGAATCCCGTTCAACTGCGCATTCCGCTTCGCATCTTCAATTGCAGCAGGAACGATCTCCACACCACGGACAAACTTCGCCTGCTGTGCCAGAAACAGCGAAATCGTTCCAATTCCGCAGTACAGATCCCACACCGTTTCTTCTCCGTGAAGATCCGCGTATTCCAGTGCCTTGGCATAGAGCTTCTGGGTCTGTCCCGGATTGACCTGATAGAAAGACAGGGGAGAAATCTGATAGGAAATATCACCGATCTTATCCGTAATATAGGTCTGTCCCCAGAGGAGATACAGCTTTTCGCCAAGAATCACATTACTTCTGGAACGGTTTTCGTTCAGTGTAATACTGGTCATCCCTGTAATTTCCCGCAGAGTGTCCACCAGCACTTCACTGTGCGGCAGTTTATTCCCATTTACGACCACACACACCATTACTTCGCCTGTAAAAAAGCCGTAACGAATCAGAATATGACGGACCAGTCCCTTTCCGGTCATTTCGTCATAAGGCTCCACATGATATTTCTCCATATAGGCAATCACACGGTCGAGAACTTCTCTGTTCACCGCAACTCCAAGCGCACAGTCTCTGTTCTCAATAATGCTGTGCGTTCTTCCTGCATAAAATCCGGTAATGATTCTTCCATCTTTGCCGCGTCCTACAGGGAACTGTGCTTTATTGCGGTAATGATACGGATTCTCCATCCCGATGACAGGCTCCATGGGAATCTCACGGAATCCTCCGATCCGTTCCAGATGTCCGCGGACTTTGGCTTCTTTGAAAGCCAGCTGCTGTTCATAAGAAAGTGCCTGAATCTGGCATCCGCCGCACTGGCGGGCATACGGACATTTGGGCTCTGTGCGGTAAGGAGACGGTTCCAGAACTTCCATGAGTCTTCCATAGCCATAATTCTTTTTGGCTTTCATAATTTTTGCCCGGACTGTATCGCCGATCACAGCATCCTTCACAAAGACGGTGAAGCCATCCGCCTTACCGATGCCTTCACCGTCAATTCCACAATCTTCAATTCGAATCGTTACCATATCGTTTTTACGAAATTCCATAAGGATCAAAAATCTCCTGTTCTTCTCAAATTAGATTCAAACAGCCGGTTATACCCCAGCCATTCTTTTTTGCCCTTATCTGCGGCAAAAATCTCTGTCAGAGTTTCCATCCGTGCATCCGTATTGTCTGCCAGATTCAAAGCAACCGCTTCTGCAAGAGCCGGTTTTTTTGGAGAACCATATTCCAGTTCACCGTGATGAGCCAGAATGCAGTGTACCAGCTGATTTTCCAGATTAACCGGAAAATCCGGGATTTCCTTAGCCAGATCATGAATCATCTGTGCTCCGATAATAATATGCCCCAACAGCTGTCCTTCATCCGTATAGTCATTCAGCGGAAAAGAAGAAAGCTCTCTTGTTTTGCCCACATCGTGAAGCAAAGATGCTGTGATCAGAAGATCACGATTCAGAAGCGGATAGGCACCTGCCATATAATTGCAGAGTTTTGTTACACTTAAGGTGTGTTCCATCAGTCCGCCGATAAATCCGTGATGAACCGTTTTTGCGGCGGAATGACCTTCAAACGATTTGAGGAATTCCTGATCTTCCACAAACAATTTCTTCAGAAGCGCAGACAAATAAGGATTCTTTATACTCTCGATCATTTTCAGAAGCTGACCGTACATATCATCCGTACTGTTCCCGCTGACCGGAAGATAATCTGCCGGATTGTATTCTCCCTCTCCCGCCTTGCGGACTCTCTTCACATTCAGCTGCATGGCTCCTGCAAAACTGGTCACATCTCCCACAACTTCTATATAATCCAACGCATCAAATTCATCAATTCCCAGAGAATTCGGATCCCAGATTTTGCCGTCCAGAACGCCCGTTTTATCCTGCAGGATAATGCTGTCATATGGTTTGCCGTTTTTGGTTACCGCAGACTGTCTCTGTTTGCATAAATAAATGCCGTTAATTCTGTCACCTTCATGTAATTCGTTGATAAAACGCATGCTGTTTCTGCCTTTCTATTTCTCTTCTATTGTCATATCAAATTCCATTTCCACAAATTTTCCTTCTGTACCTTTTCTGCACACAGTCAGTTCTGCCTGCTCGCCCACATTCAGATTCTGCAGTTCTGCCATATAATCCATCATGTTTTCTGTTTCCTGTCCATTGATTCCCACAATGATATCACCATTCTGAATACCGGCAATCATGGCAGGAGAAGCAGACTCCACTCCTTCTACATAAATCCCCTGCGGAATATTCAGCTTCTCCGCCTGAGGTTTCTTAATGGAAGCACCCAGAATTCCCAGATAGCGGATCTGTTCACCATTGGAAAGATTCTCGATCAAAGGCCGGAGTTCCGCAATGGAAACACCTTTGAGAATACTCTCATCCTCATCTGTACGCATAATCATTCCAATCACATTCCCCTGCATATCAAGAAGAACACCGCTGCTCTCAATGCTGCCCATGATATTCGTACCAAGCAGAGAATATTCCGCATCTGCAACTCTCAAACTTCCTGATACAGAAGTTACCAGACCATACATCACAGAATTGAAATTACCGGACGGACTTCCGATGGCAATCACTGTTTTTTCATTGGAAAGATCAAAGGAATCACTGAGTGATGCCACATAAACCTCACTCCATTCTTCTTCTGTCAAAAGATTCCGCGGAACACGGACAACCGCAAGTCCTGTTCCGGGATCTGCCTTGCAGAGACTCCCTTCCGCAACTGCTCCCTTACAGAAAGTAACACGAATACTATCGGATTTTTCGATATTTTTATAATTTGTCAGTATATAGACATCCTTCTCATCGCTGTAAAAGATTACTCCCTCTTCTTCCCCGTAAGTAAGAAAGGAATCGTCCAGAAGATCCGTATCATCTGACAGCCCGGAAAGTCTGACCATAGCTTTCATAGGCTTTTCTGCAATCTGTACAGCCTCCTCATAAACAGAAGCATAAATTTCCATAGAACTTTCATTTCCTGCTTCCTGTCCATCATCAAAGACAGCATCCGGTATCTCTTCCGGTTCCCTGACGTCCTCTTCCACATATTCTGCATCGGCAGCTTCCTCTGTCTCCTCTGCAGCCGAGATTCCGATCGGACCCGGTCTGGCATCGGAAAGCGTCACTTCTTCTCCCGCAATAAATCTCTCCGCAGCAACCGGGCAGGCCACTGTAAATGCAACCGCAGCGCTGCCGCCAAAAAGTGCTCCTCCAAGAGCCAGTGTAAAAAGACGTTTCACATGAACGCCCAGATTCACCGGGTTCTTTTTGATGGTTTCCTTAATAAAGGAATAATCTTCGTGCATCTCCTTTTTTCCAGATTCCGGATTTTCTCTTTCTGACATAATGTATTTCTCCTGGTAAAACAACTGACACTGGTGTAACTGATCAAGTGTTACTGTTCCTCGCATTCACAGTAACAGATAAAACTCACAAAACTGCTATTCTGGAATCCAGTTTAACAAAAAGTTATGAACTTTTTATGAATGAATCTTATATTTTCATGTATTGGAATTTTTCCTTTTCAATATACCGCAAATCATGTAAAATGGGTAGTGGAAATTTATAAAAAATCATGCGTTTTCCATCGGAAACCGCAAATGAACCAATCATGCAGGAGAAATTATGAATCAAAAAGCATTAAAAGCACTGGAATATCACAAAATCATTACACAGCTGACTGACAAAGCTTCCTCATCCATGGGCAAGGAGCTCTGCCGGTCACTGACCCCATATACAGACCTGGAACAGATCCGTCTCATGCAGACACAGACCAGAGATGCCCTGAGCCGCCTTTTCAAAAAAGGAACCATTTCCTTTGGAAGTGTCAAAGACATCCGCGGTTCACTGAAGCGTCTGGAGATTGGAAGCACCCTCGGTATTACAGAGATTCTCGCCATCTGCAGTCTTCTGGAAAATGTCAACCGGGTAAAAGCCTATTCCCGCAGTGACAGAAGCGACGTGCTGCCGGATTCCCTTGATGGCATGTTTGACTGTCTGGAACCGCTCACGCCTCTTACCTCTGAGATCCGGCGCTGTATCCTTTCCGAGGACGAGATCAGCGACGATGCCAGCCCTGCTCTGCGTCAGATCCGCCGCGGCATGAAACTGGTCAACGACCGCATCCACTCACAGCTTTCCGGACTGGTCAATGGCAGTGCCCGTACGTATCTGCAGGATTCTGTCATCACCATGCGCAACGGACGCTACTGTATTCCGGTCAAAGCCGAATACAAGGGACAGGTTCCCGGCATGATCCATGACCAGTCTTCCACCGGATCTACTTTGTTCATTGAGCCCATGGCTATCGTAAAACTGAATAATGACATGCGGGAACTGGAACTTCAGGAGCAGAAAGAAATCGAAGTTATTCTCGCTTCCCTGAGCGAACAGATTGCACTCGACCGGGAATCCATTTCCCTGGATCTTGAGACCATGGTACAGCTTGACTTTATTTTTGCCCGTGCGAGTCTTGCTATGGAAATGAATGCCAGCGAACCCATCTTTAATGAAGAAGGACGCATCCATCTGAAAAAGGCACGCCATCCGCTGATCGACAAGAAAAAAGTCGTTCCCATCGATATCCGTCTTGGCGATGACTTTGACCTGCTTGTCGTAACCGGACCGAATACCGGCGGCAAAACGGTTTCTCTGAAAACCGTAGGACTTCTCACCTTAATGGGACAGTCCGGACTCCATATTCCGGCATATGACCGGTCAGAGCTTGCTGTTTTTCACGAAGTTTATGCAGATATCGGAGACGAACAGAGCATTGAGCAATCCTTAAGTACCTTCTCCTCCCATATGACCAATGTGGTATCATTTCTCAGCAGAGCAGATCAGAATTCTCTGGTCCTTTTTGATGAGCTTGGCGCAGGTACCGACCCGACAGAGGGCGCTGCACTTGCCATTGCCATCCTTTCCACTCTGCATGAGCAGGGAATCCGCACCATGGCGACCACGCATTACAGTGAACTGAAGGTCTACGCGCTTTCCACTGCAGGTGTGGAAAATGCCTGCTGTGAATTTGACGTGGAGACGCTTCGTCCTACCTATCGCCTTCTCATCGGCGTTCCGGGCAAAAGTAATGCATTTGCCATTTCCTCAAAGCTCGGTCTGCCGGATGCTATCATCAATAAAGCCAAAGAACAGATCAGCGAGCAGGATGAATCTTTTGAGGATGTACTGTCCTCTCTGGAAAACAGCCGTGTCATCATCGAGAATGAACGCCTGGAAGTGGAACGCTATAAGGAAGAGGTCCGTACTCTGAAAGAACAGCTGGAAGCCAAACAGGAAAAACTGGATGAACGCAGGGAACGGATTCTCAGGGAAGCCAATGAAGAAGCCCTCGCAATTCTGCGCGAGACAAAGGAATATGCCGATCAGACCATGAAGCTGTTCCACAAATTCCAGAAAGACCATGTAGATACTGCCGCTGTGGAAAAAGAACGCCAGAATATCCGCCAGCGCATGTCTCAGGCAGAGAAACATATTACCCTGAAACAGGAAACACGCAAGCCCAAAAAAGAACTGAACCCCAAAGATCTTCGCCTTGGAGAATCTGTAAAAGTACTGAGCATGAACCTGAAGGGAACCGTCAGCAGTCATCCGGATTCCAAAGGTTATCTGTTTGTCCAGATGGGCATCATCCGTTCCAAAGTCCATATTTCCGATCTGGAACTGGTGGATGAACCGGTGATTACCAATGCTGCACTTTCCCGCACCGGTGCCGGCAAGATCCGTATGTCCAAATCCTCCAGCATCTCCACGGAAATCAATCTTCTTGGCAAAACTGTGGATGAAGCCATTGCGGAACTGGACAAATATCTGGATGATGCATATCTTGCTCATCTCAAAACGGTCCGAATTGTCCACGGCAAAGGCACCGGTGCCCTGCGCAAAGGTGTCCACAACTATCTGAGACGCCAGAAGCATGTGGCTTCTTTCCGCCTGGGTGAATTCGGCGAGGGCGATGCCGGTGTAACCATCGCAGACCTCAAATAAAAGGGAGTGATATCATGATTTCTAAACAGAAAATACTGATCGTAGACGATGATAATAATATTGCAGAGCTGATTTCTCTGTATCTTACCAAAGAATGCTTTGAAACAAAAATTGTCAATGACGGGGAGCAGGCATTGAAAGAGTTTCACCTCTTTCAGCCTGATCTGATTCTTCTGGATCTGATGCTTCCCGGTATCGACGGCTATGAAGTGTGCCGGGAGATCCGTCATACCTCCGAAGTTCCCATCATCATGCTTTCCGCCAAGGGAGAAACCTTCGACAAGGTTCTGGGACTGGAGCTGGGTGCGGATGACTACATCATCAAACCTTTTGATTCCAAGGAGCTGGTTGCCAGAGTCCGGGCTGTTCTCCGCCGTTTCAAGGTCAAACAGCCCACACCTGCATCCAAAGAAAAATGTGTCAGCTACCCTGATCTCACTATCAATCTGGCCAATTATTCCGTGACCTACATGGGACGTCAGATCGATATGCCTCCGAAAGAACTGGAGCTTCTGTACTTTCTGGCCGCCTCACCCAACCAGGTATTCACCCGCGAACAGCTGCTGGATCATATCTGGGGATACGAATATATCGGTGATACCCGTACCGTAGATGTACATATCAAGCGCCTTCGCGAAAAAATCAAAGACCATCCCCGCTGGAGTCTTGCCACTGTCTGGGGAATCGGTTATAAATTCGAGGTGAAACCGCAATGAAAAAATCTCTGTACAGAAATTTTATACTTCTGTACCTGCTTCTTGGTATTCTTGGATTTCTTATCATCAGTTCCTGCGGCTCCTACATGGTGGAACAGGAACTGGAGAAAGCCGTCAGTGAAGATCTTTACGAGGAAGCCCACCTGATTGCATCCGATGACACGATCAGGACCTCCATTTCCTCTTCCAGTCTGCAAAGCCTGCAGAATAATCTCACTGCACTTTCCAGATATCAGGATTCCGTCATCTGGATCATCAACAGCAGCAATGAAATCGTGCTGGACACCTCCGGAAATTTTTCCACGAAAGAGACCGTCCCTTTGGATAATTTTGACCCTACCCAGTGGGGCGCCAATTATTATCAGACCGGTGATTTTTATGGATATTTTTCAAGGGAACGACTGAGCGTTATCGCTCCGATCACAGAGAATATGACGATCAAAGGCTATGTCTGTATCCACTATCTGATGAGTGACCTGTACCGAAATCGAAGCTCCATACTGCTGATCATTCATCTTATTTTCTTTGGAATCTATCTGCTGGCCGGTTCTCTGCTCGTGTATTTTTACTATCGTGTGGAACGTCCGCTCTGTCAGATTGTCAGGGGTGCCTCAGAATTTGCCTCCGGGAATCTGTCCTACCGTATTCCGCAGAAATCAGAGGATGAAATCGGTTACCTTTCGAATACGCTGAACTATACAGCGGATAAACTGAACCGCAATGGGGAATACCAACGGAAATTTATTTCCAATGTTTCTCATGACTTCCGTTCCCCGCTGACCTCCATCAAAGGATATGTGGAAGCCATGCTGGACGGTACGATTCCTCCTCAAATGCAGGAAAAATACCTGAAAATCATTTCCTACGAAGCCGGACGTCTGGAAAAGCTCACCAAAAGTCTTCTCACTCTGAATGAGCTGGATATCCAGAAGCGAATGATGCATCTTCGGAAATTTGATATCAACGAAACCATCAAGACGACTTCCGCTACTTTTGAGGGAATCTGTACCGAGCGTAAAATTCTTCTGGAGCTTGTTCTTTCCGGCAAAGAATTGTATGCAAAAGCTGATATTGAACAGATCCAGCAGGTACTGTACAATTTATTGGACAATGCTATCAAATTCAGCAATAATGGTTCTTCCATTATCATCGAAACAACCGAAAAGAATAATAAAATCTTTGTCTCTGTCAAAGACCACGGTTCCGGCATCCCCAAGGCAAGTCTTCACAAAATATGGGACCGTTTTTATAAAATCGATGCCTCCCGCGGAAAGGACCGGCAGGGAACCGGTCTCGGGCTCTCCATCGTACAGGAAATCATTCATGCACATGGTCAGCAGATCAATGTGATCAGTACAGAAGGTGTCGGAACAGAATTTATTTTTACACTGGATAAAGCAAAATAGCACGGAATACCGGTCTGTGTTTCCGCATCAGCGGTCACAGATCCGTATTCCGTGCTATTTTTTGTACAGGCACCATTTTTTGCGCAGGCACCATGAACCTCAGTCATCACGAATACTTCCTGCATCACTGCATAAAGTATTGTACAGGCACCACGAATCTCAGATATCACAAATACTTCCTGCATCACTGCATGAAGTATCTCTGGTCTCCTATAACCAATCATCTTTATTTCCAGTCAAATTTTCTCAGATGCCCGTCCAGACGCATATGATCAAAATTATGCTGCCGCAGAGCCTCATAAAGCACGATTGCCACAGAATTGCTCAGATTCAGAGAGCGTGTCTCTCCTACCATGGGAATCCGGACACAGGTTTCCTGATTTTGATAAAGAATATCCTCCGGTATTCCGGCACTTTCCTTCCCAAACATGATAAAACAGTCTTCTTCATAATGAACATCTGTATAGGTCTGCGGAGCTTTGGTCGTTGCGTAATAGATTTTGGCTCCCGGATTCTTCTGAAGAAAATCTTCATAGTCCAGATAAGTGGTCACATCAAGATCCTTCCAGTAATCCAGACCTGCACGTTTGATTGCTTTTTCATGAATGCTGAACCCCAGAGGTTCGATCAGATGCAGCCTGGTATTGGTCGCCACACAGGTTCTTCCGATATTTCCGGTATTCGCCGGAATCTCCGGCTCATGTAATACAATATTCAATTTCGCCATTTCTGTATTCCTCCTGTGCTGTACTTACCACTGCATTTTGTATATTTCGTCTCTGGCCGGACGGTCCAGATAACGGACATTGGAGCCGCTGTAAAGCAGCCGGTCATTGCCGTTATTCGTCTGCCCGATGATTGCCGCAGGAAGTCCCATTCTGAGATACTCCTGCACCAGATTCTCACCGCCCGGAATCCCGATCAGAAGTGCTCCTTCCGATCTCAGATAATAAGGATTCAGGTCAAACCGTTCGCATACTTCAATGGTTTCCTGCCGGACAGGAATCTTGCGCAAATCTGCCTGAAGCCCCACCTGAGAGGCTTCCGCCATTTTCCAGAGTGCGCTGAGCACACCGCCCTCTCCCATTCTGTACAGAGCACTGGCTCCAAATTCCCGGGCCATTTCCCATGCTTTTTCCGTCACACCATAATTCTGCTCCAGATTTCTGCAGCTGTATAAAAATCCTTTTGAAAAATAATTCGAAAGTTCTGTTTCTTCGTGCTGTGCCAGCAGGACTGTTCCGCGAAGCGCAATACATCCCGCTGCCACCACTTCCTCTCCCGGCTTAAGAAGACCTGTAATCTCTGCCTTCAAAGCCTCCATTGCTTCTTTTCCCAGTTTCATGACTGCACCTTACAGTATCATGGAAATCACGGTAGGCACTACCATGGCAAGCACCAGAATCAAAGCAATCACAGCAGTAATTATTTTACGTTTTTTCGGATCAAACATTCCCATTTTTATCACCTCTTATATGTTGATGAACCCGTTTTCTTACAGTATTCTGCGTTATTGGTATAGTTATTTACGAAACGATGTACCAGCGCGTGTTTGAAAATTGCTCTAAAATAAAGAGATTTCTTCCACATACGCATTATTCAGAAGCAGGTCCCGTCTCGTGTAATCATAAAGCAGCACTTTTCCATCCCGGAATACTTCGATATGTGCGGTCTTCGGTATCTCATGAGCACGCCGGTATTCCCACACGGCTTTCTCCCATGGCTTCTGATCAGATGCAAAGGAAGGACGGCTCTTCAGATTTTCTCTCAGATACAGATCGTAAATCATACGGTCTGCTGCTGTTTCTAAAGAAATCTGCGGATATTCTTCCAGAAATTCCAGCAGAATCTCATATCTTCTGATTCTGGAATGCGAAATCTCTCCATAGCCCTTTTTCTCATAAAACTCTCCCAGCGCTTCATAAAGCCCGAACGCATCCGGAAAAAAAGGCTCCAGATATTTCAGCGTATGTTGGAACTGTCCACTATTATAATACACTTCCACCATACTTTCCACCATTTTCAGACGTAAAATTTCCCCATAGGAAAGCCACCTGGTGCAAAGCACTTCATATGGTTCCCGGGATTTGTACACAATTCCGTACTCCCGGGCGGTCTCCATCATATGCGAACCTTTCAATACCTTCAGAAAGCCCAGCTGAAGCTGCTGCGGCTGCATGGCATAAACTACATTAAAAGAATTCCGAAAACTGCCATAATCTTCATACGGCAGTCCTGCAATCAGATCCAGATGCTGGTGAATATTACCGAAACTGTGGATTTTCGCCACTACAGCTGTCAGTTTTTCCAGATTCATGGTTCGGTGAATCGCCTGAATCGTATTCGGATTCACAGACTGCACGCCGATTTCCAGCTGAATCAGCCCCGGACGCATCGTCTTCATCAGTTCCAGCTCCTCTTCCCGCAGAAGATCAGCAGAAATCTCAAAATGGAAATTGGTCACTCCGTTATCATGCTCCGTAATGTACTGCCAGACAGCCATGGCATGATCATGTCTGCAGTTAAAAGTCCGGTCTACAAATTTCACCTGCGGCACTTTCTGATCAATAAAAAACTGAAGTTCTTTTTTGACCAGTTCCAGTGAACGGAAACGCAGCTTTTTATCTACAGAAGAAAGACAGTAACTGCAGGAAAACGGACAGCCCCGGCTGCTCTCATAGTACACGATCCGGTTGGCAAAATCCTTCATATCCTCATAAACAAACGGCACGGCACTCAGATCCGTTACTTCTCTCCATCCATTATGGTGCACACCCTCTTCATCCCTGTACGCAATTCCCCGGATTTTTTCCAGAGAAATCTGTTTCTCTGTGTAATGCTTTACCAGTTCCAGAAATGTTTCTTCTCCTTCACCAACCATCACTCCTTTTACATGCGGATTTTCCTGCAGAAATTCCTCCGCATCAAAAGAGACTTCCGGACCGCCCACCCAGAACTCCACACCAGGAAGGATCTTTGCCAGATCTGTCATCAATTCTCTGACAAAAGAAATATTCCAGATATAGCAGGAAAAGCACACCACATCTGCTCCGGCTTTGTAGATGTCGCGCATAATGTCGTCTTTCTGTTGATTAATCGTGTACTCCCGGAGGAGAATGTGTTCATGGTATTCTTCTGCATAGGCTTTCAGGCTGAAAACAGCCAGATTGGAATGTATATATTTGGCATTGCAGGCCGCTAATAAAATTTTCATCCGTTTTCTCCACTCGTTAAAAAACATAAAAATGGATTGCTTTTTCTTAATCTGGAGAGTGTTTGAAAATTGCTTTCCGACTGATATTTCAAACACTCTCCAGCAGACTCTTCAGTTTTTCTTTCGGTGTAAGACCGATCAGACGGTTCACTTCTTTTCCTTCTTTGAAGATGATCAGCGTCGGAATGCTCATAACCTGGAACTGCTGTGCAAGTCCCGGTTCCTGATCCACATCCACTTTTCCCACTGCATACCCTTCTTCGGCCAGTGCCTCCACGATCGGACCCTGACGCATACACGGACCGCACCAGGTTGCCCAGAAATCTACCAGGACCGGTTTTTCGGACTTCAAAACTTCTGCTTCAAAATTCTGTGCTGTAATCACTTTTGCCATAATTCTTTCTCCTTTTCTATCATGTTTCATGAATATCTATTCTCTGTGTCTGCTCCGCACATACTGTATCGCACTGATTCCTGCCTGACAGCCTTCGTAGACTGCTTTTGCCACCTGCAGCAAACCTCCTGTGCAGTCTCCGGCGGCAAACAGACCGGGAATGGTGGAGGACATTTTTTCATCCACTTTAATATGTCCTTTTTCGGTCAGTTCCGCTCCCATCTGACGGGCGATCTCAGAACTTCCGGCTGTACCCAGCGCAACAAATACACCATCCGCAGGCATGAAGGAAGCCTGCATATCTCCGTTCTCCTGAGAGGTTACATCACTCTGAAGCCGGATACCTTCCACATGGCTCTCTCCTTCGATTGACTGGATCTTCATAGTATTTACTGCAATAGGATGTTCTCTGGAGAAGTCCGGTTCTTTGCCATCTGTATAAATGGTCACGCCGGATGCCAGATTTGCCAGTTCCTCTGCCTCATGAAGTGCAAAATCACTGTTTCCAAGAACTGCCACTTCCTTTCCCCTGTAAAAAAACGCATCGCAGACAGCGCAGTAACTGACTCCTTTTCCTTCCAGTTCCCGGATTCCCGGAATCTGCGGTGTACTCCGCTTGCTTCCTGTGGCAAGAATCACACTCTCAGCTTCAAAGGTTCCTTTTGTTGTCTGCACTTCAAATGTATCAAATCCACCCATTCCAAGTACCTGAGCCTCCAGAATCCTTACACCCAGATCTTTTGCCTGCTGCAGTCCGCGTTCAAAAAGTTCTTTACCGGAAAGAGGTGTTTCCAGTCCATAATAATTTTCTATCTTTTCTGCTTTTTCCAGTGCTCCTGTTCCGTGATTGATCACCAGAGGTTCCATATTTCCTCTTGCGGCATACAGAGCCGCTGAAATTCCGGCAGGCCCTGCACCGATAATAATCAGTTTTTCCATTTTATCACCGCCCTTTTATATTGTACTGTATTTATCCAATTTTATCTACACTATTTTTTCTATATTATACAGAAAATCGTTTCTATTATCCATACAAATACAGAAAATGATTCTAAAAATTATCTATCTCTTATTGATTCAGGTAGTGATTCTTTTCCCGAATTTCTCTGTATGAATGAGAAAATCCACAGTTCTTCATACACTGTGGATTTTAACATTTTACTTTATTACACACTTCCATCAAAAGATACTGTTTTCATTTTTCCTCACACATAACATTGCATGTATGATTTCATACCTGTTATCCGGTACTTTTCTCTTAATAGCCTGACTCATCCGGAATAATCGTTTCTGTAAAAAATGGATCTTCTTTCAGAAGCCCGGCAAATTCCGCATCGTATTCTTCCAGAAAAGAATCCTTCGGAAACACAAATTCATATACCATCCTGTGCGTCTCATATCTGTCTGTATTCAGAAAGAACCCTGTGGTATTATCCTGATCTCCCCGTATATACAGATTTCTGCACCAGAGATTGTGGCTGAAATCAATAATCTCATAGATCTGCTTTATCAGGGACAGCAGTCTTTCCGGTGTCAGTTCCTCTTTTTTCAGTCCGAGCCACACTGTCAGATAGCCTTCCTCCGACAATCGCACCTGCGCGGAAGGACAGATCTGTGTAATTTCTTTTTCCAACCGCTCCTGCTCAACGGAAACAGAAGACACAAGAGGAAAAGCATTTTCGGAATTTTCCACGCCTTCATACCGGATATTTTCCATCCAGAATCTGGAAGGCATGGTCTGTCCATTAAACAGTTCTTCCAGAAAATCAAGAAGATACCGGTATTCCTCTGTAATTTCATCCATTCCCCAGACCGTCAGCTGATCCAGATATACCTTACCGGTATCCACACTTTCTTTTACAGATTCCTCTGTGCATCTGGCCACAATCTGGTCTGTCATGCCAAGATAAAAATCTGTATTTTCGGATTCCAGGACCTGTTCCACGGTTGTCTTCCATTCATCCACGGAATAGGAACTGATCGATGCAGACAAAAGATACGATTCTTCTTTCTTCTCGAAAGAAAAGCTTCCCTTTTCCAGAGTGACAGACGGATAAAATTTATTCTGAACAGAAATGGAATTCGAGGAAACTCCCAGCCACTCCAGCATCTCCTGATTCAGCCGGTCCGGTGCCACTTTTACGGTAATTCCGTGTTCTGCAGATACCGTATGTCCCAGCGCATAGGGAGTTTCCAGAGTATCCAGACGTTTCCGGAATACCGCAAATGCATCCTTCTCATTGCCCTCTGTCAGATCGTCTGCAGGCTGATACTGAAGAATCACGCAGGGATCTTTGATCTGTTCCTCATTGCACTGATTCACACCGCATTCTTTTAATTCTTTTGGATACTCCCACTCCACAGGCAGAAGAATATCAAAATAAAAGCTGTATGGCATCGGTTCACTGGTATAATTATGCAGAATCAGTTCTGCCAGCGCATCGTCCTGATAATTGTCTATAAAATAGAAATTTCCGGATTTTCCCATAAACAACCGGTAATAATAATAGTTGTCCGGATTTTCCTCCACATCCTGCGACAGTATCAGGGAATCGGTATCATTTCCAAAAATATCACTGATTGTTTGCTGAAATTCTTCTGTAAATGTCAGTTCAAAATAATGATAGGAATCCATCTCTGCCAGGGAAGGATTTTCCTCTGCAGTATACGACGAAAAATATTCCGTTAACACCAGTCCATCCACAGATCCTTCCTGATATTCCAGATTTTCAATATCGTCCGGCTGGATTTCCAGAATCCTGTCTGAATTCTGTTCCTGCAGATATAATTTCACAGCGCGGCTCAGATAAGCCCGAAGATACTCCTGTATATCGATTCCTCCAAAACATTCCAACGGAATAAGAAGATCAATTTCATCTTTCTGAATATCCATCGAATATTTACTGTCACCTGCCAGAATCTCCATTCGTTCTTTCAGGATATCAATAGCATCATAGTACTCAGCTGCCGACATTTTATCCGAAGCACTCAAAACAATCGAAACATTCTCTGCCATTTGCTTTCTTTTTTCGTACTTCTTCCAGCAGACGGCACCCATTCCTGCAGCAATTGCCAGAAAACAGCAAAGTACGAACAGGATTGTCTTCTTCCTTCTCGCAATTTGTTCCCTGAAATCATATTTCTTATTCGTCTTTCGGAACTTATGAAACATCACCGGTCTGCTGCGAAGCAATGATGTCATCTTGTCAATCACCGCATCAAAATAATCTTTGCTGTCCTGAATCCCGTTAAAATCCGGCAGTTCCCGCAAATTCTCCGGCAGCTTGTCCGGCCAGACAAACCCTTTCATCATAACGGGCAGAATGTTTTTTCCAGTTTTGATTGCATGAGACAGTTCCAGATAAACCCAGTCATCCTCATTACTACACCGGTCAAGACCACCCGGCGGAAGAATCACCACTACATCCTTACATTCCTCGATCACAGACAACAGTTTTTCATTAAACTTCCCGGAACGCAGAGACTCAATATCCAGAAATACCCGATATCCTCTGTCTGTCAACCGGTCATAGATCAATTGTGCAAGAGTATCTCCGCCTTCCCGCCGGTAGCTTATAAAAATATCATAAGACATTTGTACCCTCCACTCTCCACGCAAATTCTGAAAAAAGCGCCCTGAAAACTCAGAGCGCTTTCTCTTTACCTTGAAATATTATAACATACTTTCACTCAACCTGCCAGAGAATATTTATCTGTCAGCCTTCCAGCTGATATTTACCTTTCAACCTACCAGAGGATATCTATCTGTTAAGGATTTTACCAGAGCTTTTGCCTGTTCTTTATTGTCGCGGCTTTTCAGCATCAGGGAAATCGCCTCAGCAATCGTATCCATATCTTCCGGCTTCATTCCTCGTGATGTAACCGCCGGAGTTCCGAGACGGACACCGCTGGTGACAAATGCAGACTGCGGATCATTCGGAATGGCATTTTTGTTACAGGTAATATTTACTTCGTCCAGAAGATTTTCCATTTCCTTACCTGTTACCCCAAGATTTCTCAGATCCACAAGCATCAGATGATTATCGGTTCCTCCGGATACAATATCCACGCCTCTCTTCTGAAGACCTTCACACAATGCCTTCGCATTCTCCACAACCAGTCGCACATATTCCTGAAATTCCGGCTGAAGCGCTTCCTTCAGACATACCGCCTTGGCTGCAATCACATGCATAAGAGGACCTCCCTGGGTTCCCGGAAAAACGGCTTTATTAAAATTAAATTTCTTCGCATTCTCAGCACTGGAAAGAATCAGGCCGCCGCGTGGTCCGCGCAGTGTTTTATGCGTGGTAGTTGTCACCACATCCGCATACGGAATCGGGCTCGGATGCTGGCCGCCTGCCACAAGTCCCGCGATATGGGCCATGTCCACCATCAGGTATGCCCCGACTTCATCGGCGATCTCACGGAATTTCTTAAAATCAATGGTTCTGGCATATGCACTGGCACCGGCTACGATCAGCTTCGGTCTGCATTCCAGCGCAATTTTGCGTACTTCCTCATAATCAATCACTCCATGATCATTTACCCCATAGAAAACTGCATGAAAATATGCACCGGAAAGGTTTGCAGGACTTCCGTGTGTCAGATGCCCGCCATGAGCAAGATTCATACCAAGAACGGTATCTCCCGGTTTCAGCATTGCAAAAAATACCGCCATGTTTGCCTGTGCACCGGAATGAGGCTGTACATTGGCATATTCGCAGCCGAATAATTCTTTTGCGCGTTCAATTGCCAGCTTTTCTACTTCATCTACACAGACACATCCTCCATAAAATCTCTTGCCGGGATATCCTTCTGCATATTTATTCGTAAGAGGGCTTCCCATTGCTGCCATAACTGCCTTGCTTACCCAGTTCTCGGAAGCAATCAGTTCAATATGGGAGTTCTGACGCTCCACTTCCGCCTCGATCAATTTTGCAATTTCTGAGTCCACCTGTTCGATTCCCTTTAATGAATACATGATTCATCCTCCATTTTTCCTTTGTTTTCATCGTATGGTCGATTATACCCGATTTCGCCTCTTGTGTCAACCGTAAAAAGACATTTGTCCGCCGTAGAAATATTTTTCGTTATTCTTATGATTTCCACAAAAATTTTACTGTTTTTTTTGACTAATATACAAGAATCTGTTTTAATATTAAAAGAGGATCCGGTATCGTAATTCTGTACAGTTTCGTACGCTGCAGTACGTTTCTGCTGTACATGTTTCTCTGCTGAATAATTCCTTTTCGGTACATCTTTTTTCCCGCTGAACTGTGAAGCAGAAACCGGATTCTTATATATCTTCATCGTTTCATGATAAGGAGAGTGAATGATTTATGAGAGATTTTGAATATTATACACCTACGCGGGTCATCTTTGGAAAGGACACCCATTTACAGGTCGGAACACTTCTGAAAGAGCAGAAATGCCGTAAAGTTCTGATCCACTTTGGCGGAAACAGTGCCGTCCGCTCCGGTCTTCTGAAACAGGTGGAAACCTCCCTGAAAGAAGCCGGCATTGATTATGTAACTCTTGGCGGAGTCGTTCCCAATCCCAGACTTTCCAAAGTCCGCGAGGGAATGGAACTTTGTCTCAGAGAAAATGTAGATTTTATTCTCGCAGTCGGAGGCGGCAGTGTCATTGACTCTGCCAAAGGAATCGCATACGGTGTTGCCAATCCCTGGACGGATGTCTGGAATTTTTATCTGAAAACAGAAACACCTACAGCATGTCTGCCTATCGGTGTCATACTTACGATTGCCGCAACAGGCAGTGAAATGAGCAATTCCTCTGTGATCACGAATGAAGACGGATGGCTGAAGCGCGGAAGCGTAAAAACCGATCTCTGCAGACCGAAATTTGCGATTCTCAATCCACGCCTTACCTATACCCTGCCTCAGTATCAGACAGAAAGCGGCTGTGTAGATATTCTCATGCATACCATGGAACGCTATTTCGTCAACAGTGAAACCATGGAAATCACTGACAGTATCAGTGAATCCCTTATGCAGACAGTCATCTATAATGCCCGTATTCTCATGAAAGAACCCGGAAATTATAATGCCCGTGCAGAAGTTATGTGGGCAGGAAGTCTTTCCCACAATGGTCTTACCGGCTGCGGCACCGGCGGTGGAGACTGGGCCTGCCATCAGCTGGAGCATGAACTGGGCGGTATGTTTGACGTTGCTCACGGTGCCGGTCTTGCGGCACTCTGGGGAAGCTGGGCTCGTTATGTTTACCAGGAAAACCCGGAACGTTTTGCCCAGTTTGCCACCAATGTCTTTGACATCCCCTGCGGTATCGATTTTGAAAAAACGGCTCTCGCAGGTATTGTAGCAATGGAAGGATTCTTCCGTTCCATCCAGATGCCGACCAATCTCCGTGAACTCGGCCTGAACGTGACTAATGAACAGATTCATGAGCTTGCATTTAAATGCAGCTTTGAAGATACCAGAACCATCGGCACATTCCGGCAGCTGAACAGGAAAGATATGGAAAAAATTTATCTTATGGCAAGAGGATAACAAAACAACGGGGATGGTGAAAGAGCAACAGGGAAAAGCGGCACATACTTGTGCCGCTTTTCCCTGTTGCTCTCCATCTCTCCCACTCGACACTTTTTTAACTCGGGACATTTTCTCTTTTTTAACTCGACACATTTTTTTAACTCGACATATTTTCAACTCGACACATTTTTTTCTTGCAAAAAAAGACAAATTATGGTAGACTATCATACGTGAATTATTTTATGCCCAGATAGCTCAGTTGGTAGAGCAGAGGACTGAAAATCCTCGTGTCGCTGGTTCGATTCCGGCTCTGGGCATTTTTTTAATGCACCAACCAGGGGGAATGCGGCATGTTGTGCCACTTTCTCCCTTCCCCCTGGTTCTCAATTCAAGAATGAATGTATCAAACAAGCATCGGATAAACGGTTTTTGAATTTTCGATGCCCAAATCACATAAGATGGATCAATCAAGCATAATATGAACACAATGCAAGGGTAACAATCTCGTAGGGTTTCATATGCAATGTTACACGATTCGTATTCTCTGCCAGAATCTTTTCTTCTTCCTCCAGCATATTGCATAAGGAAATTTTTTTATATTTTTCTGCAAATGTAATTTCCACAGTGGTTCTGCGGTTCCAGCATTCATACAATCGCACGATTTCTGCTCTTCCATCTTCGGAACATTTCAGCACTTCTGCAACCACATTTTCTGCATCTATATGGACAGCTCCGTATTGGAAAGGAAGTTTCCTGCTGATCGCTTCTCCGGTTTCTCCTGTTTTCTGCCGGATCACTACCGGGTTATTAACTTCATATGCTTCCCTTACAGTTCCTGCCTGCTGCCAGTTTCCTTTATGAGGAAAGACGGAATACACAAACTCATGATGACCTCTGTCAGCCTCAGGATTGGGATATCTTCCGCATTTCAGAAGTGTCAGCTCTACCTGAGAATCATAAACACTGACTCCATATTTGCAATCTGTGATAAAACTTACTCCATAATCATACTCCGCAAGATCCATCCACTTCTGGAAGCATACCTCAAAACGTGCCTGTTCCCAGGAATGATTTCTGGTCGTACTTCGTTTCACATTTCCGTACTGAATCTCATAGGTTGCCTCTCTGGCATTCATTTCCAGCGGGAACAATGCTTTCAAAAGAATCTGATCTTCTCTCCAGTCAATATCCGCATGAATATCAATTCTTGGCGAATCCGGATAAAAATAAACTACCTCTCTGATTTCTGAACTTAAATATTTCCATTTCAGTTCCAGAACACATCTCACCGATCCCTTCTCAATGACTTTTCTGGAAAGAAGCTCCTCTACCTCCCACTGTTTTTCACGATAATAATCAAAAATATTCCAGTTGTCGTAAATATGAGGCTTATCCTCATAAGTCATCAATACATTGGCACAGGTTCCTTCTTTCAGAAGTTCACGTTCTGCTGTTTTGTCATACCAGGAAGTAATCTGTCCCTTATCATTCCACCTCAAATGATAAAATGGAGTTTCCGTTTCTTCTTCCGTACAAAAAAATCTCCTGTCAAAAACACCTTCCAACTGTTTCTCGGAAAAACGATACGTCTTCCATCCTTTTGCAGGAATGTCTGCCACACGGAAAATTACTGTGTGATCTGTATTTCTCTGCAGTGGCCTGGTTTCCTGTGCAAGGTATCTCCGATAAGACAGCTTTCTTTCATATTTCTGATCCGGATCTGTTTCCACATCCTGAACACATCCCATTTCCGCCGGTATTCCTGTAACTTCCACCATGCCGTCCACAGGCAGACCGTTGGGGTTAAATACGACAACATCTCCCTTTTCCCCATCAATCATTGCCGTCAGCTTTTGCAGGGTATCTGATTGTATCTTATCCACAATGTGAAAAAGCTCCTCATACTGCCGGCGTGCATCTTCGTATACTTCAGAAACAGCTGAACCGGGCAGCACATCATGAAACTGATTTCTCATAAGAATTTCCCATGCTTCATACAGTTTTTCAGAAGGATAGGCTCCGCACCCGTTACGAGCTCCAATCACTGACCAGGTCTCTGCATTCAGCAGCGCAAATTCCCCTTTCCTGTTGGCGCGCTTCATCTCCGCCATAGAAGTATAAGTACCTCTGTGATATTCCAGATACAGTTCTCCTGACCATACAGGGAATTCCTTTTTTTCAGCAGTTTCATGAAGACGGGCAAAAAAATCACCGGCTTTCTCAAGCTTCACTCCGGGCGTTCCATAATTTCCCTTTTGGAGACGCAGTGCAGTTTCCACCATCCAGTCAGCCGTTCCGCCGCCTCCATCCCCATAACCATACGATATCAGCACATTATCGTTCAGCGCTTTCTGCTGATATCTCTGCCAGGCACCTTTCACCTGTGAAGGATGTGTAACGCCATTATAGTTTGTCGTAAATTCTGTGGTATGTTCATTTCCGGTCTGAATCAGTTTTCCATGATTATTATAATCTCTGGCGGTAATAAAGTGTGTCAGAATCCTCGTTCCGTCAATCCCTTCCCACCAGAAGCTGTCATATGGAATTTTATTCACTTCATTCCAGCTGATCTTGGTAGTCATAAAGCTCTCTATTCCGCATTTTTCCATAATCTGGGGCAATGCGGCCGAGTATCCAAACACATCCGGAAGCCACAGAATTTTATGATCCTGTCCAAACTCCTCTCTGAAAAATTATTTACCATACAAAAACTGCCTCACCAGAGATTCTCCGCTGGTCAGATTGCAGTCTGCCTCCACAAACATGCCGCCTTCCGTTTCCCAGCGTCCTTCCCGGACACGTTCCTTAATACGGCTGTACAATTCCGGCTGATTTTGTTTTACGTACTGATAAAGCTGCGCCTGACTGGACATGAACTGATACTCCGGATATTTTTCCATCAGACTTAATGCAGTGGAAAAGCTTCGTGCCGCTTTTTCCTGTGTAACCGCATAAGTCCACAGCCATGCTACATCAATATGGGTGTGACCGATACAAGAAACCACAATATCAGAAACCGGCAGTCTGGCAGTCTGCAATATCATAAATCCATTTTTTGTAAAATTTCTGCACATCCATTTTCGTCTTTTCCTTAAATTTTTTCGAAAAAGCCGAAACACTCTGCTGGTTGAAATCTGCCATATCCTCCAGGGAAAGATCTTCACTTAATTTTTCATCAATAAACCGGAAAAAATCCTGAAAATAGTCATCATTCAATTGATCCAACAGCTTCTCCCGGAATCTTTCCACACAGTGAATGGTCTTTTCCTTTAATTCATTCATTGTGGCAATCTTTTGCAAATCCTAATAGAAACTCACATTGCTGCTCCATTCCTGTATCGTTTCCTTGTCCCTTATATATGCTTTCAACACACTATAAATCAACATATTCACAGAACGGTTTAAATTTTCCTTTACTGTTTTCACAGAAACCCTCTCAGAAAAACACTGCTGAAGATATGCTGACAATTCCTGGCAAAAGATCTCCATACCGCCTTCGTCCAGAAGACTTTCATCCGAAAACATCATTCCTGGTACATGAGCTTTCCAGCAGATATCCTCTGCCCAGAATGTTGAGCTTTCCTCATCATAAAACCTCATCTCTGAAGCTTCTTCTGCCTGCCGATAACGCTCCGGTATCTCCTGAAGATCCGAAAATGCACTGCTGATACCCATATATACCTTTTTGTTCGTATAGAGAAAAAAATTCTGAACAATAATTTCAACATATTCTTTTAATAAATCTTTCCAGTTTTCCTGATTTTTTTCTGAGAACTGGAATACGATAAATGGACTTCTTTTATAAGATTCCAGCAGACAACCCATATGGTACTTTGCGATAATTTCTTCCAAAAGAAGCAATACCATTCTCTCATGTAATATGCCCTGATCTTCTTCCTTATCACCGGTCATTTTCATAACGCCGATCACTTTAGTCTTATTATCATCTTCCAGTTCTTTTTCAGTAGTCAGATTCAACGTTCTTCTCTGTTTTCTTGATATTTTTTCTATTACACCATCAAGTTCTCTGTCCAGATTTTCCTGACTGATATCACATTTCAACAGATAACTGTCTATCCCTAAAGATATCGCTTTCTGCGCATACTCAAAACTATCGTAGCAGCTCAGTATGATAATCCCCTGCGCAAGATGTTCCTCCTGAATCATCCGGGTAAATTCCAGACCATTGATTTCCGGCATTTCAATATCCGTAATCACTATATCGATTTCATGTTTTCTCAGAAAATCAATGGCATCCTGAGGCATTCCAAAATTTCCCTCAACAGAAATATCTTTACGATGCTCCAAAAGACTCTGAATACCTATTCTTGCCAGTATTTCATCATCCACAATTATCACTTTTACCATGCTCAACTCTCCTTAATGAAAGGCAGCTTATACATAACCTTTGTTCCTTCTCCCAAAACACTGTCCACTGTCATATAATACTCTTTTCCATACTCCAGTTGTATCATCTGTTCAATATTTTTCAGTCCAATATTCGTGTGATCACTGCCCGCTCCGCCACACTTTCTCCACGTATTCACATCAAAACCACACCCGTTATCTTCTACAATGATGGAAAGACAATCCTCTTTCTTTTTCACTGCCACAATAATTTTTCCTCCCTGTGCCATTCCACGGCGAAATCCATGTATAATGGCATTTTCTACCACTGTCTGTATCAGGAACTGAAAAATCCGACAATCTTTTGTGTCCTCTTCAATATCAAATATTATATTGAAATTCAAAAATCTCGGTTTTTGAATAACCACATACTGTTCTACCAGTTTGATTTCCTGTCTGACTGTATAATTTTCCTTTTCTCCTCCGGCGGCATTCATCAGGATATAGATTAATGCCTCTGTCAATTTCTGAATATTTTCCTGTTTATTGATCACTGCCAGCCATTTGATTGTATTCAGAGAGTTATAAATAAAATGAGGACGCAGCTGTGCACACAATGCCTGATATTTGAAGCTGTTCTTTTCTGTAATTTCTTTATTGTTACGAATGAGAAGTTCGTTAATTCGAAGAGTCATACTATTAAAATGCCTGAACAGGCTTTTCAATTCCCCTGCTTTTGGTTCGTCCATCCGGACCGTCATATTTCCGGCTGCAAACTGATCCATACATTTTTTCAAAACACTGATCGGCTTCAAAAACTGTTTCTGGAACAGATAATAAACCATAAACAGGAACAAACAGGAACAAACAGTAAAATACAGAAATTCCTGAGTACATAATAAAGAACTCCGATATTCTTCTGTTTTTTTCCATTCAAAATTCGGCCCATAACGAACATTTTCCGCTGATATCTGCCATAAAGATCATCTATTGCATACCATTTCGGACGGCCTCCGGCATCCACAATTTCCTGATAATAAGGCTCCATCGCTTTGTTCAGATCAGAATACTGAATAAGCCCATTACAATACTCCTGATCTCCGCTTTTAAGATAAGTAAATCGAATATCCTTGTAGGGATAACTGACTGCTCCCAGAGCATATTCTATGTATTCACGTGTCGCAGATCCATTTTCAAACATCTCCACGCATCCGTTATAATAAAGTCCCGTAGAGTTATCCCCATACATTTCAATAGCAGAATGAACCTGGCTGGAAATCGAAATCATAGTATCTTCCATCGTTCGTCCTGAATTATTTCCTGCATAGTCTTCCAATTTCGAATACGCAATACAAATCAAACTGATATATGGTAATATGATAAGCAAAAAGAAAAAACATAGCAATTTTATCCGAATATCAAATTTTTCCAATATTTTCTTCATATAATTCTTACCAGTCCTTTCTTTTTTTCTGTATTATCATATTTCTTTAGACCAATATACCAAAATTTCCTGTATTCAGCAAGAGACGATGGGAACGGAGTTTTCCGGCTTGAAAGCTACTTGTCCCATCTCCAAAGACGTTTGGGTATGAAAGTTTTCCTGCCTAATTCACTTCCCCCATCCCCGATATCAAACAATTAATATAGGAATTCTTGGATATCAACATTGTTTCGACTTTATTTTTGTGGTATGATTTCTGTATATTGATTAATTCAACAGAAAGGACACATGAAAATGAGTGACTTTAAATTAGAAACAAATTGTCTTCATGCGGGCTACACTCCATCCAAGGGAGAACCCTGCGCACTTCCCATTTATCAGAGCACTACCTTTAAATATGACACCACCGATGAAATGGGACAGCTTTTCGACTTAAAAGCCGATGGTTATTTTTATACACGTCTTCAGAATCCTACCAACGATGCTGTCGCAGCCAAAATCGCAGCTCTTGAGGGCGGTGTCGCTGCTATTCTTACCTCTTCCGGACAGGCAGCCAATTTTTATGCCGTTTTCAATATCTGCGAAGCAGGCGATCATATCGTAGCAGCTTCCACGATTTATGGAGGAACCTTCAACCTTCTTGGAGTAACTTTCAAGAAACTGGGAATTGACTGTACATTTGTGGATACTGACGCCAGTGCGGAAGAAATCGCAGCCGCATTCCGTCCTAACACCAAGGTACTTTTTGCAGAAACCATTGCCAATCCGGCACTCGTTGTACTTGACATTGAAAAATTTGCCAAAGTTGCTCATGAACATGACGTACCGCTCATCGTGGATAACACCTTTGCCACTCCGGTCAACTGCCGTCCTTTTGAATGGGGTGCAGATATCGTCACCCATTCCACCACCAAGTACATGGATGGACATGGTCTTCAGGTAGGCGGTGCGATCATAGACAGCGGAAACTTTAACTGGGATGCTTACGGTCATAAATATCACGGACTGACAGAGCCGGACGAATCCTACCACGGAGTTGTTTATACAAAACAGTTCGGGAAAAAAGCATATATTACCAAAGCCACCTCGCAGCTGATGCGTGACCTTGGTTCCATTCCTTCTCCGATGAACTGCTTCCTTCTGAACATCGGTCTGGAAACCCTTCCGCTCCGTATGGAACGTCATTGTTCCAATGCACAGAAAGTTGCGGAATTCCTGAATTCCCACGAAAAAGTATCTTCTGTAAACTTTGCAGGTCTTCCGGAAGATAAGTATCATGATCTTGCACAGAAATACATGCCGAACGGAACCTGCGGTGTCATTTCTTTCGAACTGAAAGGCGGCCGTGATGCGGCAGTCCGCTTCATGGACAGTCTGGAAATGGCTAATATTGCCACTCACGTTGCAGCATCCAAGACCATGGTTCTTCATCCGGCAAGCCATACCCATCGCCAGATGAATGATGAACAGCTGGCAGAAGCAGGCGTTTCCCCGGGAATGATCCGACTTTCTATTGGTATCGAACATATCGATGACATCATTGCCGATCTGTCCAAAGCACTGGAAAATGCATAACAACGACATCACGTACATGACAAACTCTGCCATTATAAAAAGCTTGCAGACTGTGATATTTCCTTTTACAGCCCGCAAGCTTTTCTTATTCTGAAACATTCGCTTCCATCATGAAATTACATCCTTTTTCTATATCAAATACTTGTTACTCAAGTATATCCTTTTCCCCATATCCGCATTACTGAATTGCATATACTTCTGTATAATATACCCCTTTCTGCATTGCCTCCGCATGACTGGCGACGTAAACATCAATACAATTCCTCTTGATTGCTCCGCCGCAGTCCTCTGCTGTATATACCTGACCATTGATCACAACCTTCGTTCCATAGGCGATCTGGGTAGGGTCTACGGCAATCGTATGATTGGTAACGGCTGTTACGCCGGTTGACGTGATTCCATCCGTCCACGGGCCACAGCAAATACTGCAGGGACAGTAATGCGTCACTCTGAATGTGCCAAGAGAAACGAGAGAGGCATCCGATGAGACAGAAACCGGTGAACCAATCTTCACGCCAACCTCCGATACCGTGGATTCTTCATCCGACACTTCTTTTACTCCCTCTACTGCTTCTGAAAACACGCCGTCTCCCTCACTGGCATGAAGTGTTCCGGCTTCCTCACTTTCCGCATCTGCACTTGCAACAACAGTAATCTGGTCATCCTGTCCATCCAGAGAACTGGTCGGAAGATAACCAATCTGTTCATTTCCCTCTTCATCTTCATAAAGAATCCTGCTCCACACGCCATTCACGGTGGCAGTTCTAGATAGCTCATCATATTCCAGGGCTTCTCCGATGGTTTCTCCATCTTTGATACTCGGATAATCCAGAATATCCGTATCCTCTGCAACCGTCACGGTATCTTCCGTCTTCGTCATTAGATTACGATCACTGAGAATGTCTGTCTGTACATAACCGATCACCGTCTGCCCTTCTTCATCCTGGAAAACCACCTTGCTCCAACCGTTGCTGCACACTGCTGCCTGTGTAAGCTTCGTACCAAGCAGGACTGTAACGAGTTCTTCTCCCGTATCTCCCGGAACAGAGCGAATCACAGTCTCCCGGGCTGTGACATAAAGGATATCTTCATATTCTACGGTATTGACTGCTTCCCCCTCTCCGTCACCGATCTCATAGTATCTCGGTGTTTCCCCAAGTTCTTCATAAGCAGCCTTTACCCCTGCAAAATCCAACACCTCCGCAGAAACCACTGCAGCCTGATTCAGAAGCATTCCACAGCTGATTGCCGCACAGCACCAGATCTTCCTGTAATTCTTTCTGTGAATCTTGCTGTAATTCCCGCTGTAATTTTCGGAGTAATCCTTACCGTAATCCTTGCTGCCATTTTTTCTGCATGTATATGCATACTTATGTTCCTGTTTCTTTCCCGTTAAAAACATATATTCCTTCTCTTTATTATCATATTCATTCTTATATTTTTTCGCATATTCGTTCTCATATTTTTTTCTATATCTTCGCATAACGCTCTACCCAATCTCTCTGTCAGAAAACAATTTTCAGGTACTCTCTAAAACGCCTATCACTTCCGGTGTGTTCCCCTATCATAGCACAACATACTTTTATTTTCAATTTCGCAGGATATATTTAGATTTTTTTAAGAAATAAAAAAAATCAAAAAATTTCAAAAAAACATTTGACAAAGCATCAAACCTGTAGTATAGTATATCTTGTCGCTGAGGTAAACACCTCGCAGATAAGATATGCGATAGTGGCGTAGTTGGTAACGCGCGACCTTGCCAAGGTCGAGACCGCGGGTTCGAGCCCCGTCTATCGCTCTCCAACCCCTTGATGATTCAAGGGATTTTTTATGTTCATTTATGGTATTCTACATCAAAAACCATTCTTTCCATATATAATGATAACTTATTTTATACAATACTAATCAGTGGCATCTGCATCGAAAATAACATATTCCGTTTTTCCGATGTTCCATTCCTTGGCAAATCAGAAATATCAGCATCGGAAATAGCAAAATCCGTTTTTTCGATGCTGAATCATTCAGCAGAATGTGTTCGTGGATTTATTCCCGGCACTTACACTTGTTTTTTTCCACAAAATATGAACTATCATCTTTTGATATAAAAATCCGGGACTGACGAATGATTTTCTCATCCGCCAGTCCCGGCATAACGGGATATTCTAAATTTTCTGTGTTATTAATAATTAGTACAGAACGTGGGAATCCGATATTCCTGCCTGAATCATCTTAATGATGGAACAAACGAATTCCTGTAAATGCCATCACCATGCCATATTTGTTGCATGTCTCAATTACTGCATCATCACGAACAGAGCCGCCCGGCTCTGCGATATATTTCACACCGCTCTTATGCGCACGTTCAATATTGTCGCTGAACGGGAAGAATGCGTCCGATCCCAGTGTCACGTCAGTCATCTGATCAAGCCATGCTCTCTTTTCTTCACGTGTGAACACTTCCGGTTTCTCTGTAAAGGTTCTCTCCCACTGTCCGTCAGCCAGAACATCCATGTACTCTTCACCGATATAAACATCGATTGCATTATCACGCTCTGCACGTGTGATAGAATCCTTGAATGGCAGATTCAGAACCTTCGGACACTGACGAAGGAACCAGTTGTCTGCTTTCTGTCCTGCAAGTCTGGTGCAGTGAACACGAGACTGCTGTCCTGCTCCGACACCGATAGCCTGTCCGTCTTTTACAAAGCAGACAGAGTTTGACTGTGTATATTTCAGGATGATCAGAGATATTTTCAGATCACGTTTTGCTTCTTCAGTCAGTTCTTTGTTTTCGGTAACAATATTGGAAATCAGAGCATCATCAATCTGAAGCTCCTGACGCCCCTGCTCAAATGTAACACCAAATACTTCTTTATGTTCCAGCGGAGCCGGTACATAATCCGGATCAATCTGAATCACGTTGTAATTGCCCTTTTTCTTCTGGCTGAGGATTTCCAGTGCTTCTTCTGTGTATCCAGGAGCAATTACACCATCAGAAACCTCTCTCTTGATCAGCATTGCTGTGTCTTTGTCACAGACATCAGAAAGAGAAATAAAATCACCAAAAGAAGACATACGGTCTGCACCTCTTGCTCTTGCATATGCACAGGCAATCGGAGAAAAGTTTTTCCAGTCCATATCGTCCACCCAGTAAATCTTTGCCAGAGTTTCTGTCAGTGGAAGGCCTACTGCCGCACCTGCAGGAGATACATGTTTAAAAGAAGTTGCTGCCGGAAGTCCGGTTGCCTTTTTCAGGTCACGAACCAGCTGCCAGCCATTAAACGCATCCAGGAAATTGATGTATCCCGGTTTTCCGCTGATCACTTTGATCGGAAGTTCTCCTCCGTCTGCCAGATAAATTCTGGATGGTTTCTGATTAGGGTTGCATCCGTATTTCAGTTCAAGTTCTTTCATGGGTATTATCCTCCATTTTTACTAGAGTGTGTTTAAAATTGCTTTCCGACAGATGTGCGCCACAATTTTAAACCAATATTACTGTGTATTTTGTTCACTGACTAACAAACCGATATCTCCTCACCAGTGAAGCACAGTTCTTATTTATTGTTTGTTTTGTCTATCGCTTGTTTCGATCTATTGTTTGTTCCTATTTATTCTTGTTCACAATCTTTGTTTCATAAGCACCGGTTGCAATATCGATATATCTTACAAAAAGAGAGACTTTGTTGTCTTCATTGAGACTGTTCCAGAGCATCTCTGTAAAAGCTTCCATATCATCCGGAATAGCTACCAGTTTCGGTTCACCTTCAAAGCTCGGAAGCGGATTGCCGTCACATTTGTAGGTATGAATGAAATGACCTTCCCCTGCTGCTGCATTTTCATACGCGAAGGTATAACGATTGCAGGATTCCGGATTTCCATTATTGCTCTTTAAAATAGACATTGCATAGCTGTATTTGCCGTTTTCCACATGCATCACACCGGAAATACGAGGTGTATAGTTCGGACCATCCGGCTCAAATTCTCTGCTTCTTAAGGACTGTTCAAAAGTAAGTTGCCTGTCCATTCCTTCATAAATGGTATCTGTCTGATCTCCGTTGGTTACAATCGTCTTGTTGCCCAGAACGCGCACCGGTGCATAAATAATAAGACTTGGATCTGTAAGCTTTGACGGATCAAATGCCTGAGTACGAATGCCTTCTCCATCTTCAACAAATACGCGGTTTCTGCTGTTCTCGCTTCTGCCCATGATAAAATAAGCTGTCACTGCCTTGCTTCCGTCCGCAGAACGTCCGATTACAATTCCTCTTCCGGGATAGGAATTTTCTTTTAATTCTTTTTCCAGTGATAACATTTCCATAATCTGATCTCCTTTTTATCATCCATGTTATTTTGCCTCAGTGTGCCTGTCCAGGGGTTATTTCTATATGCTGAAAACGATGTTCCAATTATATGAATGCTCCAAAAAGCATTTCATCTCACAGAAAAATAACCTTCATATGCAATCTGCTTTAGCAATATATTTCCTCTCCGCTGCAGTGCGATCCCGCCCGGAGGGCTTCTTTATATTACAGGAAAATGCGGAGCACTTTCCTGTAATATAAAAAAACGCCTGGGTAACCCTCAAAGGCTGCCCAGGCGGTCGGCACGATACTTCACTGCACTCCCTGTAGGTATTCCTACTTCCGCCAGTCATGCAGTCATCGTATTCATAGTACACTACTTTATGTAATTTTTCAAGGGCACAAAGAAGAAATTTTCACGGTAGTTTTTCCTGATATCTTGTCGAATTTTGCCAAAACCACGGAATCTTCCTCTACTGATAACGAAGATTCTCCTGTAGTACATAATCTTCCTGTATCTGCGAAGCAATATCCGCTTTCATCCGAATCCATGCATCCGGGTTCTCCACATAATATTTCGGACAGTTCTTCCCCGTAACATCATAATGCCGGATCACATTCTCTTCCGTCAGTCCAAAGCGCGTACAAAGCCATGCAGCAAGCTTCACAACCGACTGATAAGTTGCATCCTGAAACATACCTGTTTCATCCATATGGCAGCATTCAATCGAAACCGTATCTACATTTCTGGAATTCGTTGCATAGGACATCTCGGAAGTCGGAATACACTGAATTACCTCTCCCTCCAGACCCACTACAAAATGGCTGCTGACCTTCGTTTCATGAGTAGAGGCCAGATTTTCAAAATAATCTCTGTTCGCCTGTGCAGTTGCCCCGGGATTGGCTGTATAATGAATCGCAATATACTTCACCTGTTCGATTGCGATCTGCGGTCTGGAGTATTCATTGGGCGTCAAAAGCTGGACATCTATATAAGGTGCCCCCTCCTTCTGCCACTGCTGCGGACCTCCTCCGGAGTTTTCCCCGGAAGACACCTCGCTTCTTCTCGCAGCTTCTTCCTCTCCTGCATACCGGAGAGCCGAAATTCCCAGATAGAGCATTCCTGCAAAACCAATCAGGCAAAGGATAAAAATCAGCACATGACGGTTTCTGATCTGCTTTCTGGTAAGTTTTTTCTTCTTAACAGCAGAAGACCTGCGCTTAGCGGCAGGTCTTGCTGATTTTGTTCTTTTTCTGGTTTTCTTCTGTGCCATTTCAACAAAATAATTATATAACCGTAAATTTTATAAACAGTTACCATCCATAATAAAATCACTCATCTACACTGTAGTTCGGTGCTTCTTTCGTGATATGGATGTCATGCGGATGAGACTCTTTCAGAGATGCGGCAGAAATCTTCACGAATTTGCCTGTTGTCTTGAGCGTTTCAATATCCTTTGCTCCACAATATCCCATACCGGAACGGAGACCGCCCATTAACTGGAATACAGTATCTTCTACCTGTCCCTTGTAAGCAACACGGCCTTCCACACCTTCCGGAACAAGTTTCTTCGCATTCTCCTGGAAATAACGGTCTTTGCTTCCGTTCTCCATAGCTGCAATGGATCCCATTCCACGGTAAACTTTGTATTTTCTTCCCTGGAATAATTCGAATGTTCCCGGACTCTCATCACATCCTGCGAACATACTTCCCATCATACATACATTGGCACCTGCTGCGATTGCCTTAGTAATGTCTCCGGAATATTTGATACCGCCATCTGCGATGATCGGAATACCAAAACGGTTAGCCACTTCATAACAGTCCATAACAGCTGTAATCTGCGGAACACCGATACCTGCAACAACACGTGTAGTACAGATAGAACCAGGTCCGATACCAACCTTGACAGCATCTGCACCTGCATCGATCAGAGCCTTGGTAGCTGCACCTGTAGCTACATTACCTGCAATGACCTGAAGATCCGGATAAGCATCTTTGATCTGACGTACAGCTCTCAGAATATTCTCGGAATGACCATGAGCAGAATCGACAACAACCACATCCACGTTCGCTTTTACCAGTGCATCAACACGCGCAAGCACGTTGGATGTAATTCCGACTGCAGCACCACAGAGAAGACGTCCCTGAGCATCTTTGGCAGCCAGCGGATATTTGATCTGCTTCTCAATATCTTTGATTGTGATCAGACCTTTTAAATTAAAATTTTCATCTACAATGGGTAATTTTTCCTTGCGGGATTTTGCAAGAATCTGTTTCGCTTCTTCCAGAGTGATGCCTTCCTGTGCGGTTACAAGCCCCTCAGAAGTCATACATTCTTTAATTTTCTTGGAAAAATCGGTTTCGAATTTCAGATCGCGGTTGGTAATAATACCTACCAGCTTCCGTCCCTCTGTGATCGGAACACCGGAGATACGGTATTTTGCCATTAAATCATTGGCATCTTTCAATGTATGTTCTGCGGATAAGAAAAATGGGTCTGTGATAACTCCATTTTCGGAACGTTTCACCTTGTCTACTTCGTCTGCCTGAGCTTCGATGGACATATTCTTATGAATAATACCAATACCGCCCTGTCTGGCCATGGCAATTGCCATGCGATGTTCTGTAACTGTATCCATTCCGGCACTCATTAACGGAATGTTCAGTTTCACTTTTTTCGTCAAATACGTTGTGACATCTACCTGATTCGGAATGACATTTGAATACGCCGGAACTAACAGGACGTCGTCAAAAGTAATGCCTTCACCAATGATAGTACCCATTGCATTTCCTCCCTTGTGCTATATATAAAATTATTTTTCTGAGTTTGTCCTCTAGTGTAACAAAAATACGCAGGAGTGTCAATCCAAAAAAACTTTGCTTGGTGCTGAATTTTTGATAGATAATGCCATTTTTTCATCCGGCTCAATGATTACTCTGCATGATTCTGTTCCGACTCTGGTAATCATAGCAAAACGTTTGTGCTCCGGATTTCCGGAAGAAAAATCCATGGTCTTCATTTTCTGATTGCCGTTGTAATAATCCATTCTGTGGGAATTTACAGGTGCGATCAGATCTGCCTGTGCAACATCCAGACTGATTACTTTTTTTCTTTTGGTTTTTGCCATGACTTTATCAATATCCAGTTCTCCGTTTACGAACAGATACTCAAATTCCAGATCTGTTGACGGAATAATAAAGTAACATGCAATACCCAGTGCAAGTGCCACCAGAAGCAGCAGGGGACTGATAAATAAACCACCGAAAACAAAAACAGCAGTCAGAAAGATCAGACCGAACTTCTTGACTCTGTCCATGGCCGTGGTTTCTTTTTTTACCAGTAATTCATAATACAAATCACTCATTTCTTCATCTCCTTGTTTTTCTTCAATATACATCGTTCGCATGCATATTTCACAGTCTATATGCATTATAGCATAAAACGGAACCAGCGTCTACGACACTGATTCCGTTATTTTGATGAACTTTACAAAGTAAAATCGTTACTGTGAACAGAATGAACCGTAACAGAAAATCTCTGTTTATTACATCATGCCCATTCCCGGATTTCCAGCCGGAGCTGCTGGTGCATCTTCTTTGATGATACCTACAACAGATTCTGTTGTCAGGAGGGTAGATGCAACACTGGTAGCATTCTGAAGAGCACTTCTGGTAACTTTGGCCGGATCCAGAATACCTTCTTTTACCATATCTACATATTTCTCATTGAGCGCATCAAAACCGATACCTACTTCGGATTCTCTTACTTTATTGATGATGACAGCGCCTTCCAGACCTGCATTTGCTGAAATGTGGAACAGAGGAGCTTCCAATGCTTTCAGAATGATGTTTGCACCAGTCTTTTCGTCACCTTCCAGAGTTGCTGCAAGTTTTGCAACTTCTTTGGATGCATGGATGTATGCGGAACCGCCGCCTGCAATAATTCCTTCCTCCACTGCTGCTCTTGTAGCTGCAAGTGCATCTTCCAGACGAAGTTTTGCTTCTTTCATTTCGGTTTCTGTTGCAGCACCAACACGGATTACTGCTACGCCGCCTGCCAGTTTTGCAAGTCTTTCCTGTAATTTTTCTTTATCAAATTCAGATTTTGTTTCTTCGATCTGTGCACGGATCTGAGCAACACGGTTTGCAATTTCTTCTTTGTCTCCGCAGCCATCTACGATAACTGTGGATTCTTTTGCAACTTTTACAGATTTCGCACGGCCAAGCTGAGCCATGGTTGCATCTTTCAGGTCAAGACCGAGTTCATCGGAAATCACCTGTCCGCCTGTCAGAATTGCGATATCACGAAGCATATCTTTTCTTCTGTCGCCATATCCCGGAGCTTTGACAGCAACTACCTGGAAGGTTCCTCTTAATTTGTTAACAATCAGAGTGGTAAGAGCTTCGCCTTCCACATCTTCTGCGATGATCAGAAGTTTTGCGCCTGCCTGCACGATCTGCTCCAGAAGAGGAAGGATTTCCTGAATATTGCTGATCTTCTTGTCTGTGATCAGGATGTACGGATCCTGCAGATCTGCTTCCATCTTTTCCATATCTGTGGACATGTATGCGGAAATATATCCACGGTCAAACTGCATACCTTCTACCAGATCAAGTTCTGTATGCATGGTCTTGGATTCTTCTACTGTGATAACGCCGTCATTGGAAACTTTTTCCATAGCGTCTGCAACAAGCTGTCCAACGGTCTCATCACTTGCGGAAATAGATGCAACGTTTGCGATCTGTTTCTTGCCGCTGATTTTCTGGCTCATGTTTTTGATCGCCTCTACAGCTGTTTCCGTTGCTTTTTTCATACCTTTTCTTAAGATGATCGGATTTGCACCTGCTGCCAGGTTCTTCATCCCTTCATTTACCATTGCCTGCGCAAGTACTGTTGCGGTTGTAGTACCGTCACCTGCTACATCATTTGTCTTGGATGCTACTTCTTTGATCAGCTGTGCGCCCATATTTTCAAATGCGTCTGCAAGCTCGATTTCTTTTGCGATGGTAACACCGTCATTGGTAATAAGAGGAGCGCCGTATGGTTTGTCAAGAACAACGTTTCTTCCTTTCGGTCCAAGTGTCACTCTTACTGTATCTGCTAACTGGTTCACACCGCTTTCCAGTGCGGCTCTTGCTTCTGCTCCGAATTTAATTTCTTTTGCCATGATAATTCAGTCCTCCTGTTTTCTATTCATTTAAACGGAAACGTCTGTCACACAGACATTCCTTCATAAATAACATTCATTATTTCACGATTGCAAGAATATCATTCTGTTTTACGATGATGTATTCTTCGCCATCCATTTTTACTTCTGTTCCTGCATATTTGGAGTAGATTACGTTATCTCCCACGGCTACTTCCATCTTTACTTCCTTGCCGTCAACCATTCCGCCAGGTCCTACAGCAATTACTTCTGCCTGCTGCGGTTTTTCCTTTGCCTGTCCTGGAAGAACGATTCCGGACTTGGTTGTTTCTTCTGCTTCTAACTGTTTTAATACGACTCTGTCACCTAATGGTACTAATTTCATGATCTATGTTCCTCCTTAATGATCTGTTTCTATTTGCTAGCACTCATTTCCATCGAGTGCTAATCACTGTCCTTATATTATTGAATTCGCTTCTTTTCTGCAACTCTTTTTATCGTTGTCATTTATGATATATTATTACTTTTTCTTTTTTATACTCATAAAATCTCTTTTTTTCTCATTTTTTATATTTCTGCAAAAGAAAAACTGCCTTCCGTCACTTTCATGCGGAAGACAGCATTTTTTATTTATACCTTTTTATTTCTCTGAGCTTTTATTTCTTCCAGCTCGTCGAAGATTACTTCATTTAATACCTTAATGTAGGTACCCTTCATACCAGAGGAACGGGACTCGATGACACCAGCACTCTCAAACTTACGAAGTGCATTCACAATAACCGATCGAGTAATACCAACTCTGTCTGCAATCTTGCTGGCAACAAGAATTCCTTCATCGCCATTTAACTCGTCAAAAATATGAATAATTGCTTCCAATTCTGAAAAAGACAATGTATTGAAAGCGGATTTCACAACCTGCTGCTTCCTGTCTTCTTCAGCATTTTCTTCATGTACTGCACGCATCATTTCTAGACCAACAACGGTGGTGCCGTACTCGCTGACAATAATATCTTCAATGTCATATGATTTGTCATTGCGATACATGAATACGGTTCCAAGACGTTCGCCTGCAATATCAATAGGATTGATGATTCCCTGATAATTTTCAGCCACGTGTTCAAATCCCAGCGTCTGAAGATTTACATTTTCTTTTGTTGACAGAACACCTAAAAATCGCTCATTCAGCAATCCGTCCACAAATCCGCCGACCCTGTCCTCGATCAGCTCTGTAATTTCTTCCACACCAGGACACAAACTCACGCCCAAAACTTTACCTTTTTTGCTCAATACCAGAATGTTGGAACTCAACGTTTCCATCAATACCTGGCAAATGTCATTGAATACAACCTTACTGGAACTGCTGTTGTGTAAAAGCTTGTTAATCTTTCTTGTTTTGTCTAGTAACTGAACGCTCATTTTGTCCTCCTTTCGTATTTTTTGTTATTTTTGCAGGTGTATAAAATCTACACCTGCAATTTTTAAATTAATATAAAGCGATAAACTAATACTACATGTTTTACTTTGGAATTTCAAGACATTTTTGCCATTTTTCGTGTTATCTCATTTTTTTCCAAACTATCTCTCTTTTTAATATACAGAAAATTCTAATAAAAATACACAAACATGAAAAACAGGACAACAAAAGAGCTTTCTGACTGTCCTGTTTCACACACTTATTTTTTTATATTTTCCTCTGCTTTAACTGCACCTGATCTGGTCATTCCTGCTTTGGTTTCTGTTCCACATAACCGCAGGTAGTTTCACTGCAGACGAGTTTATTTCCCTTTTCGACCATATAGCTGCCGCAGACAGGGCATTTCTTCTCTGACGGTTTCTGCCATGACATAAAATCACAGTCCGGATGATTTTCACATCCGTAATATTTCCGCCCTTTCTGGGTTTTCTTGAGAACCAGTTCTCCGCCGCACTTCGGACAGGAAACACCAATTTTTTCATAATATGGTTTCGTATTCCGGCATTCCGGAAATCCCGGGCATGCGAGAAAACGTCCGTGCGGTCCATACTTGATGACCATATTCCGGCCGCAGACGTCACAGACGACATCTGTCACTTCATCCTGGATATCAACTTTTTCCAGTTCCTTCTCCGCTTCGTCCACATCTTTTTTCAGATCCGGATAAAAATTACGCACAACCGTCTTCCACTGAACTGTGCCGGCTTCTACACAGTCCAGAAGCCCTTCCATCATTGCAGTAAAATTCACATCCACGATACTTGGAAAAGCCTGTTTCATAATATTATTGACCACTTCTCCAAGCTCTGTCACATAAAGATTTTTCTGTTCCTTCGCCACATAGCGGCGGCTGATGATCGTGGTGATCGTAGGTGCATACGTACTCGGACGTCCGATTCCCTGCTCTTCCAGCGCTTTAACAAGAGAAGCCTCCGTATAATGTGCCGGCGGCTGGGTAAAGTGCTGAGCAGGTTTCAGCTCCACAAGATCCAGATGCATGCCTTTCTCCAGGCTCTGGCTGAGAACATTGTCTTTTTTCACATCATCTTCCTGCGTATATACGGACATAAATCCATCAAAAGCTACCTTGGATGCTGCAACGGTAAAAGCATATTCCCCTGCACCGATTTTCACTGACGTAGTCTCATAACGCGCAGGAGCCATACGGCTTGCGGCAAAGCGTTTCCAGATCAGCTGATACAGACGGAACTGGTCTCTGGAAAGAGACTCTTTCAGCATCGCAGGCGTCCTGGAAATATCGGTAGGACGGATTGCTTCATGAGCATCCTGGATTTTCTGTCCCTTCTTAGCAGCCTTTTCTGACGTAGAAATATAGTTTTCTCCGTAATTCTGTCCGATATAGGTCCTTGCTGCCTGATCTGCTTCCTCTGAAATTCTTGTAGAATCGGTTCTCAGATACGTGATCACACCGACCGTGCCGTTGCCCTTGATATCAATTCCTTCATACAGCTGCTGTGCCAGACGCATGGTTTTCTGTGTGGAAAAATTCAAAGTCTTGGCAGCTTCCTGCTGCAGTGTACTTGTGGTAAAAGGTGTGGGAGCATTTTTAATCCTCTCGCCTTTTTTGACCTCTGTCACTTCGTACTCCGCATTCTCCAGTGCCTTCAGAATACGGTCCATCTCTTCTTTATTATGAATAGGAAGCTTTTTGTCTGTTCCGAAGAATTTTGCCTGAATCGGCTTCTTCTCACCCTCTGCCTTAAATTCTCCTTCAAGGCTCCAGTATTCTTCCGGAATAAAAGAATTGATTTCTTCCTCTCTGTCACAGATAATACGCAATGCCACAGACTGTACACGGCCCGCACTTAACCCGCGTTTCACCTTCGCCCAGAGAAGAGGGCTGATACTGTAACCCACCATTCGGTCCAGCATTCTTCTGGCCTGCTGTGCATTCACAAGATCCATATTCAGACCTCTCGCCTGCTTGATGGAATCCTTTACCGCCGTCTTTGTAATCTCATTAAACGTGATTCTGTGCATTTTCTCAGGCGGTTCCTTCAAAGCCTGCATCAAATGCCAGGAAATTGCTTCTCCTTCACGGTCCGGGTCAGTTGCAAGATATATTTTATCAGCCTTTTTGGCAGCCTTGCGAAGATTTGCAAGCAGCTCTCCTTTCCCGCGGATCGTAATATATTTCGGTTCAAAATCATTCTCTACATCGATTCCAAACTGGCTTTTGGGAAAATCACGAACATGGCCGTTGGATGCCTGCACGTCATAATTGCTTCCAAGAAATTTTTTTATGGTTTTTACCTTTGCAGGTGATTCCACAATCACCAGATATTTTGCCATATTACCACTCCTAGTTTCTAAATCCTTATGGACAGTCATGCACCTCAGGAACTGTCAGCGCAATCCTGTCTCACATAATGATGCCTGCCTTCTTCCCGGGCAAGCCCCATAAGCTCCAGCTCCAGCAAAAGACTGCTCACTTTTCCCGGAGGAAGACCTGTTTCCCGGATAAATTCGTCCGGGCTTTTTGGTCGTAAATCGAGACAACTATACACCAAATTCAGGTCGGTTGCAAGTCCTAAGTGTTTTTTTTCCTTTGATTTGTTCCTTCCGGATGGCAAAATCCCACATTCTTCCAACAGTATTTCCGGGGAATAGGCGATTCCGGCTCCGTCATAGATCAGCTTGTGGCAGCCTCTGCTCAGCTCTTCTGTCACCGGTCCCGGAACAGCAAACACTGCTTTTCCCTGTTCCAGAGCATGATTTGCAGTAATCAGCGAACCGCTTTTCTCTTTCGCCTCCACTACCAGCACCAGATCCGAAAGTGCACTGATAATCCTGTTCCGCGCGGGAAAATAATAATTCCGTGCAGTTGTCCCCGGAGAATATTCGCTGAGAATTCCTCCGTCCTTCCTCAAAATGCGGTCATAAAGAGAACGATTCCCGGCAGGGTAACAGATATCCACCCCATTTCCCAGCACTGCAAAAGTGGGACTTCCTCCTTCCAGCGCCCCTTTGTGTCCTTCTGAATCAATCCCGTAAGCCATCCCGCTGATGACCTGCACCCCTGCTGCGCTCAGTTCTCTGGCAAACCGGAATGCCTGCATTCTTCCATATGCGCTGCACATCCTGGCTCCCACAATGGCAACGGATGGTTTTCCCGCGTCCGGAAGCCTGCCTCTTACATACAGTTTCTGCGGCATATCCGGATAAAGCCGGAGTTTTTCGGGATATTCCTCACTGTAATAATCAATACACCGGATGATATCAGAAACTTTTTCTTCCATATAGAATACCTCCTGTAACGGTTGTTTATAACCATATTTTTCTGTATCAGTTCCAGTATTTCTTATCAAAAGCCCGGTAGGTAAGCGCTTCGCCGATATGCTGACTCTCAATGATCTCTTTTCCATCCATATCCGCAATGGTACGGGCCACCTTTAAAATCCGGTGATAGGATCTGGCGCTCAATGTGATCCGGTCAAACGCTTTCTGAAGGAGCTCGCGCCCGGCAGCATCCACAACACAATATTTGGCGATCTGGTTTCCCTTCAGTTCTCCATTGAATCGAAAATACTCCCCTCTGTAACGTTCCTGCTGAATTTTCTGTACTCTTTCCACTCGTCTTCGAATCTCTTCTGAACTTTCTCCGCTTCCTGTGCCATTCAGCTGTTCAAAACTGACAGACGGAACATCAGCACACAAATCGATGCGGTCCAGAAGCGGCTGACTGATTTTTCCCAGGTAATGAACGACCTGTCCCGCCGTACACCTGCAGAGATTCATATCCGGATAATGACCGCAGGGACAGGGATTCATCGCAGCACAGAGAATAAAATTTGCAGGAAATTCATAGGTTCCATACACCCTGGAAATCCGGATGCATTTATCTTCCAGAGGCTGCCTCAATATTTCCAGGCTCCGTCTGGCAAACTCCGGCATCTCATCCAGAAACAGAACTCCCCTGTGAGCCAGCGTGACTTCCCCAGGTTTAGGATTCTTGCCTCCTCCTGCCAGAGCCAGCGGGGAACTGGTGTGGTGAGGACTTCGAAAAGGCCGTTTCCGGATGAACGGATGCTCTGCAGACAATAATCCGGCAATACTGTAAATCCTTGTCAGCTCCAGTCCCTCTTCAAATGTCAGATCCGGCATTATCGTGGGAATCCGTCGGGCAATCATGGTTTTGCCGGCACCGGGCGGTCCGATCAGAAGAATGTTATGAAATCCGCTTACTGCGATCTCTACAGCCCTCCGTACACTCTCCTGTCCCCGGATATCCAAAAAATCCACCATTTCCGCAGTTTCCTCTGTTTCTTCCTCTGTCCCATCGTCGTGAAATTTCTCCGGTTCCCGCAGATATGCAATCATTTCTCTCAGATTTTTCACACCAATCACCGGAATATTCCGGATCAGTCTTCCTTCTTTCAGATTTCCATAGGGCACCATACAAAATCTGCATCCCTCTTCCTGTGCTTTGATCACCATGGGCAGGATGCCGGAAATAGGATGAATTTCCCCGTTCAGACTGATTTCCCCAGCCATCATAATTCCATGCAGCAATTCCGGCTGAAGGATATCTGCTGCCGCCAATAATGCAGCTGCCACCGGCATGTCAAATCCGGCTCCCTCTTTCTTGATATCAGCCGGAGCAAAATTGACTGTGATTCTCTTGGGAGGCAGTGCGATTCCATTATTTTTAAATGCCGTTCGCACCCGGTCCTGTGCTTCCTTCACCTGTGCAGAAGGAAAACCTACCATAGTAAAAGAAGGAAGTCCGTCACTCACATCCGCCTCCACCTGAATGGGACACACTTCAATCCCCAAAATAGACGCAGTTAATACACTGGCAAACATTTCTGCTCCTTTCCGCAAAAATGCCATACCCCGATCATCCGGCTTTTTGTCTCTGTAATATTTTTTGTTTTTCTGGAAAAAATAAGAAAAGTAAGATAAGGAACCGTTCACACTCTACGGTTCTCTAAGAAAACGCTCATTTTTAGTATAGCCCATTTTGCTCCAATTCGCAATAGTGCATTTCGTTCTGACCTATACTTTGTGAAAAAAGGAGGCACATCCTATGAAATTTCAGAGAATTGAGGACCTGCGCGTAGATTCTGACCTTTCTCAGAAACAGATCAGTGAAATTCTCCACATCAGCCAGCGTTCCTATTCCCATTATGAAACAGGAACACGAGGTATTCCCGTCGAAATGCTCATTCGGCTCGCAGATTATTACGACACCAGTATTGATTATCTGGTAGGACGTACCAATAAAAAAGAAATGCTCCGATAATTTCCTTGCTGCCAAAAAGGGAACTGCATCACTACAAGCAGTTCCCTTTTTTATGTCCGTATAATCCTGAGTCTATTATTTTTATTCTTTACCGCTCCAGCAGTATGTGCAGAGCTTACACGGCTCAATACCAATGGATGCAGTCAGGTCATCCAACCTGTGATATTTCAGAGTGGTAAAATTCAGCTCTTTGCGGATTTCTTCCAGCATTTCCTTGTAATTGGTGGAATCCGGATTTGCATAATCTGCCAGCACCTTATCATCCACATTCTCCCCTTCTCTTTTTGCGATCACTCTTCTTGTGATCAGATCCATTTCGGATTTGGAACGGGAGAAATTCAGGTATTTGCATCCGTAAAGAAGCGGCGGGCAGGCCGGACGGATATGCACTTCTTTCGCACCATTGTGATACAGGAATTCTGTCGTTTCACGAAGCTGTGTACCACGTACAATAGAATCATCGATCATCAGAAGACTCTTATCCTTAATCAGCTTATGCACCGGAATCAGCTTCATTCTGGCGATCAGATTACGCTGGCTCTGCTGTGTCGGCATAAAAGAACGCGGCCAGGTAGGGGTATATTTGATAAATGGACGGGCAAATGGAACACCGGAACGATTGGCATAGCCGATTGCATGGGCGATACCGGAATCCGGAACACCGGCTACAATATCCGGCTTCACTTCTCCGAAATCTCTCTCTGCAAGCATATCTCCGCATTTATAACGCATCTCTTCTACATTTACCCCTTCATAGGTGGATGTCGGATAACCGTAATATACCCACAGGAAAGAACAGATACGCATCTCTTTCCCTGGTTTCTGCAAGGTTTCTGCACCTTCCGGAGTCACAAACATAATCTCTCCGGGGCCCAGTTCTTTATAATCTTCATATCCCAGATTGATATAGGCATGGCTTTCAAAAGAAACACAGCATGCATCGTCTTTTTTGCCCACGATCAGAGGAGTTCTTCCAAGGCGGTCACGGGCCGCATAAATCCCGGTCGGAGTAAGAATCAGCATCGTCATGGATCCGTCGATCATCTCCTGCGCATAACGGATTCCATCTACAAGTGTCGGTTTCTGATTGATCAGAGAGGCAACCAGTTCTGTCGGATTGACGCTTCCTCCGCTCATTTCCAGAAAATGTGTACATCCATTCTGGAAGGAATGCGCGATCAGTTCATCTGCATTATTAATCTTGCCTACTGTCGTAATTGCGAAGTTTCCCAGATGAGAACGTACCAGCAAAGGCTGCGGCTCATTGTCGGAAATACATCCGATTCCCAGATTTCCCTGGAGTTCCGAAACGTCTCTGTCAAATTTGGTTCTGAACGGTGAATTCTCTATATTATGAATCGAACGGTCAAAGCCTTTCTGTCTGTCATAAACAGCCATACCGCCTCTTCTGGTTCCCAGATGAGAATGATAATCAATTCCGAAAAAAAGGTCCAAAACACAACTGGACTTTGAAGCTACTCCAAAAATTCCACCCATTTCTTTAGTCTCCTTGTCATCCAAATACTTGCATATGTCAGTTTTATCACACGCACCTATTATATATAACACCCTATCATATGTAAAGCGAAATAATTTTTTATAAACTTACAATTTTTGTATGTGTGACTGTTCACTCCACTCACCGTAACCGGTATCCCTGATGGCTACTTTTTCTCCTTGATCACACCCTTGCGGTAAGCATCCAGAAGCTGTATCAGCTCCCCGATCCTCTCCTTCAGAGCCTTTCCATTGTCCGTATCTCCCACCAGTCTGCGCCTGGATGTGTAGTGCACAGCCACCTGTTTCGATTCAATATCCGTTTCTTCCAATACAGCAGCCTCCGCAGAAGTAAAAGGCTGATGCGCACACAGCGTCATTCCATAAGAGTTATAGATCAGCGTGTATCCCGCAATTCCCGTCACTTTGCGGTAAGCTTTGGAAAAACCTCCATCGATTACGATTACCTTGCCATTGCATTTGACCGGACTTTCTCCGTCACTCTGGTGCACAGGCACATGACCGTTGACAATATGTCCTTCCTCCGGATCCAGCCCGAATTCCAGAAGCATACGATTCACGACATCCTCTCTCTCCAACAGGCGGTAATAGGCATTTTTCTTTTCTTTATGTGTTTCCTTATCAGCGATAAAATACCGTTCAAAAGTCGTCATCTTATCCTTGCCGAACAAAGGGGAATTCGGTCCTGCCCAGATATACCAGAGAATATCAAGACCCTTTTGCTGTTCCTCACCATCCACCGCATAAAATGCTCTTCGCACATAAGCTTCCAGTTCATCATAAAGAGCTTTTCCTTTATAGGTTTGCCCATAAATCTGCACTTCCTTAAAGGTTCCGTCTTCATTCAGAGGAATGCTTCCATGAAACAGAAGATTCCCGTTATAGGTCTTGTAAAGGCCACCCTTATCCAGCAAAAGCCGCATATGATTCTGAAGCTTTTCACAGTTGCGGAACGCAGAAGAAAGCCGCTCCATCACATCCTTCTCACCTTCTGTGAGCTCATAGGGATTCTTCCAGTCCACAGTAGGAAAACTGGTATCCAAAAGTTCATATTCCTTTCCATCCGGCATGGTAATCGTACCTTTTTCCGGGTCGATCCGATGGAGAAGGCATCTGTCTTCCATCTGAAATTCCTTATGTTTTCTAAGAAGCTGACCTTCCAGTTTGAACTGGATAATGGCAATGGCCTTGTGCATTTTACGCCCCAGTTCTTCCTCTGTAGCATTATAATAAGAGGCCCCTTTCTGCTCAAACATCCTGCAGGAATCCTTCTGATAAGCTTCCATAGCAAAAGTAGCCAGCGGCATCATATTGATTCCGTATCCATCCTCCAGAATATCCAGATTGTCATACCGGATACTGTTGCGGATCACTGTCGCAATACAGGCAAGCTGACCTGCTGCAGCTCCCATCCAGACCACATCATGGTTCCCCCACTGAATGTCCAGAGAATGATATTCCGCCAGGCGGTCCATAATAAAATGTGGGCCCGGACCCCTGTCAAAAATATCTCCAAGAATATGCAGATGATCCACAACAAGCCGCTGAATCAGTTCCGCCAGAGCAATGATAAAGTTCTCCGCCCTGCCGATTTCTATGATGGTATCCACAATGGAATCATAGTATGCTTCCTTATCCAGAACCTCCGCTTTTTCTGTGATCAGTTCCTCGATCACATAAGCATAATCCGCCGGCAACGCCTTGCGCACTTTGGATCTGGTATACTTGGATGCAGTTGTTTTGCATACCTCGATCAGACGGTAAAGCGTGATTTTATACCAGTTTCCCATATCTTCTTCTGTCTTTTTGACCAGTTCCATTTTCTTTCTTGGATAATAGATCAAAGTTGCCAGAGAACGCTTGTCACTGTTGCTCAGTGTATGCCCGAACACATCATCGATTTTCTTTCTCACTGCTCCGGAACCATTTCGGAGTACATGGGAAAATGCATCATATTCCCCATGAAGATCAGACATAAAATGTTCTGTTCCTTTTGGCAGATTCAGAATAGACTGGAGATTAATGATCTCCGTAGAGGCCTTTCCAATGGTAGGATACAGCTCTGCCAGACGCTGCAGGTATCTCAGTTCTTCTTTCTTCATAAAAATCCCCTTCGCATTATATTATCGTTTCGCTCTATTATCATGTAAAATCAAACAATGACATCTGATTAGACTGCGGAATATCTCCAAAAAGCTTCAGATCATCCATCAGATCAATGACGGTTTTACTTACCTTCGTACGTTCGCGGAAATCATCCTTGGAAAGAAATTTCCCCTGAGCTGCCGCTTCCACAACTGCATCTGCCGCCTTTTCTCCAAGGCCTTCAATACTGTCCAGAGACGGCATCAGTTTTCCGTCAATGATCTGAAAACGGTGCGCTTTTGCTTTATAAAGATCGATCGGCATAAATTCCAGTCCTCTTGCATACATCTCCTGCACAATTCTCATATCGCGGATGGTATCCTGCTCTTTTTTTGTGGCAGAATCTCCTTTTTTGCGAAGCTCTGCAAGGTAAAAATCCAGCCGTTCCCGTCCCATGCACATGGTTTCGTAGGAAAAAGCTGTTGCACGGATACTGAAAAATGCCGCATAATAAGCCAGCGGCTGAAAGACCTTGAACCACGCTATTCGGTAAGCCATCATAACATACGCTGCAGCATGAGCTTTCGGGAACATGTACTTGATTTTTTTGCAGGACCAGATATACCAGTCCGGAACATGATGCTCTACCATAGTGGCTTCCCACTCCGGACGAAGCCCCTTTCCTTTTCGGACACTCTCCATAATGGTAAATGCAAGACTGCTTTCCACTCCCATACCGATCAGATAGATCATGATATCATCTCTTGTACAGATTGCCGTGGAAATAGTTGCTTTTCCCTCCTGGATCAGGGTCTGGGCATTGCCCAGCCACACATCCGTACCATGAGCCAGACCCGCAATACGGACCAGATCAGAAAAGTATTTCGGCTTGGTATCGATCAGCATCTGCATAGCGAAATCTGTACCAAATTCCGGCACACCCAGGCATCCAAGCTTACATCCTCCAATATCTTCCGGCTTGATTCCAAGAGCATCTGTACTGGCAAATAAGGACATCACATCCTTCTGGTCCAGCGGAACTTCTTTGGCATCGAGCCCTGTCAGGTCCTCCAGCATACGGATCATGGTGGGATCATCGTGTCCCAGAATATCCAGCTTCAGAAGGTTTCCGTCAATGGAATGATAGTCAAAATGTGTAGTGATAATGTCACTGGTTTCATCATTTGCCGGATGCTGTACCGGCGTAAATTTTTCGATTTCCTCCCCTTTGGGAAGTACGATAATTCCTCCGGGGTGCTGCCCTGTGGTACGCCGGACACCGGTACATCCGGCAACGATCCGGTTGATCTCACAGTATCGTTTGTGCTGTCCCCGCTCTTCGTAATAGTTTTTTACATAACCAAACGCAGTCTTCTCCGCAAGTGTACCAATCGTTCCCGCCTTGAAGGTCTGCCCCTTGCCAAAGATTACTTCTGTATATTTATGCGCATTGGCCTGATATTCTCCGGAAAAGTTCAGGTCAATATCCGGTTCCTTATCGCCTTTGAAGCCAAGGAATGTCTCAAATGGAATATCAAAACCGGCTTTTGTCATTTTTGTTCCGCACTTCGGACAGACCTTATCCGGCATATCACACCCGGCCATTCCGCTGTATTTCTTCACTTCCGGTGAATCAAAATCACTGTATTTGCAGTTATCACAGATATAGTGCGGAGGCAGCGGATTTACCTCTGTAATACCGGACATGGTGGCAGCCAGAGAGGAACCAACAGATCCTCGGGAACCTACCAGATATCCATCGTCATTGGACTTCCATACCAGTTTTTGGGCAATGATATACATTACGGCATATCCATTGGAAATAATAGAATTCAACTCTCTGTCCAGACGGTCTTCCACGATTTTCGGAAGGGGATCTCCATACATTTCGTGAGCCTTTCTGAAGCAGATATCCTTCAGATCCTGATCGGAATTCTCAATGACCGGAGGGAATTTATCCGGATGGATCGGAGATATTTTTTCGATCATATCCGCAATTTTATTCGTATTGGTAATGACCACTTCTTCTGCCTTTTCACTTCCAAGATAAGCAAATTCCTCCAGCATCTCTTCTGTGGTGCGGAGATAAAGAGGCGCCTGATTGTCCGCATCAGAGAAGCCGTTTCCAGCCATGATGATTCGTCTGTAAACCTCATCCTGCGGATCCATAAAATGCACATCACAGGTAGCTACCACAGGTTTTTTGAACTGTTCTCCCAGCTTCACGATCTTTCTGTTCAGTTCTTTCAGGTCTTCGTCGGAATTCACCATATCATTTTTTTCATCCGCAATCATGAAATGGTTGTTTCCAAGCGGCTGAATCTCCAGATAATCATAGAAATTAACAAGCCGCGCGATTTCCTGCTCCGGTGCGCTTCTCAAAAGTGCCTGATACAATTCTCCCGCCTCACAGGCACTTCCGATGATCAGACCGTCTTTGAGCTTCTTAAACAGGCTCTTGGGAACACGGGGACGCCTGTGATAATACGTCAGATGCGACTGGCTGACCAGTTTATATAAATTTACCCGCCCGGTCTCATTCTTTACCAGAATAATGGCATGATATGTCGGCAATTTCTTGATGGTATTGATGGAAACGGCACCCTGGGAATTGAGAACATCCACATCATAAATCTCCCGCTCAGAAAGCATTTCCACAAATTTTACAAAAATATGTGCCGTACATTCCGCATCATCCACAGCCCGGTGATGATGCTGCAGATTCACCCCTACTGCCTTCGCTACCGTATCCAGTTTAAAACGGTTCAGCGCCGGAAGCAGAAACCGTGCCATGCCAACGGTATCCACATAAGTGAAGTCATCCGCAATCCCCATACGATGGCAGTTTTCAATGATAAAGCTCATGTCAAAATCCGCATTATGAGCCACCATAACAGCGCCTTCACAGAACTTCAGGAACTCCGGAAGAACCTCTTCAATTGTGGGTGCATTCATGACCATACCGTCATTAATGCTGGTAAGCTGCTCGATCCGGAAGGGAATCGGCACTTTCGGGTTTACAAAAGTGGAAAAACGGTCGGTAATCTCTCCGTTTTCCACACGGACGGCTCCGATTTCGATGATTTTGCACGTCAATGGGGAAAAACCGGTGGTCTCAATGTCGAAAACTACAAAGTTTCCGTCCAGACGCTGTCCCTTTCCATTGGTCACCATACCTTTTTCATCATCCACCAGATATGCTTCCATGCCATAAAGCACTTTAAAATCCGAATCTTTCGGCACACAACCGCCCCATGCATCGAAGCAGTGATTTGCCTCCGGGAACGACTGCACAACACCATGATCCGTAATGGCAATGGCTTTATGACCCCATTCGTACGCACGTTTGACAAGTGCTTTCGCGTCAGTTACTCCATCCATATCACTCATCTTGGTATGACAGTGTAACTCCACTCTCTTCTGGGGACTGGTATCCATTCTCGCACTGGCAAAACTGGCAATTTTCTTGATTCCTGCTATGGAACCAATGGTCAGTTCACTGTCAAAACGGTCTATGGTCGTTACTCCTCTGAGTTTCAGGAAAGCGCCTTTTTTTATATGTTCTTTCACCTCAGGAACCTGTTCATTGCGAAGGAACATTTTTACCGTAATGCTGTCAGTAAAATCCGTTACCGGAAAGATCAGAATGGTTTTTTCATTTCTGATCTCACGTGCTTCTACATCCATGACCTGGCAGCGGATAATGACTTCTCCCATCTCTCCGGTGATATTCTCCAGAGGAATGGCATCTCCCTCAAAATCTCTTCCATAAATCACATCCGGATTGGGATCCTTGCGGTAACCTCCCCGGAAATCACCTTTCTGGCCACTTTTTTCAAATGGTTTCTGACCGCCGCCGGATGCTTTATTTGTTTTCTGTTCCTGTTTCTGATCCGGTTTTTTCTCTTTTCCTGAGGAATCCTGCTTCTTCCCGGAGTTTCCTTCTTCCTGTGCCTCTGAAGTATTTGTGTCTGCCGCGATTTTTGCATGTTTCAGGACATTCGCTACTTCCTGACGAATCTGAAGCGCCGCGTTTTTGCGATACTGGCTTTCTTCCTGCTGCGCAAATTCCAGCTGAATCTTCAGATCCATTCCGCAGCGATGACAGAAGACCTTGTGGAAATATTCCACAAGAATCTCACTCTTTTCTCTCGCGATCACAGAATCCGGCAGCACAACTTCCATCACATGTTCTTCCGGAAAGGAAATTTTTGCACGCTTAAACAGATTGTACTCCAGCATATTGTAATTGCGCAGTTCCAGTTCCATGCTGGACCGGTAAACATCCAGAAAATTTTCCGGTGTATACTGTCTGGACAGATAGAATCTTTCAATCACTGTTACACTGACATTCAGCCCCGCAAAACACTGACGTTCAATCTGGTTTTCCAGTGCTATGATGTGTTTTTTGTGTATCCAGCGGTCACTTTTGATATAGACCCATATCCTGGTTTTTTCAGAATTACAGGAAACCCGGGTCACATATACCATTTCCAGCCATTCTGTCAGTTCTTCCTTCAGTTTTAAATTGGGAAATACATCAAAAAATTCTTTTTCCATTCAAATCCTCTTTTTGCTTTTCTGAAACAATCATTCTCCCCAATGGAGCAGTTCTTCACGAAGCGTATTCAAAAGCTGATCTTCCGGTACTTTCCTGACGATTTCGCCGCCCTTGATCAGAAGACCGACTCCCACACCGCCGGCAATTCCAATGTCTGCTTCCTTCGCCTCACCAGGCCCGTTTACGACACATCCCATCACTGCCACTTTGATATCCAGAGGAATGTCCTGAACCATATCTTCTACCTGATTGGCAAGACCGATCAGATCAATCTGGGTACGGCCGCAGGTAGGACAGGAAACCACTTCCACACCGCCTTTGCGCAGTCCGAGTGTCTTAAGAATCCGTTTCGCTGACTTAATTTCTTCCAGAGGTGCTCCTGTAAGAGACACACGAATGGTGTCCCCGATTCCCTGATTCAGGATAATTCCAAGTCCAATAGCAGATTTGATGTTGCCGGAATACAGCGTACCGGCTTCCGTGATACCTACATGAAGCGGATAATCCGTCTTCTGTGCAATGATCTCATGCGCTTTTGCACACATCAGAACATCAGACGATTTAATACTGATAACCAGATTATCATATCCAAGATCCTCAATGATTTTCACTTTATCAAGAGCACTTTCTACGATACCTTCTGCTGTCACACCATGGTATTTTTCCACCAGTTCCTTTTCCAGAGAACCGCTGTTGACACCGACACGGATGGGAATATTCCGCTCTTTTGCCACATCTACCACTGCTTTGATACGTTCCGTACTTCCAATATTGCCCGGGTTGATACGGATCTTATCCGCCCCGTTTTCCATAGCGGCAATTGCCAGACGATAATCAAAATGAATATCCGCAACCAGAGGAATATGGATCTGTTTTTTGATCTTAGAAAGAGCCTGTGCCGCTTCCATTGTCGGTACTGCACAGCGGATAATCTCGCATCCCGCACTTTCCAGAGACAGAATCTGTTCTACGGTTGCCTGTACATCTTCTGTTTTTGTATTCGTCATGGACTGAATAAGGATCGGGTTTCCTCCACCGATTTTCCGGTCTCCGATCTGTATCACCTTTGTATGGTCTCTATACATATCTGCTCCTCCTTTGAGAGAAAAACGGAGCTGGTTTCCTCTGCGCAGCCCCGTGTTGTTCTCCTGTCTTTTAGCGTCTGATTTCCAGTAATTTATTCTTAAGATCATTCTCCATCCGGGCCATTTCCAGCTCTGCAGCCTGGCGTTTTTCCCTGCTCTCTTTCTGGATTCTCAGTACATCATCCAGTGTAGAGATCAGATCTGCATTTGTCTTTTTCAGAGTATCAAGATCCACAATTCCTCTTTCGGATTCCTTCGCAGTTTCCACTGATGCCATGTGAAGAGTTTCGGCATTTTTGCGAAGAAGTTCGTTCGTCACATCGCTTACCTGACGCTGCGCTGCTGCCGCTTCGGTAGAGTGCGCAATGCCAAGAGCCAGAACCATCTGACTTTTCCACAGCGGAATCGTATTCACAATGGTAGTCTGGATTTTTTCCACCATCAGGGTATCGTTATTCTGAACCAGACGAATCTGCGGCGCAGTCTGCAGCGAGATCATTCTGGTCAGTTCCAGATCATGGATCTTCTTCTCAAACCGGTTGCACTTGTCATCCATATCCTTAACTGCCTGTGCATCTTCCGGAAGTCCGCTGAGTCTGGCCTTTGTTTCCAGTTCTGTAAGTTTGCCGCTGCGTACCTCAGCAAGTTTCTTCTTACCTGCCAGAATATACATGGACAGCTCTTTGAAATAAGCCAGATTCTGCTGATACATTCTGTCCAGCATAGCAGAATCTTTCATCAGGCGAAGCTGATGCTGCTGGAGCGAATCTGTGATTTTTTCCACATTCGCTTCTGCCTTGTCATAACGGTTCTTCAATGTGGCAATCTTATTGGACTGTTTTTTAAAGAAGCCAAACAACCCTTTTTCTTCCTCTGCGTCAAAGCCTTTCAGTTCACTGACTACGCTGGTAAGAAGCTCTCCCACTTCACCAAGATCCTGGGTTCTCACACTGTTCAGCGCTTCATCCGAAAAATCTGCCATTTTTTTCTGTGTTCCGGCACCGTACTGCAGGATCTGATTGGTATTTTCGATATCGATTTTCCCTGCAAAATCATTTACCAGCTGTACTTCCTCCGGGGAAAGTACCATCTGTGCCATCTCTTTCTGAATGGGATCCATATCCGCCTGAGGTTCCATTACAGAAGCCACTTCCTGTTTCGGTTCTTCAATGGTAAGATCCGGTTCCAGCGTCAGAACAGGTGCTGCGTCAAAATCTTTAAATTCTTCTGTCATCGTTTTTCTCCTTCTTTCCTCAGTTTGTCAAAGTCATTGCCTGTCAGCCCTTCCTGGGCAAGTACGGTATTCAGAACAGATATATCACTGGACACATCCCATGCAGTATCCTGAAAAACAGAGTCCAGAAGTCTGGCAAAAGCTTCGTTCAGCGTATCCAGAGTTTTTTCGATTTCTGCCTTGGAATTTGTGATGGTTTCTCCCTGTATCGGCTGCCTGTCCATATCTTCATAGGCATCCAGAAGCTTCACCGTCATCGGAAGATAATAATTCATCAGGCGTTTCAGATCCGGAATAATTTCCGGATGCTCCTCTGCACGTTCGAAGATTCTCTGTACAATCTGTTCCATTTTTGATATTTTTGCTGAAATTTCCTCACCAGGAATCGCATCATTGCTCTCATGTATTTTTTTCAGGTATTCATTGCCCTTATCCAGAACTTCCTGAACCTCCGGTTTCCGGCTGTTCCGGGCTTCCAGGCGTTCCTGTTCCTTCGCTTTTCGCATTTCCAGCTGTTTCTGGGTTTCTTCATACTGACGATATGTCTCATTTGCCGTGATCAGGCAGGTTTCCTGTCTGTCCACATGTCCTTCCAGAAACCATCCGCTGCTGATCATTTTCTTGACATCTTTACGGACATATTTCACCGGTTTTTGTATCACTCTGGAAAGATCTTCTATATTGCAGTACGTATGTGTGCCCAGAGTTTTCACGTATTTCCGGAAACGTCCGATTCTTGCCAGTCCGCTGCAGCCACATCCCAAAAGCCCGCCGCCAGTGCAGACACCTACAAACATGACAGCTGCCGGACCAAAATTCGCGCTTCCCATCGCAAGCTGGAACAGCGAAACGGTCAGAAATCCGACTGTCATTCCTCCCGTCAGAATTCCTCCAAATACGGTATACAGAATGTTTTTCAATTTCTGTCCTGTCAGACTTCGATAAAGCTCCGGCTTCGCTTCCCATGGTTCTGCCACCTGGTACTCCGGCTGCGCCGGACGCCTGTTCAGTCGCTCAGACGCTCTCTGTCCCTGTCCGGAAGAAATTCTCCTCTCAGACGCGCGTCTGGTACCATTCCCGCTGTTCTGGTTCTTTGCAAGATTTTCCTGATACTGGCGAATCGTATGATTCACTGCCTGTGTGATATTCTGATTGAGTTTCTGATAGTTTTGGGAATCTATTGCTTTTTCTATAATATCCTGGACCTTATCCCCGATTTTTTCCAGATCATCCAGGCCGTTAAACTGCCAATCGTCCATGTTTTCCTCCCGTGTATCATCTACGGTTTCTTCGTTTTTATCTCTTTTTATCAGGATTGTGAAGAGTAGACCAGCAGAATGCCTGTACCAGCAGAATACCGATAAATGCTCCGATACTGTCAATTCCCACATCCCTCAGAGAAGGTCCCCGGTTCGCTACAAAAGACTGATGATATTCATCCATTCCTGCAAATCCCACGCAGACAATGCCAGCCAGCAGCATCAGCCAGAAGCCTCTGACTTTGTACACATACAACGGAAAAGAAATCGCGATGGCAAGAAGAAAATATTCGGTCATGTGAGCAGCTTTTCTCACATAATATTCAATATGATGTGCTTCCGCACTCAATTCCTCATATCCCTTTCCCGTATTCATTACCTCATTCTTGATCTCCACGATCTCATAGCTGACTTTATAACTCAGATTGCCGGAAACTTCCCCTGTCTGCGCTGAAAAATGATAGATCAGACACATCATCAGAATTGCCGGAAGAAAAGAAAGAGGTTTTAATAAACTGATGAAAAGCTTCATTTATTTCCTTTCGTATTTCACAAACTGGTATTCCAGATCAAAGTATGTCTGTTCCCCGCTTCTGGCCGTAATCTGCCATTCCGGCATCTCATCAAGATTCGGGAAATACCGGTCAGCCTCATAGGCAAAATCAATTTTTGTCACATGTGCGGTATCACAATAGGGAAGAAATTGCTGATAAATACTGTCACCGCCGATGCAGTATACATCCTCTGACGGATATTTTTTGATTTCTTCCAGAACTTCCTCTACTGTATGAAGCACAATGGCATCTTTTACATGATAATCTTTATTTCCGGTAAGGACAATATTTGTCCTGTTTTTCAGCGGAAGACCGTTCGGAAAGCTCTCCAGAGTCCTGCGTCCCATGACACAGACCTTTCCTGTGGTTTCCTGACGGAACATTTTCATATCCGCAGGAATACTCACCAGAAGACGGTTATCCTTGCCGATTGCCCAGTTTTTATCTACAGCTACAATTATATTCATTAAAATGTTCTCCTTTTTTACAGGTTATTCTCTCATTATCATACAGCATGCTGAAAAAAACTTTTTGTTCTTTTCAAATACTTTCTGTTTCAGATTGCTATGGGAATATTCTTGATCTGCGGCCATGTCTGGTAATTTTCCACGATCAGATCATCTGTGGTAAAATCATAAAAATTCTTCACTTCCGGATTCAGTCTGACCGTTGGTGCCGGATAGGGTTCTCTGGAAATCAGTTCTTTTATCACCGGAATATGGCGGTCATAAATGTGACAGTCAGAGATCACATGCACCAGCTCACCGGCTTCCATATCACAGGACTGGGCAAACATCATAAGAAGAATGGAGTACTGACATACATTCCAGTTATTGGCTGCCAGAATGTCCTGCGAACGCTGATTCAGAATCGCATTCAGCGTCAGTTTTTCTTTGCCCGGTTCCTTCGTCACATTAAATGTCATGGAATACGCACACGGATACAGATTCATCTCATGAAGATCCTGATGTACGTAAATGTTTGTCATAATACGGCGGCTGTAGGGATTGTTTTTCAAATCAAATAATACACGGTCTACCTGATCCATCATGCCTTCTTTATACTGATGCTTCACGCCCATCTGATAACCGTATGCCTTGCCGATCGAGCCTGTCTCATCTGCCCAGCTGTCCCAGATGTGGCTGTGAAGATCATGAATGTTATTGGATTTCTGCTGCCAGATCCAGAGGATCTCATCCATAGCGCTCTTCAAGGCTGTTTTGCGAAGAGTCAGCGCCGGAAATTCCCTGCGCAGGTCGTATCGGTTTACAACGCCAAATTTCTTAATCGTATATGCAGGAGTTCCGTCTTCCCATACAGGACGTACTTTCTCTCCCTCTGTGCTGGTGCCGTTGGCAATGACATCCTTGCACATATCAATAAATATATGGTCTGCTAAACTCATGGTATCCTCCTTATTGGTGACTTGCATAAAAATTGTACCACATTTCCTGACGAATTCCTAGAGCGTGTTTGAAAATTGCTTTCCGACAGATGTGCGTCACAATTTGTGGGAAATTTGACTCAAATGAGGGAGGCATAGCGGGCTATGTTGACCGAATGCGAGGCAAATTTCCCGCAAAGTGGGGCGTGCAGATGTCGGGAATGAATTTTCAAACACGCTCTACTGTTTTGACTGTAAGTTTTCCGATAAAATATTACTGTTGTTACTGTAATGTGAAAAAAAATCCTGCCCGAAGGACTTTCTTATACTACAGGAAAGGGCTTCTCACTTTCCTGTAGTATAAGAAAAGCTTCTTCCGAAGTCTTCCGTCCATATCAGACTCTGTACTTCGAAAGAAGCCTTATGTATGTTTTTCTGTATGTGTTTCTGTATATTTCTCTGTGAATTTTTCTGACATGGATCACAGCATGAAATCTTTCCCTGCTGTCAGCCACACGTTTCACTTCTGTAATTATTCGATTACTTTCAGCCAGCCTTCCGGTGCTTCAATGCGTCCCATCTGGATGCCGGTCAGTGTTTCATACAGTTTTTTGGTCACCGGTCCCATTTCGGTCATGCCGCTCGGGAAGCAGATTTCCTTACCGTGGTCAACAATCTTTCCTACCGGAGAAATAACTGCTGCAGTTCCGCAAAGACCACACTCAGCAAAATCTTTTACTTCATCAAAATATACTTCTCTTTCTTCTGCTTCCAGACCAAGATATTCTTTGGCAACATAAATCAGAGAACGTCTTGTGATGGACGGAAGAATACTGTCAGACTTCGGTGTTACTACCTTTCCGTCTTTGGTTACAAACAGGAAGTTTGCTCCGCCGGTCTCTTCTACTTTGGTACGGGTAGCTGCGTCAAGATACATATTCTCATCATAACCCTGATTATGTGCATCCACGATTGCATGTAAGCTCATGGCATAGTTCAGACCAGCTTTGATATGACCGGTTCCATGAGGTGCAGCACGGTCAAAATCACTAACACGGATTGTGATCGGTTTTACGCCGCCCTTGAAATACGGTCCTACCGGAGTGGTAAATACGCGGAACTGATATTCATCTGCCGGTTTTACACCGATTACCGGATTGGAACCGAACATATACGGACGTACATATAACGTTGCTCCGGAACCGTATGGCGGTACATATGCTGCATTGGCTTTAATTGTCTGTACAACAGCCTCAACAAAACGATCCTGCGGGAAAACAGGCATTTCCAGTCTCTTTGCGGAGTTTTCCATACGCTCTGCATTCAGGTCCGGACGGAAAGTAACAATGCGTCCGTCTTCCGTAGTATATGCTTTCATGCCTTCAAATACGGTCTGGGCATACTGAAGAACACCTGCACATTCACTGATAGTCACGGTGTCATCTGTAATCAGTCCGCCTTCATCCCAGGCACCATCTTTAAAATTAGATACATAGCGATAATCTGTCTTCATATAACCGAAGCCAAGGCTGCCCCAGTCAATGTTCTTTTTTTCCATAACAATTTTCCTCCAATCGCACTTCTTATTATCTATTTATCTTTTTACCATTTTAAAACTTTTATGTGATAACTTCAATGATAATTTTTATTTTTTTTATTATTTCTCTTCCTGTTCGTCAACTTCTTCGGATGCCTCTGCCTTCTCCTGTGCTTCTCTCTCCGCTTTTGCTTTGTCATTGTAATTTTTAATGGCGAGAAAAACCAGGACAGCTCCCAGCACAACAAATACAGCTCCGGCAACGAAAAAGCCCCAACTGCTGTCTTCTGCTCCAGCCAGAACATTTTTGCAGAGCGTATATCCTGTATAAAGAAGATAACCGCCGGCACAAACCCACAAAATCAAACTGCGATTAGGCACCGGCTGTTTTTCCTTACTTTCTTTTTCCGGTTCTATATTCTGTTCCATATCGTCGATCTCTTTTTTCTGTTCTTCCATGTAAACTTATCCTTCCTTTTTTCTATCGCCGCTGCGGATCTTCTGTTCTTTTCACAAAACAATGTTTTCGTGTGGCATTCTTTCCGCATACAGATTATCCTCAGCTTTCCTAGAGCGTGTTTCCTAAACTTCAGTTTCAGCAGAACTTGTTTCCTGGATTTCTTCAGAAATCTCCTCTTCTGTCTCCGGAAGCGTAGAAAGTGGATTTCTTCCATAAATTCTGGTAAGTTCTCTCATATGATACAGCGTGATCTCAGAAATCTGTCCCTTGGTCATCCTCCATTTCCAGTTATCTCCCAGAGTCGACGGTGCATTGATCCTTGCTTCATTTCCAAGACACAGATAATCCTGAATCGGAATGATCGCAAGTTCTGCCACACTCGCCATCGCCGTACGGATCAGCGCCCAGACACAGTCATTCACAGGATTCTCATAACAGGAAATGTATTCTCTCACAAATTTAAGATCATGTCCCTGAAGATTTTCCAGCCATCCCTTGGTCGTTTCATTATCGTGCGTTCCTGTATAAACAACACAGTTTTTGTCATATTGATACGGAAGATAGGTACTGCTCTCAGAGCCGTCAAATGCAAACTGGAGAACTTTCATTCCGGGGAATCCGCTCTCCTCCAGCATTTCAATCACACTGTCTGTAAGAATTCCAAGATCCTCTGCAATCACATTCAGATTCTCTACCTTCTCTTTCAGCACATGAAAAAGGTCCATTCCGGGACCTTTCTCCCATTCGCCATTTTCGGCAGTCTCATCTCCATAAGGAATCGCATAATATTCATCAAATCCGCGGAAATGATCGATACGGACAACATCATAGCGTTTCATGGAATGTTCCATACGTCGGATCCACCATGCATAACCTGTGCTTTTGTGGTATTCCCAGTTGTACAGCGGATTTCCCCAGAGCTGTCCTGTTGCAGAAAAAGCATCCGGCGGACATCCGGCTACCGCAACCGGTATATTTTCTTCGTCAAACTGAAACAGCTCCGGATCAGCCCATGTGTCTGCACTGTCAATTGCCACATAGATCGGAACATCTCCAATGATACAGATTCCCTTTTTGTTTACATAATTTTTCAGTTCTTTCCACTGTTTAGTAAAGAAAAACTGCTGGAAACGGTAAAACTGAATTTCCTGTGCAAGCCGTTCTCCTGCTTCCTGAAGAGCTTCCGGTTCGCGGTTTTTCAAACTCTTCGGCCATTCCATCCAGATGATTCCGCCAAGATCATTTTTGATTGCCATATACAAACAGTAATCTTCCAGCCAGTCTGTATTTTCTTCCACAAACTCTGGAAAACCTTCTTCATTCTCGCTGTCCCATCGTTCAAAAGCCAGCCTGAGCAGTTTAAAACGGAATTCATACATCTTGGCGTAATCTACATAGCTTTCACTGCCGCCCCAGTCGCACTCCTCACATTCTGCTCTGGTCAAAAGACCTTTCTCAACGAACTCGTTCAGATCAATAAAATAGGGATTTCCTGCAAATGTAGAAAAGGACTGATATGGAGAATCCCCGTAACCGGTAGGCCCCAATGGCAGAATCTGCCAGTATCGCTGTCCTGCCTCCACCAATTGATCTGCAAACTCGTACGCCTCTTTCGAAAAACAGCCGATTCCGTATTCTGAGGGAATACTGGAAATCGGCAGCAAAACTCCGCTGGCTCTCATCTCTCTATCCTCCGTGTTTTTCATAATCTTTGTATAAACTGGGATATTTTCACTATTTTTTTCATCCCTGATTGTAACATTATACCAATATCCCTTCCAACGGTCAACGTTTTCCCCCGTAAAATGTTTGAGACTGAGGAAAACAATCCTCAGTCTCAATTCTCACCAGTTCACTCTGCTCTGTCCGTTCCGCTGACTGTCTTTTTCCGCAGCTTACCAGAAATGCCACGCACAAAAGAACCAGCAGAAGTATCACACCGTTTTTGTGCATATCCTGCTCCTTTCCCGAAGGATGCGGATTCGCTCCTGCACCCTGCGTGATCGGTATAGTTATTTGCAAAACAACGCATGGGTATGCATCAAACCCGGAGGGCTTTTGTATCATAGGCAAATGCAAAACACTTTTTTATGATACAGGAAATAATCCAGCTATCAGAACCCTTTCTTTCTCATATAGGTAACGATATCACGATAAACCGTCGTCTTCTCTTTTTCATTCAGGATTTCATGACGCATATGGGGATATAATTTCCCTTTTACATCCACATAACCGGCACTTCGCATCTTCCTGACAGCTGATGCAAATTTGCGGACACCGCCCATACACGGATCTTCTGCACCACTGATAAACAGTACCGGCAGTTTCGGATTCGTACACTTCCAATGTCTGATGTCATAAGCCCTCTTAAGAAGACCAAATAATGCAAGATATGCATCATCGGAAAAAGTAAACCCGCAGAGTTCCGATTCTGCATAATCTTTATAAACCTGTGGATCCGAACAGATCCAGGCATTTTTATTTTTTTCCTTTCTGAACGGAATCACATAAGTTCCAAATGACATAAATTCCAACAGATGGCTCTTATGGTGCGGGCCGAAGATTTTCTTCTCCGCTCCTGCAATAAGCTCTCCCAGCGGTCTGAACGGATTTTCCTCCGGAGTTCCGCATATGATCAGCATATCCATACAGTCATCATGCATTGCCGCAAATGCACGGACTGCAAGAGACCCCATACTGTGTCCGAACAGAATCAGCGGAAGTCCCGGAAATGTTTCCCGGATTCTGCTGTTCACAGTTCCAATATCTTTTAGAAGTGCATCTGCACCGCCTCCATACATATACCCAAGATCCCTCTTGTTCCGTACACTTCTGCCATGCCCTCTGTGATCATGGATCACAGTTACATATCCCTTTTCTGCCAGATACTCCATAAAAGGCAGATATCGTTCCTTATTCTCACTCATACCATGAACAAGCTGAACAACTCCACGGTAAGGCTTCTCATTGGGAAGCATTGCCATGATCGAAATTCTCAGTCCATCTGCTTCTGAGCAGAAATAACTTTCGTATTTTCTGTACATTTGCTCACATCCTCTTCATCCTGAAATATCTTTTGCCACTGTACACTCCACAGCAACTCTTTTTCTTTCACCCGATGTAACATGAAAAAAACTTTTGTCATTCATCCAAGGCTTTTCATTATATTATCACACAAAAATTCTTTTGTCATTGAAATTTCTGATTTTTTCAGAGATGTGACGGCTGTCTGATATACAAAAAACCCCAGAAACTGTGACAATATCTGAAGAGTTGCCATTTGATCAGAAATTTCACTGCGCACGAATTTTTCTCTGCGTCCAAGCTGTACAAGATGTACCAGAATTTCCATCATCACCGCATATACCCCATTCTTTTTTTCAGATTCACAGGTACATCCGGCTTTCTTAGAAAGATCCCCGGTCTGCTTCAATACCTGAAGAATCAGTTTCCGGCTGTCACAGGTCTCTGACAGCCAGTCGAAACATATATGCAGAGCTGTTTTATAATTTTCCTGCTCTGCAACACGCTCTCTGAGCATATGAAACTGCAGCAGACAATTATAGTGCATTGCCTTGCTCACAATTTCCTCTTTGCTCCGAAAATACTCATAAGCTGTTCCCTTACCGATTCCGGCACATTCTGTAATGTCGGATACTTTCAGCTTGTGCAGATCTCTGCCTTCATCCAGAAGCTGCCATACCGCCCGGTACATGGCAAGGACTTTTTCATTTCTCTCAATCTCCATCGTCTGTATCCTCCAGTCTGATCTCATCCCGTTTGTATTCTTTCCTGTTCAGCATATCATAAATACACGGTACCACAAACAGAGTCAGCAAAGTACCATAGATCAAACCTCCAATCGTAACAATCGCCATAGGCTGAACCATACCGCCTCCCATGCCCATTCCTGCAGCCATCGTAGACAGACCCAGAATCGTAGTCAGAGCTGTCATGATAATCGGGCGGAAACGATCCTTTCCTGCCTGTATCAGAGCGTCCCGCTTAGACATGCCATCCATGCGCAGCTGATTTGTGTAGTCAACAAGCACAATACCATTATTTACAATGATACCTGACAGCATAATAAAACCAATCATCGCAATCACGCTCACATCCATTCCGGTAACCAAAAGTCCCATAAATCCTCCTGTAAATGCCAGAGGAATGGTAAACATGATAATAAACGGAGACAACAGAGACTGGAACTGTGCAACCATAATCAGATACATGAATACAAGAGCCAGTACAAGCATCAGCATCAGCTGTCCCATCGCATCATTAATGGTTTCATCTTCGCCCTTCATTTCCATCGTATATCCATTTGGCATTTCATAATCGTCCAGTTTTTTCTGTACATCGGCACTGACAAGACCAATATTATACCCATTGGCAATCTCTGCACTGACGGTCATATACCGAGACTGGGCATCACGGGTGATTGTCTGGGGACCCGTCGCATCTGTAAATTCCGCAATATCCGAAATTTTAATTTCCTCTTCCTCGCCGTCTGTTCCCGTCACTTTGATTTTCAGATTCTGAATATCCTCCCTGGTAAGTTTTTCATCCTTTTCGTCACGGATATAAACACTGTAGTCTTTGTCAGCAGCAGACAGTGTTGTCGCGGAAGATGCCTCCGCAATGCGTGCCTGGATTTCCTGATATACCTGCGCTACGGTCAGTTTATATTCCATGGCCTTTGCTTTGTTGACAGAAATACGGAATTCTGCATCCGTATCTTCCTGTCCGTCTGATACATTCTGTGTTCCTTCTGTATCTGCCACAATGGCAGCAATATCTTTCGCAATGGAAGCAAGTTCATCCAGTTCTTTTCCCTTAATTCTCACCTGAATACCGCTTCCGCCAAGGGAGCTCATATCCATGGACTGTGTAGAAACGCTTACTTCACATGGACAATCTGATGTTCTCTTAAGAATCTCATCCGCCAGTTCCTCTCCGGAAAGTTTTTTATCTTCTTTTAAAAGCAGATAAACGCTGACGGAATTGGTATCGGAAGAACTGCCTCCCATCATACTGGAGACTCCGCCTCCGCCTGCCATTGCTCCGATACTTTCAATATCCTCAATATCTTCAATCTTTGCAATCACTTCATCCGCACAGGCAGTTGTCTCCGCAAAAGGTGTCCCTTTTTCTGTAGTGATCGTCATCGTTGCCTGCGTGCTTTCCATTTCCGGCATAAAAGACGTACCTGCTTTCAGCGCAGCTGTCATGCTTCCTGCAAATAATCCGATTGCAAGCAGAATCACAAGGAATTTCACTTTGAGCGCACCGCCGAGGATTTTTCCATAGGCATTGCGGATTGCATCCAGAATACGGAATTTCTTCGGTTTCGCCTTTTTCAGCAGTCCGGATGACATCATAGGCACCAGAGTCAGTGCCACGACCAGACTGGCAAACAATGAATAGGCAATCGTCAGTCCCATATCCACAAAAAGCTGCCGGGTGATTCCCTCCGTAAACACAATCGGGGCAAATACGCAAACCGTTGTCAATGTGGAAGCCGTAATTGCTCCCGCCACCTGCTGTGCACCTTCAATAGCAGCTTTTCTGGCAGGTACACCATTCTGACGCATACGCTGGATATTTTCAATAACTACGATTGAATTATCCACCAGCATACCGATTCCCAGCGCAAGTCCGGAAAGGGAAATAACATTCAGCGTAATTCCGCTGAAATACATCAGAACAAACGAGGCAACAACACTGATCGGTATGGAAAAGGCAATCACAACTGTCGGTCTGATATCCTTCAAAAAGAGCAGAAGAATCAATACAGCCAGTATCGCACCGGAAATCATATTCTTCATAACCGAATCCACAACAAGGTCAATATAAACACCCTGATCCATCAGTACGGAAAAATGAACGTCCGGGTTCTCTGCTTCGATCTCATCGATTCTCTCCAGAATCGTATCTGTCACATCACCTGTAGAATAACCTGTCTGTTTTTCTATAGTCAGCATGACTCCCGGATTGCCGTTCAGACGGGCATAAACTTCATCACTGTCATCCCATATCGTAATATCCGCAATATCTTTCAACCGAATCGGATCGAGACCATCCAGCCCCAGATCAAGAAGAACCAGATCCTCGAGATTCTTAATATCTTCGATCTTATCTCCCACACGTACCAGATATTCATTGTTTCCTTCCTGTATGTATCCTGCAGGCATAGAGAAATTCTCTCCTGCCAGTATTCCCCTGACCAGATCGGAGGTAATAAGATTTTTCAGATTTGTCTGATCTTTTGCTGCTTTCTTTGCCTCCTTCAGCTGTTCTTTGCCGGAATCCAGCTGTGCCTGCGCTTCCTCCATTTTTGATTCATTCTCTTCTATCTGCGTGGAACCTGATGCAAGCTGTGATTCTGCCACACTCATATCAATAGAAGCCAGAAGCTTCCTGGTATCCATTTCAATCTTACCTGTGGATAGCTGCTGTTTTCCTGAAGCGATCTGCTTTTTATAGGCATTCAGTGTTTCTTTGCCGGAATCCAGCTGCGCCTGTCCTTCTGCAAGGGCCTGCTCCTTAGTGCTCAGATCTTCCAGTGTATTCCACAGACTGGTCGTCTGTTCCGTAATATAAGCCAGAGCCTCATCTGCGGAATCCTTACCGACAGAGGATGCAATCTGATTCAGCTGATCATTCAGTGCTGCCTTCTGAGCGGAAAGAGTTGCCTGCGCATTCTGCACATCGGAAAGATTCTGCTCCAGAGATGCCCGCTGTTCCTGAAGACTGGCTTTCATTGTCTCATAATCCAGCGCTTCCGGATTCATTTCCAAAGCAGCAAGCTGCTGGTCAATCCCATTGATTCCCTCCGTAATGGCAGTCAGGTTCTGCGAAAGTCCGGCTTCCTGCTGCTCCAGTCTGCTGATTGCCTGCTGAAGCGTCTGAATGCCCGTCTGTGCAGACCCCAGCTGACTCAGTGCATCTTCTGCCTGCGTCCTGCCATCTGCAAGCTGTGTACGGGCAGAATCCAGCTCTGCCTGTTTTTCTTCCAGAAGCTTCTCCTGTTCCTGAATCTGAGCTTCTCCCGCGGCAAGCTGATTCTCCGCCTCCATCATCTGCTGAGTACCCTGGGCAATTCCCTGAACCATCTCATCCTTGCCGCTCTCCAGCTTCGTCCTGCCCTCTTCCAGTTCATCTTTTCCTTCCTGAAGCTTCTCCAGTCCTTCATCCAGTTCTTTCTGCGCATCCTCCAGTTCTTTTTCCTTTTCCTCAAACTGCTGATCAATCGCTTTCATGACCTTTTGATTGGCACTTGTAATTTTATCCTCACGGATCAGAACATCCACGCTCTCTGTAATATTCCCTGTAGTGGAAACACTTGCCACACCTGCAACACTTTCCATCTCAGCTTCGATCTTCTTCTCCACATAGTCCGTCACTTCTGTAGATTCCAGACCGTCAATCTCTACTGCTGCAACCATGATCGGCATCATGTCAGGATTCAGCTTCATAATCATCGGTTTGCTTACGGAATCCTCCCAGTATCCGCTGATCTGGTCCAGCTTTTCACGGATCTCGATAGTTGCCGAATCCATATTCGTAGATCCCTGAAATTCCAGTATTACCAGAGATACATTTTCTCTGGACTGTGAGCTGACATTTTCAATATCCGATACGGTCGCCATTGACTGCTCAATCGGCCTGGTAACCACAGTCTCCACAGTCTCCGGGCTGGCTCCCGGATAGGTTGTCATAACAATTGCATATGGCAGATTCATGCTTGGAAGCAGGTCTGTATTCATTTTTGTAAAAGAAACAGCTCCAAGAATCAGAACCAGAACAATCGCAACTACTACCGTGTACGGTTTCTTAACACTATAACGTGATATCATAACGTTCTCTTCATCCTCCTGCCATTATTCCGACCGGCTGGTCAGTCATGTTTCAATTATATGTCTGCCGATTTCCATTGTCAACAAATTCTATCGTATGCTATAATGCTTTTGTATGAACAGGTTACTGTCTACTTCCGTTCTCAGTAACATAAACAGAATTGAGGAGGTTTTATGGATACAACAACACAGGAAACAAGGGAAGAAAAAATACCTGACAAAAAGAGAAAAAAGAAGAAAAAAGGCCGCACCGGGTTCATTCTTCTTCTGGCAATTATTATCCTGGCAATTGGCGGAGCAGGCGGTTATTATTTCTGGGCTCGCCTGCAGCCGGAAAAAACCGTAGAAACTTTTCTTGCAGATATGCAGAAAATGGACTTTGACGGAATGAGCACACAGCTGCAGAGCAATGACCTTTCTGCTCTTGATGATGCAGATATCAGAGATGATGCATACACGGAATTTTTCCAGGGCATCAATCAGAAAATGACTTATAAAATCCGCAAAAATGTTTTTAACATTCAGAACGGTACCGCAAGTATCACCGTACGAATCCGATATATTGACGGATCTGATATCTACAAAGAGACCATTACGGAATTTTTACGACAGATTGTTTCCACTGCTTTTTCCGGTACGGAACTGACCGAGGAAGAAACCCAACAGAAACTGGCTTCCATTCTCAACGAAAAATCTTCAACCGTAGAAGATAAATTTACAGAAGCCGATGTCACCTACCCTGTCATCAAAACAAACAAAGGATGGAAAATTGTTTCTCTTGATGATGAAACAGTCAAAATTATGTCAGCGAATTTTAAAAATGTACAGGATGAAATCAATCATGAACTTATCGGTCTCGAGGAGGATTCCAATACTTCCGTCAGTGATACTCCGACAGCTTCATCTGATTCCATTGATATGACCAATGAAAAATTCACCATTCATTACACCAAGCATACGATTTCCACTGATTTTGCGGGCATTCCCTGTCTGCTGGTATATTATGATTATACCAACAACAGTACCTCACCATCCAGTGCCATGGTCGATGTCAATCTTCAGGCTTATCAGAACGGAGAAGCACTGTCCGCTGCTATTCCTGAAGCCACGGAAGACGCCATTGACAAATATATGGAAGAAATTGAGCCTGGAAATACCGTGAACGTCTGTCAGGCATTTTCCCTGAATGATGAATCAGATGTTACCCTGCATGCAGGAGAAGCATTTACGTTCGGCGGCGGAACGACTACATCTCAGATTCTGAAAGTAAAATAACCGGACTTCCTGCCAGACATAGGAACGACTGTTAATTTTTGAAAAGAATGTATGATTTTACCAGAAAAAATCATACATTCTTTTTTATTTTCTGAAGATACTATATCCAAGAAAGGATGGTGACTTATGGGAAATAGATTTTTACAGTATTTTTCACTGACAGTGGCTCTGATTGGCGCAATCAACTGGGGGCTGATCGGATTTTTTAATCTGAACCTGGTTTCGCTGCTCTTTGGCAGCATGAGCTGGCTTTCCCGGATTATTTACGGACTTGTAGGGCTTTGCGGGTTGTACCTGTTCACCTTCTATGGTCAGATTGACCGTGAAAGCGAGGGAATCTGATATGGAAGAGGCTTCAGGCAGATCAACAGACAACTTTTCGGATTCTTTACAGATTGCTGAACTTCCGGATGCCTGTCTGAAAAAGATCCATGAATTTGAAAGAGAATTGAATAAAGAAGGCTATTGGAATATTGCGCTGGTCGCATATCAGCTGAAGGGCTAGAGGATCAGCCGCCTGCAACGGACCGCTTCAGCTATATATTTTCCCTCCGCCGCAGGGCAATCCTGCCCGGAGGGCTTTTTTTTATATTACAGGAAAATGCGGAGCACTTTCCTGTAATATAAAAAAAAGACTTCGAATCATCGAAGTCTTAAGAGCGATAGACGGGGCTCGAACCCGCGGTCTCGACCTTGGCAAGGTCGCGCGTTACCAACTACGCCACTATCGCATAAGAGCGGGTGATGGGAATCGAACCCACGTATCCAGCTTGGAAGGCTGGTGTTCTACCATTGAACTACACCCGCATATCGCTGTGAGCTTTGTTGTTTCTGTGCTGTTCGCTACAACGATATGAAGTATATCCTATTTCTTTCTGTTTGTCAACAGTATTTTTGAAATTTTTTTATTTTTTTTGAATTTTTTATTTTTCAGTTTTCCCAATCCCAGACATTGGATGCTGAAACACTGTTTCTCGGCTTCTTGATTACCAGTTCCGGACTCTTGGCACTGACTTTGGTATTGGCAGGAATTGATTCTGTAATAAATGTATTACCACCAATAATCGTATTTTCCCCAATTACCGTTTCTCCTCCGAGAACCGTAGAGTTGGAATAAATCGTTACATTATCACCAATCGTCGGATGACGTTTGACATTTGCAAGCTGCTGTCCCTGTCTGGTGGAAAGTGCTCCCAGAGTCACACCCTGATATAATTTCACATTATTGCCGATTTCCGTAGTCTCACCGATTACGACGCCGGTTCCATGGTCAATGAAAAAATACTCTCCGATCACTGCACCCGGGTTGATATCGATTCCTGTGCGACCATGTGCATATTCTGTCATAATTCTGGGAATATGCGGAACTTTTTCCACATAAAGGATATGCGCAAGGCGATATACATAAATTGCCATCAGTCCCGGATAACATACAATAATCTCCTCTTTGCCTTTGGCTGCAGGGTCCCCGTCAAATCCGGCCTGAACATCCTTCAGAAGCATATTCTGCACCTCTGGCAGTTTCTCAAAAAAGCCGGCACAAACCTCTTCTGCATGTCTCGAAATTTCTTCGGTATCTCCTTCCGGATTCTCATAAAGAAATGCAATTTCGATCTGTTCCTTCAACCGGTCATACAGACTGTTCAGTCTGGAACCCACATAGTATTCCGGAAACATTTCAGCACTGGAATCTATTCCAAAATAGCCCGGAAACACTACCGGACGAAGTTCTTTCACGATATCGATCACCACTGCGCGATTAGGAAGCTGTCTTCCGTTTATCGGCAAAAACAGATCCTCTCTGCGATAATGATCGGTCAATTCCTCCACAGCTTTCAAAATCGCTGTCTTTTTATCTTTCATAATTCTCTCCTCTTTGCACTCATGTCATTACTTTATGATATTACAGTATTCTTTTTTCGTCAATAAGTAAAAAAAGAATTGACCTTTTGACTGTCAGAAGATATAATGAATCATGTCGGATATTTTTCGGAAATATTCGTATACGGAGATGTACCCAAGTGGCTGAAGGGTCCGCACTCGAAATGCGGTAGGTCGGGTAACCGGCGCGAGAGTTCAAATCTCTCCATCTCCGCTTTACTTTCCTGCAGGAATCTGTCTGGCTGCTGTTCACAACAACTCTGTCCGGAATTTATCTGTGATTTCTGCAAGTCTTTTGCTTGACAAATGCATCTATTGCATGTATAATTGCAACAGAACATAGGGGATTGGTCAAATGGTATGATAGGGGTCTCCAAAACCTTTGGTGGGAGTTCGATTCTCTCATCCCCTGCTTTTTATTTTTATTATTTAGAAAACAGCTGCTTTACAGCAGCTGTTTTTTGTTGTTCAATTATCTGATTCTGCAACCTCTTCATACATTTATTACGGATCCGCAGCTTCCATCCGAAATATTTTTGAACATCTGCGAATCTTAGCGATAAAGCACAAAAGCTTCATATGGTTTGAGTGTCATATTCTCTTTTTCATAAGAATGATCCATATTGGAAATCAGACATGTTGCATTACGGAATTCTTCAGGAAGTACAAATTCCTGTTCTGAAGCAGTGAAATTACATACCGTAAGCAGTTTCTCACCATCAAGTTCTCTTGTGTAAACAAAAAGATTTTCATCATCCGGAAGAAGCAGTTCATATTTTCCATAAACGATCAGAGGATACTGTTTACGCAGTGCGATCAGTTTCTGATAATAATGGAAAACAGAGTTTTCATCTGCCAGCTCGGCTTTTGCATTGATATCTTTGTAATTTGGATTTACATGAATCCATGGTTTTCCTGTGGTAAATCCGGCATTGGCTGTATCGTCCCACTGAACCGGTGTACGGGCATTATCTCTGCTGACAAGCGTAATACATGGCCAGAATTCCTCATGACTGACAATTCCGCTCTCACACCATTCCTTATAAGCATTCACACTTTCAATATCACAAAAATCTGCCGGTGATTCAAATGGATAATTGGTCATTCCAAGCTCTTCACCCTGATAAACATAAGGTGTTCCCTGCATCATATGAAGACAGGTAGCAAGCATTTTTGCAGAACATTCCCGATACTGTGCACTGTCATTCCCAAAACGGGACACAACACGCGGCTGATCATGATTATCCCAGAAAAGACTGTTCCATGCTTTTCCATAAAGTTCTGTCTGCCATTTTGTCAGAATCTGTTTCAGCTTTGGAAGCGGCATAATTTCATCCGTCCATTTTCCATATTTGCCATGCGCATCCACATGTTCAAACTGAAATACCATATTCAGCTCGTGAGAATCCTCTCCGGCATAAAGCTTCGCCTGATCAATCGTTACTCCGGCAGTTTCTCCGACTGTCATCAGATCATATTTGGAAAGAACTTTTTCGTTCATTTCCTTCAGATATTTATGTACATTCGGTCCATGGATACAATAAGGGCCAAAATCACCATACAATTCCTTTACTTCCCCATCCGGCATTTCTTTTGTTTTGGAAATCATGCTGATGACATCCATACGGAAACCGTCAATTCCCTTTTCACACCACCAGGTCATCATATCAAACACTTCCTGACGCACCACAGGGTTGTCCCAGTTCAGATCCGGCTGCTTCTTGGAAAACAGGTGCAGATAATACATTCCTCTGTTTTCATCGTATTCCCAGGCAGGACCTCCGAAGCAGGAACCCCAGTTGTTTGGCGGCTGATTTCCCTCTTTGCCCTCTCTCCAAATATAGTAATCGTGATATGGATTTTCTTCGGCTTTACGGCTCTCCACAAACCATCTATGCTCATCGGAAGTATGGTTTACAACAAGATCCATCACAATTTTCAATCCGCGTTTATGTGCTTCCGTCAGCATCTCATCGAAATCTTCCATGGTTCCGAACTCTTTCATGATTGCCTGATAATCACTGATATCATATCCATTGTCATCATTCGGAGACTGATATACCGGTGACAGCCAGATTACATCGATTCCAAGCTCTTTCAGATAGTCCAGCTTAGATGTAATTCCTTTCAGATCACCGATTCCATCCCCGTTGCTGTCCATAAAACTTCTGGGATAAATCTGATAAACAACCGCTTCTTTCCACCAGTTTTTTTCCATTACTTTTATCCTTTCTATCTTTCAGATTTTTAACAGTTCCGCAGATAAAATACGAAATGCATCGAACTGTTATAAAAGCATTATAACTGTTTTCATAAGAAAGCTCTTGCACCATTTTGTATAATAATAACACAATCTTGACTTTTTGATTCTTTTATGATCTGATTTTACATAAAAAATAACAGATATCGTACATAAATCTGTATCTAAACAAAATTTTCACAAAAATTCCTGCCTGATGAGCTTTTTATTATATGACAGAAAAATGCGATACACGTTCCTTTTTAGGCAAAAAAATAACAGCTGTCTCCAGCTGTTTTCTTTCCTTGCATCTTCAAAACTACATACATGTCTGACATTTCCCTGAAAATCTCTTAACCTTGCTTTTGGACAAGCCCTCGACCGATTAGTAGCAGTCAGCTCCATACGTTACCGTACTTCCACCCCTGCCCTATCTACCTCGTCGTCTTCAAGGGGTCTTACTTCTTTCGAATGG